>JAFVCV010000047.1 GCA_017478965.1 Ruminococcus sp. | reverse complement strand
TGTTGTCAGAAAGTCGTCTGTTATGCCAAGTGACTTGCTAAGACACGCTAAGAACTGTTACATATCATTCATGTAGCACTCACACAATGTCCAAAGCAACGTAAAAACGCCGAAAATACGGCGTTCCAACTTATCGAAGCGTTAAAAGATTTTTTCGCAAACGCCTATATTACGGTATTTACGAGAATTTCCTGCGAAGTTTTCAGCTAAATACTTTGAAAGCAGACCTCTTTGCCGGAAAACCGGCAGAGAGGTTTTTTGTTTTGGTCAGTTCATCTAAAAGCTTTTGCCGATCGTGATATGCCGCAACGATATCGGCTGAGCATTAAAAAACATGATATCAAAAGGCGCTGGCCCCGCATTGAGGTCAGCGCCTTTATGTTTGCTGTGTTTTACCCTATGGGGCCTTTTCCTGTCAGGGACAGAAGAACACCGGCGCCGAGCGGCGCTGAGGGCGGCGGGATATCGAGGGGGACAAATCTCCCGAAGAGGAGCAATACGACGCTGCAAAAGCTCATTGGGTCCACGAATACGCTTTTCTATGAGCCGGGACCTCCCGGGTACTCTGTCCAGAGACTGCCGTCGGCAGTTCTTTCAGGCAGGTCCATATCGGTCTGCAATGCGGCCGCCTTGCAGAAACAGGGACTGTCAAAGTCCTCGCCGGGAGCAAAATCGCCTACGCCGTCCCTGAGGAGAAAGGCGCTGGCTTTTTTTGCCGGACTGTCGGCGCTGCTGCTGCCAATGCTCACCATAAAGCAGAACTTCTTTTCGTTCATGAACCTGTCAAGGTCCATGTCAGCGCTGAGGTCGATATCGAGAGCTTTCACCAGGTCGATGCCTGTGAGCTGAGAAAAGTCCTCCACCTCATCTGGGGAAGAAAGTATGAAGCTGCCTTCGATGTCGGTGCTGTCAAGGGCGATATTGGTCAGATAGCATCTCTCGGAAGTGTAAAGGGCAGTGTAGTTCTCGTAGGGGACTTTGTAAAGGGACGTGCCAGGTGCGTCCCACAGTCCGTCCCACAGCTCCAGGAGCTTTTTCATATCCTAGTCCTTGGGGGTGTAGGTGTAGTCGCCGCTTTCGCCGCAGAGTATAGTCTCACCGTCGGGGCTGACGAAAAAGTATCTGCCTTCCCCGGCGTCAAAGGCGGTCAGCTCCATATCGAAATCAGCCTCCGGGTCGCAGGCGGCGCCGTATCCTGCCATCTTGCTGACGGTGTCTTTGTCAACGGTCAGGGCAGGCTCAGAGAATTCCTTTATCATTTTGAGCTGTTCGACAAGAGGAACGTCCTTAGCCGTATACGATACTGCCGGGGGCAGGTCAAAGCCGTAGACATTCCCGTCGGAGTCGATAAAATAGCCGTTGTTCACAAAGCCCCAGGCGTAGTTTGTGTATTCGTATATCAATACTATGCCGCCGGTGTCGGCTGTCACCGGGGCAGGACCTTCCTGCACGGTATCTTCACCGTCGGTGGCAACGCCGCCGATTTCTTCAGCGGGCTCAGAGGAAAGGTCAGCTCCGGCAGAACTCAGGCCGTCTTCTTGGCTGCTCAGGTCTTCCGGCTCGTAGGTGCCGGCGGTCATTTT
Organism: Ruminococcus sp.; assembly: GCA_017478965.1. GTDB lineage: Bacteria > Bacillota > Clostridia > Oscillospirales > Ruminococcaceae > Hominimerdicola. The sequence goes on along the minus strand of JAFVCV010000047.1, from coordinate 157,206 downwards.
GCCGCAGCCGGCGAGCATAAGTGCGGCGGCAAGGAAGGGTATAAGCTTTTTCATATTTTTCTCCTTTTCGGTATGTAAGGCCTGTAACGGCACTGTTCTGATATCTGTATATATCTGTATAATGATACGATATAAAGGTGACAGTTTTATGGAAAAATATCAAACTTAACAATTTTGTAACAAATGCCTGCCCCGCAACGGCAGAGCAGGTTTTTTTGTGTAATTTTATTGACTTGAAGGGAAAATTGTGATATTATTATTAGAGGTATAGGCATTTTGGCGCCGGAGACCTGGGATCGGGGCGTTCACGGCAAAAATGTCAATATATGGGAAATATATGATGATGGATCATTATAGATAACGGAGGGATCATTAATGGCGATATTCAGACTAAAGTCGGCTTTCAAGGATTATCTCTGGGGCGGCACAAGGTTAAGGGACGAGTACGGCAAGGACTGCGATTATGATAAGGTCGCTGAGAGCTGGGAGCTTTCCTGTCATAAGGACGGGGCCAGCGTAGTGGCGGACGGCGACGATGCGGGGCTTACCTTGCAGGAGTATATAGACAAGGCGGGCCGGGAGGTCCTTGGCACCAATTGCAGGCGCTTTGAGAACTTCCCCATACTCATAAAGCTCATCGACGCCAAGGACAACCTTTCTGTTCAGGTCCACCCGGACAATGAGTACGCTCAGAGGGTGGAGGGCGAGTACGGAAAGACCGAGATGTGGTATGTGGTGGACTGTGACGAGGGGGCGGAGCTCCTTTACGGGTTCAAGGGCGAGATAACCAAGGAGGAATTCGCCCGCAGGATAAAGGACAACACCCTGCTTGAAGTGACCAACAATGTGCCGGTCCATAAGGGGGACGTTTTCTTCATAAAGTCCGGCACTCTGCACGCCATAGGAAAGGGCATACTCATAGCTGAGATACAGCAGAATTCCAACACCACCTACCGCATCTACGATTACGGCAGGGTAGGCAAGGACGGCAGACAGAGGGAGCTGCATATCGACAAGGCTCTCGATGTGACAAAGCTGTGTCCTGCCGAGCAGTATCCCGATGTGCCTGAGGTGGAAGAGAACGGGGCGGTCATAAAGCTCATGGCAAGGTGCGAGTACTTCACCACCTACAGGGTGGACGTGGAGGAAAAGGCCGAGTTCACGGCGGACGAGAGCTCATTCGTGAGCCTGCTGATACTGGAGGGCGAGCCGGTGCTGAGAGGCTCCTATATGTTCAGGGACGAGAGCAGCACTGCACCGCTGAGCAAGAGAGATGTGAAGATAAACGCCAGGAAGGGCGACAGCATCTTTGTCAGCGCCGGGGTAGGGAAGTTTACCCTGGAGGGCAAGTGCAGGTTCGTTCTGACCAGGATAGACGATATGGGTCAGCAGTGACCGGAAAAAATAAATGAAATGCAGAAGGGAAAAACTGATATGAAATATTACATAGGCATAGACCTTGGCGGCACCAATATCAAGGCCGGCGTGGTCAGCGAAGATTTTGAGATAGTTGCAAAGGCGAGCTGCAAGACGGATCTGCCAAGACCCGGCGAGGAGATCTGTGCGGATATGGCTAAGGTCGCTTTGCAGGCCGTGAAGGAGGCCGGGCTGACCCTTGAGGATATCGAGGCCGTGGGCATAGGCACACCGGGCACCGCCAATTCAGACACCGGAGTCATCGAGTATTCAAATAACTTAGGTTTTCTTAACTTCCCGGTGGTGGAGCTGATGAGGACACATATCGACAAGCCCTGCTACGTTGAGAACGACGCCAACGCTGCGGCTTACGGCGAGTATGTGGCCGGGGCAGCAAAGGGCGCAGACAATGCGGTCTGCATAACCCTGGGGACAGGCGTCGGCGGCGGCATCATCATCGGCGGCAAGATCTATTCAGGCTCCAATTTCGCCGGGGCGGAGATAGGCCACACAGTCATCAATGTAAACGGTCCTCAGTGTACCTGCGGCAGGAAGGGCTGTTTTGAGGTGTATTCCTCCGCAACGGGTCTTATCAGAATGACTAAGGAGGCCATGGACAAGACTCCCGGCAGCCTTCTGCATGAGGAGGCCGCAGAGCACGGCAAGGTCAGCGCAAGGACTGCCTTCAACGCCATGAGGAAGGGCGATGAGACTGCAAAGCAGGTAGTTGACGACTATATACGCTACTTAGCCTGCGGTATAGCAAACACCATAAACATCTTCCAGCCGGACATTCTCTGCATAGGCGGGGGAGTATGCAACGAGGGCGACCCGCTGCTGCTGCCTTTGAAGGCAGAGGTGGCCAAGGAGATATATACAAAGAATTCCGAGAAGAACACCGAGATAGTCATAGCAAAGCTGGGCAACGACGCCGGCATAATCGGTGCAGCCTTCTTAGGACTGAGCAAGAGATAAGACGCTCTGAGCGCAGGGCGTTATCAAGGAGGTATCGCAATGGCACTGAAAGAAAAGCTCACCAAGGCGGCTAAGGACGCCAAGGACCATGTCACCAGCGGCAAGCTGAAGGAGGACGTGGCGAAGGCCGCCGGTAAGACTAAGGAATTTGTTGAGAGCGGAAAGCTGAAGGACGGAGTCAGCAGGGCTGCTGACAGGACCAAGCAGTTCGTGGAGAGCGGAAAGCTGAAAGAGGGCGTGACCCGCACCGCAGGCAGCGCCAAGGATTTTGTGGAGAGCGGCAGGCTCAGGGACACGGTCAGCAGGGCTGCGGACAAGACCAAGGAATTTGTGGAGAGCGGAAAGCTTGGCGATGCGGTCAACAAGGCCGCCGATACTGCGGTGACTTTTGTCAGCGGGGGCGTGAAGGCCGTCAGCAGCAAAAAGCAGGCCAGGAAGGCCGCCAAGGACAGCAAGGAGTTCATCGACATAGCCGCCAAGGACAGTCCTGAGGTCATACCTGAGGACAAGGGCCCTGAGGACGGCGGGGAGTAGCTTATGAAACTCAGGCTGACGGTATTCCATAAAATAGGCGCCGGCCTGGTGCTCGTGGGGCTGGTGATACTTATAACAGGGCTGGCCGGGGTGATAAAATATGCCGGGCGGACGGATATCTCGGAGCTTACGCAGGAGGACCTGAAAAACGGGAAGTATGTAACAGGGACCGTGGACCATTCCCTGACCGCCTTCCCCAAAGGCTATGCAGAGGACCCCTGGGGGACGGAGCAGGCGGCAGCGGACGTTTTCACCACGGACAGCGAATACGGTGAGGACGGCAGATTCAGTATGTTCCTGACCAATGCGGCGCCGGAAACAGGCAAGCTGATGGTAATGGCCGTTGACGAAGTAAAGTCTACAGAGCTTTACTTAGCGCTGCTGATGAACAATTCCGTCGGCAACGGGGTGACATTTGACGGCGTTATCGTCAGAAACAGCAGATATGATGAGCGGATAAGGGATTTTCTCAAGAGAGCCCCTAAGGACTATGACCTTGTTCTGGACGGGAACAGGATCATGGGGGACCTGAATGAGGACAGCGTTTCGCTTTATGTCATAGAGGTCAGGGATATGAGCATGAGGAACCTGATGTGGCTGTTCTCTCTGCCGTTCATAATGGGCGGTATCATCATGATAGCCGGCTCAGGTTCGCCTTACAAGAGGATAAGATAAGGATAGATCTGCCTGTCAGTGGACGGGCAGGACGCTATTATCAGAAAGTACTATAAAGGACGTGAATGAAGATGAGTGAGAATTTTTTCTGCGAGGGCGTTGACAAGGCGCCGCAGAGGTCGCTGTTCAATGCGCTGGGAATGACTAAGGAGGAGATGGAAAGGCCCCTGGTAGGCATAGTTTCCTCTTACAATGAGATAGTCCCCGGACATATGAACATCGACAAGATAGTCGAGGCCGTTAAGATGGGCGTGGCAATGGCGGGAGGAACGCCGATAGTTTTCCCGGCCATCGCAGTCTGCGACGGTATAGCAATGGGCCACCAGGGCATGAAGTATTCGCTCGTTACCAGGGACCTTATCGCTGATTCTACAGAGTGTATGGCTCTTGCGCATCATTTTGACGCACTGGTCATGGTGCCTAACTGTGACAAGAACGTGCCGGGACTGCTGATGGCGGCAGCAAGGGTAAATGTGCCGACGGTATTCGTTTCCGGCGGACCTATGCTTGCAGGTCATGTTAAGGGGAAGAAGACCTCCCTTTCGAGTATGTTCGAGGCCGTTGGCTCATATAATGCGGGGACCTTTACCCTGGAGGACGTGGAGGAGTTTGAGAACAAGGCCTGTCCCTCCTGCGGCTCCTGCTCGGGAATGTATACCGCAAATTCGATGAACTGTCTGACCGAGGTACTTGGCATGGGACTCAGGGGCAACGGCACTATCCCCGCTGTTTATTCAGAGAGACTGAAGCTGGCCAAACACGCAGGTATGCAGGTCATGGAGCTTTACCGCCGCAATATCAGGCCCCGTGATATCATGACTGAGAAGGCCTTCAAAAACGCCATCGCTGCTGATATGGCCCTGGGCTGCTCCACCAATTCCATGCTCCACCTGCCGGCCATCGCCCACGAGTGCGGCATAGACCTTGACCTGGAGCTGGTCAACGAGATCTCGGAGAAAACGCCTAATATCTGCCATCTGGCTCCTGCGGGCCATACCTATATGGAGGACCTCAACGAGGCCGGCGGCGTTTATGCCGTTCTGGCAGAGCTTGCCAAGAAAGACCTTATCTATACGGACTGCATGACCTGCACAGGCAAGACCGTGGCAGAGAACATCAAGGGCGCCGTCAATAAGGATCACGACATAATCAGGCCCATCGAGGATCCCTATATGCCTAACGGCGGCATCGCTGTGTTAAAGGGCAACCTGGCTCCGGACACCTGCGTAGTCAAGAGGAGCGCCGTTGCACCGGAAATGCTCAGGCACAGCGGACCTGCAAGGGTATTCGACTGCGAGGAGGACGCAATAGCAGCTATCAGGGGAGGAAAGATAGTACCCGGAGACGTGGTGGTCATCAGGTATGAGGGACCCAAGGGCGGCCCCGGCATGAGAGAGATGCTCAACCCCACCTCCGCTATCCAGGGCATGGGTCTTGGCTCCACCGTGGCACTTATCACGGACGGACGTTTCAGCGGAGCCACCAGAGGAGCTGCCATAGGCCATGTTTCACCCGAGGCCGCACTGGGGGGCAATATCGCACTGGTGGAGGAGGGAGACACCATCTCTATCGACATCAATGCACATTCGATAACTCTTGAAGTCAGCGACGAGGTACTGGCTGAGAGAAGGAAGAACTGGGTACCGAGAGAGCCTAAGATAAAGTCCGGCTATCTTGCAAGATATGCGTCCCTGGTCACTTCGGCCAATAAGGGCGCTGTACTGAATACCAGAGAGTAAAACAAAACAGGAGGGATAAGAAATGAAGAAGGTCATTTCGTCGATACTCGGCATTATTTTTGTGGTCATCATCGTATGCGGTGTGTTCGTAGGAACTTATGTTTTCAGCACGCCTACACACGACAAGGGGACAGATTCCAGACAGTTCGTTCTGGGCTACTGGACCGATGAGGAGAAGGATCTGAGACTGGTGTTCGGTGAGTCCGGCGAGTTCACTATCACCAAGGAGAGCGATACCTCTCACAGCTATGCAAAGGGCTATTTCAAGATAGATGAGGACAATAAGAGGATAAAGCTGCTGGTGCTGCCTAACGACACCAGGGACACTACTCTTGATCTTGGCGAAAAGCTGAAGTTTTTCTCTACCATCACCTATGCAGATCTGGAATATGATGAGCCTTACGCTGATGTTGGCTGGACCATGATGAGCAACAACCAGAGAAAGGCCGTAATGGCTGCATCTGCTGAGGTGAAGCTCATAGTGCAGAATACCGACGGCAATATTTTCAGATGCACAAGGACCAGGACCGTTGAGCAGTTCAATGACGGTAAGGAACACAACTAAAAATGACAGAGCTACTGATAAAAAACGTCAGGGCCGTTGACCCTCAGTCCGGCCTTGACGGGATAGTGGATATATCTGTCAGCGGCGGCCTTATCACCGCCGTGGGCAGACTCGAAGACTGTGGAGACGCTCAGAGGGTCATTGACGGACAGGGAAGGCTGGTGGCCGTTCCGGGGCTTTTTGATATGCACGTGCATTTCAGGGACCCTGGGCAGGAATACAAGGAGGATATCATCACAGGAGCCAACGCCGCTAAGGCCGGGGGCTTTACTGGGGTGGCCTGTATGCCCAACACCAAGCCGCCCATCGACTCGCCGGAGGCAGTGAGATATGTCTTCGACAAGGCTGAAAGGACCGGGATAGACGTCATACCCTACGCCTGCGTCACCAAAGGCATGAAGGGTGAGGAGCTTTGCGACCAGGAGGAACTCAAAAGGGCCGGGATAGTTGCCATTTCTGACGACGGAAGGCCTGTGGAGAACGCAGAGCTGATGAGACAGGCCCTGGAGAAGACCAACGAAACGGGGCTGCTGATAACCTCACACTGCGAGGACCTGAAAATAATAAACGGCGGCATAATAAATAAGGGCGAGGTGTCTGAAAAGCTGGGCGTAAAGGGCATGGACCGGGCCAGCGAAGACAGCATCACCGCAAGGGAGATCTGCCTTGCCATGAGCTGCGGTGCAAGGATACATATATGCCACGTTTCGACCTATGGCTCGGTGAATATCATCAGAGCCGCAAAGAGGGACGGCGTTAAGGTCACCTGCGAAACGGGGCCGCACTACTTTACCTATACCGACGAAAAACTCCTTTCCAGGGACGCTGACTACAGGATGTCGCCCCCTCTGAGGACGGAGAAGGACAGGCAGGCGGTGGAGGAGGCTCTTTTAGACGGGACCATCGACTGCATAATAACCGACAACGCACCCCATTCCGCCGAGGAAAAGGCTGATTTTGAAAAGGCTCCCAACGGCGTGGTGGGACTGGAGACTTCCCTGGCGGTGACGCTGACTAAGCTTTACCATACGGGGAAGATGAGCCTTTCAAAGCTTGTGGAGGTCATGAGCGTGAACCCCAGGAGGATAATGGGCCTGCCGGCTGTAAAGATAGCACATGGGGAAAGGTGTGACCTTTGTATCTTCGACCCTGACTATGAGTGGGAGGTCATTCCCGAAGAGCTGAACTCCAGGAGCAAGAACACAGTGTTCAAGGGTGAAAGGCTCAGGGGCAAGAACATTTATACCGTCTGCCGGGGCAAGGTGGTATTCAGCCTTTATTAAGTTCGCAGGAGGATATTAAAATGAGCATGGACAGACTTATCGAAAACATTGTAAGGACACAAAATCCCTCGGTGGTGGGCCTTGACCCGAAGCTGGAGTATGTGCCGGAATACATAAAGGAAAAGAAGTACAAGAAGTATGGCAGGACCCTGAAGGCCGCCGCTAAGAGCCTGCTGGAATTCAATAAGGGCATAATTGACGAGATACACGACATCTGCCCGGCGATAAAGCCTCAGGCGGCATATTATGAGATGTACGGCTATGAGGGCGTCAAGACCCTTTACAAGACCATTCAGTATGCAAAGAGCAAGGGTATGTTCGTCATCACCGACGGAAAGAGAAACGATATAGGCGCAACTATGGAGGCCTATGCGGCGGCTCATCTCGGACTGACTGATGTGGGCGGAGAGAAGATAGAGGCCTTCGGTGCGGACGCACTGACCGTCAACGGCTATCTTGGCACCGATGGCATCAGCCCGCTTTTAGAGCAGTGCAGGCTGTTCGACAAGGGAATTTTTGTCCTGGTCAAGACCTCCAATAAGTCCTCGGGGGAACTTCAGGACCTTATGATAGGCGACAAGAGCGTTTATGCCACCATGGGGGATATGTGTGAAAAATGGGGCGCAGAGGCCATGGGCAGATACGGCTACAGCTCCGTGGGGGCTGTGGTGGGGGCCACCTATCCCGAACAGCTTGCTGAGATGAGGAAGGCACTTCCCCATACATTCTTCCTTGTACCCGGCTACGGAGCACAGGGCGGCGGAGCAGAGGGCGTTTCAAAGGGCTTTGACGAGAACGGTCTTGGCGTTGTAGTCAATTCCTCAAGGGGCGTTATGTGCGCCTACAAGAAAGAGGAGTGCGACGAGCATGAATACGCCAAGGCTGCAAGGCGTGAGGTCATAAGGATGAAGGAGGACATCATCGCATACCTGCCTAAGATATGGTGGTAAGCTATAGTTAGTATGGTCCCCGGGCAGAAGTCCGGGGACCTTTTTATTTTGTCGGGCAGTATAATTTGTTTGTATTTTACATTTTTTTTGTAATAGGTGATGTCTTATCCATACTTGACAATAATTGATGAATGTTGTATAATCAAATGAGAATATGTTTATATTGCAGGCTTTCGGGGGAATTCGTGCGAAAGCCGCAGGATAAGACAGATGTGGGTGATAAGATGTATAAAAAGATATTATCTTTCGCAGCGGCCCTGACAATGGTGTTCAGCTTCGGCGGCAGGCTGATGGCGGCGGCGGACAGTACAGAGGACATTCAGGCCGGTCCGGAGGTTTCTGAAAGCGGTACAGACAGCAGTGAGAGCGGCGATGAGAGCAGCACCGCAGAGCAGGAGGAGGTCACTGACCTTTCTCAGTGCAGCCTGGAGATAGAGGGAGCGGGGCTTTATGACGGGATAGTTTATACCGGCGAAGAGCTGCGGCCTGCGGTGGCGGTGATGCACGGGACACAGAGCCTTGACCCTTCATACTATGAAGTGAGCTATGAGAACAATGTGGACGCAGGCACGGCCTATGTGACCGTTACCGGACAAAACGGCGTCACTGGCAGTATTTCCGGCCAGTTCAGGATATATCCGGCGGCCCTGGTAAAGCTGGGGTGCAAGGTAAGTCCGGCAGAGCTTTATCAGCCCAGTGACGGCAGCCCGAAGACTACCGCCGTCACAGTCAAGGCCGGCGACAAGACCCTTGAAGAGGGCAGGGACTATACCCTCATTTTCCACAACAATATTTTGCCCGGCAGGGCCTATGTCAGGGTCGTAGGAGTCGGCAACTACAAGTCCTCCCTGATAAGGGAGTTTTACATAAGACCTGACGGCGTTGGCGAGGTCAGGGCCGAGGCGGGAACGGACAGGCTGACCCTCAGCTGGGACAAGGTGGAGGGTGCGGACGGCTATGCAGTTTCGGTGCCGTACATGAACGGGAGCAGAAGAGTGGCCCTGTTCGATTCACCTGACGTGACGGAGTATGTTGATGAGGGACTGAAGGCCGGGACGGTATATAAGTATTATGTGGAGAGCTATAGGCACGTTGATGGGAAGTATATTTTCTCCGGCATAGATAAGCTCTATGAGTTTTGTACTGAGAAGGAGCCTTTAGCCGCACCTGTGCTGAAAGCCGAGGGCCATACGGCAGACTCGGTGACACTCAGCTGGTCTGAGGTGAATGGGGCCGACGGCTACGAGCTTTACCGGTACAACGGCAATGACTGGGAAAAGATAACGGAGCAGACCGCCGACAATGAGTGCAGCTATACTGACTCTGGCCTGGAGGCCATGACCGCATATAAGTACAGGATAGCTGCGTTCACATATGATGGTGAAGGACGAATTTACAGCCCTTACAGCGACAGCGTTGAATGCGAGACGAATTCTCTGGGGCTGCTTTTCTACATCGGCAGCAGCAGCACGGTCTATAACCTCGACAAGACCTATGCCGGGACAGTTTATGCCAATTCCTTCTATGCGGGGCGCTTTGATTCGCAGTATGACGGATACTATGTCATCAGCTATATGGACAAGGAGTGCCTGATAAAGAAGGAGAACGTCTATGTCCGCAGCAATGCAAAAGTGCTCCCCACCGGAGCCATAGGACAGATGGGCGGAAGTATCTACGGAAGCTCCGCCTGCGGACCTGCGGCTGCTGCCATTCTGGTGAACTGGCAGAAGGGAGCCGGCTGGAGCAAGGACGATCTGATAGTCTATGCTGAGAACCGTGGCCTTAACGACCAGGGCAGTCTCAGGGGCGGCGGCGGCATCACTGCGCCCAACCTTATCAAGCTCATAAACCAGTTCTCGGGGGGACTGTACAATGCGGTGAACGTCTACGGCGGAGATACGGCAAGCAATCTGAAAAGTAAGATAGACTCAGGCAGCAGAGCTATAGTTGTGGTGCAGTACACTTCCTACATCGTTACTCATTACAATTCGGGGACCCATTTCGTGGTAGTCTGCGGGTATGAATATATCGACGGGACGCTGTATTTCTACTATGCGGACCCCTATTACGGAAACGGTCCACGGAGCCTGCTGAGGATAGACGCCGCTACTCTCGCAGCGTCGATGGACATGGTCACCAGGGAACCTCGGTGCATAATAATAGTTTGATACTGTATATATACAGAAAACGTTCTCTTTCGCAGCTGCGGGAGGGGACGTTTTTTATGCCATTTTTTGCGCTTTCTGGCCGGCGTGAGAGTAAACGATATAGTAAAAATGCGGGCCGGACAGGCCGCCGAAAACGTTGCAGAAATGGCCGGAGAAAGGTCGGACGGCCACGAAAGTGCCTATCAGCGGGGCAACAAAGTTTCTGACCGATTTTTGTGCATATCGCTTAGTCTACGAAAATATTTCAAATTAGTTTCTGACCGAAAATTGTGTTAAAATTTGTACACATATTAAAATAATCATGTTAAACATGATAAAAACTACTAAAAAAGTGCAATAAATTTATGGTAAAAAGGCAAAATGCGCAATAATTGACTAACTTTTACTTCCCAATAGCAAAAATTAGCTTGAAAATTTTCGCAAATATGATAAAATTTCTGTAAGGGTTGCATAAAAAGTTTGTCCGGAAAGGTACCGCCGGATCGGCCTGATGTGCGTCCGTGTAAAATTATGTATTGAAAGCGTTTTTGAAAGCGAGGTATGATCCAAATGAAGAGAGGCTTTCTGAATAAGCTCGTCGGCGGCGCAGCAGCCGCAGTGATGTGTCTTACCGGAATGATACCCGCCCTGCCTGCGTCAGCGGCGCAGACCTTCTACAACAACAAGACAGGTACGGAGGACGGGTACGCTTACGAGCTTTGGAAGGATACCGGCAATACGTCGATGACCATAACAGGCGGAGGGACCTTCTCCTGCGAGTGGAGCAACATCAACAATTGCCTGTTCCGCAAAGGACAGAAGTTTGACTGCACGAAGACTTATTCACAGCTCGGTGAGATCTCTATCGACTATGCAGTCGATTTTCAGCCTAACGGCAACTCCTATATGTGCGTATATGGCTGGACAAGAAATCCGCTGGTAGAGTATTATATCGTAGAATCATGGGGCAGCTGGAGACCGCCCGGAAACGCCAGCTCCCTTGGGAGCGTCACCACTGACGGCGGCACCTATGATATTTACAAGACCACCAGATACAATCAGCCTTCCATCGACGGCGACACTACCTTTGACCAGTACTGGAGCGTCCGCCGCAGCAAGCCTACGGGCAACGGCACATATATCGAAGGCACCATAAGCGTATCCAACCATTTCAGAGCCTGGGAGAAGGCCGGCCTGACAATGGGCAAGATGTATGAGGTAGCGCTGAACATCGAGGGCTATCAGTCCAGCGGCAAGGCTACCGTTTACGGCAATACCCTGAGGATAGGCGGCTCCGGAAGCAGCAGTCAGGGCAGCAGCAGCCAGAGCGGCAATAACAGCCAGAGCGGCAGCCAGGCCTCCGGCGTTATGTGGTCCAGTGATTTCGAGACCGATGAGGGCTACTGGAAGGCAAGAGGCGACGCTAAGGTAGCCGTTACCAGCTCCAGAGCTTACGCAGGCTCCAAGTCTCTTCAGGTAAGCGGCAGAAAGTCCAGCTGGAACGGTGCAGCCATCGACCTGAACGGCGATTATTTCAAGGGCGGCAATGCCTACAGCTTCAGCACTGCTGTTTTACAGAACAGCGGCAAGTCTGCCACCATGCAGATGACCCTCCAGTATGACCAGAACGGTCAGACCAAGTACACCCAGGTGGCTTCTGTGAACGCAGCCAGCGGCACATGGACCAAGCTGGAAAACTCCAATTTCACCATTCCCTCAGGTGCATCCAACTGCACACTGTATATCGAATCCGAAAACCTGACTGATTATTATCTTGACCAGGCCATGGGCGCATCTGCCGGCACAAAGTCTTCCGTAGTTACAGGCGGCGGAAACAGCGGCAGCAGCCAGAGCAGCTCGAATAATAACCAGAGCAGCAATAACAACAGCCAGAGCAGCAGCCAGACAGGTTCGGGCAGCCTCTTCACGAGCACTTTCGAGAACGGAACAGATTACTGGAAGTCAAGAGGCAATGCAAACGTGTCTTCTTCCTCTGCAAAGGCTTTCGCAGGCAGCAAGTCACTGTATGTCAGCGGCAGGACCTCCAGCTGGAACGGTGCAGCTATAGACCTTGACGGGACGTATTTCAAGGCAGGCACCGCTTACAGCTTCAGCACCCAGGTGCTCCAGAACAGCGGCAGAGCAGCCACCATGCAGCTCACTCTCCAGTATGACCAGAACGGTCAGACCAAGTACGCTCAGGTAGCCTCCGCAAACGCTGCCAGCGGCACATGGACCAAGCTGGAAAATACTAATTTCACTATCCCGGCAGGTGCTTCAAACTGCACGCTCTATGTGGAGTCCGATAACCTGACAGACTACTATCTTGACCAGGCAATGGGCGGCACCGCAGGCAGCAGTCAGAGCGCATCAGGCAGTTCTAACTCCGGCAGCCAGCAGAGCAGCAGTAGCTCCGGCAACGGCGGTTATTATGTTGACCCCTCAAAGCCTATGGTAGCCATCGCTTTTGACGACGGCGCCAGCGCTTACAGCAAGTCTGACCCGGCTTACAGGATAATCGACGCTGTGGCAAACTCCGGTTTCCACGCAACATTCTTCTATGTAGGCGACTGGATAAAGACTAACGAGCAGGTAAGATACGCTTACGGCAAGGGCATGGAGATAGCTAACCACACCACTACCCACCGCAACCTTACCCAGCTCTCCGCATCCGAGATAAGGAGCGAGTTCGACACCACCTACAACAAGCTCAGGAACATAATCGGCGCTGAGCCTTCCAAGCTCATGAGACTGCCCTATCTTGCCTCCAACTGGCAGGTGCAGCAGACCCTCTACGATGTGCCTCTGATCTCCTGCTCCATCGACGTTCAGGATTACAACGGCAGATCTGCACAGCAGATAATCCAGACTATCCAGAACGCTGCGAACAACGGAACACTGAGAAACGCCATCGTTTTGTGCCACGAGAACTATGCTTCTACCGCTGAGGCCATGGAGTATCCGATGCCCTGGCTCAAGCAGAACGGCTGGCAGGTAGTGACCGTTTCAGAGATGTTCGCCGCAAACGGCAAGACTCTCCAGGGCGGCCAGGTATATTCAAAGGTTTCATGAACCCCCAAGAAAACAATATATGAACGGCTCAGGCACCCTCGGGTGCCTTTGTCCGTTTATGGGCAAAAAACACCCCTGCCATAAAAAGCAGGGGTGTGTCTTTTCACTGTCTGAGGCTCATCGCTTCAGGCCCACGGATCTGAGCTTTCCGGCTCTCTTATCCCGGACAGAAGGAACTGCTCCCACAGGTACCACTTGCCGTCCTTGGCCTTTCTCAGCTGGACAAATCTGGGACTGTCAGCTCCGCCGGAGTTTATAAAAAGCTTAGCATAGCCCTCGTTCTCATAGGAATAGGGGTTCTCGAAGACCTTTATGGAATAAGGCTGCGAGGGGGCATAGTCGTTGGCGGGGGTGGCGCCGGTGAAATAAGATCTCGGCACATAGTCCTTATCCATGAACCTGTCCCTTATGAACTGCATATCCATGGGGCTGAGAGGTCTGGGACCTCTCAGGAAGTTCAGCATTGCGATGCTCGTGTCCTTATCCTTGGGGTAAAAGCAAAGTGCCAGCACTGTCAGCGCCGCTGTATCAAAGGGCGAGGTCAGCTGTGCCTGGGGCAGGGAAGTGAAGCCCTGAAGGTCATCGGGCAGGGTGGGAAAAGTGACCGTCTCCGTCCTGTTTCCCGTGGGTGCGGCAGCGGGAGCCGCAGCTTTCAGATCGTCAAACAGACCCATATACATTCCTCCTGTAGAATAAAATTATAAAATATAACTTTCTTAGTTAATCATAACATAAAAATTACTATTTTTCAAGCGGCTGCTGCCGGGTCAATGTAGAATTTTACCAGCTGATTTTAGCGGTTTTACACAAAAACAGCCCGTTTCTGAGCAACAGGCTGTTTTTTGCGGTCAGACCTTTTAAAGGACTTTTGTTGCGGCGGTCCTTATCTGGTCCGTCAATGTTCTTTTATCAGTTTTCTGAATCTTTCCATGGCCTCGGCGGTCCGGTCCCTGTCGCCGAATGCGGTGAGCCTGAACCAGCCCTCGCCGTTTTTGCCGAAACCGGCTCCGGGGGTCCCGACCACCCAGGCCTTCTCCAGCAGCAGGTCGAAAAATTCCCATGAACCCATTCCCCACGGACACTTGAACCAGATGTAAGGCGAGTTGACACCGCCGGTATATTTTATGCCTATCTCGTCAAAGGTCCGGGCGATCAGGCGTGCGTTTGCCTTGTAGTAGGCGATGTTCTCGCCGGTCTGTCTCAGGCCCTCAGGGGTAAATACCGCCGCTGCTGCGCACTGGACCGGGTAGCTGACGCCGTTGAATTTGCTGCCCTGTCTTCTTCCCCACAGGTCTGCGACCCTGACATCTTCACCCCTGGAGTTTTTTACCACAAGCTCCGAGGGCACCACCGTATAGCCGCACCTCATGCCGGTGAACCCTGCGGTCTTCGACAGAGAGCACATCTCGATGGCACATTCCCTGGCCCCGGGGACGGTGTAGATGCTCCGGGGGATATCCTCCTCGGTTATAAAGGCTTCATAGGCGGCATCGTAGATGATGACGGCGTTGTTCTTATTCGCATAATCTATCCAGACCTTCAGCTGTTCGGCGGTATAGGCGGAGCCGGTGGGGTTATTGGGGGAGCAGAGATAGATAAGGTCGCACTTCACTCCATAGTCGGGCATGGCGGCAAAGCCGTTATCCTCATTGGAGTCTGCATAGATGACCTTTCTGCCGGCCATTACATTAGTGTCAACATACACCGGGTAGGCCGGGTCGGTGACAAGGACCACATTGTCCTCCCCGAAGATATCGACTATATTCCCGCAGTCGGCCTTGGCGCCGTCGTTTATCCTGATGTCCCGGGCCGGCACGTCCGCTCCGAAGCTCTTATAATACCCTGAAACGGCCTCTCTCAGAAAATCGTATCCTGCGCCGCTGTCCTCATATCCCCTGAAAGTCTCCTTGACGGCCATTTCGTCGGCACCTTTCTTCATGGCGTCCACCACGCACTGGGCTATGGGAAGGGTAACGTCACCGATGCCCATTCTGATAATATCGGCCTCAGGGTGGGCGGCGGTGAAGGCTTTGACCTTCTTTGCTATATTGATGAAAAGATAGTTCTTTTCAAGGTCAAAAAAATTCTCATTGAGCTTTGGCATAGATATCTTTCCTTTCCTTGTCAGAGCCTTTTGACAGGCTCTGACTGTGAATTATCAAAATTTACAAAATTCATTATACACCATTTTTTTTACAAAGTCAACCGCTTTTTGCAAGTTTCTTGACTAAATCCTGCAAATTTGGCAAAAAAGCTGCCGCAGCAGAGCTTTTTGCCCCGCTGCGGCGACTTTTTCCTGTATTCTGATGACTGTAAAAAAATAGAAGTAGTCCCTGTTACTGTTCTCTGTCCTCAAACAGCCGGTAATCCTCTCCCTGGTCCATCAGGTATACCCTGCTGTTTTCGTCGGTCACGGCTGCCTTTGCCAGCAGCTCGGCATTGCCGTCCCTGACGTCATAGACATTGAAAACATGACATTCCTCGCCCTCGACGCAGCTGATGCCCACATAGCCGTAATAGCGCCTTATCTCCTGCTCTTCCAGAGGATAGGCCCTTTCGATGGAGTCGATTATGCTGTCAAAATTACACTCTATCTCCTCCGGCACCTCTGCAAAAGCCTCATGGGCCGGCAGAGTGAACGTCTCGGTCCTCTGCTCTGTCTGGCTCCCGGTGCTCTCGCCGGACTTTGTCCCTGTCTGAGAACAGGAACAGAGCATTACCGCCGCACAGAGCACAGACATCGTTAAAAAATTAACTTTCCTCACTTATTACCCTCCGTGGTCATTTACAAAAGACCCTGACGGTCCGCCGCCGGAAAGATCATCATGTTCTATCCCCGGGCAGACCCACGGCCTTTTCCTCAGACCGTTCCTTCTGATATCAATAATTTTAGTAATGATAATATATCACAACATATAAAAAAAGTAAAGTGAAAGTACCGCTTTGTTACAAATTTTCACCGTTTGACACTATCATCACGCCGGTGCGGGAAGAAAATTTGGTCAACTTTAATATAGCTTTCCCAATAAGGTTACAATTTTTTTACTTTCGGGGACAAAAAAACTCCCCCGGCAGATCCAGGGGAGCTGAAAGTCCATATATACCGTTTTTCAGATCAGGAATAGTCCACAACGTCTATCCAGCGCATGAGCAGCTCCTTCTCCTCTTCCTTGCCCTTTATGAGCTGGGCGGCGGCCACGATGGGCAGCCATGCCTGCACATACTGTTTTGAGGTGCCGCTCTTCATACAGTACTTGTCAAGATATACATCGGCCATCTTGGGGTCGTTTAGTGCGAAGAGCAGATAGGTCCTTGCTACGTCCGCTGAGGCATTGCCCTGTCTTGCCGCAGACCAGTTGATGACATAGGTGCCCTCGTCGTTTATGATAACGTTCTTGGGGGCAAAATTACCGTGGCAGAGCTTGATGTGCTTAGGCATGGAATCCAGCCTTGTGAGCAGCTCATACTTCTTGATCTCGTCTATGGCGGCCAGGCTCTTTATCTGCCTTGCCATCTTGTCCTTCAGCTTTGAAAGCAGGGGCATATACTGCGCATGGATCTCGTTCTGGATATCTATGAACTGATTGAGGTAGGTGTCGATCTTTTCAGGGTTCTCGTCCATAAGCTGCTGGAGGGTCTTTCCCTTGATAAAATCAAAGCATATGGCCCAGTTCCCGTCGATGACACTGACCTCGTGGAGGACAGGTGTCTTTATGAACGAATTGACCATAGTCGTCTCGCATCTGGCGTGAGTCAGTGCGGCATAAAGACATTTCTCTTTATACTCAGGCTTGGTGTAAACATTGATGGCCATGCCGTCACACTCATAGATATCATAGATATCGCCGTGAGCAACAAAATTTTTTAGCTCCATAATATAAAACTCCTTTTCCCTGGGACTGCCGCTGTCACTGTATCCAATGCGACCTGTCCCGGCTGTAAAAAAGTTAGCCGGGGGTA
The DNA here is from genome assembly GCA_017478965.1 of Ruminococcus sp. Lineage (GTDB taxonomy): Bacteria > Bacillota > Clostridia > Oscillospirales > Ruminococcaceae > Hominimerdicola. Next base: position 139,890 of record JAFVCV010000047.1, on the reverse strand, counting down.
AAAGCTATGTTGAAAATGACAACGGTGTGATGTGTTATGATACTTATTATGTTGATGTTGATATTATACTACAGATCAAATAAAAAATCAACCCTTTTTCGTGAAAATCACAAATGTTAAGCTTACGTTCATATTAAAGATTTGGCTAATTCATACTTTAAAGAGTTTTTTATTTACCTTCTATAAAAAGCGCAATATTTTATTGTGCAATATTGCCTTAACAGAATATCAACATTATATCATGATATATTCAAGTTTTGTGTATAATCGCTAAGAAAGGAGAAATAAAAAAATAAAAAGCTGTGGGGTCTTTTAATTGACAAAAAAATAACAAACTGCTATAATTAAGTTATGACAGAGGGAAAACGATCTGGCCGTGTATTGCTGTATGTCCGGTATATGGGGAGGACGATGGTTTGGAAAGGGCGGTTTTAAAAGAGCTCGGCTTTGGTTCGAGAAACGACGCAGTGTCTTTTTTGAAGAGACTCTGGCAGCAGGAAAAGGCTGAATGTCCTGTATGCGGCCATGAGCTGGAACTGCTGCATAAGAAAGCGAAGAAAAGCGATCTTGACTGGCAGTGCAGAAATTGCAGCAAGACGTACAGAACGCTCCGTCTTCTTGATGAGATCAACGAACAGATGCCGGACTGACACAGCCCGGTCCATCAAGCAAACAGGGCTCAGGACCGGAGCCGAATAAAATTTAAGGATAAGAAAGCTCTTCTGCGGCTTCGGGTGAGACTGCGGGCAGAGCAGAAGATAAAAGACTGATTTTACTAAATCAAAATAGTATGGAGGTTTGGATCATGGCTAAAACTAAGAAGGCTGAACAGGAGCAGAGAGTGCAGATAGTAGACAGCGTTGAGTCCCTGGAGGCTAAGATAAAGGAGGTCAGGGCTGCTCAGGCTGTTTTTGCGACCTACACTCAGGAACAGGTGGACAAGATATTCAAGGCCGCTGCGATAGCTGCCAACAAGGCAAGGATACCCCTTGCGAAGATGGCTGTTGAGGAGACGGGCATGGGCATAGTGGAGGACAAGGTCATCAAGAACAACTATGCTTCAGAGCACATCTACAATGCTTATAAAAACGTTCAGACCTGCGGCATCTTCGAGCGCAACGAGGCCTATGGGACTACCAGGATATATGAGCCTATCGGTCTGATAGCCGCCGTTATCCCCACCACCAATCCTACCTCCACCGCCATATTCAAGTGCCTGCTGTGCCTGAAGACCAGAAACGGCATCATCATCAGCCCCCACCCCCGTGCAAAGAACTGCACGATCGAGGCCGCAAGGATAGTGCTTGAGGCCGCTGTGGAGGCAGGCGCACCTGAGGGTATCATCGGCTGGATAGACGTGCCTTCGCTGGATATGACAAATCAGATAATGAGAGACTCCGACCTGATACTTGCCACCGGGGGCCCCGGAATGGTCAAGAGCGCTTATTCCTCCGGCACACCGGCCCTGGGCGTGGGCGCCGGCAATGCTTCGGCAATAATCGACGCCTCTGCTGACATCAGGGTGGCTGTCAATTCCATAATACATTCAAAGACCTTTGATAACGGCATGATCTGCGCCACCGAGCAGACAGTCATCGTTGACAGGAAGATCTATGACCAGGTCAAGGCCGAGTTCACCGCCAGGGGCTGTTATTTCCTCAGCCCTGAGGAGGCTGATAAGGTAAGGCATACCATGATAATCAACGGCGCCCTCAACGCCAAGGTGGTCGGGCAGAGACCTGTGACCATCGCCAAGCTCTGCGGCTTTGAGGTGCCTGAGAACGTGAAGGTACTCATAGGCGAGGCTGAGAGGACCGACCACGACGAGGCATTCGGCCACGAAAAGCTCACCACCGTGCTGGGTATGTACAAGGCGGAGGATTTTGACGACGCACTTGACAAGGCGGAGGCACTGCTTGAAAACAACGGCGGCCTTGGTCATACATCTGTGCTGTGGATAGACAATGTGAATGAGAGGGAAAAGCTGGAGAAGTTCGCACTGAGAATGAAGACCAGCAGACTGATAGTCAACACACCGTCCTCCTTAGGCGGCATCGGCGACCTTTACAATTTTGATTTCGCTCCCTCCCTGACCCTTGGCTGCGGCTCCTGGGGCGGAAACTCCGTTTCGGAGAACGTGGGAGTAAAGCATCTGCTGAACATCAAGACCGTTGCCGAGAGGAGAGAGAATATGCTTTGGTTCAGAGCGCCTGAAAAAGTCTACTTCAAGAAGGGCTGTCTGCCCGTGGCTCTTGACGAGCTGAAAACCGTTATGGGCAAGAAGAAGGCCTTTATCGTTACCGACCAGTTCCTTTACAAGAACGGCTATACAAAGCCCATCACCGACAAGCTGGACAAGATGGGCATTGAGCACAACGTTTTCTTTGATGTTGCGCCTGACCCGACCCTTGGCTGCGCAATGGAAGGCGTTAAGGCCATCAGGGCCTTTGAGCCGGATACCATCATCGCCATCGGCGGCGGCTCGGCTATGGACGCCGCTAAGATAATGTGGGTGCTCTATGAGCATCCGGACGCTGACTTCCTTGACATGGCAATGAGATTTATCGACATCAGGAAGAGGGTATACACCTTCCCCAAGATGGGCGAGAAGGCTTACTTTATCTGTATACCGACCTCTTCAGGCACAGGCTCTGAGGTGACGCCCTTTGCAGTCATCACCGATGAGAAGACCGGTCATAAGTATCCTCTGGCTGACTATGCGCTGCTGCCAAACATGGCCATTATCGACACTGACCTGATGATGAGCGCACCTAAGGGACTTACCAGCGCATCCGGACTTGACTGCATGGTACATAATCTGGAGGCACTGGCGAGCGTTATGGCAACTGACTTTACCGACGGCATAGCTTTGCAGTCGCTGAAAATGACCTTCGACAACCTGCCTGAGTGCGTTGACAACGGGCAGACTGCCGTTAAGGCGAGAGAGAAGATGGCCCACGCCGCCACTATGGCCGGCATGGCTTTCGCAAACGCTTTTCTCGGCATCGGCCACAGTCTTGCTCACAAGCTGGGTGCTTATCACCACCTGCCCCACGGCATCTGCTGCGCTCTGGTCATCACCAATGTCATGAAGTTCAATGCAAACCCCGTTCCCGCCAAGATGGGCACCTTCTCGCAGTATGAATATCCCAAGACTCTGGAGAAGTATGCTCAGGCAGCACGTTTCCTTGGACTTTTCGGCAAGGACGACAGAGAGTGCTTCGATATGCTCTGCGCAAAGGTCGAGGAGCTGAAGGAGCGTGTGGGCTGCAAGAAGACCATCGCAGAATACGGCATCAGCGAGGAGGACTTCCTTGCCACTCTGGATAAGATGAGCGAGGACGCCTTCGACGATCAGTGTACAGGTGCGAACCCCAGATATCCTCTTATCAGCGAGCTGAAAGACATCTATCTGGCCTGCTACTACGGCACTGAGTACAATGGCTGATAGGGCTGATAATTATAAGACTTACACGGCTTAACAGACCTGAGCTGCCCGTCTTCCCATATAGACGGGCAGCTTTTTTGTTTGCAGATATTTATAGGCGGGAATAAATTCTGATTGAAAAGCAGGAGGAAATGTGGTATACTTTCTACTGTCCGGAAAAAATTTGGCAGGGGGAAAAGATGATGGAAAAAGAAAAGACCCGCAGCGGCGGCGAAGAAAACAAGGACCCAAAGGAGAAAAAGCTCTACGACCACCTGATGGAAGGGGTGGGGAATATGCTGCCCTTCACGGTGTCGGGAGGGATATTCATAGCGATCGCCTTTCTGATAGACTCCATAGGCGGCGCACCGCAGGACGCTGCCTTCGGGACCCATCTTGCGGCAGCTGCCTGGTTCAAGACCGTGGGCGGGTATGCCTTTGATCTGATGATACCGGTGCTGGCGGGACATATCTGCATGAGCATCGCTGGCAAGCCGGGCTTTCTGGTCGGGATGGCCGGGGGAGCTATGGCGGCTGCCGGCTCGACTTTTGCCGACCCGATGGGCGGGGTGCCGTCGGGATTTCTGGGGGCAATGCTGGCCGGGTTCGCCGGAGGCTGGATAATGAAAAGATTTGTCAGCCTTTGCAGCGGTATGCCAAAGGCTCTGGAGGGCATAAGGACGGTGCTGATACTGCCGCTGGGGGGACTGCTGACGATAGGGCTGGTAATGTGCGCCGTGAACCCGGCCATGGGACTTATAAACAGAGGCCTTGCCACGGTACTCAACAGCATTGGCAGTTTCAGGGTCCTGCTGGGGTTCATCATCGCCGCCATGATGTCCATTGATATGGGCGGGCCGTTCAATAAGGCGGCCTACGCCTTTGCCCTCCAGCAGCTGACGGACAATCCGGACACAGGCATGAGGCTGATGGCGTCGGTTATGCTGGGGGGAATGGTGCCGCCAATAGCCATAGCTCTCTGCACTGTTTTTTTCAAGAGCAGATGGACCGAGGAGGAGCGGCGCAGCGGTCCGGTGAACATCGTCATGGGTCTTAGCTTTGTGACCGAGGGGGCCATACCCTATGCGGCGGCGGACCCTGGGAGGGTGATACCGGGGTGCCTGATCGGCGCCGGGACTGCCGGGGCGCTGTCGATGCTTTTCGGCTGCACTTTGCAGGCTCCCCACGGAGGGATATTTGTTTTTCCTGTGGTGGGAAGGCCGTTGATGTATCTTCTGTCACTTGCCGGCGGGTCCCTCATGGGAATGGTCATGCTGGCTGTGCTGAAAAAAAGGAGGACCCAGGCCGGTCAGGCAGTGGAATAGTGAAGGCAAAAGGTGCCGCCCTGTGGGGCGGTATTTTTTTGTTGAAACTATTCTGAAGAAAAGCTTTCCCCAAGCCCTTTCAAAAGTCTTTTGGTCCATTGCTTTTTAGGTTTGACGGTCCGGTCCGCCCGGCCGAGGGCGGCTCATGGCCTTGACAAATGGGGGAAAAAGGGGTAAAATGTTCATAACAGGAACTTCGGGAAAGCTTAAAGGAAGGTGAAAACTATGAAAAAGAGAATTCTTGCCGCCCTAGGAACAGCGACTGTACTTGCACTTGCCGGCTGCGGAAAAATGGAAGACAGGTCCGACAGCAGTGAGGACATGGGAAGTATCTCCACTGAAACCAGGCCTGCCATAACCACCGCCGTGACAACGCAGAGCAGTGCTGAGAAGACCACCACGACCACCGCCGGGACCACGTCCGCAGCTGTGACAACGACTTCCGCCGAAACAATGACTGAGACGACTGTAACGACCACAACTGCCGCCACGACTGCTGCCAAGGCTTCGGCCACTGCCACAAAGGCTGTCACGGCTGCTGCTACTGCGGCCCCTGTGGCCGATGAGCAGCCGGAGCCTGTTTATTACGACCCTCCCGCAGAGCAGGTATACTATGAACAGCCCTATTCTGAGCAGCCCTATTATGAGCAGCCCTACTATGAGGAACCGGCCTATGAGCCGCAGACGACGGAGGAGCAGAACGTGGAGCAGGAGCCTGAGGAGAGCACCGGGGAGCCGGAGAACACTGAGCAGCCGCAAGAGAATAATGAGAACAGCGAGAACGGTGAAAGCAGCGGGAACGGTGATGAGCCGGAGGAGCAGCAGCCGGAGAACGTGACCTCCACCGGGGCGGTCATAGAGGTCATCGATGGCAGGACTTACATAGACGGACTGCTGATAGTCAACAAGACCTACAGTCTCCCCAGCAGTTATGCGCCGGGCCTTGACTGGCAGGCGCAGCAGGCCTTCAATGAGATGCAGCAGGCCGCAAGATGGGACGGCATATCTCTTTGGATATGCTCCGGCTACCGTTCATACTGGTATCAGAACGACCTTTACTGGAGCTATGCCCGGTGGGACGGCCAGTGGAACGCCGACAGGTATTCCGCAAGGCCCGGACATTCCGAGCACCAGTCGGGGCTTGCCATGGACATAAACAATGCCAGCCGCAGCTTTGTAGGCACCCGTGAGGCCTACTGGCTGGCCGACCACTGCGCTGACTACGGATTTATAATCCGCTACCCTGAGGGCAAGGAGTGGGCTACGGGATTTATGTACGAGCCTTGGCACCTGCGCTATGTGGGAAAGGAATGGGCCAGGACCATAACCGACAGCGGGCTGTGCCTGGAGGAGTACTTCGGGATAACCTCGTCATACAGTTAGCGCATCCCGATCAGTGAATGGTGGATAACGAACAGTGGATAGTGGATAGTAAAGGTGCCGCCTGCGGCGGTGATCCGGAGCTGTTCACTATTCATTTTTACTGGGGATCTTTTCTTTATGCTTTGGAAAATAAAACATATGTACGAAAAAGAATGAGCCAAAATGTCCCCATCGGGCTATTTGCTATTTACAAATGCGAAAATATGTGCTATAATATGTTTGTTCGATGAAACATACGTTTGAAATATTAAAGAAAGTGAGGGCTGCCCCATGAGGACCTACATCGCCATAGACCTTAAATCCTTTTACGCCAGCGTGGAATGTGTTGATAGGGGACTTGACCCTCTTAACACCAATCTGGTGGTGGCCGACAAGAGCCGGACGGACAAGACTATCTGCCTTGCTGTGTCGCCGCCGCTGAAAGCTCACGGAGTACCTGGGCGGCCCAGGCTTTTCGAGGTGGTCCAGAAGGTCCGGCAGATAAACGCAGACCGCCGCCGAACGGTACCGGGCCATACCCTGCTTGGCAGCTCGGTATTTGCCGACGAGCTTTCCAGGGACCCTGCCCTGGAGCTTGACTATATCGTGGCTCCGCCTCAGATGGCCCGGTATATGAAGGTCAGCACGGATATTTTTCAGATATATCTGAAATACGTGGCTCCTGAGGATATACACGTCTATTCGGTGGACGAGGTGTTCATGGACGTTACGGAGTATCTGACCGCCTACCACGGTTCGGCCCACGAGATGGCTATGACAATGGTCAGGGACGTGCTGAGGACAACGGGGATAACCGCCACGGCGGGTATAGGTACGAACCTCTACCTTTGCAAGGTGGCGATGGATATAGTGGCGAAGCATATGCCTGCGGATAAGGACGGCGTCAGGGTGGCGGAGCTGGACGAAATGAGCTACAGGCGGCTCTTGTGGGAGCATAAGCCCATCACCGACTTCTGGCGGGTGGGGCATGGCTATGCCGGAAAGCTGGCCGGGCAGGGCCTTTACACCATGGGGGACGTGGCAAGATTTTCCATGTCAGACTACGGGGAGGACACTCTTTACAGGCTCTTCGGGGTCAATGCGGAGCTGCTCATCGACCACGCCTGGGGCTGGGAGCCTTGCCTTATCTCGGATATCAAGGCCTACCGTCCTCAGAACAGCAGTCTGAGCTCCGGGCAGGTGCTCTCATGTCCCACAGCTCCCGAGACTGCCCGGCTGATAGTCTGGGAGATGGCGGATATGCTGGCACTTGATCTGGTGGAAAAGGGGCTGGTGACCGACAGTATAGTGCTGACGGAGGGATACGACGTCGAGAACCTGAAAAATGAGCAGCTGGCAGCGGCATACACCGGGGAGGTGAAGTCCGACTACCTTGGCAGGCGGGTGCCTAAACACGCCCACGGGACCATAGCTCTCGGCGGGCTGACCTCTTCCTCAAAGAGGCTGACCGCCGCCGCAATGGAGCTTTTCGACAGGATATACGACCTGAGGTTCACCGCAAGGCGGCTAAACATCGTGGCCTGCAATGTGGTGGACGAGGGACTGGCTGATGATCGGGAGGAGTATAGACAGCTGAGTTTTTTCAGCGACGTGCAGGAGAGCCTACAACAGGAGGAGGCCATGAAAAAGGCTGAAGAAAGGGAGCGGAGCCTCCAGCGGGCCATGCTGAAGATAAAGCGCAGATACGGCAAGAACGCCATTTTAAAGTGCAGCAATTTCAAGGCCGGCGCCACTGCCAGGGAGAGAAACGGCCAGATAGGCGGCCACAAGGCATAGGGGGGAGAAATGATGACCGGGTATGAAGAGCTTATGGGAATGGAGCACAGGGTCTCCCGAAGGCGGGCGCATATGCCGCCAAAGGTCAGAGCGGCGCAGTTCTCGCCCTTTGCGGCGCTGACGGGGTATGACAGGTGCATTGAGGAGACGCAGAGGCTGACGGACGCAAGGCCGGTGCTTTGTGAGGACGCCGCCGCAGAGATCGACAGGATGCTCGGCATGATGATGGAAGGGGAGTTTGAGGGAGAAAAGCTAAGGATAGACTATTTTGTGCCGGACAAGACCAAGGCCGGCGGGTCCTTCGGTTTTTTTACGGGTACCCTGAGGGTCATTGACGCCTACAGCGGTCAGCTCGTCTTCCACGGAGGCAAGCGCATAAACATCAGCGACCTGCTGAGCATAACTATAGCGTGAAAAGCATAAAAATGCCGCCGCAGGAGGGTCCCTGCGGCGGTCTGTTTTATCCGGCCGGTCCGGAATTAGCAGCTCTGTGAGGAGAATTTCTGCTTGACGGAATTTATTTTTTCCTGCTCTGCGCAGTCGTTCTGATACCAGCCCTTGGCTGACATCTCAGAATATATCCGGTCCTGCATACCCAGGGACTCGTTCAGTGCCGAGCTGAAGGTGTTGTGGACACTGCCTGTGGCGCTTTCAACTGCGCCGTGAAGATAGAGGTCACAAACGCCCTTTTCCAGGTTCAGAAGGTCCATCATAAGGCTCTTGTCGTTGTTCTCGTTCATTTTCCTTGCTCCTTTCTTATGAAAGCAGGCTGTAAAAGCTGCTGAAAAGCTGGCTGTGTCTCTGGGAAAGCTCATTTGCCAGGTCCCTGAGCTTTTGGTCCTGGAGCTCCTGGGCTGCCTGACAGCATCTGTCTCTGAAATACTGCTCGTGGCCCAGTGCGTCTTCGATATAAAGCAATTCTTTGCCGGTCATTGATACCGCCTCCTTAAAATTTATATTTGTATTATGGGCGGCATCTCTGCAATTATTCACGCCGGCAGAAAAAACCGCCGGACCTGTTTGTCCGGCGGAAAAATCTACCATTTTTTATTGACGTCGGGGCACCTGCTGCCTGTCTTTGCTGCCCGCAGCTCCACATAACAGCCGCATTTCAGGCACATTCCGCTCCGGAGACTTTCACACTCCCTGCAAAGGCTTAGTCTGCGCTGATATTCCTCCTCGCTGACCCTTTTGTCAGCGGGGAGCTTTTTTACATATGAAAGTATATTGTCCGCAAACTCGTCATAGTCCATGTCTGCAAGGAGACATTTTTTACAGGGTATCACTTACTTAAAGAGCCTTACGGACACCACCGAGCAGGCCGGCAGGCTAATGACTAGGCTGCCGTTTTCTGTCTCTGCTGCCAGGTCCTTAGGGAAGACCTTGGGGTCCTTATCAAAATCGTTGAAGTCCCTGGGGTCATCAGCGCAAATTATCCTGCCCTCGGCTTTAGAGAAGCCAAATTCACCCAGGTCACATACCACCTTGGCGTCTTCGTCAAGGGAGGCGTTTGACAGTGTGATGAGGACATTTCCGTCCTTATCCTTTGAAACGGACTTCGACACGGCGTTGAACCTGTCGCTGCCGGTGCCGGTGATGAAATTCTCGATGCTGCTCTCCAGAAGTTCGGCGTCCTGGTGTTCCTTATAAAGGTCGAAAACGTGGTAGGTGGGCGTCAGCACCATGCGCTCGCCCTCGGTGAGTATCACTGCCTGCAAAACGTTTATGACCTGAGCGATGTTCGCCATCACGACTCTGTCGCTGTGCTCGTTGAAAATATTGAGGTTTATGGCTGCAACTATAGCGTCCCTCATAGTGTTCTGCTGATAGAGGAAACCGGGGTTCGTGCCCTCCTCCACATCGTACCAGCAGCCCCATTCGTCAACTATCAGACCTATCTTTTTCTCCGGATCGTGCCTGTCCATGACCTCGCTGTGCTTAGTCACGATCTCCTCCATGAAAAGAGTCTTGGCAATGGTGGCATAGTACTCGCTGTCCTCAAAGACCGTGGCGGCACCCTTGTGCGACCAGTTCCCTGTGGGGACGGTATAGTAGTGCAGAGAGATGGCCTGGGTCTGCTGAGAAGTTACGTTCGAGAGAAGGACCTCGGTCCAGTTATAGTCCTTGTCGCTCGGCCCGCAGGCTACCTTATAAAGCTGGTTGCCGCTGTAGTTCTTGCAGAAGCACTGATACTGCTTGTACTTATCACTGTAAAATTCCGGCCGCATATTTCCTCCGCAGCCCCAGCTCTCGTTGCCGATGCCGAAATATTTCAGTTTCCATGGCTTTTCACGGCCGTTCTTCCTTCTCAGCTCAGCCATGGGGGATATGCCGTCGAAAGTCATATACTCTATCCACTCTGCCATTTCCTGAACGGTGCCGCTGCCAAGATTTCCAGAAACATAAGGCTCGCAGCCAAGCTCCTCGCAGAGGTCCATGAACTCATGGGTGCCGAAGCTGTTATCCTCCACCACCCCGCCCCAGTTGGTGTTCACCATCTTCTTGCGTGAGCTCTTGTCGCCTATGCCGTCCTTCCAGTGGTACTCGTCCGCAAAGCAGCCCCCCGGCCATCTCAGCACAGGTATCCTGATGTTTTTGAGCGCCTCAAAAACGTCGGTCCTTATGCCCTTTTTGTTGGGTATGGGCGAGTCCTCCCCCACATAGATGCCTTCATAGATACATCTTCCTAGATGCTCGGAGAAGTGGCCGTATATCTCACGGTTGATGTGGCTCTTTGTCTTCTGCGGATTGACGGTCAGTTTAAGTTCTTTCATGGTCATCGGCTCCCTTTGCAGTTTATTATAAGTTTTTGATATAAAGTATACGATAATGTCATTTCTGTTTGTGAAAGAATGACAATATACCAAGTAAAATATAACATATTTTTGCCGATATTTCTCACCGAAAATTGCGTTGTTTAAAAAATGCTGTTTCTCTGAGAATTTTCCGATGACTATTTACAACCGGGATAAAATATGATATAATGGAATATATGTATAGACAGGAGGTGCGGCACTGCCGGGACCATGAAACTTTCAAAAAGACGCAATGTCATTCTTAATATATTAGTCAGCCTGGCGGACTCGCTGGTCATTTCGTATGTGCTGATGTTCCTTACCTGGCTGGTTCGGGGCATGAGGGTCGGCCTGGAGGGCTGCGTGAGGATATGGGCTGTATATTACATATTGTGCGCAGGGATAATGATAATAATATCCTTCGGCCTTGCGGCACTTCGCCGGGGCGAGCTGAGGGATATCACAGACAGGATGTTCGACAAGGGCTGTGACGATGAGTATTTCAGACTGCTGAAAGAGTATATGGGCGGGGAACTGCTGCCTTCTCAGCAGCTGGTGTTCGCTTCCTGCTATCTGGAGGCCGGGCGCATGGAGGACTGCCGCAGGGAGCTTGAAAAGGTGGACTTTGCAGCGCTTTCTGCACCTGAGCAGGAGGAGTATTTCAACGTCTGCCTTTATTCGGCAGTCCTGGAGGAGAATGTGGAGCTGGCCAATGAGATCTACCGCAAGGCCAAGCACTACCTTGACAGGGCCGTCATGAAAAAGCGGGGCAGCTACGTGATGCACACTCTGGGTATGCTCTGCTATATAAACGGCAGGCTGGAGAACGCCTATTCGCTTTTCGAGGCGGCGGGCAAGGACCGCAGCGACGGGCTGAAATGCGAATGTACCATCGGCAGGGGGCTGATATACCTGGCCGGGGGCGACAAGGAGGGCGCCAAGGAGATGTGCTATGCGGCGGCAGAGCTTGCACAGACATATATGCAGGCCGCAAGGCTCAAGGACCTGATGATGAAGGTGGAGAACGCCTACAGGGCCGAGGGCAGGAAAAAGGCCGGGGCCTGAAAGGTATTACGGCAGGGTATTTACTGAAAAAGGAGACAGACAGAAGATGCTGAAAAAATACATACTTACATTTTTTATATCAATGGTGCCGATAATCGAGCTGAGGGCAGGCATACCTGCCGGAGTGCTCATGGGGGTGGACTGGAAAGCGGCGGTGGCCATCTGCATGGTGGGCAATATGGTACCGGTGCCGGTGATCTTTTTCTTTGCCAGAAAGGTGCTTGAATGGGGAAAGGATAAGAAGTATATAGGAAAGTTTTTTACTTTCTGCCTTGAAAAGGGACACCACGGTGGAGAAAAGCTGAAGGCCAAGGCCGGGGACAAGGGGATATATTATGCGCTACTGTTGTTCGTGGGGATACCGCTGCCCGGCACCGGGGCATGGACGGGGACCTTAGCGGCCAGTCTGCTGGACCTGGACTTCAAGAAGAGCATAGCCGCTGTAGTGCTGGGGGTCATGCTGGCGGCGGTGATAATCACTGTGCTGACACTCATGGGCGTCATGACATTTACGGCTAACTGAATAAAAACAGGCGGCTGCGGCTGCCTTTTTGTTATACAGAGAGAAAGATCGAATAATAACAAAGGTATTTGAAGAACAGTCAGGAAGAAGTTTGTGGCGGAACTGTTGTCTGAAAACTGAAAAAAGGAGAAAAAACAGGGAAAAATAAGAGAACTATCACATTTTTCACATAAATGGGGTCTATAATAAAATGGGGAGGTGAAAAAGTATTGGCAGGAGCATTGAGCGGCGCAGAGAAAAGGAAGGCGGCTGAAAGGGCGCTTTCCGGAGAATATGCAGGCAGCGTGGGAAAAAAGATAGTTATGACCCGCCGGCGAAGGACCACCACGGCTTTCAGAGTGGCCCTGGGGGGGATATGCACAGCGGTCTGTCTGCTGCTTATGTTTTGCAGTACCTTTTTACCGGTGATGAGCTATACGGCGGCGATATTTTCGGGCTTTCTGATGGTGGTCATGATAGTTGAGGCGGATATGACCTACGCTGTGGTGACTTATTTTGCGGTGAGCCTGCTCAGCGTTTTCATAACGCCGAACTACGAGGCGTCGCTGCTGTTCATAATGTTCATGGGCTATTACCCGATGGTGAAATTCGTCCTGGACCGGTCGCTGAGGACTTTGCCGAGGCGGGTCATCAAATTCCTGATGTTCAACGCAGCTGTGACCCTCTACTACAATGTGTTCAAGTATTTTTTCACTTCGGTGGATATGCTGGAGGGCATGGAGATGTTCGGCAGGTATGCTCTGCTGGTGCTGTGGCTGTTAGCACAGGTATGCTTTGTGACCAGCGACTTTGCGCTGACGGCGCTGACGGAGATGTATATAACCTGGTTCCGGCGGAAGATATTGAGGAGAAAGTGAGCCGTTAGGATCGGGAGCACGCAAAAAGGACGTTTTATCAAAAGAGTGGACGAGAGACAAAAAACGCAGCCGGGACAATAGATAGAGTCACCCGGCAAAGAGGTAAAAAAGAGATGGAAGAGACAGAAATGAAAAAGTTCAAGAAGGAAGGCTGCGAGGTAAGGCAGGAGCTTACCGCTATAAAAGAGAATATTGATGCTAAAAAAGAGGCTGTCAGGGAAAGGATAAGGCACCGCAACAAGAGGACCGTGCAGATAGTCAGCGTCATCGCTATACTGCTGGTGCTCGCCGTAGCTACGGTGCTTTCCATACCGCTCATAAAGGCTTTCAGAAGTCCTGAGGGACTCGATGCGCTCAAGAGCAAGCTGGAGAGCTATTCGGGGATATGGGGAGTGATAGTCTTTACGGTCATACAGGCTTTGCAGGTCATCATAGCAGTCATTCCGCCGGTGCAGATAGTCGGGGGACTGCTGTTCGGCTGGCTCTGGGGGACGGTGTTCTCTTTCGGGGGGACCCTGCTGGGGACTTTCTGCATATTCATGCTGGTCAGCAGGTTCGGAAAACCGCTGGTAGAGGCCTTTGTGGACGAAAAGCATCTGAAGAGATACAAATTCCTCAGTGATGAAAAAAAGCTCACCGCCATACTGATGGTCCTTTATCTCATACCGGGCATTCCCAAGGACGTTATCTCGTATATCGTGCCGCTGACGGATATCAGACGCAGGGACTTCTTTTTGTATGTCATGCCATGCCGGCTGCCGGCTATACTCATGTCAACGGTCCTTGGCAGCAATGTGGGAAGCGGCAATGTCAAGGCTGTGGTTGGGGTCATCGTGGCGGCGGCGGTCATAGGTCTGCTGGGGTTCATCTTCAAGGACGGTATTGTACAGAAAATGAACAGGCGCAAAAAGGACAGCAGCGATAGTTGATTTTTGCGTGATTTGCACAAAATTGAAAAAACCGCTTGACAAAAGCGGCATGGGGTGGTATAATATTATCTGTTGACGACACGAATTATTGTGTGGTCAGCGTTTTGCCCCGATGCGGGTGTAGTTCAGTGGTAGAACTCCAGCCTTCCAAGCTGGCCATGTGGGTTCGATTCCCATCACCCGCTTTGCACTCGTCTGTGGGTGTTTATGCGTCATTAGCTCAGCTGGATAGAGCAACCGCCTTCTAAGCGGTAGGTCACTGGTTCGAATCCAGTATGGCGTGCTCAAATATATGGTGGGTATAGCGTAGTTGGTTAACGCGTCAGATTGTGGTCCTGAAGATCGAGGGTTCGAATCCCTCTACCCACCCTAAACAGTACCCCTGCATTTTGTGCGGGGGTTTTTTATGTTCGCTGGATGGAGGTGAGGGGGATGTCAGCGTTCACTAAAAAAATGATAAGGGCCATGGGAGTCACGACCCTGGTGAGATATGTGCTGTTTTACACACTGATAAGAATGGCCATGAGCGGCCTGGAGATAATAGAGGGGGACACGCCCTGGGTGCGGTATGCAGTGGGCTTTGGCCTGTGGGGCGCTGCCGATGTGGGAGCGGTCCTTGCTGCGGCGGCAAGTTTTACAAAAAGATACCGTATAAACGGACTGCCTTCGTTCCCCACTGACGAATTCCGGTTCTACCGAAACCTTATGCTCATCTTCACGGCCCTGGCGGCGGCATTTGCGGCGCTGTGCGTTTATGCTGTCATGCCGGGCGTCAGCTCTGCATTCAAGGAAGGCATACGCAAAATAAACCTGATGGGATATTCGCCGGAGTATTATGAAGAACTGAGGGAGGGCATCACAGCCCGACGGGACAAGATAACCGGCAGCATCAGGGCTGGCTTTGGCATTGGCTGCTTTACAGAGGCGGCGGCTCTTTTTATTGCGGCGCCCAGGCTGGTAAAGCTCTACCAGACCCCGCAGCCCGAAAGGGGCAGGCTCTATAAAAGTTATAAATAAACTAAAATGGCACTTCCGCCCATAGGGCAGAAGTGCCTTTGATATTTCCCGTTACTCCGGCATTTCCAGACAGTCTGTCAGGTTCAGCTCATACATATCGTTGTAAGTAGGCGGAACGGCAGGCTTGTTCATCAGTCTGTAGTACTCGTCAGAGCCGTACTTCTTGATAAAGTCCATGGTGTGAACGTTTATGGTCAGCTCTTCAAGGAGCTTGTTCATAACAGGGCTGCCGGCACCGTAGGCGGCCTCCATGAAGTCGAACATATACTTCATGCCGGTCAGGGACTGGCTGGTCACGCTCTTCGCACCGTTGAGCAGGTTCGCAAAGGCGTTCTGTATGATAAGGGTACATCTCTGCTTGTTGTCACGGCCCTCGTTTGTACACTTGTCCAGATAAGCTTCCAGATTGTGGATTATCCAGTGCTGTATCTTCTTCTTGGAGGGCGAGATTATCCTTGCCTTTACGGCCTTGTCCAGATTTCTCTGGGTCTGCATGATGTGCTCGGCTATGATCTGACGGCAGGAAAGGCCCTCGTTGATCTTGACCAGGATATCCTCCAGCTTGGGGTGTATCTGTCTTATCATGCTCTCCATCTGGAGAGTGGTCCTCATAGTATAGGTAACGCCGTCCATCAGCAGGTTCATGAGAATGATAGCTTCCTCAGCGTCGCAGCTGGCGGCCCTGCTTACGGCCTCTCTGGTGATATTGCCCTCAAGTATGCTGTCGGGATCATAGACCTCCCTCAGCTCGTTGAACTTGCAGTAGAAAGCAAAGAACATAGGCGCAACGTCATGGTCCTGAAGATACTGACCGATAAGCTCCAGGGTGACAGGTATGCCGTCGATCTCATAGAGCTGGAGCATTTCCGAAAGGTCCTCCCATGCACGGGCGGTGATGATCTTGTAGTTGTGCCTGTCGGTGGCGTCTATCTCATAGTAGTGGTCCGGGTGCAGCTCAAGATAAGCTATGATAGCCGGGTGGACGCCGCCGTAATAAGCATATTCCTTCCAGCACAGGAAGTCGGCCTCGCATTCGACCTTCTTGAAACGGTCCCAGGTAACTATATCGAATTCGTTAACTGATTTGTTGAACTGAGGAGGATTTCCGGCAGTTACCAGCACCCATCCGGGAGGCACCTGATGCAGGCCGAAGATCTTATACTGCAAAAATTGCAGCATGATAGGAGCCAGAGACTCGGATACGCAGTTTATCTCGTCCAGGAAGAGTATGCCCTCTCTGATGCCCGTCTGCTCCATAGTGTAGTAGATGTTGGCGATGATCTCACTCATGGTATACTCGGATACCTTTACATCTGCACCTACAAAGTTCCTCTCAACTATAACAGGAAGACCCATAGCAGATTCTCTGGTCTGATGCGCCATCGAGTAAGAGATAAGGTTGACGCCGGTCTCCTGGGCTATCTGGTCCATTATGGCGGTCTTGCCTATACCGGGAGGTCCCAGCAGGAAACAAGGCCTCTGATGCTCGATACTGATCTTGTACTCGCCAAACTCATCCTTTACCAGGTAAGCCCTGATGGAGTTAAGAATTTGCTGTTTAGCGTCTTTTATGGTCATATAGCAAAACTCCTTACACGGAACGGTCTGTAAATCATCGGCACAGCTGCTGCTCAAAACGCCGTCGGACGCAGGCAGTACCAAATTTATTTATAAACTATTCCAAAAATTTTCACTTTATATTATACACTACATGAAAAATTATGTCAATAGTAAATTTTTTAATTTGTAATTCTGACCCATTGACCGGCGGTTTTTCTATGCACTTTAACAGTCCGGCGGGTGAAAGCGATGGTCATGAAAAAAATACACAAAGGTATGATTTTTTTAAGATTTAAAAAAATATATCCGAACTCTCTGTGCAATTTTATTTTATTTGATAAAAAAATAAAATAAATGACTTCTCCGACTGTTCAAAATGCAGACAAAAACAAGCCCGCCCCAGGGGCAGCGAAAACGTTAAAGTGCGTAAGATCGCCTTTTTGCTTGAAACGGGAAAATATTTTTGTGAAAAATTTCGGCTCTTTACACTTGAAAAAAAAGCGGGGCTATGTTACAATATAAAAGTAAATAGTTGCATATTGTAAAGATCTGACGAAGAGGTCCGGCACAGGACAGCCGCCCGACCTGAGAGATGATAGCGATTAGGAGAGACCTTATGAAAAAAAGCGACTACAGTCTGGCTAAGAACGATTTTGCAAAAAGCATAGACAGGAGCATGAAAAAGAAGAGAGATACTCTTATCGTGCTGCTGCTGATACTGGGCCTGATAATAGCGGCCACCGTATTTGTGGGTGTGGAGCTGGCTCACTACAACAGGGTCGAAAGGGTCAAGGCTGTGCTTTCGCAGCTGGATATACAGACCACCTTCAAGGAGCCTGAGTTCAAGGATATGGAGGACTGGGACGGGGACGGCGTGCCTAACATGAGGGAGACCGCTTCCGGGACCGGAGTGCAGAACGAGGACACTGACGGCGACGGCATAATCGACGGCGACGAGGTGGAGCTGGGCACTGATCCGCTGAAGGAGGATACCGACGGCGACGGTATGCTGGATGGCTATGAGATAATGTCCGGGACCAACCCGAGAGTCTCCAGGACCGACGGCGAGACCAATGACGCCGACAGGATAATGACGGTGAAGAAGAAGGACAATAACTGCACCGTTACCCTGACGGGCAACCCCAACATCGCAGGCTCCACAGTGGAGGAGCTGGAGCTGGTGGGGATATCTTCAAACGCCAGCGTGGTGTCGAAGGCTTATGATTTTTACACCGAGTATCCGTATGAGAGCGCTGAGATATCCATAAAAATAGATAAGGACAGACTTTTCAGGAGCGGCTACGGCTATGAGGACCTGACGGTGCTCAGGTTCGATGCGGACTCGCTGGTCTACAACAAGGTGGAGAGCGAGACTGATGTGTCCGGGCAGTGCGTAAAGGCCAGGATAAACCGCAACGGTACCTATGTGGTGGGAGCCGAGGCTTCGGTGAACGAGCCGGCGACCACAAGGGTGGCGTTCCTTATCGACAATTCGGGGTCCATGTATCCTAAGGAGAAGTGTCCTACTTCATCTGAGAACGACGTGGATTTCAAGAGACTGGATTTTACGCAGTCGCTGATAAATAAATTTGATACTGATTATAAGATAGGTATAAGCAAGTTCACAGGTACCTATACTAAGATGTGTGATTTCACCGGGGACCGCAGCGAGCTTTCTTCCATTTTAAGAAGGATAAAGACTGAAGACGAGATCTTCGACGGCACCCATAATCAGACCGCTCTCAGAAACTGTATAAACGAGTTTGTCACCGAGGGGAACGGCAAATACAGGAATATTCTGGTAATGCTGTCTGACGGCGAGAGCGACGAGGTCGGCGGAGCCACTATCGAGGAGCTGGCTGAGCTTGCCAACGACAAGTCGGTCATAGTGCTGACGGTGGGCCTTGGACGGGATATCGACCGTGACTGGCTGCAAAACGTGGCCTATTCCACTGGCGGCAAGTACTATTCAGCTTCGGACGCAAATGCACTGGATGACGTTTACAAGCAGATAGTCACCACACTGAATTACGATATTGTCAGCTACAAGGACTCAAACGACAAGGTGACGGGCTATTCTCTGTACAATACCGGTTTTGAACCTTCGAGGAACGGTTTCTCGTTCAAGAATTTCAGGACCACCACCTCCTCCAGCGTGGATTTTGGCATGGCGGTGATGGCCAGGGACTGGTATCTTGGCAGCGTATCACTGAGCCTTGACAGCATCACCCCCGGGGACGACAGCGACCTTAAAGTGGTGGCGTCGGGGTATGATCTTAACGGCACGGAGACAGGCGGACTGTATGAGGAGAGAAAGACCCTCAGCGAGCTTAAACCGCAGATATTCAGCCATAAATACGCCAATGTCAGGGAGTATATAGACTACAGTAGCAAGAACGGTCTGCTGACAGTCAATAAGAATTACCGCTACGATGCGGAGAACAGAGGCTGGCAGGTGGACAAGCGCAAGCTGGAGGCCTCGAACCTTCCCTGGGATCAGGTAGAGCTGCTGGACCTTGATATCGCCGGGGCGCTGGATAAGATAGCCCGTGGCTACAGCGAGGACGACGCTCAGCTCTGTGCGGCGCTCTACAGGCTCAACGCCCTGCAGTGGGACGACAGCGAGGAGGAATTCAGCCTTACCGGCGGAGATGAGGGGTTCGAGCGGCTGGAGAGCCTGCTGAGCCTTGGCATACCCGTGGTGACTACGGTGGACGACACACATTCCGTCAATACGATAGGGATGATAAGGGACTCAGGCTGCCACAGGAAGTTCATACTGAGAGTCTACGACAACAACTACCCTGACAAGATAAAGGAAATATACATAGAAAAGAAACCTGTGGCCAAGCTGGAGATAGAAGGCGACAAGGCGGAAGTAGTGGGGGAGGCGTTCACCTATCTGGCTATTTATGAGGGCAAGCAGGTGGGACTGTCCTTCTCGGACGTTTATGAAAGATGATGTTAAAATATTTATATCAGCGATGATATTTATCAGCGCTGATATTGCGGCCGGTCAGGCGGAGGACTGAATAAAAAAGCGCCAGTCTGCAAAGAATACTGAAAGGACGGCCTGTAAACGGCGTCCCGGATATTATGTGAACAGGTCATGCAAGATGAAAAAAATCGGCCGGAATGGAATATCGAAATCGTTTTCTGTGAGTTCTGCACAATTTCCGTGTGAAAACTTTGTGAAAAATTTGGCCCGAACGGTAAAAAATAAATGATAAAATTGCTTGACAAATGGACGCAATAGTGTTATACTAAAACCTAGAATTAAGGCAATAGCAAAGAAAATATTGCCATTCTAAATAAATCTAGAAATTTGGAGGAGATTTATAATGAGAATTTCAAAGATCTTAGCAGGTATGTCAGCAATGGCACTTGCCGCATCTATGGCAGCTATCACCACCAGCGCAGATGAGAGCGCAGAGATCAGCTTCTTCTGCAACCCTTATATCCAGAACCGTGGCGATTCCTGGCAGTGGTATGACACCAACAACGGCAGCGGTGAGAACACTGGCGGATCCACCCTTGGCACTTATGAGATCAAGTGGACTGTAGATCATTCCGGTATGAGCCTGTATACACCTCAGCAGGACGGTGAGCAGACTCCTACTTTCGGTATCAAGCTCGGCTGCAGCAATATTACTGAGGTTGACGATGCAGGTGCTATCAGCGGTAACATCACCAACTTCCACATCGAGGCCAGCACTAACGTTGATCTTGATGATACTACCATCAGCGGCGACCTCCTCGGCAAGCAGGAGTCTTGGGGCCTTTCCGGCAACTCTCAGCAGGTAGATTTCTCTGATCAGATCAAGGATAAGCTTGGCGCAGATGACGCAGCTTATATGGAGTGGCTGGAGAGCGTTTCCGAGGTTTCTTATACTCTGGAACTGACTCAGTGCGAGGCTAAGGGCGTAGTTATGAAGGCAGCAGATGCCGGCGAGAGCAGCGTAGCAGAGAGCAGCGCAGCAGAGAGCAGCGCAGCTAGCAGCACTGCAACCAGCAGCACTGCTACCAGCAGCAAGTCTTCTACTACCAGCAGCAAGTCTTCTACTACCAGCAGCAAGTCTTCCACTACTACCAGCAGCAAGGCAGCTTCCAGCACCGCAGCTTCTGACAACACTGCTAACACTGCTACCGGCGCAACCGCAGGTATCGCACTTGCAGGTCTGGCTCTGGCAGGCGCAGTTGCAGTAGTTTCCAAGAAGAAGTAATTTCTGACAGGAACTTATTTACTGAAACTTACACCCCCGTTATTCGGGGGTGTTTTTTTGTCCTATATCAGCTGCGAAACAGCCTTCGACTTCGATATGGGTAAGCTCGCCGCCGGAAAGCTCGGCGCTGAGGTCCAGGCCGGAGATGATAGCTTTTTCGTGGAGAACGCCATCTTCTTCTGTACAGGTTAGATCCTTGGAAGTGATGAGCATATCAATGCTCTCGGTGAGCATTTTCACAGGGCCGTATTCGGGCAGATCGCTGCGGTCGACGGTAAATTCCAGGTCCTCAAAGCTAAGGGTCACGGAGCTGTCCTCCAGCTTGTAGGTCAGTCCCGCCACAGTCTCCGGGGCTGTCAGCACACACTCCCAAAGGCCTGTGGCACTGCGGCGGAGGTCGGCTGAGTACTGACGGCCCTGGGCGCTAAACTCGGCGGTGGTTTCAAGCTCCTCCGGTATCGCCGGGGGCCTGGCGGCATTTCGGGCAGGCGCACTGCAGCCGGGCAGTATAAAGGCAGCTAATGCAGTGACAGGCAAAATTTTACATCTTTTCAAATCGCATCTTCCTTTCAGGTAAAACAGATAAAAACAGGGCGCTCTTCATATCGAAGAACGCCCTGTCATTCTATCGGCCGCCCTCGGAGGCGGTCTCCAGCTTTTTCAGAAACACCGGTATCCCGTCGAGTATGTCCCTTGGCAGCAGGCCCCGCTGGGAACGGTCCTCACTGAGCAGCTCGGCGGTCTTCCCCAGGATATAGGGGGAGAGCTGCACGGCGTAGGTGAGGTCCCGGGGGGACTGGGCGATGAGCGACGCCGTTATCCCCGCCAGGATATCCCCAGAGCCGCCCTTGGAAAGGGCAGTGTTGCCGGCGGTGATGAGCTGAGTGCGGCTGCCGTGGCAGACCAGAGTCTCGGCGGACTTGGAAATTACGGTCACTCCGTATTTCCGGGCAAGGGCCGCAGCATAGCCGTGGCGGTCACGGGCGACCTCTTCCAGGCTTGCCCCGCATAGCCTTGCCAGCTCTCCGGGGTGGGGAGTCAGGACGACCTCTGAGCTTTTCTTCAACAGTATATCTATATTCGCCGCAATGGAATTTATGCCGTCAGCATCGAGAATTACCGGTACGGGGGACCTTTCGATGAGAGCCGCCACAAGCCTCGAAGTCTCCTTCGTGCAGCCAAGGCCGCAGCCGATGAGCAGAGCGTCCGCCTTTTTCAGAGCGTCAAGCAGTTCAGGCAGGACCTCGCTGGTCACAAAGCCATCTTCGTCAGAGGGTGCGGCGGTGTAAATGCACTCATAAAGTCCGGCAGCAAGGGCGCTGGCGGTCCGGCGGGGGGTAAAAAGCTCCACCAGGCCAGCCCCGGTCCTGAGGGCTGCGGTAACAGAAAGTCCGGCGGCGCCTATATAATGCTCGCTGCCGCAGAGACAGATCAGCTTTCCGAAGGTGCCCTTATGGCCGTCGGGAGGGCGTTTCGGAAGCAGCCGGGCATAATACTCCATATCCCCGGCGGCATAGATCTTCTCCTGCATCTCAGGGGAGCCGGAAAGCTCTGAGCTTTCGGGTATGCCGATGTCGCAGACCTCCAGCCGTCCGACAAGGTATTTAGCCGGGGACAGCATCATGCCAAGCTTTGGGGCGTGCATAGTCACGGTCAGGTCAGCCCGGACCGCTCCTTTGCAGCACTGGCCGCTTCGTGCGTCCACCCCGGAGGGAAGGTCGCAGGCTACGGTAAAATGCGGGTTGCCGCTGATATCCTCGAAAAGGGGGACCAGCTCCATTGGCAGACTGCCCCTGAAACCTGTGCCGAATATGCAGTCCACCAGGACCCTGGCAGCCCCTATCTTTGCGCCGCAAAGGCCGGTGCCGTCGTATCCGATGACTGGTATTGCCTTTGGCATCGCCTCGAAGGCCCTGACCGCCAGGTCAGTGGCCGGTGCTCCGCAGCAAAGCATCACCGTGGGCCGCAGCCCCTTTTCAAAGAGATGAGCCGCCGCTACAAAGCCGTCGCCGCCGTTATTGCCTTTTCCGGCCAGGATAAGCGGCTCCCTGACCCCTCTGGTGCTGCAAACGCTGAAGATGTGCCGCCCAAGCTCCCTGCCGGCGTTGTCCATGAGCCTGCCAAGGCTCACCCCGTGGGAGTCGGAATATCTCTCGCAGAATACCATCTGCTCCACTGTCAGTATGCGCTCTTCCATAAGGCCCTCCTAATCGTTAATTTAAAAAGGCGGCTTGCGCCGCTCTTTTTTCTGTGTCTGTTCAGTCCTCTTCGTCCTCAGGCCTGTCGGGAACGTCCACCTTGTTCCTGATGCTGCGGGGAAGGCTGGTCTTTATCATTCTCAGCATTTCGTCATCGGGAGTGAATATCACCCTGGTCTCGCCGTAGGAGGCGTGCTTGAGGTCCATAAAATAATCCTGCGACTCCGGGTCGTAGGCCGAGGCCATGACCACAGTCCTGCCGCCGTCGTCATGATCTTCACAGGGGCCGATGTCAGTGACGTCGTTCACCTTTATAGTGATAAGACGCTTTCTCGACCTGGCTGCCATGATCTTATCGACGTCAAGGTCTCCGTTGGTGAAGATATATTCATACTCGATATCCAGGTTCTTCATCAGGTAGAACCCGCCGTAGACCGCCCCGATCGCAAGGGTGAAGCCTATGACGAAAAGGTTCGGGAACATCAGTGATATGAATATCACCGCAAAGGCTAAAGCCAGAGCGGCCAGCATTATGAATATCCTGGTAAGGTTATCTTTATTGGTGGGCTGTTTTTTGATTATCTGTTCTTTAAATCTGTCCATTGTTCTGCCTCCGCTGAAATTGTGCTGCGGCGGCGACTGCCCCGCAGGATGATCGGCGCCTGACCTGCCGGATATTCCGTTTTATGGGCCAGGACTATTTATTATAATAACATATTCTGCCCTTTTTTTCAAGGGCAAATGTGTAATAAGTGTAAGAATTTTGGGGAATTTATGTGAGATTTCTTGAAAAACACAGGGCGGTGTGGTATAATCATAGGGAACGGTCGTATATTTTAACGTAGATAGGTCAGGTGGAACAAATGCTCATAGATTTTCATGTTCACTGCTTTAATCCAAAGATAGCCGAGAGGGCGATCTCGGCCTTGCAGGCACGGTGCTTTATCGAGCCGTTTACCCGGGGCCTTATAAGCCAGACGGTGAAAAAGTTCGATGAATGGGGCGTTGACCTGGGGGTGCTTTTGCCGATCGCCACAAAGCCCACCCAGCAGAGGGTGCTCAACGACTGGTGCGCCGAGCAGAACGGCGGCCGGTTCATAAGCTTTGGCTCTGTTCACCCCGATGCGGAGGATCTCACTGAGGAGCTTGACAGGATAGTGCGGCTTGGGCTCAAAGGCATAAAGCTCCACCCGGACTATCAGGACTTCATGGTGGACGAGGAGCGGCTGGACGGCTTTTATGAAGAGATAGAGAAAAGGGGGCTGCCGGTGGTGTTCCACTCCGGGTTCGATGTCTATTCGCCGGAGCTTATACACTGCACCCCGGAGAGGGCGCTGAAAATGGTGAAGAGGCACCCGCATCTGAAGGCGGTCTTTGCTCACCTGGGCGGGAACGACAGGTGGGAGGAGGTCTATGAGGTCCTGGCAGGCTCCGGGGGGGAGGTCTATTTTGACACGGCCTTTACCTCAAGAAAATGTCCGGACGGACTTATGGAGAAGATAATAAAAAAGCACGGGGCCGACAGGATACTTTTCGCAAGCGACTGTCCATGGGACGACCCGTCGGTCATAAGAAACAAGATAGATGGCCTTGACCTCAGCGGCAGCGAGAAAGAAAAGATATTCAGCGGCAATGCAAAGAGACTTTTAGGCTTAGAGTGATACATTTACAGACAAAGAGGCAAAGACGGACAAAGGGTGAGAACTGATGAGTAAAAAAACGGCAAAGCTGTTCATAGCGGCGCTCATGGCCATCAATACTTTGGCCCTGGAGGGCTGCGGACTGGTGGAGATGATAGGACCTCAGGAGGAGACTACCACCCTTTTCACCACCACGGTGAAGGAGACCAGGCGGTCGGTCCACACTACGAAAACGGCCTATTTCGGCGGCGAGGTCGATGCTGACGATGAGGATTATACAGGTTATACCACCACCACCGCCATGGAGAGCGGGACCTTGGAGAATGAATTCAGCCGGGAGGACGAGGAGCAGGACTTCGGAATGGCCGCCACCAGGAGGACCGAGGCCAAGACCTTTTATACCATACCGGAGCACAACGGCACCACCGCCAAGGCTGTGACGGTCAGCGCAGAGGCTACCACTACCACAAGACCAAGCACGATAGTCCTGGGGGAGGACGATACCACCACCAGAAGTGCCACGACTACCGCAAAGAAGACTACCACGACCACAACTAAGGCCACTTCGGCCGCCACTACCACCACTGCCTTTAACGCAGACAGCCTTTTTGAGATGGACGAGGGAATGAAGTTCACTTCGGAGGTAAGGTATAAGGTCACTTCGGACACGACCTACCTGAACCTCAGGTACGGACCTTCAAAGAGATACAATGTCATTTTGCAGATACCTGACGGCAGTACTGTCAGCGGCAGGGGCCTTGCCACGGAGCGGGACGGGACCAAGTGGGTGTGTGTGGAGTATGAAGGCGAGGTCGGCTGGGTCATGCACTCGCTGCTGACAATGACCGCATAGATGATGACCGGAACGGAGATGGATACATATGTATGAGATGAAGAGAACGGTATACTGCTCCCACCTGGGGGAGGGCAGCGTGGTGAAGAACAGCCTGCTGGTGGACTATCTTCAGGACACCTCACAGAGACATCTGCTTTCACACCCGGTGCTTTCGCCTTTTTTCGAGAGAGAGAACTGCGTGATGTTCCTGATATCGAGACAGATAGATATTATTCGCAGGCCCGTCCTTGGGGAGGAGATCGCCGTCAGGACCTGGGCCTATGAACTCAACCGGAGCTACGGGTTCAGAAATACCGTTATATACGACGGCAAGGGCGAGCCGATAGTCAAGTCCATAGCCGGCGGGGCTTTTATGAACACGGAGACCGGCAGGCTGATGAGGGTGCCGGCTGAGATAATAAATAAGGTCAAGGTCTATCCTAAGCTGGATATGGAGTATCTTTCAAGGAAGATCAGCCTTCCGGAAGGGGGACCGGATCTTACTGCCCCGGCGGCTATTAGAAAAAGCGATATCGACATGAACCTCCATGTCAATAACGCCAGATATTTCGATATAGCCGACGACTTTGTAAGCTGCCCGCTGAAAGCCAGGCGCATCGAGGCTGAGTACAAGATACCGGTAAAGCAGGAGGACAGGATCACGGCGGCGGTCTTCAACAAGAAAGACGGCAGGACTGCGGTGAGCCTTAACGACGAAAACGGCAGGCAGTGCTGCGTTATAGAGTATACTTTTTGAATATATAGGCTGACCCGGCTCTGCATGGAGCCGGGTTTTTTGCGGACAAATAATCCTAGTTGTCATATATGATTTACGCAAAATAGCCAAATGCGCTATATTCTAATAGAGTTCTTTGTGCAAAAGGCAGAAACACATATTTAACCTATTGACATAGTAGGAATAATGTGATATATTATAATCACAGCAAGAGAGCAGGGCCGGTCCCCGCAGGGGAGAGCCTTGCTGAGAAAAGTAATTTATACCGAAAGGAAATGATAACTATGGCTAAAATTTACAAGAGCGTGGGAGAACTGGTAGGAAAGACCCCTGTTATCGAGGCGTCGAGATTTTCCAAGGCAGTTGGCGCAGGCAGCGATATCCTGGCTAAGCTGGAGTATTTCAATCCCGCAGGCAGCGTTAAGGACAGAGTTGCGCTGAACCTTATCGAGGACGCAGAGAAGAAGGGCATACTCAAAGAAGGCTCTACCATCATCGAGCCGACTTCCGGCAATACCGGCATCGGTCTTGCGTCCATAGGCGTTTCCAAGGGCTATAAGGTCATACTGACCATGCCCGAGACCATGAGCATTGAGAGAAGGAACCTGCTGAAGGCATACGGTGCAGAGATAGTGCTGACCGAGGGCGCAAAGGGCATGACCGGGGCCATCAAGAAGGCTGAGGAGCTCAACGGCGAGATCGAGAACAGCGTGATCTTAGGGCAGTTCGTTAATCCCGCTAACCCGGCTATACATCTTGCTACCACAGGCCCGGAGATCTGGGAGGATACCGAGGGCAAGGTGGACATCTTCGTAGCCGGCATCGGGACCGGCGGCACCATCACCGGCGTGGGGCAGTATCTCAAATCCAAGAACCCGCAGGTCAAGGTCGTGGCTGTAGAGCCTGCATCTTCTCCTGTGCTTTCCCAGGGCAAGTCGGGCGCACACAAGATACAGGGTATCGGCGCAGGCTTTGTGCCGGACGTTCTTGATACAAAGATATATGACGAGGTATTCCCTGTTGAGAACGCTGACGCTTTCGCAGCAGGCAACAGGTTCGCAAAGACCGAGGGTATACTGGTAGGTATCTCTTCAGGTGCTGCGCTCCATGCGGCAGCTGAACTTTCCAAGAGACCTGAGAACAAGGGCAAGGTGATAGTAGCCTTACTGCCTGATACAGGAGAGAGATATCTTTCGACAGCACTGTTTGACTGATCTTCTTGCCATAAACAAAAACCGGCTCAGCACTGGGCCGGCTTTTTTTGCCCCCCGGATGGGCTGGTCCTAAAAATATTTACACAACACCCCTTGCGTTTTGGGCGGAAATGGTATATAATATAATAGATTAATTATGCAGAGCGGTACGGCATCGGGACCGCAAATACAGTAAGGGAGTAAGAATATATGACTAAAGCACAGAAGTATTTTGCAGGCATCAAGGACAAGAGAGTGGCGTTCATCGGCGTGGGTGTGAGCCATACGGACCTGATAAAGGTCTTTCTGGCCAAGGGCATAAAATGTATCGTCTGCGACAAGCGCACCGAGGATGAGTTCGATGCTATGCTGATGGAGGATCTTACGGCCAGGGGCTGTGAGTTCTCCCTGGGACCTGGCTACCTTGACGAGATATTCAGCTGTGATATAGTTTTCAGGACCCCGGGTATGTACTATAATGACCCCACCCTGACAAGGGCAAGAAAGCAGGGCATAGCGGTGACCTCGGAGATGGAGACCTTCTTTGATCTCTGCCCCTGCAAGACCTATGCGCTGACAGGCTCTGACGGAAAGACCACTACCACTACCCTGGTAAGCGAGTTCCTGAAAGCCGAGGGCAAGAGGGTACACCTGGGGGGGAATATCGGCAAGGCGCTGCTGCCCCTGGTGGAGACTATCTCGGAGACAGATGTGGCAGTCTGCGAGCTTTCAAGCTTTCAGCTCATATCCATGAGAGAGTCGCCGGACGTGGCAGGCATCACCAACATCAGGCCCAATCACCTGAACGTCCATGGGACCATGGAGGAGTATACACAGGCCAAGTGCAATATACTCTATCATCAGAACGCCTATTCAAGAGCCGTCCTGAGTCTTGATGATGAGGTCACCAGGGGACTTTCTGACCTGGTGAGAGGAGATCTGGCCTATTTCAGCATAAAGGAAAAGCCTGAGAACGGCGCTTTTCTCAGAGAGGACGGTATGCTTTGCTATAACGAAAGGGGCAAGGTCACAGAGTATGTGCATATGAAGGCCATAAAGATACCGGGAATGCACAATGTGGAGGACTATCTGACTGCCATCGCCATGACCTACGGCGAGGTAAAGCCGGAGACAGTGGCAAAGATCGCCAACGAGTTCGGGGGCGTGGAGCACAGGATAGAGTTCGTAAGGGAGCTGGACGGCGTTAAGTATTACAATAATTCCATAGCGTCCAGCCCGACCAGGGTCCTTGCCTGCCTGGCGGCCTTTGACCGTAAGCAGATCATGATACAGGGCGGCTCCGACAAGGGAGTGAGCTTTGAGCCTATGGCTGCGCCGATATGCGAGAAGGTCAAGGTGCTGATACTTATGGGGCAGACCGCTGAGAAGATAAGGGCTGCGGTGACGGCGGCACCGAATTATGCCGACAGCGGACTGAAAATATTCATGGTCAAGGATATGCAGGAGGCAGTGCAGACTGCCCATGACAATGCGGAGTCTGGCGATATAGTTTCCCTGACGCCGGCCTGCGCAAGCTTTGATATGTACAGGATGTTCGAGGACAGAGGCAGGCATTTCAAGCAGCTGGTCAACGAACTGGTTTAAACAGAACGGCAGTGAGGACAATGGAAAATTCTGAAATTTTTGAGATACTGGAAAAGCTCTGTGTGCCCATGGGGGTGTCCGGCTGTGAGGACATGGCGGCAATGGCTGCACTGGAGCTGCTGGCGCCCTACGGAGAGGGCCATACAGACAGCCGCACCGGAAACGTTATGTTCAGGCGGGCAGGCTGGAAAGAGGGCAGGCCCGTGCTGCTGCTGGATGCTCATATCGACGAGGTGGGCTATATAGTCAGCTATATAACGCCGGATGGCTTTCTGAAAATATCACCCTGCGGCGGGATAGACGCAAGGACCCTGCTTGCAAGGCAGGTGAGCGTTTACGGCACCGCCGGCGGGGAGACGGAAAAGCTTTTCGGAGTGACGGCCTCTATACCTCCGCATCTATCAAGGGACAGCTCTGCGGCACCGAAGATGAGCGACGTTTATGTAGACATGGGCTTTTCTGACAGCAGGGAGGCCGGGGAGAAGATAAGGCTGGGAGACTATGCTCTTATCGAGAACGGACCGGTGAAACTGCTCAACGACCGGGTAAGCTCAAAGGCACTGGACGACCGGGCGGGCTGCGCTGCCATAATAATGGCGCTGGATCTTCTGAAGGACAGGGACATCGGGTATAATATTGCAGTGACCTTCACCGTGCAGGAGGAGGTCGGGACCAGGGGCGCAGTGACGGCGGCTTATACCGCTGCGCCGGACAAGGCCATCGTGGTGGACATGAGCTTTGCCCCTACGCCGGACGAGGACGAAGAGGAGTGCTCGCCGCTGGAGAGCGGGGTCATGATAGGGTTTTCGCCGTTTCTTTCCAGGACTATGTCAAGGGAGATGGCTGAGACAGCCCAAAGGCACGGTATCCCCTTTACATATGAGGTGATGGCCCAGGGCACGGGTACCAATGCGGACCGCATAAGCATCAGCCGGGGCGGTGTGCCGACGGTGACACTTTCCATACCGGAAAGGTTTATGCACACCCCGGCGGAGGTAGTGTCCCTTGGGGATATCAGGGCGGCCGCAGAGCTTATTGCGGCCTATGCCGAGGAAGGGGCGGCGGAAGAATGACAGAACTTATCAGCGAGCTTGAAGAGCTTTGCCTAATTAACGGGATCTCCGGCGATGAGGGCAGGGTCAGGGAATATATATTGTCCAGAATAAAGGACAGGTGTGAGACAAAGACGGACCCTCTGGGGAGCATTATCGCCGTAAAGAAGGGCAGAAAGCCCGGCGGCAGGAGGATAGCCGTCAGCGCCCATATGGACGAGGTAGGGCTTATCGTGACCTTTATCACAGAGGACGGCTTTCTTAAATGCGCCCCGGTGGGCGGCATTGACCCAAGGGTGGTCTTCGGCAGGAGAGTCATTGTGGGGGATAAGCAGATACCGGGCGTGGTGGGGGCTAAGGCTCTGCACCATCTGAGCGGTGAGGAAAAAAAGAAAGCCCCGGACTTCGGGGAGATGTATATTGATATCGGCGCTAAGGACCGGGAGCAGGCCATGGAGTTCGTAAGGCCAGGGGACAGCGTGTGCTTTGAGGGCAGCTTTCTCAGGTTCGGCCGGGGCATGATAAAGTGCAAGGCTATAGACGACCGGGTGGGCTGTGCGATAATGATAAAGCTTATCTGCGATGAGGAATTCGACAGCGACATCATCTTCACCTTCGTGGTGCAGGAGGAAGTCGGGCTGCGTGGCTCCACGGCGGCGGCCTATACCGCAGAGCCGGAGGAGGCCTATGTGCTGGAGGCCACTACTGCCGCAGATACGCCGCTTTCCGGGGGCGAGAAGAAGGTCTGCCGGGTAGGGGCGGGGCCGGTGGTGAGCTATATGGACCGCAGCACCATCTACAGCCGGGAGCTTTATGAAAAGGCCGGGGCTGCGGCAAAGGAGCTAGGCATAAAATGGCAGACCAAGACCATGGTCGCAGGCGGCAACGACGCAGGAGCTATACATAAGAGCCGGGGCGGCGTTAAGGTCTGCGGGATATCGCTTGCGTGCAGGTATCTGCATTCGCCCTGCTGCGTAATAAGCGAGGAGGACCTTGGGGACACCTACAGGCTGGTGAAGGCTCTGCTCGAAAGGACCTGAACTGCCTTACAGGAGGGATATGATGATCTATCAGTCGAAGGATATAGACCTTGACCTTATCGGAAAGCTGAAGGACAACAATTACAGCAGGAGGATAAAGTCCCACTATATGGCTTACGGGACGGACTATGATTTTCTCAGGTTCTTCGTCATGGAGGACCGGGGAGAAAGGCTGGGGATATTCTCGGAGTTCAACAGCGCCTTTATGATATCCACCTTTCAGGGGCGGGAGCTTGGGGAGGAGATGCTGGAGGAGCTGGCGGGCTTCACCAGGATGCTCAAGCCCTTTTCGGTAGAGCTGGAAAGGCAGTACGGAGACAGGATAGCCGAGCTTTTAAAGGACGAATACAGAAGTGAGAAGAGGACGGAATTCACCTACAGGCCCACAGGCAAGCTGCCGCCTCTGGAGGTGGACGAGGTGCCGAGGCTGGACGATGTCTACGCTATACTTTCCCAGTGCTTTCCAAGACTGGCAGACGGGTACGGTATGTGGATAACGGACACTTCTCACAGGATAAGGCGGGGGCTTTCCCAGTCATTTCTTATGGGGGACTATACCACCGCCACCATACAGTACATAATAGACAATATCGCTTTGGTGGGGCAGGTAGGCACGGTCCCGCAGGAACGGGGAAAGATGCACGCCAGGACCCTGCTCTACTGGATAGGCGAAAGGCTCTGGCAGGAGGGCATAAAGGTAAAGCTTTTTGCAAGGCCCCACAGGGTAAGCTATTATGATGAGATAGGCTTTAAGGCCATGGGGATAGACACGGTCCTGGAAAGGCGTGACGAGACCCCCAGCCATTGAGACAAGAGGGCAGAGGGTATGCTTAAAAGACCGAGGCTCTATATGCCGGGTATGCCCAGAGGGCTGATAATGCTCTTCGTGGCGGCATGGCTGGCAATGGGGCTGATACTTACTGTTGGCGGAGCTGTGAAGGTCACAGGGTATGTCATTTCCAGGAACACCCGGACTGTCTATGTGCTCCTCAGACCCATGGAGGTCAGCGAAAAGAAGGTAACAAAAAACCGCAGCGGGAGCTATACAGCCGTTTATGAATATACGGTGGACTATGAGCTGGAGTGGAAGGGCGAGACTTACCGTGTCTCCCATGTATATGAGCTTAACAGCAGGGCAGGTGAGCAGGCCTTTAAGCATGATGAAGCTGCTCCTATAGACCCTGAGCATCCGGAGAAAGGTCCGATTTTCGGGGACGAGCTTTCGGCGGGGGATGTGTTCATGCTCATTATGGGCATAGTCCTCATAGCAGGCGGAGCTTATACGGGCTATGCGAACAGGGAACGGCTGTTTATGAAGAAGAACGAACAGAGTTTATGAGGTGAAACAGATTGGAAAGCGTTTTTGATCTATTTGGGATAGATAAGAAACTGGCTCAGCTGGCGGAGAAGGCGGAGCAGGAGTGCGGGGAGATGTTCAGGGAGATCGAACGCACAGCAGAATATAACGGCGCCAAGGTGCTGAGAGCTTTTATTGACAACAGGGTAAGCGAGGGGTGTTTAAAAGGCACTACGGGCTACGGATACGGTGACCTTGGCAGGGACACCGCAGACAAGGTCTTTGCACAGGCCTTCGGCGGAGAGGACGCCATCGTGCGCCACACCTTCGTAAACGGCACCCATGCGCTTTCCACGGCACTTTTCGGGGTGCTGAGGACAGGAGATACCATGCTCTCCTGCACGGGCAGGCCATATGACACCCTGGAGGAGGTCATAGGCATCAGAGGTGAAAGGGGCAGCGGCTCGCTGGCAGATTTCGGAGTAAAGTATATCCAGGCGGACCTTGTGGACGACAGGGAGCCTGACCTTGAAAAGATAGCGCAGCTGGCCGGAGGAGCTAAGGTCGCTTATATACAGCGTTCCCGTGGATATTCTCTCAGGCCTTCGCTGACTGTGGATACCATCGGCAGGATAGCCGGTGCCGCAAAAGCTGCAAATCCGGACATAATAGTAATGGTGGATAACTGCTACGGAGAATTTGTGGAGGAGAGAGAACCGCTGGCTGTGGGGGCGGACCTTATCATAGGCTCGCTCATCAAGAACCCCGGGGGCGGCATAGCATCTACAGGGGGATATATCTGCGGAAGAACGGACCTGGTCGAGAAGTGCGCCGACAGGCTGACCTGTGTGGGAATGGGCAAGGAGGTCGGCTGCACTCTCAATATGTCAAGGGAGATGCTCCTGGGCTTTTTCTTAGCTCCCCAGACGGTGGCTTCGGCCCTGAAGACCTCGGTGTTCGCATGCCGGTTCTTTGAAAAGCTGGGCTTCAGGACCCTGCCGGAAAGCGGGGAAAAACGCACGGACATCATAGCCTCCATACTTCTTGAGAATGAGGAGAACCTGGTAGCTTTCTGTCAGGGTATACAGAAAGGCAGCCCTGTGGACAGCTATGTTACCCCGGAGGCCTGGGATATGCCGGGGTATGAGAGCAAGGTCATAATGGCGGCGGGAGCCTTCACCATGGGAGCCAGCATCGAGCTTTCGGCCGACGCACCCATCAGGGAGCCTTTTGCGGCATGGCTCCAGGGGGGACTGACCTATGCAAGCGGCAAGGCAGGCATCGTCACTGCCGCACAGGAAATGTATTCAAGAGGACTGATAACAGTCTGATCTACAGTAAACGACATAAAATTTCCGCCGGCTGAGCCGGGGAAGGACGGAGGAATAAAATGGCAGAGATATTTAGCGTTTCGGTGGAAGAGATAGTCAAGCAGCTGAAACTGGAGCTGCTCTATGCGCCGGAGAATATCAGCGAGCTGAAAGTTACCGATAACGACTGCAACAGGCCGGGACTTCAGCTCATGGGCTTTTATGAGTATTTCAACGCAGAGCGGGTGCAGATCTGCGGGAATATGGAATTCGCATATCTGGCCAGTATAGACGAGGCCACCAGGTATCAGCGCCTGGACGCTCTTTTCGCCACGAAGATACCTATGTTCATAGTGGCAAGGAGCCATGAGCTTTACCCGGAGATGATGGAGATAGCAGCGAAACACGGGGTGCCGATAGCCAGGACTGCGGACAGCACCACGGCGTTCATAGCCTCGCTCATAGGCTATCTGAACGTGGAGCTGGCGCCGAGGATAACCAGGCATGGGGTGCTGATAGAGGTCTACGGCGAGGGGCTGCTCATCATAGGCGAGAGCGGCGTAGGTAAAAGCGAGACAGCCATCGAGCTGGTCAAGAGAGGCCACCGTCTGGTAGCAGATGACGCTGTGGAGATAAGGAAGACCTCCAGCAGGACCCTGGTGGGACAGTCGCCGGACAATATCAGGCATTTTCTTGAGCTCAGGGGCATAGGTATTATAAATACCAGAAGGCTCTTCGGTATGGGTGCTGTCAAAGTCTCTGAGAAGATAGACCTGGTGGTAGAGCTGGAGCCATGGGACAGCAAGAAGATATACGACCGTATGGGCGTGGACAACGAGTATACTTCCATACTGGGCATTAAGATACCCAGCCTTACCATACCCATCAAGCCCGGCCGTAACCTGGCAGTGATACTGGAGGTCGCAGCCATGAACAACAGGCATAAGAAAATGGGCTATAACGCAGCGGCGGAGCTTTTGCAGAACCTGGGTCTGGAGATGGACACCAAGGAGAACGTGAAGAACTGGGACACCTTTTGAAAACGCTGAATACGCATAAAACAACAAGGGAGAGAGATATAATTGAACGGCGATTTGGATATGAATATAAGATCATTGCTGGCACTGGCGGACGAGATGCAGTGCAAGGTGCTTTACGATGAGCCTCTGGCAAGGTACACCTCTTTCAAGATAGGGGGACGCTGCACGGCAATGGTGGATATAAATTCCCCGGACGCTTTGGCGCAGCTTGCCCATGAGGCGGATTATCTGGGGGTCAGGACCATGGCCCTGGGCAACGGCACAAATGTGCTTTTCGACGACAGGGGCTTTGACGGAGTCATATTTCTCATAGGCAATTCTATGGATAAGATATATATGAAAAACGAGACTACTGTAACGGCACAGGCCGGGTGCAGCCTTCTGAAGCTGTGCAGGTTCGCTCTGGAACATTCGCTGTCGGGGCTGGAATTCGCCTACGGCATACCCGGGACCGTAGGAGGGGCGGTGTATATGAATGCCGGTGCCTACGGCGGCGAGACCAAGGACGTGGTAAAGCTGGTAAGGGCAGTGTCCCCCGAGGGCAGACAGCTGGAGATAGACGCAGGAAAGCTGGATATGAGCTATCGCCACAGCAGGTTCTGCGGGAGCAGGGAGCTGATAGTGGAGGCAGAATTTGAGCTGGTGCCCGGGGAGCATGACACTATACAGGACAAGATGGTGGACCTTATGAGCAGGAGAAGGGAAAAACAGCCCCTGAATTATCCCAGCGCCGGCTCGACCTTCAAAAGGCCTGAGGGCCAGTTCGCAGGGCAGCTCATAGAGCAGAGCGGGCTGAAGGGCTTTTCAGTAGGAGGCGCACAGGTGTCTGAGAAACACTGCGGCTTTGTTGTTAACAAGGGCGGGGCCACCTGCGGGGACGTTTTAGGGCTTATAAGAGAGGTACAGGAAAGGGTCAGGGAAAAGACCGGCTTTTTCCTGGAATGTGAGGTAAAGTATATACCGTATAAGGAATAACAGCAACAGTCAGAGAAAGAAGTTTTGGTATGGAATTTGTTATAGTGACCGGTATGTCCGGTTCAGGAAAGTCTACGGCGGTGAACGTGCTGGAGGATATAGGCTACTACTGCGTGGATAATATGCCGCCGGAGCTGATGGTGAAATTTGCGGAGATCTGCGGGCAGTCTGAGGGCAAGATCGAGAAGGTGGCTTTTGTGGCGGATGTCCGTGGGGGCGACCTGTTTTTAAAGCTCAGGGACGCCATAACGGATATAAGGAGCATGGGGGTAAAGGTGAAGATACTTTATCTGGACTGCTCAGACGACGCAATAATCCGCAGGTATAAGGAGACCAGGAGAAAACATCCCCTTGACGAGGTGAGCTACGGCAATATAAGGACCGCTATCAGCACCGAGAGGGAGATGCTGACCACCATAAAGGACCGGGTGGATTACTACATCGACACGACCAACAGCTCTACGGCGGAGTTCAAGGAGAGGATGTATTCCATCTTCTTAGGAGAGGGCGTTTCGGCCATGAGGGTAGACGTAAGGAGCTTTGGGTTCAAGTACGGAGTCATGAACGACGCCGATCTGACCTTTGACGTAAGGTGCCTGCCGAACCCGTTTTATGTGGCGGAGCTGAAGACGAAGACCGGCCTCAACAAAGAGGTGGCGGATTACGTGATGAAGTTCGGCGAGGCCAGGGAGCTGCTGAAAAAGCTGTGCGATCTGATAGACTTTCTCATGCCCCTTTATGAGAAGGAGGGCAAGGCGCAGCTGGTCATAGCCTTCGGCTGCACGGGCGGAAAGCACCGCAGCGTCACCTTCGCACAGGAGCTGGCAAAGCACCTGACGGATATGGGGAGGACAATAAGAGTCACCCACAGGGATATAGACAAGAAGTAAAGGGCCGGCGCTGCCGGCGAAGAAGGTGATCTATGATGGAGGAACAATCATTTTCTTACAATGCCAAGGCGGAGGTCATAGAGAAGATCAATTCCCGGCAGAAGGCTGACGCCTGTCTGATGGGTATGCTTTGCTGCTGCAATGTGCTGAGCGACAGGGAGATACTTTTTCTGACGGAGAACAGGCAGGTGTCGGAGTTCTTTGCAAAAAATGCCGGCAGGATCCTGGAGGACGAGGAGGCCGTCACTGTCACCGAGGCAGAGCGCAAAAACGGAGTGACCCTTTTCAGCCTGACCGTAGAGGACAGGGGGCAGAGGATCTTCCTTCTTGACTACTTCGGCATAGACGAGAGCCGGAGGCTGACGGAGGAATACCTGCCTAAGGAGAAGTTCATACCCAACCTTATTGGGGGGATATTCCTGGCCTGCGGGTCGGTCAACAACCCGGAGAAGAAGTATCATATGGAATTCGTCATGCCAACTCTCGACCTTTGCAACGACCTGGGGCTTTTGCTGATAGATACCTATGGCATAGTGCCAAAGCATATCGAGCGGAAGAATTCACAGATAGTCTATATCAAGGAGAGCGAGAACATCATAGATATGCTGACCCTGATGGGAGCAGGCATGGCGGCCATCGAGCTTATGAACGTCAAGATCGAGAAGGATATGCGAAACCGCATAAACCGTGCCATGAACTGTGAGAACGCCAATCTGGACAAGACCATGAAGGCCGGGGAGAGGCAGGCGGCGGACATCGAGCTGATAGATTCTACCATGGGTCTTGGGGCCTTGCCGGACAACCTGAGGGAGATAGCGGAGCTGAGGTACGACAACCGGGACATAAGCTTGAAAGAGCTGGGGGCTATGATGGACCCGCCCATATCAAGGTCCGGGGCAAATCACAGGCTGGCCCGCATAGCAGAGATAGCCGAGAAGATAAGAAAGCAGAAGGGACAAGGGTAAAATATTCCCCATAGGCTGTGCTATACTTACCGTAGAGCGGTCTTTCACTGGATATCACGGTATTTTTGACAGCCCTGGAAAGGGCGGAAACGAGAGGGAAAAATGACTGATTTCGTACATCTGCATCTTCATACTGAATACTCGCTCCTTGACGGCGCCTGCCCCATCAAGGAGCTTGTTTTGCGTTTAAAAGAGCTTGGTCAGCAGGCGGCTGCCATCACCGACCATGGGAATATGTTCGGTGCGGTGGAATTTTACAACGCCTGCATGGAGAATGGGATAAAGCCCATAATAGGCTGCGAGGTCTATGTGGCGCCCGGCAGCAGGCACGACAGGTACGGCGGGAACGGGCAGAAACCCTATCATCTTATACTGCTTTGCGAGAACAACGAGGGCTATAAAAACCTCATAAAGCTGGTGAGCCTTTCCTACACCGAGGGGTTCTACAATAAGCCAAGAGTCGATTTGGAGCTTTTGAGAGAGTACAGCCGGGGGCTGATATGCCTTTCGGCCTGTCTTGCGGGGGAGGTGCCCAGAAAGCTCAGCGAGGGAAACTATGAGGGGGCAAAGGAAACTGCCCTGTTATACAGGGACATTTTCGGTGAGGGTAATTATTTTCTGGAGATACAGGACCATCTGTCAGCAGACGAGAAGAGACTCGACCCACTTCTCATCAGGCTTTCAAGAGAGACAGGCATACCCCTTTGCGCCACCAATGACTGCCACTATCTCAGGCGGGAGGACGCAGAGGCACAGAAGGTGCTGATGTGCATTTCTACCCAGACCACGGTGGACGATCCGGCTATCGAATTTCCCACGGACGAATTCTATGTGAAGTCAGCAGAGGAGATGGAAGAGCTTTTCGGCGCCCTGCCGGGGGCTGTGGAGAACACGGTGAGGATAGCAGAGCGGTGCAGTGTGAAGATAGAGTTCGGCAACACCGTGCTGCCCTATATCGACATAAAGGGCGTCACTGACCACGAGAGATTTCTCAGGGATATGTGCTATGAGGGACTTGAAAGGCTTTACGGCACTGTTACCGACGAATTAAGAGAAAGGCTGGAATATGAGCTCTGGGTCATAACCTCCATGGGGTATACGGACTATTATCTCATCGTCTGGGATTTTATAAACTACGCCAAGAGCCAGGGCATACCGGTAGGGCCGGGAAGAGGTTCCGGTGCGGCCAGCCTGTGCGCCTACTGCATAGGCATAACCGGCATCGACCCGCTGAGATACCAGCTGGTCTTTGAGCGGTTCCTTAATCCTGAAAGGCAGACCATGCCGGATTTCGACATAGATTTCTGCATGGAGGGCAGGCAGCAGGTCATAGACTATGTGGTGAGAAAGTACGGCGCAGACCACGTGGCGCAGATAGCCACATTCGGCACCATGGGCCCCAAGCAGGCCGTCAGGGACGCTGCCAGGGCAATGGGCGAGCCATACCGCACCGGGGATATCCTGGCGAAGGCGGTGGTAAGGGACAAGCCGCTCTCCTATTCCGTAGAGCATATCCCGGAGGCTAGGGAGCTTTACCAGGGGGACCCTCTCATGCGAAGGATAATAAATACCGCCATGAAGATAGAGGGCCTGCCAAGGAACGTTTCAACCCATGCGGCGGGC
Source organism: Ruminococcus sp. (assembly GCA_017478965.1). Classification (GTDB taxonomy): domain Bacteria; phylum Bacillota; class Clostridia; order Oscillospirales; family Ruminococcaceae; genus Hominimerdicola. The sequence continues at coordinate 100,611 of JAFVCV010000047.1, read as the reverse complement.
GTGGTCATAACCAAGGAGCCGGTGGACAGATACGTGCCCCTCTACGCCAGGGACGGAGCAGTCTCAACACAGTATACCATGACCCTGCTGGAAAGGCTGGGGCTTTTAAAAATAGACTTCCTGGGACTGAGAAACCTTACCATAATAAAGCACTGCGTAGAGGAGATACACAAGACAGAGCCTGACTTCGATATCGAGAAGATAAGCTTAGAGGACAGGGCGGTCTACGATATGCTCTCCATGGGGAAGACCGAGGGGGTCTTCCAGTTCGAGAGCGGCGGCATGACCTCGGTGATAATGAGACTGAGGCCCACGGGCATAGAGGACCTTATTGCGGCTATCTCCCTTTACAGACCAGGGCCTATGGACTCTATCGGCAATTATATAAGCTGCCGCCACGACCCCAGCAGGGTCAGATACAAGCACCCGCTTTTAAAAGACATACTTGAAGTGACCTACGGCTGTATAGTCTATCAGGAGCAGGTCATGCAGATATTCAGAACTCTGGCAGGCTATTCCTTCGGCCGGGCGGACCTGGTGAGAAGAGCCATGTCGAAGAAAAAGGCTGCGGCTCTGGAGGCCGAACGTCAGGCGTTCATCTACGGCGATAAGGAGTGCTGCGGGGCGGTCGCAAGAGGGGTCCCGGAGAGGGTGGCCAATGAGCTTTTTGACGAGATGACAGCCTTTGCCAACTACGCATTCAACAAGGCCCATGCGGCGGCCTATGCCACCGTTTCCTACAGGACGGCATATCTCAAATGCCATTATTACCGTCAGTACATGGCGGCGCTTATGACCAACGCACTGCTTGAGAGTACGGAAAAGCTTTACACCTATATCGCAGACGCCAGAAAGAACCGCACTCAGATACTGCCTGTGGATATCAACAGGAGCGAGAGGGGCTTTGTGGCTGAGGGCGAAGGGCTGAGGTTCGGCCTGCTGGCAGTGAAGAGCCTGGGTGAGGGAGCCATTGCCAATATCCTCAAAGAAAGAGCCGCCTCAGGTGAGTTCCGGTCCTTGCAGGACTTCTGCACCAGAGTGAACGGAAGGGATATCCATGGCAGGACCCTGGAGGCACTCATAAAAAGCGGCGCCTTCGACTGCTTTGGCTTTAACCGCCACACGCTGCTGGTAAATTATGAAAATATCCTTTCGGACGTCAGCGCCTCGGCAGCGGACAGGCTGGAGGGACAGCTTGACTTTTTCTCTGACCTGGGAGAGGAAAATACGGCAAAAATGGACAAGCCTCTGCACGTTGTGGAGGAACTGCCGGTGGGACAGCTGCTGGAATATGAGCATGAGGTCCTGGGTATGTATGTTTCCGCCCATCCACTGGACGAATATGAGCCTTATCTGAAAGCGGCAAGGATAACCGGGATGGAAAGGATAGCCGGGGCAGGAGAGAAGGCCGAAGGCGTCAGGGCGGCAGTTCTGGGAATGGTTACGAAGAAGAGGGACATCACCACAAAAAAAGGCGCTCAGATGAGCTTTGTGACCCTGGAGGACAAGCGGGGTGAGATAGAGACTGTGGTGTTCCCGTCGGTCTTTGAGAAAAACGCCGGACTGATAAGAGAACGGCAGATCCTGCACGTCTGGGGAAAGCTCAGCGTGAAGGAAGATGAGGAGCCAAAGCTGATGGCAGACGATATGGAGACCGGGGAGGCCTTTCTGAAAAGGCTTGCGGGCAGGGAACTATTCGTGCGGATAGAGTCCGCTGGCAGCGAAAAGGTCCCTGCCGTAAAGGATATCGTCCTGAGGTACGCCGATGAAGAGGGCGTGGGTCTTCTGATCTACATTGAGGATATAAAGAAGAAGACCGCTGTGCGTGGCGCTCCCAGAGTAAGGCTCTGCAAAGAGCTGATGGAGGAGCTTTCAGACTGCGCCGGAGAGCGCAATGTAGTATTTTCACAGAAAAGAGGATAGGTATGGAGAGCAGGATATACACAGTCACAAGGATAGACGGAGACTACGCCCATCTGTGCGACCAGGAAACGGGAGAGGACCTTCTGGTGGCGATGGCGCTGCTGCCGGAGGAGACCGACGAGGGCATAAAGATCATATGGGAGAACTTTGAATACAGCGTGGGATCGTGAGTATGAAAATTATGTGAAATCTATGGAATTTTTCAGGCTGTTGTGCTATACTATAAGATGTATGACAATTGACCGGGCGGCGGGGATCTGTCCCGTGCCTATAGATCGGAGAATGTGAATGATAGAGAAATTTGAAAGAAGAAAGATAGGCGAGGGCATCTATCTGACGGAGATAGTTGATCCCAAGTTCAAGGCCAATGTGGTAAGGATAAGGTTCTGTATGCCCTTAGATGAGGATAATGCCGGCGCAAACGTGCTTACGGCAATGCTGTTGATGACCTCTAATGCCCACATCAGGTCACGCAGCGAGCTGACAAAGAAGTTCGCAGGGCTTTACGGCTCCTCCATAGGGACCTCCTGGGGAAATATCTCGGACTTTCAGCAGGTGGGGTTCAGCATGAGCTGTATACTTGACAAGTACACCATCGGCGGCGAAAAGGTCAGCGGTGAAGCCATGAGAGAGCTGATGAGGTGCATTTTTGAGCCGGATATGACGGAGGGGCTTTTCAGCGAAAAGTATTTTGCCCTGAGAAAGCAGGAACTGCTTGACAACATCAGGGCCGCTGTGAACGACAAGAGGTCCTATGCTTACCAGAGGGCCAAGAACACCATCTACAGCGGAGAGCCTGCGGCGCTGCCGGAACTGGGGAGCTATGAGAGGGCCGAAAAGATAACCAGAGAAGAGCTCAGTGAGCGTTATGGATATATGCTAAAGAGCGCAGCGATGGAGCTGACGGTCTGCGGCGGAGGCGAGGCGGCGGAGGCGGTAGAGATACTGACCGAGGCCTTCGGTAAGATAAAGAGGGAGAACGTGGTCAGCCCTGGCTACCGCAGGCCATCGCCGCTGAAAAAAGAGCCTGCCGAGGTCAGTGAGCCTATGGAGCTGAAACAAAGCAAGATGTTCATGGCTTTCAAGTCGCAGTGCAGGGACATATACCTTTGCAAGGTGTTCGTGGCCATGCTGGGGGGCTCGCCGTTTTCAAAGCTCTTTGCAAACGTCCGGGAAAAGCTTTCGCTGAGCTATTACTGCGACTGCGCTTATTCCGAGCTGAAAGGCACCATGTTCATAGACAGCGGTCTTGACAACGCCAATACGGACAAGGCCAGGGCGGCTATCATGGAGCAGCTCAGAGCCATGCAGGAGGGCGATTTCACCGATGAGGAGCTTGAGAACACCAAGCTGCTGTTAAAGGGCGGTTTCAAGTCCAACTACGATTCCGAGTGGGATATAGCCGGGTGGTATGCGGTGCAGAACACCAGAGGGACCTCCTATTCGCCGGAAGAGGTGGCAGTGCTAATAGACAAGGTGACCAGGGAGCAGGTAGTGGAGTGCGCAAAGAGCTTTGAGCTTGACAGCGTGTTCATACTCAAAGCCGTAGAGAAGGAGGAAGAGCGAAATGGGTAAGAGTACCAGAGAGATCGTCAGGAGCGAGCGCTTCGGCGAACAGTATACGGTGATACACCATTTCTCCGGCCTTGATGTGCTGGTGTGGCCCATGCCGGGCTTTTCCACTACAGAGGCCCTGTTCGCCACCAGATACGGCTCAGTGAACACCTGTTTCAGAACTGCCAAGACCGGAGATTTCATACAGGTACCTGAGGGCATAGCCCATTATCTTGAGCACAAGCTCTTCGAGAATGAGGATACGGACGTCTTTGATCTTTACGCCGCCACCGGCGCTTCTGCCAACGCCTTCACCTCCTTCGATGAGACTGCCTATACCTTTTCCACCGCAGAAAACTGGGAGCAGGCCCTGGAGATACTTTTGGACTTCGTGCAGAAACCATATTTCACCCAGGAGAATGTGGACAAGGAGCAGGGGATAATCGCACAGGAGATAAAGATGGGGGAGGACTCGCCTTTTCGCAAAAGCTATTTTGATCTGCTGAAGGCGCTTTATGTTGAACACCCCGTAAGGATAGACATAGCAGGCACTGTGGAGTCCATCGCACAGATAACTCCGGAGCTGCTTTATGACTGCTATCACACCTTCTACAATCTGCACAATATGGTGCTTAGCATCGCAGGCAATGTGGACATCGACAAGGTGGAGGAGATCTGTGACAGGCTGCTTATCCCGGCAGAGGACCAGGACCTGGAGACCAGGTTCCCGCAGGAGCCGGAGGGTGTAGCTCAGAAGAGGGTAGTTGACAAATTCCCTATCGGGCTGCCGATATTCGATATAGGCTTTAAGTCAGAGCCTTGCAGCGGACTGGAGTATGAATACCGGACCGCCGCAGCAAGGGTGGTATTGCAGCTGCTCATAGGTTCTACCTCCAGACTTTATCAGGAGATGTTCGATGAGGGACTGATAAATTCTCAGCTGGGCTACAGCGTGTTCTCCGGCAGCGGCAGCTATTTCAGCTGCATCATCAGCGGAGAGTCCAGGGACCCGGACGAAGTGTTCAGAAGGCTCTGCGCCGAGATAGAGCGCATAAAGCAGGAAGGCTTTGACGAGGAGGAGTTCAGCGTCATAAAGAAGGCCAGGTATGGCAGCTATATAAGGAGCCTTAACAATGTGGAGAACTGTGCGGACAGCATGGTGGACAGCTATTTCAACGGCACCGCAGTCTTCGACGACGCCGAGGCACTGTCAAAGCTCACAGTGGAGGACTGTATGAAGGCCCTTGATACCATGTTCGATCCGGAAAAGTCGGCTATCTCCATTATAGAAAGCTCCCTGGGTGAAGGGATGCAGGGACAGGAAAAAAACTAATGTTAGGAGCAAGGTAAAATGGATATTTACAGCACGATGCTGTCGGCGGCCACACTGGCAGACAGCACCGCTGACATGAGAGAAAAACTGAGGAGCGACCCTAGCAAGGTCTATTTCCCGAATTTCGGCAGCGGCGACAATATCCTCAGAGAGGGCATAAGCATCGACAGGGTGCTGATAACACTGAGATTATTCGGCAGGGAGATCAATATCTACTGGTACGGTATGCTCATCGGCCTGGGGATACTTCTGGCAATGATCTATGGATTCAGAAAGATGAAGTCCTGCGGCATAGACCCGGACAGGGCCACGGATGCAGTCATAGGGGGCATAATCGGAGCGATCCTGGGCGCAAGGCTCTATTATGTCATCTTTAACAGCGAAGGCGTCACCATGTCGGACTTTTTCAAGGTCCGGGACGGGGGACTGGCTATCTACGGCGGCCTTATCGGCGCCATACTGGTAGGCGGCATAATAGTCAAGCTGAGAAAACTCAGGCTGACGGCCATGCTGGACGTTACGGCACCCTGCTTTCTCATAGGGCAGTGCATAGGCAGATGGGGCAATTTCTTTAACCAGGAGGCTTTCGGCACCAACACCGACAAGCCCTGGGGAATGATATCCTGGACCACTGCCAGATTTATCGACAGCCATTATGACAGCTTGGGGAGCATCGACGCTTATTCGCCTATACACCCCTGCTTTCTTTACGAGAGCCTGTGGTGTTTCTTAGGGTTCCTGCTTTTGCATTTCTATTTCAAGCACCGCAGGTTCGACGGCGAGGTATTTTTGCTATATACCTTCTGGTACGGCCTGGGAAGATTTTTCATCGAGGGCCTGAGGACCGACTCGCTCTATATCGGACAGATCAGAGTCTCACAGCTCCTGGCAGGCGCCTGCATTGTGGCGTCGGTGATACTGATAATCATTTTCAGGATAAACGTGAAACATTCGGGCAGCTATAAATTCTTCTACGAGACTGAGCTTTCCAAGGCGCAGCTTGCTGAGTATAACAGCTATGAAGAGCTTATGAAGGAGAAGAAGGAGCTGAAAAAGAAGATCGCCGAGGCCAGGCGCACCGGTGAGAGCTTTGCAGAGCTTGAAAAGGAATATGAGGAAAGGTTCGGCAAGGAGGCCGAGAAGAGCAGAAAAGAGGCTATCGCCGCCGCCGAGAAAAAGGACAGGGACACTGAGGAGAACGGCAGCGGGGACTATGAGTCGATAATCGCTGATGACGATGAAGAATACAGCGATAACAGCGATGAAGACAATGCCGGCGGGGATACCGGCAGTGAGAAGGAGGAAGATGAGTACTGGCAAATATTATCGACGGCAAGGCAGTTTCGGCACAGGTCAGGGAGAATATCAGGCTGGAGGTCGAAAAACTGAAAAAACAGGGCGTTGAGATAGGTCTGGCAGTGGTCATAGTTGGCGACGACCCGGCGTCGCAGGTATATGTGAAGAACAAGGAGAAAGCCTGCGAGGCGGTAGGGTTCAATTCCTTCAAATATGCCCTGCCGGCAGAGACTACCGAGGAGGAGCTTTTAGCTCTGGTGGACAAGCTCAACAACGATGACAGAGTGGACGGCATTCTGGTCCAGCTTCCGCTGCCAAAGCATCTTGACGACAAGATCATCATAAACAACATCAGGGTCGATAAGGACGTTGACGCTTTCCACCCGGTGAACGTGGGAAAGATAATGATAGGGGACTACAGTTTCCTGCCCTGCACACCGGCCGGAGTAATGGAGCTGATAAAGTCCACCGGCACAGAGGTGGCCGGCAAGGAGTGCGTAGTCATCGGCAGGAGCAATATCGTCGGGAAACCCCAGGCTATGCTGCTTTTGCATGAGAACGGGACCGTAACCATTACTCACTCAAAGACAAAGGACCTCAAGGCAGTGTGCAGAAGGGCCGATATCCTGGTAGCGGCAGTAGGCAGGGCCAGGATGGTCAAAGCCGACTACATAAAGGAAGGCGCCGTGGTCATCGACGTTGGCATGAACAGAGACGAAAACGGCAAGCTGTGCGGCGATGTGGACTTTGAGGACTGCAAGGAAAAGGCGGGCTTTATCACCCCTGTTCCCGGCGGCGTGGGCCCTATGACCATAGCTATGCTGATGAAGAATACTCTCACAGCCGGCAAGGAACACCACGGGATAAAGTAATTATCTGCGGCAGCGGCGTTATATCTTAAACGCTCTGCCGCTTTTTGCTCTGTGCGCAGGTATAGGTCAGGGGCGGACTGCGGACGGGACGGTGTTTTGTATGACCGTGCTCTGAAAGCCGACAATATATGGACCTGATAACGCAATAAATGATTAGATGAAAAGGGCAGTATGGGCTATAATATTATCACGGAGCATTGTTTTTGCAAAACAGCCTGAAGTGCGGCTTCGGGCATCTGATACCATAAGAAAGAGGGTCGGAAGAATGAAAGAATACCGAAATGAAGAGCTTTCTGCACAGGAAAGAGCAGAGGCCTTAGTGAACGAAATGACTGTTGAAGAGATGGCTGGCCAGCTCAGATACGACGCACCTGCTATAGAAAGACTTGGCATACCGGCATACAACTGGTGGAATGAGGGCATACACGGTCTTGCAAGGACCGGCGTAGCTACCATGTTCCCCCAGGCCATAGGGCTGGGAGCTATGTTCGATACGGACCTGACGGGCCGTGTGGCTGATATAACCGCCACCGAGGCCAGAGCGAAGTATAACGTTTATCAGCAGTTCAGCGACTTCGATATCTATAAGGGACTGACCATCTGGGCTCCTAATATCAATATATTCCGTGACCCCAGGTGGGGAAGGGGACATGAGACTTACGGTGAGGACCCTTTCCTGACCGCAGAGAACGGCAAGGCATATGTAAGAAATCTTCAGGGTGACGGCAAGGTCATGAAGGCCGCCGCCTGTGCAAAGCATTTCGCTGTCCACAGCGGACCTGAGTCCCTGAGACATGAATTTGACGCAAGACCTACCCCTAAGGATATGGAGGAGACTTATCTGCCGGCCTTCGAGGCCCTGGTCAGGGATGCAAAGGTGGAGAGCGTCATGGGCGCTTACAACAGTGTCAACGGTCAGCCTGCCTGTGCTAACGACTTCCTGATGGAAAAGCTGGGAGAGTGGGAGTTCGACGGCTATTTCGTCTCTGACTGCTGGGCTATCAGGGACTTTCATGAGCATCATATGGTGACATCTAATGCCGTAGAAAGTGCGGCTATGGCACTGAAGGCCGGCTGCGATGTGAACTGCGGCTGCACCTATACCAGCCTGCTGGCCGCTCTTGAACAGGGGCTTGTCACCGAGGAGGATATAAAGAAGGCCTGCATACACGTGATGAGGACCAGGATAAGACTGGGTATGTTCGACGAGAAGACGCCCTTTGACGATATACAGTACTATGTAGTGGCAAACACAGGGCATAAGGCCGTTTCGGTGGAGTGTGCTGAGAAGTCTATGGTAATGCTGAAAAACAACGGCGTGCTGCCTATAGATGAGACTACGCTGAAGACCATCGCCGTGATCGGACCCAATGCCGACAGCAGGGCGGCTCTGGAGGGCAATTATAACGGCCTTGCAGACAGATACACCACCTTCCTCAGAGGTATACAGGACAGGTTCTCCGGCAGGGTGATCTATGCCGAGGGCTGTCACCTTTATAAGGACAGGATTTCCGGCCTTGCTATGGCCGGTGACAGATATGCTGAGGCCGAGGCCGCTGCTGCCAATGCAGACCTGGTCATTCTCTGCGTGGGACTTGACGCCACCATCGAGGGCGAGGAGGGCGATACCGGGAACGAGTTCTCCTCCGGCGACAAGAAGGACCTGAGACTGCCTGAGGTACAGAGGGTACTGATAGAAAGGGTCATGAAACACGGCAAGCCTACCGTCATCGTGTGCGCTGCCGGAAGCGCCATAAACGTTGAGGCCGACCCTGATGCCCTGCTCCATGTATGGTACCCCGGCTCTGAGGGCGGAAGGGCCCTGGCTGAGATACTTTTCGGGGACATCTCCCCCTCTGGCAAGCTGCCTGTGACCTTCTACGAGAAAGCTGAAAAGCTGCCTGATTTCACTGATTACAGCATGAAGGGCCGCACCTACAGATATGCAGATGACAATATCCTTTATCCCTTCGGTTTCGGTCTGACTTACGGAACGGTTAACGTCACCGGCCTTGAGTATAAGGACGGCACCGCAGCGGTAACAGTGGAGAACACCGGGGTGCCGACTGACGAGGTAGTCGAGCTTTACATAAAGGACTACAGTGAGAATGCTGTTCCTAACTGGAGCCTTTGCGGCTTTAAGAGAGTCAAGCTCGGCAGGAGCGAGAGGACAACGGTGGAGATACCCGTGCCTGAGAAAGCCTTCACAGCCGTGGACGATAACGGCGTCAGAAAGGTCTTTGGGGACAGGTTCACCCTCTATGCGGGACTTCATCAGCCCGATGAACTTAGCGAAAAGCTGTCGGGTACGAAGTGCCTGAGCATTGAGATAAACAGGTAGAGTATTTTCAGGGAAAGATATGATAATGATTTGAGGTTCGGTCATGGATTTTAAAGTGATGAGATTTATAAGCGACGGCGCTGTTTTACAGTGCGGCGAGGAGAACAGGATATACGGCACCGCAGAGCCAGGCAGCAGCGTGACCCTCAGCGTAAGGGCAGGGGGAAAGGAGATCTGCGGGGCCGCAGGCGATGCTGACGGGAAGGGTCAGTGGATGCTGATACTTCCGCCGGTGGAGGGCGGAGCGGAAAAGCATGAGCTGAGATTTTGCTGCGGTGACAGCTGTGTCACTGTGAAGGACGTGCTTTTCGGTGAGCTTTATCACATCAGCGGCCAGTCCAATATGGAGCTGCCTATGAGCAGGACCTATGAACCTTTCGGGAAGAACGAGTTTTTTGAGACTGAGTTCGTAAGAGAGTTCAGGGTACCGGTGCAGAACTGCTTTGACGAGAGCGTGGAGCTCGATGACTTCGCAGAGGGCAGCTGGAGGACCGCAGAGGGGCAGAGCCTTATGCAGATGAGCGCCGCCGGGTACTGGTTTGCCTATACGCTTTACAAAAAATACGGCCTGCCGGTGGGACTTCTGAACACCTCCGCCGGAGGAGCCATGGCAGAGAGCAGCTTTTCAGCAGAGATGCTGAGAGAGCTGGGGGGCTATGAGGAGCACCTCAAACGCTGCCTGGTGCCCGGATACATAGAAGACACCACTGCCGCCGATAATGCTGCTATGCAGGAGTGGTACAAAAAAGTAAACGAAAAGGATGAGCTTAGCTCTGTTATCTTTGATAAGGACACTAAGCTTGATAGCAGGGCCAATGTCCCTTTCTATTTCAGGCACATCCGGGGGCTGGAGCATTTTTCCGGCAGACTTTGGTTCAGAAAGACCTTTACCATCGAGGACGAGAGCATCATCACTGACGGCGAGCTTATCTTGGGGACGATCATAGACAACGATAAGGCTTATGTGAACGGTGAACTCGTGGGTCAGACCGACTACCTGTATCCCCCCAGGATATACAAGGTCCCCGCAAAGCTCCTTAAAAAGGGCGAGAATACTTTGCTGCTCTGCGTAGAGGTCAAGAGCGGGAACGGAGGCTTTACCGCCGGGAAGAACTACTGCTTAAAGCTTGGAGATAAGGTCATAGATCTGAAAGGCGAATGGGAATATCAGGCGGCGGCCAGGGTGGACGACCTGGCTCCGGGGACATTCTTCCAGGGTCTGCCAATGGCTCTTTACGGCAAAATGGTACACCCCTCGTTCAGGATCAATGTGAAAGGCTTTGTGTATTACCAGGGCGAGTCCAACGCCGGGGCGGCTGACAGGTATCCCAGAGTTTTCAGGACCCTGGTGGAGATGTACAGGAAAAACTGCGGTAAGGACCTGCCGGTGATATTCACCCAGCTGCCGGGTTTCTGCGATCCGTGCTCCGCAGTGGCTGAGGACCCCACGGTCCCTGAGAGCGGCGACACCTCCTGGGCGCTGATGAGGAACAAGCAGGCCAAGTGCCTGGAGATACCTGACACGGCCATGGCAGTGATACTTGACGCCGGGGAGTATAACGACCTTCACCCCACAAACAAGCGCACCGTGGGCGAAAGGCTGGCTATGTGTGCAGAGAGCCTTATATACGGCGAAAAGGGACTGGGAAACACCGCCTGCGTCAAGGCGGAATATCTTGGAGAGTCAATAGTGCTGTACTTCGAGGGACCTGAGCTTGTGCTTAAAAACAAGAAGGTCAAGTATATGCAGCTCTGCTATGAGGGCGGTAAGATAAGGGACGTGGAGCCTGAGAAGATGGACGGTCATACCCTGATGATACCCATGGTGGAATATGATAAGCCGCTGTGTGTAAGGTACGCCTGGAAAAATGCTCCGGAGGGGCTGGATCTGTATAATGTCAACGGTGTTCCCGTGGCGACCTTTGCGGTGACGGTCGACTGAGCGGACGAATAAAATAAAATCAGCCCGCAGCTTACCGCTGCGGGCTTTCTTATGTCATATATCTACAGCCTGTCGTATTTCAGCGAAAGTATCCTGGTAAGGCTCTGCTCTAAGCGCTCCTCGCTTATCTCGCCGCTCTCCACAGCCTTCTCCAGGGCATCTACGGCGCCGGAAAGGTCCCTTGGGCAAAGCAGCAGATCGTTCCCGGCTTTGAAAGCCGCAACTGCAAGCTCGCCGCAGGTGTCGTAAAGGTCGGCTACAGCGTCCATTTCCAGAGAATCCGTGATGACCAGGCCCTTGTAGCCCAGCCTGCCCCTCAGTTCGTCTTCTATCATCACAGGAGAGAGACTTGCGGTCCTGCCGTCAACGCTGGGCATAGTGATATGGCCTACCATGACCATATCCGCCCCGGAGCTTATACCGGCGGCAAAGGCCAGATACTCGTTCTCAGCCAGCTCCTCCACGGTCTTATAGGAATAGACCCTGCCCGTATGCGAGTCCCCGGAGGTGTCGCCGTGGCCGGGGAAATGCTTTATACAGCACATAACTCCGCAGTCACCGAAACCTCTGACCGCAGCCGAGGAAAGCTCGGCGGTCTGTTTGTAGTCATCGCTGTAGGCCCTTTTGCCGATGACGGTATTGTCCTTATTTGACCAGGTGTCCGCCACAGGGGCGAAGTCCAGGTCAAAGCCTATCCGACTGATGTCCGATGCGATGACGCAGGCGTTGTCATAAGCCTTTGCAGTGCCCTGGTCCTTGTATTCATACATAGGCTTCAAAGCAGTGGTCCCCAGCTTGTCTGCGCACCTGGCCACGGTGCCGCCCTCTTCGTCCACCGACATGAAAAGCGGCAGTCCGTTGACTTCTTTGCCGAAGCGCTTCATGCCCTTTAGCATCTCTTTGGTGCCGCTGATGTCCGTCAGGTTGTCTTCAAAATAAATAAGCCCAGCCACCGGGTATTCTTCCAGCATTTCTCTCACCGCCGGGTCCGCTGAGGTGATGAAACCTTCCTCCTCACCGTCCCTGCCAAGAAGCTCCTCCGGGGTGACTATGAAAAGCTGACTGACCTTCTGTCTGAGGTCCATGGACTCTATCTGCTGCGCCGTCCACTGGGCCTTTGTCAGCTCCTTCGGGCCGTCCTCTTCGGGAGTAGTCTCCTCCTGCGGCTCCAAAGTCACATCCTCCGGTCCTCTGCTCTCATCATTTTCTGCACTGCTCTGCGCTGTGACCGGAGAGCCGCTTTCATCCGGCTTTTCCGGCTCAGACTCTTTCCTGCCCCTGAGGAGCAGCATAACAGCCATGACGATCAGCACAGCGGTACATCCTATAAGGATCCCCAGGCCGGCTCTGATAGCACGGGCTTGTTTTTTTGAAAACCCTTTTTTCTTTTTCATTTCTGCTTTCCTGTTCCCTTCACACTTTTCCTGCGAAAAATGCCATTTTCTGACTTAAAGACCGACAGTCACATTATAACACACCCCATGCCCCATGTCAAGCCCTGAGGTCCCTGAGACTGGAGGGACCGGCCGTTTACCCGTTTTCATCTTACTTGGTGCAAAGCGGCACGGTACCGCTCTGTGATATCGGGCAACAGTTATGTCTCCCCCCACCTGAGGTGAAGGGAGACATAACAAAAATATTTACTGTTTATCAGCACATTTATCATTTACACTGTCGCAAAGCTCCCCCCAGGAGCAGCTGCCGCAGACCCCGGCCCGTTTCCCAGGCCCGGTGACGCACTTTCTTACCCGAGCCGTAAGCTCGCTCCACCGTATCTCCTGTCCCTCTTCAAGACCGCACAGGTCCATCAGGGCATTGTCAAAGGCCGCAACCTTTTCTCCGTCCCGACAGGTCCCGCAGATGTTGTTCGGACAAGCCCGGCAGATAACGTCTGCCCCAGTGCAAAGGGTCAGGACCGGGTCGCCGCTCTCAAGCTCTGCTATCACTTTTTTCATATTCTCAGTGAATTCCGGGCTGTAGCCCTTTCCCACGAAAAACCTTATGCAAAGGCCGTGGTGCGGCCTTAACTTACAGTCTGACATACTTCTTCAGCCTGTAGGTTATCAGCACAGCCGCCGCCATCTTCACGCAGTCCGGCAGCAGGAAGGGCGTAACGCACCATTCCAGGGCTGTGGAGATATCTATTTCTGCCTTTCTGGAATACACGGTGATGAACCAGGCTGTGCCAAAGGTATAGCAGACCGCAGTGCCGATCGCCATGGCAATGATCCCGATGACCATATTGAACTTATTCCCGAACAAAGCCTCAGCGGCCCAGTAGATAAGCGCTATGAAGATAAAGCCTATTATATATCCCCCTGTGCTGCCAAGGAGAATTCCCACGCCCCCGGTGAACCCGGCAAACACAGGCACTCCCACCGCACCAAGCAGAACATATACCAGCACCGAGAAAAGCCCCAGCTTTCCCCCGAGCAGACCCACGGCGCAGAAAACCCCGAAGGTCTGTAAGGTCACGGGGACCTCGCCTATAGGCACCGATATCCATGAGCATATGGCTATGACTGCCGCCATCATGGCCGTAAAGGCCATCTCCTTAACAGAAATGGGCTGACCGCCCGCTGATCTTACTGTACTTGTCTGTGACATTGATATTCCTCCTGGATCTTCCGCCTCAGCGGTTAAATGACTTTGATATTATAGCACACTTCCTTACAATTGTCAACCCGTTTTAAAATTAAGTTTACAATTAAAATGGCAGCAAATATACAGAATTTCCTCCGGATATGTTGTGCATGATACCAGGTGGACCACAATATATTGTCAGATATATACAATAATATCTACTATAATTTGTTAGAAATTACTCTTGAAAATGTGATGAGTTTGTGATAAAATAGTGATATGATAATAGAATGAAGGGTACTGTACCTTTTTGGGGAAATACTCGGCATCATTCTTGAAAAGGGGGGGCGGCTGACATGAGGGAGAACAGAAGAAAAAGCAGGAAAAACAAGGCTTTTGTCAGACTTGCAGCTGCTGCGGCTGCTGTGTCTATGGCCGCTGTACCCGTACCGGCCTTTGCCGACGGCGGCGGTGAGAAGACCGTCAGCTCCGTCAGCGACAACAATGTGAACCCGAGCACAGGGGCCTTCACCCTGGCGGGGGTCAGCGTGATATTGGCAGGCGCCTCGGTGATAGTTTTCAAGAAAAGAAAATAGGCTTTCAGCTCCCCATACCCAGACAAACAGTATGGGGAGTTTTTGTACAGTAAAAAGACAGGAGTGACGGGAATGGATTTTCTGAAAAAGAATAAGGAGATAAAAAAGCCGGTGCTGATGGGCAGGTTTGAATACAATTCGCCGGTGATACTGACCTTTGCGCTGATATGCGTAGCGGCCTACATCATAAATGCCATCACCGCAGGCAGGCTCAACTCAGAGCTGCTGACCTGCTATCCGAGGTCCGGGATAGGCATAAAGCCGCTTTTAAGGTCATTTCTTTACATTTTCGGCCATGCGGGACTGAGCCACCTTACGGGGAACATGACGCTGTTTTTGCTCTTAGGTCCCATCGTTGAGGAAAAATACGGTTCGGGGAACCTTATCATAATGATATTCTCCACCGCCTTCATCACCGCACTGGTGAACAATATCTTCACCACAGGCATCATAGGGGCCAGCGGCATAGTGTTTATGCTAATAATCCTCAGCGCCTTCACCTCACAGAAGAGCGACAAGATACCGATCTCTCTTATTCTGGTGTTCCTTATCTACGTGGGCGGCGAGATAGTCACGGGACTGACCGCCCATGACAATGTCTCTCAGTTCGGCCATATAGCCGGCGGTTTCTGCGGCCTTGGCTGGGGAATGGTCTTCAAGAGGACCAGCGGATAAACAATAACGGCAGACCTGACGGCCTGCCGTTTATTATTTTCAGTTATTTATGCAGAGCTTTATTATCTCTTTCATGACGCTGTTGTCGTTGTTGGAGCCGGTAGAGAAATTCGCCGCCTTCTTTACCAGACTGTGAGAATTCTCCATAGAAAAGCTGTAATAGGAGTTTTCCAGCATCTCGATGTCGTTGAGATAATCACCGAAAGACATAGTCTCACCGTAGTCCACCCCAAGGCGGTTCTGCATATCGTGGAGTGCGTGGCCTTTGGTTATCCCTATGTTCATTATGTCCACCCATCTCTCGCCGGACAGCTGGACGTTAAAAAAGTCGCCGTACCTCTCTCTGAGTTTGGGGTAAGCCCCGTTCTCGATACCCTCAGCCTCATAGACGGCCACCTTGAATATCTCGTCATCGAAGGCCGAAAGGTCCTCAAGGTACTGCTCATTGATATAGTACTTCCTTATCTCCTCAAGGGTCCCGCCGTCCCTGGCATTGTGCCAGGTGCCCTTTTTGCCGCACAGCAGCAGCCCAAGGCCCTGGGCTGTGCAGAACCTCACTATGTTCTTAACAGCCGCCGCCGGCATCACCGAAGCCGACACTGTCTTGCCTCTGTCGCATACATATGCGCCGTTGTCGCATATAAATATAAGGTCATCCACATAGTCGCAGAACTGCTTTTTCAGTGAGCAGTAGCTCCTGCCGCTGGAAACTGCAAAGCGTATCTTCCGGTCCTTCAGGCCGTTAAGTACTTCAGCGAAATTTTCGGGAAGGTTTTTTCCGTCGTCCAGCATGGTGCCGTCAAGGTCCGAGGCAATAAGTTTTATCATGGTCTTTTCAACTCCTTGATATATCCGGTGGCTCAAAGATGAGGTCTTTCACCCTTAAATTATATCTTATCCGTGAACAAAAATCAATGTTTTCAATATGCCTGTAATAATTTTCATGGTGATAGACAGATTTTTTCGTCAAAACAAAAAACTATTGAATATCTTGCACTATTTATTTACCGAAATTTTCGTCTGGGACTAAAAATTTCGGGAAATATCTTCCACTTTGTGAGAATATTCTGAAAAAATTGCCCGGGCGGTTGAAAAACAGCGGGCGCTGTGTTAAAATAGAGTCAGGATAAAGAAAAAGCAAATGTGGTGAACAAAGCCCCGCATCGCAGGAAGATATTGTTAAAAATGCTGAAACAGGGGCGTTTTGCTTGACAAGACAGAAAACAGGTATTAAAATAGTAGATTATAAGAACTGAAACTGAATGCAGGTGTTGACTGCATAAAGAAAAGAAGGAGAAAAATGGTTAAGTTTCTGAAAAAATTCCCGGCCACGGCTAAGACATATATAAAGAACAATCAGATCGTCGTGGTGTTCGTTATCGTTTCTATGCTGAATGCCTTTATGCTCAGGGCTTTTACGGTGCATTTTGCTTACAATCAGATAAAGCCGGTCATGGCGGACATCGCTGCGGTCATGATCTATTCCATACCCGGCTTTGCCTTCAAGAGCCGCAAGGGACAGTTCATCTACATAATGGTGATAAACTGTATACTCACCTTCCTTTGCGCAGGCAATTCCATCTATTTTACGAACTTCAAGTCCTTCATGTCACTTTCCCAGCTGAGTACTGCCTCGCAGCTCGGCGGGGTCATGAATGCGGTCACGCAGAACATCATGGAACCCAAGGACCTGCTGTTCCTGTGGACCATACCGGCCCTTATAATTGCCTATATGATGATAAACAAGCACACCAGGCAGTATGACGAAAAGTCAGGCGAAAAAGGCGCAAGGGGCAAATACGCAGTTCAGACCCTGGCGTCGGCGCTGGTCATTCTGGCTGTGTTCTGCGTGACACTGAGCGCAACGGATTATTCAAGGCTCAGGAAACAGTGGAACCGTGAGTATGTGCTCGGGACCTTCGGAATGTACGTCTACCAGGCCAGCGACGCCATATCGGTAGGCTACTCCAGGATCAACATGATGTTCGGCTATGAGGAGAAGAAGGAGGCCTTCACCGAGTTCTACGATGAGAAGGAAAGCACCGAGAAGAGCAAGACCCAAAAGGATAGATCCAACGAATATACCGACATCTTCCAGGGGAAGAACGTCATAGTGATCCACGGTGAGAGCATACAGCAGTTCTGCATGGACACCTATATCAACGGCGCAGAGCTGACCCCGAACCTTAACAGACTGGCAAGAGAGGGGCTTTACTTCTCAAATTTCTACGCACAGGAAAGCGTTGGCACCAGCTCGGATTCGGAATTTACCTTTTCCACCTCTCTGATGCCCGCCTCCAGCGGCACGGTAGCCATAAACTACTATGACAGAGACTATTCCTCTATACAGAAAATGATGAAAAACATGGGCTACTATGTTTTCAGTATGCACGGCAACAACGGCTCCTACTGGAACAGGATGAACCTGCATATGTCCCTGGGCTATGATAAGTTCTTTAACTATACAGACGATTACGACATTGACGAATCCATCGGTCTTGGCCTTTCTGACAAGTCGTTCTTCAGGCAGTCTGTGCCTAAGATAAAGCAGATAGACGAGGAGCATGAGAACTGGTACGGGTGTCTGCTGATGCTTACCAACCATACGCCGTTCACCGACATCGAGCGTGTCAGCGATCTGGATGTTACCTTCAGATACAAGCGCTATAACCCTGAGACTAAGCTTTACGAAGAGATATCCGCACCGTTCCTGGAGGGGACCAAGCTGGGGAGCTATCTGAAGTCCGTCCACTATGCAGACCAGGCCTTGGGACAGCTCATGGAGGACTTAGAAAAGAACGGGCTGCTGGAAAACACCATCTTCGTCCTTTACGGCGACCACGACGCCAAGGTCAAGGCCGCTGAGTATGAGTATTACATCAACTACGATCCATTCACCGAAACGGTCCGCACCGAGGAGGACGAGGGTTATATACCTGTGGACGATTTCTACTATAATCTCAACCGCAAGACCCCGTTCATAATCTGGTCCAAGGGCGGCGAGTATGAGCCTGAGGAGATAACGCAGGTGATGGGTATGTATGACGTTCAGCCTACCCTGGGGAATATGCTTGGGTTTGAGAACAAATATGCCCTTGGCCACGACGTTTTCTCTTTCAAAGAGGGCGAAGAGAATGTGGTCATCTTCCCCAACGGCAACTTTGTCACCGACAAGGTATATTACGACAGCCAGAAGAATATGTATTTCGACCTGGAGGGCTATGAGAACGTGATGACCCACGCCTCCTGCAACCAGGTCTACAAGGACACCCCCAATCCTCTTTACAGCGACACCGACCACGGTCTTTTCAAGTTCGGCGAGGACCATACCTACTGCGCCTCCGCCTGCGAGGAAAGGAAAAATGACGGCGCCGTGGAGGACTGGTATATCCAGCGCTATGCAAAATATGCGGAGGAGCGCATAGACATCTCCAACGCCATAATCTACTACGATATGATAAACCAGACCGAGGACGGTTTCGGCGGCCTTGATACCCGTTCCAGCGACAGCAGCACTGCATCGGTGTTCACTCCGCCGGACCGCAGGCGCAGCAGAGTAGTGCTGTAAGGGACGGTAAATAAGATAGTCCAGACATTCCTGCACCTGCGGCGATGATATTTCAGGATCATCGCCGCAGGCTTTTTTATACCCGAAAAATGGCCTGCCGTCAACTTCCGGACAAAAAAGAAAGACTAGCTTTCGCTAGTCTTGTATCAAGCTCTGTTATGCTCTCTCGACCTTACCGGAACGCAGACATCTTGAGCAAACATAAACGTGACAGGGGGAACCGTTCACAACAGCCTTTACTCTCTTTACGTTGGGCTTCCAGCTCCTGTTCGTCCTTCTGTGCGAGTGAGATACCTTGATTCCGAAAGTAACACCCTTGCCGCAAACTTCACACTTTGCCATATCGGTGCGCACCTCCTTTACGATACTTAACAGGTCGTTAAATTGAATATTGTCGATCACATTCGGCTCATGCCTCATCTAATCATGATACTAGAGTATTATAACATATCTTTTCAGAAATTGCAAGTCCTTTTTGAAAAAAATATTTTGTTTACACACTTTTAATAAAAACCGCTGCTATACTGACAATATTTTTGGCGCAGAGGAAAGATATGGAGAAAAAATCCTGCTTTGCCCTTGAAATATTCGGTGAGATGTAGTATAATATTAAGATGAGAAATAATATTGCCGCCACGGTCATCGGGGACGGCTTTCGTCACAAAGGAGAGAATGATTTGGATATTGATAAAATTCTGTTATATGGCACCAGACTGGTCATAATATTCATGTGCATACCTGTCCATGAGTGCGCCCACGCCTGGATGGGCGTGAAGATGGGCGACGATACGCCCATACATCAGGGCAGGCTAACGCTTAATCCCATCAAGCACATCGACCCCATCGGAGCACTCGGTATCCTGCTGTGCGGCTTTGGCTGGGGAAAGCCTGTGCAGGTCAACCCCCTGAGGTTTAAACAGTACCGTAAGGGCATGGCGCTGACGGCAGCGGCCGGACCTGTGTCGAACCTGCTCATGGCACTGATAGCAACGGTCATCTATAAGTTCATCGCCGGGGCCTACCTTCATACGGGCAATATGGCGCTTTTCTGGCTGACCAGCATATTCACCTATTTCGTATATATAAATATCGGCCTTGCGGTTTTCAACCTTATCCCGGTGGCGCCCCTGGACGGTCAGAAGATATTTGCCTATTTCCTCAGCGATAAATTCAACGCCTGGATAGAGCAGTATCAGATGTATATTTCCCTGGCCATCATCGGCCTGGTGACTTTCACCCATCTGTTAGACAAGCCTATGGCTGCTCTGGAGGGTGCGGTATTCGACTTCATGGACCTTATCACTTTCTGGGCAGATCCCATAGTCAAGGCCATATTCAAGGTCTGAGCAGGGTGGTGGAAAATGCCTTCTGCACTGTTCAAGCTTGATATGTTCGAGGGTCCCCTGGACCTGCTGCTCCATCTGATAAACAAGCATAAGCTGGATATACACGATATAGAGATATCTGTGCTGCTTGACCAGTATCTGGAGTATATGGCGGCCCTGGACCATGAGGATCTGGAGGACGCTGCGGATTTTCTGGAGATGGCCGCCAGGCTGGTGTATATAAAAGCGGTGTCTCTGCTCCCGGTGGAGAACGAGGGAGAGGCCCTTAAAAAGGAGCTGGAAGGCAGCCTTATAGAGTATTCGCTCTGCAAGATGGCGGCCGCCCGGCTGAGGGAGAGCTATATCGGCGGGGAGGTCTTTGTAAGGGAACCGGTAAAGCTGCCGGTGAACAAGACCTTTACCGGCGAAAAAGACCCCATGAGCCTGCTGGAGGCCTATCTTGGCATAGGCGAGAAAGCCAGGAAGATGCGGCCTCTGAGGGCGGAGATATTCCGGCCCATAGTTTCCCACAAGATAGTTTCTGTTACGTCGAAGATAATCCATGTGCTGAAAATGCTTTTCACCGAAGGGGTCTGCGAGCTGGAAAGGCTCTACGACGGGTCGGAGACGAAGAGCGAGCGTGTGGCAGTATTTTTAGCGGTGCTGGAGCTGACTAAGTCGGGCAGGATATTTCTTGACGACGACAACTCGAAGGTGTTTATGAACAGCGCCGCACGCAGAAAAAGGATAAGCTCGGACTTTGACCGGGCTGAGGCTGCGCAGGAGACTGCTGAGGCCGTCACTGAGCCGCAGGTCACGCCGGAGCCGGACTTGCCGGAGAACGGCGGGGCCATATGGGAAGATAAGGGCGAAGAAAAGGACTTTGAAGATGCAGAGGAAGAGCCGTTTCAGGAAAGGACTGCGGAAAAACGGACGGGCTACCGGGCGGAGAGCATCAGGACAGTCGGGATAAGGCTTGCCCGACCGGCGGTCATGGAGGAGGTGCCGGCTGACGGGAACACCCCGGACCCCGGAACTGATGGAGTCGCCGAAGAAGATGAGCCGTTCATACCCGACAGTGTAAAGCCCGGGTCAAGGCCCAACTTTTTTGCTGTGGGACGGTATCGCTGGGGCTGGTCTCCTACCCTCAGGTACTGGCGGTACGGCCTGAGAAGATACTAGTATAAAGACAATGAGGAAGAACCATGGACGAGCTTGGATTGGCGAACATCATCGAGGCCATACTTTTCGCCTCAGGGGAACCCGTAGAGAAGGCACGGCTTTGCGCCGCCGCCGGCACGGGGGTGAGCCAGGTGGAGGACGCCGTTGAGATATTAAAGGAACGCTACAGCGCTGACAGCGGCATCGAGCTGCTGACCCTGGGGGACTGCTATCAGCTCTCCACCAAGGAGGACTTTGCGCAATACATAAAAAACGCCCTGGAGATAAGGCGCAGCTCGGCCCTTTCGCCGGCGGCCATGGAGGCGCTGACGGTGGTCGCATATAACCAGCCCGTCACAAAGGCCTTTGTGGAAAGCGTCAGGGGCGTTGACTCCTCCGGAGTCATAAATTCTCTGGTGGAAAAGGGACTTCTCAGCGAGGCAGGCAGACTTGATCTGCCCGGAAGGCCGATAGCCTACCAGACCACGGAGAATTTCCTGAGGGCCTTCCGGCTCTCCAGTCTCAGGGATCTGCCGCCGCTGCCGGAGCAGAGCGGACAGGTGACTATCGACGACATACTTGAAAACGTACCCGGCGGGGACGAGGAGGAATAAAGTCCCGCAGCGCTTTATTAGAAAGAGGTGGTTGCGATCATCGTATTGAAGGTATTGCTGATAATAATACTTCTTATCGTCATACTTCTCCATTTTTCCGTCAGCATCTATGTAAAGGGCGGGACTAAGACAAAAAAGGTCGAGATAAAGGTCAAGTATCTTGGACTGACTCTGTATCCCAGAAAGCCTAAAAAGCCCAGGAAAAAGCGCCGCTGGCCATGGCAGCGAAAAAAAGAAAATCAGCAGCAGCAGGAAGATCAGCAGCTTGACGAGATGCTCCAGGAGATAGAAGAAGAGGCCGCAGAAACCGACGGACCCGATGGCATTGCCGATGAAAAGGAAGAGGTACATCTCAGCGGCAGTTCTGAAAGCGCCGGGGACAATGAGGAAAGCGCTGCGCACAGCGTTTCTGAAAACGCCCTGTCAGCTGAAGATATCTCCGAGCCGGCCCAGGAGGAAAGCTCCGCAGCCGATGTGAAGGAGAAGGAAGAGAAGAAGGAAAAGAAACGTCCCCGGAAAAAGAAAAAGGGGGACAAGCCTGCAAGAGCTGACAGTGAAGACAAAAAGGGCGGGCTTGGCAGCAAGATAGAAGGACTGAAGGAAAAGTGGAACTTCATCAAGCCCTATATCCCCATCGGCTGGAAGGCCTTCAGGAAACTGCTGAAAGCCATAAGGTTCGAGGGCGTGGCAATAAATATAGACACCGCCAAGGAGGACGCTTATGAGAGCGCCATGTTCTATGGCAAGCTGCAGGCGGCGCTGTTCAATGTGCTGGCTGTCCTGGCGGGGATCTTTACGCTGAGGGTCAAAGAAGCCAATGTCAACTGTTTCTTCAACGAGAAAAGGCTGGACGCCGAGGGAGAGGTAACGGTAAGGGTAAGGCCCAGTACCATGATACACATTGCATTCTGTATGGTCATAAAGGCGCTGACTGTGCTGATACCGCAGCTGTGGCGAAGGCGCAGGAAGAAGAAACAGGCCAGGAAGGACGCTGAAAAGGCACAGAATGAGAATAGGGAAAACGAGGGCAGGCAGGAGGATAACGCCGCATAGCCCGCAAGATAAACGAAATCCAAAACAGAAAGGTCGCTGAAAACAATGAGTGATAACACAAAGATCGAGGCACTGGTCAAGACCGCCATGGAAAAGGTCCACGAGCTGGCAGGCTGCGAGATGGTAGTGGGGACCCCGATAAATACCGCTGACGGCACCACCATAATCCCCGTTTCAAAGATCTCCATAGGCTTTGCATCGGGCGGATCTGACATACCCAACAAATCCGGGAAGGAGAATTTCGGCGGCGGCTCCGGCGGCGGCGTGACCATCACACCCATCGCATTCATCGCTGTTTACCAGGGTGAGGTAAAGCTTTTGCAGCTCACTGCCAACGCACCCGCAGGCAACGCTGTGATAGATATGGTGCCTCAGGTACTGGATAAGATAACCTCCTTTATCGACAGCAAGAAAGCCTCAAAGGACGAGGCTGATATCGACGAAGAAGATATCTGACAGAAAAAATTTCCTGAAATAAAAAAGCGCTCTGCCGCACAGACTATCTTATGTGGACCTGAGTATGTTCATCATACCGGGGACAGATACTGTGAAGGAGATGTTGTTTGTGCGGCTCAACAGAGTATTGTTTTATGCGGGTGTGACGGTGCTGACCCTGATGATGATATTCTCGGTGTCAATGCTGAGGGCCGGCGCCGAGGGAACGGGCGGCGGTATTTTTGATGAACTTGAGGAGCCGGAGATAAGCGCAAAGGCGGCCATAGTCTATAACGGCGCCACAGGCGAGGTGCTCTATTCTAAAGACTCCACTCAAAAGCTCCCGATGGCCAGCACCACCAAGATAATGTCTGCGCTGATAGTCCTTGAACAGGAGGACAGGGGCGTGGACCTGAACGAAAAATTCACTGTGGACAGCGATGCGGTCATGACCGAGGGTTCCTCAATGGGACTGAAAGCCGGTGATAAGGTCAGCCTTTACGACCTGTGCTGCGGTATGCTGCTGCCTAGCGGCAACGATGCGGCAAATGCGGCGGCGGTGAGGGTCGCAGGGTCCGTGGAGGGCTTTGTGGAGATGATGAACCGGCGGGCTAGGGAGCTTGGGCTTTACAGCACGAATTTCGTCACGCCCTCAGGACTTGACGACTATACGGATCAGCATTATTCGACCGCAGCGGATATGGCAGTACTGACCGCAGAGGCTATGAAGGACCGGCGGTTCAGAGATATCTGCTCGCAGCAGGATATCAAGCTGTGTTTCGGGGACCCGCCCTTTGACCGGTGGCTCAAAAACACCAACAGGCTGCTCAGATACGATGACATCACCGGCGTAAAGACCGGCTTTACCGATAAGGCCAGACGGTGCCTGGTGTCGGCCTGCATGAGGGAGGGCTGTGAGCTTATCTGCGTTACCCTCAACGACCCCGATGACTGGCAGGACCATAGAGCGCTGTTTGACTACTGCTTTGCAAAGGTCAGCGCTCAGAGCGTCAGTGGTGCAAGGGTATCCCTTAACGCTGTGGGGGCGGATAAGGACAGAGTCAGCTGCTGTGCAGAGGGGATAAGACTTACCATGAAAAACGGCGCCGCAGAGCGGGTAAAGACCGAGATAAGGGCGGAGCCTTTTGTTTACGGGCCAATAAAGACCGGCCGGAAGGTCGGTGAGGTAATTTACACCCTGGACGGTTTCGAGATAGGCCGCACGGCTCTGAGAACAGATGAGGAGCTGAAAGCTCAGAAAGCCAGACTCAGCCTTTGGGACAGGCTCAGGGTACTGGCAGGAGAGATACTGACGGGATAAGAAACTGTAAGGACAGTATGTGCCGGTCCACCCGGCACTCTACATAAAAAGGAGCATATATGGAAAAGATAAGGATCCAGAAGATAATCGCCGACAGCGGTATGTGTTCAAGGCGCAAGGCTGAGGAGTTCATTGCCGCCGGAAAGGTAACGGTCAACGGACGGCCATGCAGCTTAGGCGACAAGGCGGTTCCCGGCAAGGACCTGATAACGGTCGATGGGATAAAGCTTGACAGGCCAAGGAAAAAGGAGCTTTACTATATCATGCTCCACAAACCCAGGGGCTATGTTACCACCATGAACGACGAGCTGGGCAGAAAAACGGTGACGGACCTGCTGTCAGGCTTTCAGGAGAGGGTCTACCCCATCGGCAGGCTGGACAAGAATTCCGAGGGACTTCTGCTCCTTACCAACGATGGGAATTTTGCCAATGACATCATGCACCCCTCACGCCATGTCAGCAAGACCTACAGAGTGACTGTAAGGCCGGGGATAAACGACGACCAGCTGGTCAGACTGGCCTCCGGAGTGGAGATAGACGGCAGGATGACAGCGGAGTGCTCGGTCATAGTTCTTGACAAGGAGCCGGGCAGAGTGGTGCTGCAAATGACCATACATGAAGGCCGCAACAGACAGATAAGGAAGATGTGCGAGGCCGTGGGGCTTGAGGTCGCAAGACTGAAAAGGACCTCCATCGGGCCGCTGAAGCTGGGAATGTTAAAACCCGGCGAGTACAGAGAACTCAAGCCTGACGAGCTGAGAGCTATCAGGACGGCCATAACGAAAGGAAACTGAGTTTTTGCCCTCTCTTTTTGAAGAGAGGGTTTTTTGCGGGGTGATAAGATGGCAAGATTTGGATATAATGAGACGAGATTTACCTTCCGGCGGGAAAGACAGGAGGGCGAGGACGTCTATGTATGGACAGACGGCGACACTTTCAAGATAGTATACACAGATATCGGGGCGGTCTGTGATGACCCGGAGGAACCGCCAATGACTGACGGTGCCGGAGCCACGGTCTTCTATAAGGCGGGATTTTTTTACAATGTCTGCGGCGAGTGGGAATGTCCCATCAGGCTTTTTGCAAGGGAAGGCTCGGCAGACCTGGCCATTGATGCGATAGATAAGGCTCTGTCAGCGGAGGGCAGCGGCACAGCCTATTTCGACACCGACCCCGTCGGCGAGGAAGCTGAGGATTTTTACTGCATAAGAAGGATAAGCGATGAAAACGGGGCGCATTATGACCTTACAGCCGGTATCTTCGGCGTGGGGATAAAGATATACGGCCTTGACGGCGAGGATCTGAAAGAACTTAAAAAATGTCTCAAAGCCCTTATCTGCACAGCAGTGGCCAGCCTTTACAGGGAGATGCGGGCAGAGGAAGGCAAAATAGAGGAAGAAGATTGAATTTATTTTAACAGAATATGTATAAATAGTAAAAAGCAGAGAAATTTGAGCGCTCCACTTGAAATAAAATCAGAAAAATGTTATAATGATATATGTGTAATTATGATAAAATCACAAAGCTAATATGGTATTTTATCGGTGAAAAATAATTGAATGGAGGAAACTGTATGTCTGAGAGCATAAAGTCTCTGGCCGAGCTGACCGCTGCGGTGAGCGCTGAGTCCAAGGCCAGAACAAGACTGACATATCTGTTTGACGAGGGAAAATTTACCGAGCTGGACGCTTTTGTCGGCAACGGCAGCGAGCCTGTGGGGGTAGTCACCGCCTACGGCTACTGTGACGGAGAGCCGGTCTACGCTTTTTCCCAGAATATTGAGATAAGGAGCGGCGCACTTACAAAGGAGGCCGCTGATAAGATCGTCAAGGTCTATGACCTGGCTGCCAAGACCGGTTTTCCGGTGGTGGGCATCTACGACAGCTACGGTGCAGACGTTTCCGACAGCGCCGGCGCATTGAAGGCTTACGGCGAACTGCTGCTGTGCAGCGCTAACCTTTCCGGCGTGGTGCCTACGGTGGCTGTTATCGCAGGGACCTGTGCAGGGGCTGCGGCTATGCTGGCCGAGTCTGCGGACTTCGCTGTGATGGCTAAGGACGCCGAGCTTTATGTTTATCCCAATTCAGCCGCTAAAGGGTCCGCAGAGAACGCTGCCGCCAACGGCACCGTATGCGCTGTGGAGGAGGACGACAAGGCCGCTGTTGAAAAGGCCAGGGAGATACTCCTGAAGCTCCCCCAGAACAATCTGTCCCCTGTGCCGGTATATGAGTATGAAGAACCCAGCGGGTTCCCCGCAGGAGATATAGAGAGCGTTTGCAGGGCAGTTTTCGATAAAGACAGCCTGACGGAGCTTAGCGCCGGATACGGCACCACCGCTTTCACCGCCCTGGCATCTGTCAACGGCGAGACTGTGGGCATTGCCGCATCGAACAAGACCAAGGGCAGGCTCACTGCTGACGACTGCGCAAAACTGGCAAGGTTTGTCAGGACCTGCGACGCCTTCGCAGTGCCGCTAGTGACCTTTGTGGATACCGAAGGCTTTGCAGCTGACGACAGCACCGAGGTGCAGGGCGCAGTAAAGAGTATGTCAAAGCTCTCCCACGCTTACTCAGAGGCTACCACCGCAAAGATCGCAGTGGTGACTGGCAAGGCTTACGGTCCGGCTTACATGGCCCTGGCAGGTAAGGGGGCAAATTCGGACGTGGCTTATGCCCTGCCCGAGGCTGTTATAGCGGCCCTTGACCCTGTGACCGCAGTGGAATTCATGCAGCATGATGAGCTGAAGGGCGCAGAGGATCTGGAGTCAGCAAGAAATGCTCTGGCCGATAAGTACGCCAGGGAGCAGGCAAGCGCAGTCAATGCCGCAGTGAACGGCCTGGTGGACGGGATTATCCAGCCCGGCGGCCTGAGGAGCGCTCTGGTGGACGCTCTTGCGATGCTCTCAGGCAAGAGGATATCCAGGCTGCCTAAGAAACACAGCAATATCCAGCTCTGATGACAGGTCGATGAAAATAATAAGTGCCGGACCTGGAAAAGGCCGGCCCGTATAAAAAATAAAAAGGACGGTTTTACTTATGAAAAGATATAACATTACAGTTAACGGCAAGGCTTACGATGTAGCCGTTGAAGAGCTGGACGCCGGTGCAGCTCCCGCTGCCGCAGCACCTGCTGCCGCTCCCGCTCCCGCACCTAAGGCTGCCCCTGCGCCTGCACCCGCAGCCGCAGTTGAGGGCACAAAGGTCACTGCGCCCATGCCGGGCACAGTCCTCGACATCAAGGTAAGTGTAGGCGACACTGTTTCCGCAGGCCAGGCTGTGGTAGTTCTGGAGGCTATGAAGATGGAGAACGACATCAACGCCCCCGTTGCAGGCAAAGTGCTGAGCATCAACACCACCAAGGGTTCCCAGGTCGATACCGGTGCCGTTATCGCTGTCATCGGGTGAGACATTCTTTAAAATTAGACTGAAAGGACTTGATATAAATGGGTAAGCTTAAAATTACCGAGACCGTCCTTCGTGACGCTCATCAGTCGCTGCTGGCTACGAGAATGTCAATGGACGATATGCGTCCCATACTCAGCACTATGGATAAGATAGGCTTTTATTCCGCCGAGTGCTGGGGCGGCGCTACCTTCGATTCGTGCATACGCTTCCTTAACGAGGACCCCTGGGAAAGGCTGAGGATACTCAGGCAGGAGATGCCTAACACCAAGCTGCAAATGCTTTTCAGAGGTCAGAATATGCTTGGCTACCGTCACTATGCTGACGACCTGGTCGAGTACTTCGTTCAGAAGTCCATCGCCAACGGTATTGATATCATTCGTATTTTCGACGCTCTTAACGACATCAGGAACCTCCAGACCGCCATCAAGGCCGCAAACAAGGAAAAAGGCCACGCACAGGTCGCTATCTCCTACACCTTGGGAGAGGTCTTCACTCATGAGTACTACATGAATTATGCCAGACAGATCGAAGAGGCCGGCGCTGATTCCATCTGCATAAAGGATATGGCTGCGCTGCTGACTCCATATGAGGCCGCATCGCTTGTGAAGGACATAAAGTCCGTGGTAAAGATACCCGTGCAGCTCCATACCCATTACACCTCAGGCCTTGCGTCTATGTGCATAATCAAGGCTGTTGAGGCCGGTGTTGACGCTGTTGATACGGCTATGTCTCCTCTGGCGCTGGGTACCTCCCATGCTCCTACTGAGTCTATCGTGGCTACCTTCCAGGGCACTGAGTATGACACCGGACTGGACCTGGTAAAGCTCAACGAGATCAGGGATTATTTCATGGGACTGAGGAAGAAGTATATAGACAGCGGCCTGCTGGACCCCTCCATGCTGGCCACCAATACCAACGCCCTGCTCTATCAGGTACCGGGCGGTATGCTGTCAAATCTGCTCAGCCAGCTCAAGCAGGCCGGTAAGGCCGATCAGCTGGAGGACGTTCTCAAAGAAGTGCCCAGAGTCCGCAAGGATTCCGGCTATCCTCCTCTGGTAACGCCCACCTCTCAGATAGTCGGCACACAGGCTGTGTTCAACATCATCATGGGCGAAAGGTACAAGACCGTCACCAAAGAGTTCAAAGGCCTTGTGAAGGGCGAATACGGCAAGACCCCCGTGGAGATAGACCCAGAGTTCAGGAAGATGATACTGAAGGGCGAGGAGCCGATAGATTGCAGGCCCGCAGACCTTTTGCAGCCTGAGTTCGAGACTATGAAGAAGGAGGCCGCCGAGTGGACCGAGCAGGAGGAGGATATCCTCACCTACGCCATGTTCCCCAAGGTAGCGCCTAAGTTCTTTAAAGACAGAAGGGACAGGAAGTTCGGTGTTGACAGCGCACATTCGAGTGCTGCGGACAAGGTACACCCTGTATAAGATCCAGACTGACCACGGCCTGCGGGCCGTGGCCTTTTTTATACCTTGCATTATATTAAAATATTAAACTCTATAACAAATAGTGCGGACGCCGGCGGCTTTGAAACCCCGAAAGGTATTTTGCGATAAAATTTACAAAATCTTGTTTAAATGTTAAAGAAATCCGGATACAAACAGTATATAATAAATAAAAATACAGTTGGGCAGCAGGGACAGATGTGAGTTTTTAACAGTACCGTAAAGCCCCTGAAGCCATATATCTTTTCTGTAGAAAGGAGTATAAATATGAAAATTTTAAACAAAAGTGCAGCGTTATTATTGTCCATGGCACTGTCTGTTGCGGCACTTTCTTCCTGCGGCGGCAGGAATGACAGCAGCGGCGGGACAGACTCAAAGGGCAGCGCAAACAGCAGCGCTGTGGAAGAGTCCGAAACTGATGAGCCTAAGGACTACATCGGGGACTTCAATGACCTTGACCAGGATGCAGTCACACTGCAAATGGGCATGGGCTGGAACCTTGGCAACCAGCTGGAGGCCTCCAGCGGCGGCACACCTAACGAAACTGCCTGGGGGAACCCTACGGTGACGCAGGAAATGCTGGATATGGTGAAGGAGAACGGTTTCAGCACCGTAAGGATACCAGTCTCGTATCTTAACAAGATAGGCGAAGGGCCGGACTACACTATCGACAGCGAGTGGCTGGACAGAGTGCAGGAGGTCGTTGACTATGTGGTGAGCAACGATATGTTCGCTGTGGTGAATATGCACGGCGACGGATATTACACCGTTGCTGGGGGCTGGCTGCTCTGCGCCGAGGAAGACCAGACTGAGATAAAGGACAAGTACGGCAAGGTATGGACCCAGATCGCCGAGCGCTTCAAGGACTATGACGAGCACCTGATATTCGAGTCTATGAATGAGGAATTCAACAACGACTACGGTCAGCCAGACCCGGTGGCTTATGAGAACATCAACGCCTATAATCAGATCTTTGTTGACAGTGTCAGAGGCACCGGCTCCAACAACGCTAAAAGATGGCTGCTTATGCCGGGGTGGAACACCAATATAATGTATACCGTGGGGGACTACGGCTTTAAGATACCCGAAGACAAGCTTTGCGAGGCAGACGGAAACAGGCTCATGATCTCGGTGCATTACTATGACCCTTACAATTTCACCCTTGACGAGAACGCCACCTCGCACAAGAGTCAGTGGGGACAGTATTCAGAAAAACGCCGCAACGACAACTGGGGCCAGGAGGATCATGTGGACGAGCAGATGAAACAGCTCAACGAGAAGTTCGTCAGCAAGGGCTACCCGGTGGTAGTGGGAGAAATGGGCGTCATCGACTGGAGCAGCAGCTTTGAGGATAACAACGAGTTCAGGCGCTACTGGCTGGAGTACATCATAAACGCCGAGCGTGAGAACAAGATAATACCCATCTACTGGGACAACGGCTGGAACGGTGATAAGGGCTTCGGCATCTTCAACCGCAAGACCCTGGAGGTAAGCCAGCCTGAGCTAATTGAGGCCATGATGAGGGCCATAAACGCAGAGGAGAGCTACGAGATAGCAGCTCCCAAGGGATATGAAAAATAATATGACGAACGCCCTTTCTGACAAACAGAAAGGGCGCTGTTTTATTCTCTTGCGCTGCTGCGGAAGACCATGGCGCAAAGAAATGACAGTATGATCGCTGCCGCTATGCCGCCGGCCCCGGCAGTAATGCCGCCGGTGAAGATGCCCAGGAGGCCCCTTTCATCTACGGCTTTTCTGACGCCTTCGGCCATCAGATCTCCAAAGCCGGTCAGCGGCACCGTAGCACCGCAGCCCGCAAGCTTTTTGAAAGGCCCGTAGACGCCAATGCCCCCAAGAATTACCCCTGAGACCACGTAAGCGGTCAGTATCCTGGCCGGAGTCAGGCTGGTAAGGTCGATAAGAAACTGCCCGATAGCGCAGAGCAGCCCTCCGAACAGAAACGCATTAAAAAAGATCATTCCCTCACTCCCTTTCACTGCTGAGCCATACCAGATGTGATATGGCCGGTATGCTCTCGCCCTGCAGGTTAACAGTGGGCGAAAGCAAGGCGCCGGTGGCGGCGAACAGTATATTTCTGAGCCTTCCGGCTCTCAGCTCCGGCAGCAGATAGCAGCAGAGCACACTGGCCCCGCAGCCGCAGCCGCTGCCTCCGGCATGGGCGTCCTGCTCCTTGGCATCGAAAAGCATTACCCCGCAGTCACGGTGTCGCTCGTGGATAGACTGGCCCTGCTTATCGAATATCTCACAAAGGAGCCTGCTGCCCACCAGGCCCAGGTCCCCGGTAACGATAAGGTCGAAATCCTCAGGGGAAAGGCCGGTGTCATCGAAAAAGCCGCTGATGGTGGAAAAGGCGGCAGGAGCCATGGCTGCGCCCATGTTGTTTGGGTCAGTGACTCCCATATCTGTTATCCTGCCTACTGAATGACCTCGTACATAAGGCCCCTTACCCTCCCGGGCAATACATAGGGCGCCTGCCGCTGTGGCAGTCCACTGCGAGGTCGGTGTACGCTGACCGCCGTAGTTGAGCGGCAGACGGTACTGCCTTTCAGCCGAGCAGAAGTGGGAGGAGGTAAGGGCCGCCGCCCTGTCGGCGTATCCTCCCTCCACAAAAAGAGAGGCCAGCAGTAATCCCTCTGACATTGTGGAGCAGGCGGAATAGATGCCAAGAAAGGGTATCCCGTAGCTCCTTATCCCGTAGGTGGTCCCAACGCACTGATTAAGAAGGTCCCCGCCAAAGACTACCCCGATGTCATCGGGAGTAAGTCCACCCTTTTCCAGAGCTATCCTGAGGGCCTGCTTTTGCAGCTGGCTCTCGGCCTTTTCATAGGTATCTGTGCTGAAATAAGGGTCCTCGTTGATCTTGTCGAAGTATTTCCCCAAGGGGCCTTCGTATTCTTTTTTTCCGCCAACGGCTCCGTAGGAGACCACCGAAGGCGGCTGCTTGTAAATGTGTGAAGAGCTTAGCATTTTTTTCATCTCCCTGGTTCTTTTTAAGTATTTTGCGCAGGAAAGAAAAAAATATTCGCCTTGACATCAGACTTATGTGATGATATACTTATAAGCGGAGAATTGTTTTCGATATAAAAAAAGAAAGGCAGTTTCTATGAACGACAGGATAAGAAAAAAACAGAACAGCCGCCGGCGCAGCGAATGTCCCTGCTGCGGGTATTTCACCCTTATCGGCAGCCCTGAGGACATCGCCTGGGCAATATGCCCGGTGTGTTTCTGGGAGAACGATGTGGGGAAGAATGAAGAGCTCCACAGCGGCGCAAACAGCATGACCCTGAAGGAGGGCAGGAGGAATTTTCTGGAATTCGGAGCCTGCGACAGGAAAATGCTGAAAAATGTCAGAAGACCAAAACGTGAAGAGTTGCCGGAAAACAACAGACAGCGGTGAAAAAATGGAAAACGCAGCTAAGATAAACTATCAGAAAAAGTTAGATGAGATAATAAAGGGCCTTGACCCGGAGCTGCCGCCGCCGGTGCTGCTGCTCCACAGCTGCTGTGCGCCTTGCTCCTCATATGTGCTGGAATATCTGACACAGTATTTTTCCATAACTGTGTTTTACTACAACCCCAACATCTTTCCGCCTGAGGAATACCATCACCGGGTGGAGGAGCTTGGCAGGCTCATAAGCGAGCTGCCGGTGAAGAACAAAGTCACTCTCATAGAGGGTAACTACGACCCTGAGGAATTTTACCGGGCGGTAAAAGGGCTGGAGAAGATCCCAGAGGGGGGCGAAAGATGTTTTGCCTGCTATAGGCTCAGGCTGGAGAAGTCGGCGCAGATCGCCCGGGACATCGGGGCGGATTATTTTACCTCCACCCTTTCCATCTCTCCTTACAAAAACGCCCTCAAGCTCAACGAGATCGCCTGTGAGCTGGGGGAGGTATATGATGTCAGAGCCTTGCCGTCGGACTTCAAGAAACGGGGGGGCTACAAGCGCTCGGTGGAGCTTTCGCAGGAATACGGCCTGTACAGGCAGGACTACTGCGGCTGCTTTTTTTCCAGACAGGAAAGAGAAATGCAAAGACAGGCCGCTGAAAAAGCACCGTAGCAACGGTCTTTGAGAGGGAGCCTGGAGAGACTCTTTCTTCAAAATATGATAATACAATGCCCCGAAGCACTTTTGAATGCTTCGGGGCAAGTTTTCTGTATGGACACCATTGCTGAGCTGCGGGCTTTTGCATTTACGGATTTAGCCTGTTCGGGCCTCTGAATATGAACATGGCCTCCTTGATGTGGAGCCCAAGCAGCAGCATGGTCAGTCTGTCAACTCCTATGCCGAAACCGCCGTGGGGAGGGCAGCCGTATTTGAAGAATTCCAGGTAGAACTTAACGTCTTCGTCCAGGCCCTTCTCCTGTGCCTGCTTTTTCAGCACCTCATACCTGTGCTCACGCTGAGCACCGGTGGTTATCTCCACGCCCCTCCAGATGAGGTCGTAGCCCATAGGAACGCCGTTTTCGTCCCTCATATGATAGAATGCTCTCTTCTCGGCATCATAGTCGGTGACGAACAGGAACTCGTGGCCATAGTGCTTTTTCACCCACTCATAGCTGAGCCTTTCAGCATCGGTGGTAAGGTCGCCCTTCTCTTCCTCAGGTACCTTGTAGCCGAACTCCTCCTCCAGAGCCTTATATAGCTCTGCCAGGGTCACTACCGGGAAAGGCGCTTCGGGTACGATGACCTCCGTACCGAAAAGCTCCTTTATCTCTTCGCCGTACTGCTCCTTAACAGCAGTAAGCCCGGCGATGAGCAGTTTTTCCTCCATGGCCATAACGTCCCTGTAGCTGTCTATGTAGCTGAATTCCAGATCAAAGCCTGTGAACTCGGTGGTGTGCTTGCTGGTGTAGCTCTTCTCGGCCCTGAAAACAGGCCCTACCTCGAATATCCTCTCAAAGCCGCTGGCCATAGCCATCTGCTTGTAGAACTGAGGGGACTGTGCAAGGTAGGCGCAGCGGTCAAAGTACTTTACCTCGAACACGCTCGAACCGCTCTCGCTGGCGGCGCCGATGAGCTTAGGGGTGTGTATCTCGATGAAGTTCTCACCAAGCAGGAACTGTCTCATGGCGTTGACCATAGCAGTCTGCGCCTTGAACATCAGCTGGTTCTCATCGGTCCTCAGGTCTATCCACCTGTAGTCTATCCTCTGGTCGATGCTGGAGCGCTCTACGGCCTTCTTCTTCTTGGTGGCAGGGATCTCCTTCCTTGCTATCGGGATAGCATCAGCGATGCTCTCGATAACGATGCTGTCGGGTATCATCTCCAGGCCCCCAAGCTTTACATAATCGTTCTCGAAGACCTTACCGGTGACGGTTATGACAGAATCGCCCGTCAGCTGATCAAGCGTCTCACAAAGCCCGGGATGGCTCTCCTTCTCCACAGTGACCTGTAACTTGCCGGTGATGTCCTTTACTACGATAAAGGCCATAGCTCTGCTGTTGCGGAAATTTTCCACAAAGCCCTGCACCTTCACGTCCTCTCCCAGAGACGACCTGATGTCCTTGATATATGTCCTGTTCATTATACAGACCTCCAATTATTATAGCTATCTGTACCATTATAAACCTTTTTTCTCCCGTTGTCAAGCATTTGCGGCACGGACTCCTGTTGACCGTTTCTCGGACGATAAAATTAAACTATGTAGAATTTTTAGCAAAATGACAGTTTCTGCTGTGAATTTTTGTCAGAAATAGACAAAAGGGGTTTTGCTGATTTGTGGTAAATGAGAATTGACAGAGCCAGCACCGTATATTATAATTATATTAAATCAAGGCCCTTGGTGCGTCACTGCTTAAACTGCGCTGAAACACGGGTCTTAGAGATACAGCATGACTAATATATAAGAAAATATGAAACTAAAACGTTTAATATTCCTGGTCAGGGAAAAGCCATGAAAGGAAGGGTATATTTTATGGAAAAGATAAGAAGGGCATTAGCACTGACAGTATCAGTCATAGCAGCGGCTGCCATGGCCTCCTGCGGCTCCACTGATGGCGGCGACACAAACGGTACCACCACCTCTGTCACCACAGTCAAGAAGGTAGAGGTCGAGGACACTGAGGAGATAGAGGAGATCGCTGAAGATGTACAGAAGGATATAATCTGGATGGGCACCTATGACCTCAACCCCAACGAGGCCAAGGGTGAGGATAAGTCCGTTGAGATGACTCTTTTCAACAACAAGGGCGGCAATGTGATCTGGTCCCAGGTATCTGACAGCGAGAAGTTCGACAAGCTGGGTGCGGCTATGCTGACCTCTGAGTGTCCGGACATATTCAAATATGAATGGATGGCATTCCCGGCCCAGGTCATAAAGGATATGTACCAGCCTGTTGACTCAATAGTTGATTTCAGCGACCCACTGTGGGCCGATGTGAAGGTCAATGCAGACCAGTTCGTTATGGACGGCAAGCACTATGTGGCGCCCATCAGCTTTTCTGTAGGCACTGTTATGATGTATGACCACAATGTCGTAGAGGCCAACGGTCTTGATGATCCGTATAAGGAGTATCTTGACGGCAACTGGAACTGGGACACATGGTCTGACATGATGACAGATTTCTGCGAGAGCTCGCCTGACGGCGTTCAGAGATACGGCATAAACGGCTGGTTCCAGCCCCATATAATCCAGCAGACCGGCAAGACCATGGTCAACTATGTTGACGGTCAGTTCGTTTCCAACCTGATGGACCCCGACATCGAGAGGGCAGAGAATCTGCTCTACGACCTGGGCAAGAAGGGCTATGTGAACACCGACTGGTTAGGAAACGCCAGGAACGCTCTGAAAGACGGCAATATCCTTTTTTACTGCATGGGCACCTGGGCAATGACCGGCAACAACGGTCCTGAGGAGGGTGACGATTACAGGATAGTCCCCGTTCCCTCTGACCCCAATAATGACGAGAAGGTAATGACCGCAGATATGACCGCATATATGTGGGTAAGGGGATCCACCGCCAGCGATGCTGTAAAGACCTGGTATGAGTGCTGCCGTATAGCAAACACTGACGAGCAGTATAAGGAGAACGGCCGTGAGAAGTTCATGAACGCAAACCCTGCCTGGACAGACGAGATGTATGACGTTTTCGTACAGGCCTCCAGTTCTGAGAACAGGATGATATTCGATTACGGCTACGGCATATCTTCCGAGATGTCTGACGACAACGCCAGCATGGACGGCAACTGCATAACCAGAAAGCTCTACGAGTTCACCAATAAGACCGATGACGCCGGTGCTCAGTACACCTGGACTTCTCTGAGAGAGACTTATTCTGCCACTGTAGACCAGGAGCTCAAGACCATCAACGAGGCAGTGGCTGCTTATACCTCAAAGTAAAGAACGACGGTTGACGCAGATCGTATCTGCGTGCATATCCCGCTGAATTCAAAAGCCCCGGCAGAGCTGTGCCGGGGCTTTTCCTTTGCCCGGACTGCGACGGAGAATATTGACAATGGCCCTGGATATATGGTATAATCAAAACTGGTATGAATTGCCGGGGCGCTGCGGATACGGATTGCGGCGGACGGCGGAAAATCTATGACAGACAGGAGCTTTAGGCTATGGAAAATCTTGTTACTTTCGGCGGCAATATGTCTACGCAGATAAACTTTGCCATGCAGCAGAACTATGTGCCGGTGTTTCGCAGCGTGGTGCTTACCAACACCACCGATGCCGTTCTCAGCGGCGTAAGGCTGAGGGCAGCCTTCGAGCCGGAATTTGCCCGGGACTTCGAGAGCGGGGCCTTTGACCTTGCCCCCGGGGTGCCTGTGGAGATATCTCCGGTGGATATTAGTCTTGATGTGGAGTTCCTGTTCGGCCTGACGGAAAAGCTGGCGGGCTATGTGCGCCTGGAGGCTGTCAGGACCCGGGCCGACGGCAGCGAGGAGGTCATCGCCAGGGAACTGAGGACAGTGGAGCTTTTAGCCTACGACCAGTGGACAGGCACTGAGCTTATGCCGGAAACGGCGGCGGCTTTCATAATGCCAAACCACCCGGCAGTTCAAAACCTTACTGCCAGGGCGGGAGAGTTTTTGCAGAAGTGGACCAAGGACCCCTCATTCACTGCCTATGCTCTCAGGAACCCCAATATCGTCAGACAGCAGATGGGTGCGGTATACGGGGCTTTGCAGGCTGAGAATATCGCTGCTCTCCCCGTCTCCGGCAGTTTTGAGCAGTGCCAGAGGATAAGGACTCACGACAGTGTTTTGGAGAACAGATCCGGCGGCGCCCTTGACATCGCCGCACTTTACTGCGCCTGCCTGGAAAATGTGGGACTGAACCCGCTGATCGCAGTACTTCAGGACCGTGTCCTTGCGGGCTGCTGGCTGGAGGAGGAAACCTTTGCAGACAGCATAGAATACGATATGTCCGCAGTGACAAAGAGGATGGCCCAGGGCATAAACGCCATAGGCCTGGTGGACTGTACTGACCTGTGCGCCGGCCGCTCAGTGGATTTTGACACCGCAGCCAGACACGCCGCAGACCTTATGAAGGACCCCTCGCAGTTCATACTGGCTCTTGATGTGGCAAGGGCCAGGTCAGGAGGGATCAGGCCGATGCCTGCAAGAGTGCTGCAAAACGGCGCTTATGTCAGGGCAGACTACGGCGAGCGCAAAAAGCGTGACCTGACCGCCGCTCCGGAGGAACTTATCATCACAGATTATAATGCGGGGGCTGAACAGCGTGAGGTCACAAAGCAGGTCATGTGGGAAAGGAAGCTCCTTGATCTCAGTCTAAGGAACAGCCTGCTGAATTTCAGGCCTACTGTCAATAACGTGCAGCTCATGCTTGGCAGCAGCGACGACGCATTAGGCTCCCTGGAGGACGAGATGGCCAGAGACGAGGTCTTCAAAGTCATGCCAATGCCCTCGGATATGACACTTTCGGCCGGTGACAGCAAGATATACGAGACTGAGAACTGCCGTGAGCTTATAAACGATATAGCAGACAGCGAGTTCAAAAACCGCCGTCTCAGGACCTTTATGAAGGAAAGCGACCTGGAAAAGACCATGACAAAGCTTTACCGCCTGGCAAAGGTCAGCATGGAGGAGAACGGCGCAAATACTATATACATGGCCCTGGGTTTTCTGAAATGGTTCGAGACTGACAAGAGCGAAAAGCCACGCTATGCTCCGCTGATACTGGTGCCGGTGGACATAATAAGAAAGGTGCAGGACAAGTCCTATTCCATAAAGATAAGAGATGAGGACACTCAGGTGAACGTCACCCTGCTGGAGATGCTGAGACAGTTTTTCGGCATCGACATAAAAGGCCTTGACCCTGTGCCGCTGGACGAAAGCGGCGTTGACCTGGCGCTGATATTCAATATCATCAGAAAGGGCGTCATGGCCAAGTCCCGCTGGGACGTGGAGGACTACGTGTTCGTAGGGCAGTTCAGCTTTAACCGTTTCATAATGTGGAACGATATACGTAACCGCTCTGAGGAGCTGGAGAAAAACAAGGTCGTGGCCGGCCTTATATCGGGGAAATTCGACTGGGAGGAGGAGACAGCGCCGATGTCTCCACTGGACCTGGACGAAAAGATCCACCCGGCAGAGATCGCAGTGCCTGTGCAGGCTGATTCTTCGCAGCTTGCGGCCGTGGTGGCCTCCGGGGAGGGGAAGAGCTTTGTCCTTCACGGACCTCCCGGCACCGGCAAGAGCCAGACGATAACCAATATGATAGCCAACGCCCTCTATCACGGCAAGAGCGTGCTTTTCGTGGCGGAGAAGATGGCGGCCCTTTCCGTGGTGGAAAAAAGGCTCGATAAGATAGGCCTTGGACCCTTCTGCCTGGAGCTGCATTCAAACAAGGCCCAGAAAAGGGCGGTGCTCAACCAGCTGGACGATACGCTGAATGTGGGAAGGCTCAAAGCACCGGAAGACTACCGGGCCGAGGCCGACAGGCTCCATGAGCTGAGAAAAGAACTCAACTCCACTATGGAGGAGCTGCATAAAAAGCGCAGCAGCGGTTTTTCCGCCTATGAGGCCGCTGTGGAGTACGAGAAGAACAGAGCTTTCGAGGGTATGCTTGACTTCACCGGCGCCCAGGTAAGGGGAATGGACGAAAACTCCTTGCGTACCTGGAGGGAGACTCTGGAGAGCCTTGTCAATCTGGGCGGGCAGTTCGGGGACATTTCTTCTGCGTCACTGAATATCTGCCGGCTGACTGAGTGCGGCCCAGACACCAGGGACAGGATGAAGAATGACCTGGAAAAGCTGGACGGCAGCCTTTCACAGCTTGAGCAGGCTCAGGGAGAGCTTTCTCAGCTTGTGGGCGGCGGAGAGCTGAGCTTTAAGGAGCTTTCGGACCTTTCCGACGTGCTGGGCAAGGCAGCAGGCGGCAGCGGCTTTATAATAGGCCATGTACTGGAGGACGGCGGCTGGGAAGTGTCAAAGCCGGCGGCTATGGGTGCGCTGAAGGCCCTGGAAGACCTGCAAAAGTGCAGGCAGGAGCTTTCGGAGGTCTTTGAGGACAGCGTTTTCGGCTATGACGCACAGAAAGCACAGACCGAGTGGAAGACCGTACAGGGAAAGTGGTTCCTGCCCAAGTCTATCGGCAGCAAGCGCCTGGTAAAGGAGCTGAACGTTTACGCTAAGGCCCCCGGGGCAGTGACAAAGGAAAATATCTCAGACTATCATACAAAACTCATAGATGCCGCCAGGCTCAGGACCGAGACCGAGAACGGACAGGCTGCCGCCGCAGGGGTCTTCGGGCCTATGTGGACGGGGG
Source organism: Ruminococcus sp. (assembly GCA_017478965.1). Taxonomy (GTDB): domain Bacteria; phylum Bacillota; class Clostridia; order Oscillospirales; family Ruminococcaceae; genus Hominimerdicola. The sequence continues at coordinate 60,403 of JAFVCV010000047.1, read as the reverse complement.
AAAGCTCTGACGTAGGGCTGTTGAGGACTTCTCTGGAGAAGTCCGAGAGCATAAGAAAGCTCATCTCCGGGTCCTCTCTTGAAGAGAGCCGCAGGAAGGCTCTGCGGGAGAGACTTGGCCGGGAAGGCTCCGGCGAGGGGCTGAAGGCTCTGGCCGAAAAGGCTGCCCTTAGCGGAGAGGCTCTCAGGACAGCGGACGGCCTTGGCTCGGCCTATAAGACAGATACCGAAAGGCTCACCGCCGGCACGGTGGAGGATATCCGCCGCAGGACGGCAGCCATTGAGGAGGAGCTGCCAAGGCTCAGAGACTGGACCGTCATTGCGTCTGTTTTTGAGAAGCTTGACAGCGCCGGCCTTGACAATGTTACCAAGGCCCTTACCGAGGGAACGGTGGGCTGCGGTGAGCTGCTGGGGGCCTTCGACTGCGGCATTGCGAAGGCGGTCCTCTCAGAGGCCATATCGGGCAGCAAGGCCCTGTCGGGATTCAGCGGTATGCTCTACGATGATGCGGTAAGAAAGCTCAAAGAGAGCCAGGAGAGATTCAGGGAACTGACAAAGAGAGAGCTTGCTGCAAAACTGTCGGCAAACGTACCCGCCGCCGGGGAAAGCGCTAAAAGCTCCGAGCTGGGTATTTTGCAGAGGGCTATCAAGAGCGGCGTCAGGATGATGCCGATAAGAAAGCTTTTTGAGGACATACCGAACCTGCTGAGGAGAATGTGTCCGGTAATGCTGATGTCGCCTATCTCGGTGGCTCAGTATATCGACCCGTCACAGCCTAAGTTCGACCTGGTCATCTTCGACGAGGCTTCACAGCTTCCGACCTGCGAGGCCGTGGGCGCCATTGCCAGGGGCGAGAACGTCATAGTGGTAGGCGATCCCAAGCAGATGCCCCCGACCAGCTTTTTCACCGCAAATACCACCGATGATGAGAACTATGAGAAGGAGGACCTGGAAAGCGTCCTTGACGACTGCCTGGCCCTTTCCATGCCCCAGCAGCATCTGCTCTGGCACTACCGCTCTAAGCATGAGAGCCTTATCGCCTACAGCAATTCCAAATACTACGAGAACAAGCTCTACACATTCCCATCGCCTGACGACCAGATTAGCGAGGTCAGCTGGGTACACGTGGAGGGCTATTACGACAAGGGCTCTACCAAGACGAATAAGGCCGAGGCTAAGGCCATAGTGGAGGAGATCGCCCGCAGGCTCAGAGATAAGGAGCTGAGAAAGCAGAGCATAGGCGTTGTCACTTTCAGCCTTCCCCAGCAGAACCTGGTGGACGATATGCTGAGCGACAAGTTCAGGGAGGAGCCGGAGCTGGAGAGCATCGCTAATGAGATGTACGAGCCTATACTTATCAAGAACCTTGAAAACGTCCAGGGCGACGAAAGGGACGTTATATTCTTCTCCATCGGATACGGCCCGGACAAGGAGGGAAAAGTCTCCATGAACTTCGGTCCCCTTAACAGGGACGGCGGCTGGAGGAGACTGAACGTGGCGATCTCCAGAGCCAGGTGCAAAATGGTGGTCTATTCCGTCATCACACCCGACCAGATAGACCTGAGCAGGACACGCTCTGAGGGCGTTGAGGGTCTGAAGGGCTTCCTGGATTTCGCTGCAAAGGGCCGCAGCGCTCTGCCCGTAAGGCCAGGCACTGTCAAGGCAGGCTCCGGATTTGAGAAGATAGTTGCGGCAGAGCTTACGAGCCGTGGCTATAAGGCTGATACCTCAGTGGGCTGTTCAGACTATAAGGTGGACGTGGCAGTGGCAGACCCTGAAAAGCCCGAGACCTATATCCTCGGCATCAGCTGCTGCGCAGAGGAGAGTTTCCGCAACAGCACAGCCTATGACAGAACGGTCTCACAGGCGGGGGTCCTGGCCGGACTTGGGTGGAACACCTCAGTGGTCTATATCCTGGACTGGCTGGACAACAAGGAAAAGTGCATCGAAAAGCTGGAGGCTGACATAAGGGCCGCCATCGGGAAAAAGTCCGCTCCTGCCGAGGTCAGGGGAACTCAGGAAAAGCCCGGGGACTTCCTTTCTACCATGGAAAGGCTGGAAGAGAGCAGCATCGAGGATATGTGCGCCGAATACGTGCCGTTTAAGATAGCGGCCGCCGGTTCAGCCCAGGACTTCACCCAAACCAACAAGGGCAAGATCATAAAATGTATAAACGACTGCCTGGCCGCCGAGGCTCCCGTAAGCCGGAAGAGTCTGGAGAAAAAGATCTTTGCCTGCTTTGGCATCACAAGATCGGGGCCGGTGATGAAAAAGACCTTTGAGAGCGCACTTGCCGACGCAGACTGTAAGAGCGTCACCGTGGGGACCTATGAGTTCCTGTGGCCGAAGTCTGCTGACCCTGAGAGCTACAGTCTTTGCAGAACAAAGTGCGCCCCGGCCGATAAGAGGACCATGGACGAGATAGCCCCGGAGGAGATAGCCGTGGGTGTGGAGATGATAATGTCAAGGCAGATATCTCTTACAAGGGACGATCTTATCAGGGAGACTGCCCGTTTGTTCGGCCACACAAGGGTCAGTGAGACTGTAGAGACGGCTGTGTCCCTTGGCATAAGGTGTCTGAGACAAAGAAATAAGATAGAATTCACCGGAGACGGCAGAGTGAACTATCTGGCATGACTTTCCAAATATCAGAACATTTTAATATTATAGAAAATTTTCGGACAGAGAATAGTGTTTTCTGTCCGGATTTTCTTTTTCAATTATGCACATTACACATCAGAAAATCTCCTTAAACGTTTTTGTTGTTTATATTGCATGAATGGTTGTGAGAATATATGGAAAAAGTATGAATAGAATGAGGTAAATATAAATAATGTTTTGAGGTGAATTTCGGGTAAAATCACGAAATATTTTTTTGCGGCGCATTTATTGTTGACAAAATTTCTCTATGGGTTTATAATAAAAGAGCCTAATAAGGTATAGTTTATAAAGCTCTGTAAAAACTTGGAAATACGGAGTTTTTGGCATATCATGGAGAACTTGTATGACAGATAAACAACTGCGGAAGCTGAAAAGAGCCGAGCTTATAGAGATCCTGTACTATCTGAGGAAGGAAAACGAGGACCTCAGTGAGGAGAACAAAGCCTTGAAAGGACGGATAGATGAGCTGACCGATGCGGCGTTCGGCATAGTAAAGCCTGCCGGAGACAGCGGGGGAGATGCTGAGAAGGCTGATGAGACCGGTGTGCAGCCGGAGGACAGCGGGCAGTGATGAAAGCAGGTCCGGCGGACCGGGTGAAAGACAGGATACAGATATCATATGGAGAACAATGAGAAGGCCGGGGCAGGCCAGCCCCGCAGGATAAAGCCGGAGGACCTTCCTACGTCGGAGCAGTTCAGGAGTGAACTGGACAGGCTCAGATACAGGTCGGGCTACCGGAAGGTCATCGTCAGCACGGTGTCTTCGCTTACGGTGGTGGCCGCTGTGGCGGTGCTCATCTCGATGCTGGTGCTGCCGGTGCTGAGGGTCACGGGGACAAGCATGACGCCCACGATGCTCAACGATGAGCTGATAATCTGCAATAAGCGCAGCAATTTCAAGAGCGGCGACGTGGTGGCGTTCTATTTTAATAATAAGATACTTCTGAAAAGAGTGATAGGCGTTGCGGGGGATATCATAGACATCACCGAGGACGGTACTGTTTATGTGAACGGCGTGAAGCTGGAGGAGCCCTATGTCAACGAGCTGGCCCTGGGGGAATGTGACATCAAGCTGCCCTACCAGGTGCCGGATAACAGGATATTCGTCATGGGGGACCACAGGTCGGTGTCTATAGACAGCCGCTCGACCACAGTTGGCTGCATAGCGGACGAATACGTCATAGGAAAAGTGATATTCAGAGTGTGGCCCTTCAAGCGGGCGGGGACAGTGTGAAGTCCAACATCTGAACTATAAAGACTACGAACTAAAGTATCATGAACTACAGTATCATTAAAGGAATAGGTAATATGGTAAAGTACAGACCGGGGCAGTTCTACTGCATGAGTATTTTTGAAGAAAGGGGGAGATCGGATTGAAAAGCTTTCAGACTGTGATCGGAAGGATGCTGAAGGACCATAAGCAGCAGAAAAGATGTCTGGCATTCGTGCTGGCCCTTTCGATGGTGGTCGGGCTGGCGGTGCCGCTCAGCACCACTAAGCCTGCGATAAGTGCCGTGGAAGGCGATGTAAGGCCTTTATACTATGAAGAGAGCGAGAGAGGAGTTCTGGCGAGCTCGGACGGCTGGGCAGGACAGTGGCCTGATGACGATGAGGGCGCACCTGCCTCTGCTCCAAGCAACGGCGTGGATTTCACCGGATATCTGACCGAAGTGAAGATGAACGGCGGCAATCCTTTGGACGGCGGCAGCGCAGATTCGGTAAAGACCGATTTCTTGCTTTCGTACAAATTCCCTGAGGGCAGCGGCATAGGGCCTGACGGCAGCCACTACATCTATTATCAGATACCTAAGGATTCCATCAGCATAGAGGCTGACTATTACGGCAGCACTAACGGCACGGTGGACAGCACGACGCAGTTCAGGAACTGGTACAGTGAGCGGCCGGAGTATCAGGGCATAGATAGACCGAACTATGCAGGTTATTATACCATAAACAAAGAGACCGGCATGATGATAATCAAGTTCATTGATGTGTACCTGAAATACATCGAGTCGCAGAACGGCGCTTTCGAGGGCAATATAAAGTTCAGCGGCAATGTGCTCAGAGATCAGACTGAGGACGGCGACAGGACCATCTCCTTTGGTAACGGTACTGTTGCCAAGCAGGTGACCTTCGATGACAAGACTGTGGAGCTGAGCAAGAACGGCCAGGTCATCAGCGACCCCTCAGAGATGCCTAAGGTGAAGTGGACGGTCAACCTGACTAACCCGGGCGGTTTCTTTGATCTGAGCAATTCGGTGCTCACCGATGTGGACCTGAGCAGTGCTGAAAATGTGACCATAACCCCCTCCGGGGCAGGCACATATACGGCAGGCGCTTCTTCCATACAGCTGACCAACAGCGGCGTACAGAACATCACCGTTACATATGTCACCGCATCGACCCAGAGCGACCTGGACGACAAGAAGGACACCGATAAGGTGACCTTTAAGGATAATAACGGCAATATAACTGAAAAAACGGCCGAGGCTGAGGTGCCGCTGGATTCCTCGCAGGATGCAGTAGTTTCCAAGAAGGGCACACCCTCCTACAGTATCGACGGCAAGACCGGCGATGACGGCTACATAAGATGGGAGATAACGGCTTACAGAGCCTACGGGCTCTCCCTCAACGGCTACACCGTTACTGACGATATGCTTTCCGATATCAAGGCAGGCAGCCTGACGGTCGAGCCTTCTTCGGCAGCATACAGCCTGAACGGGAACACCCTGACTGTAGAGTCGGACGTAAGCAGCATAAAGCTAACCTACGATACTCCAAGACCCGAAGGCGGTACGGGCAGCAAGACCAACAGCGTTTCTGTCACACCTCCTGATGGGGACACGCCTGACGACACTAAACAAGCTACTGTGAACTACGACGAGAGCGGCCTTGTGGTGACGGATAAGAACGGCACTTTCGATGCGAACACAAACTCTATCGTATGGACAGTTACCGTGAAGACCTCAGGCGACAATAAAAAGTCCCTGAAAGACTACACCATGACCGATGACAGGATTGCAGGGGCCGAGAACTTTAAGGTGGTCAGCGCTAAGAGAGGCGGCACGGAAGTTGCCAATGCCGCAGAAAAGACCGCTAATGGGTTCAGAGTCACCGCTGACGGCATCAATGAGATCACGGTCCAGTATACTACCAAGCTCACCGCAGAGCAGGTGGCAGCAGCAGCGCAAAACGCCACAACGGTAGATAATACTGTCGAGGTCAAGGACCCCGATAAGGACGAGCCTTACACAAAGACGGGGATCGCCTCTGTTCCGAAGCTCAATAACTCAGTGAGCAAGAACATTGTGGGCAGCAAGTCCCTTTCTGAGGAAGGCTACTACGGCGAGGCCGATAAGCCTGCCAGCAGGACTATAGACATAGAGTGGAAGGTCAATATCGACAATTACAGCCTGTCTGCTCTCGGTAATTATACTGACGCTATAGGACAGGGTACTGACAGTACTCACAAGCTTGCGGGGGCGATAACCTCTATAAATGCAGGCCTGGTCAAGGGCGGCAGCGACAAGGTCCTGAATGTAGGCACTGATTTCACAGTCACTTATAAGGACGCAGACGGCAATGAGACGGCCGACCCTGCACAGGCTGTGTCATTTGAGATAAACTTTATCGACAACGGCGGATATATGGGCACTTATCCCCATTATGAATTCGTCTATACTACAACTGCGGACGTTACCGATGTTGCAAACGGAGCCAGCACGGCTCTTGACAACACGGGTACGATAGGGCCGAACACAGGTTCTGACACCTTTACCTATACAAGGGAAATGCCCAGGACCTACAGGCTCACCACCGGCAAGACCTGGATAAACGATGATGAGAAGACCCATGAGGCTCTGAAGGTCAGCGTTACTCTCCAGCGCAAAGCAGGTGCGAACGGCACATGGACCGACGTTGAGACCAGGGAACTGAACAAGGACAACGGTTTCAGTACCGACTGGGGCGAGCTTCCGGCACATGATACCGATACGGCAAAGACTCCTTTCTACTATAGGGTGACGGAGACTGTGCCCGAAAACTATAAGGCAAATTACAAGTTCGATACCGGCAGCGGTATCTCAGGGGACGGCGCTCTCGACATCGAGAACGAGTATGAGAAGCTTGTGATAAAGGCCACCAAGCGGTGGACTCTCAGAGAGGGCGACGAAGCAAAGTCTGTAAAGGTCGTGCTCCAGAGAAGGACTCCCGGCAGCGGCGACAGCGGCTGGCAGGATGTGGAGCCTTTTGAAGAGCAGACACTCAGCACCGACGGCAGCTCGTATACATGGCGAGGACTTGACAAGAGCTATGAGTACAGAGTCGTTGAGCAGAACGTTCCGGAGGGCTACAAGGTCGAGTATTCGCCCGCTGTGCGCAATTCCTCCGGCGAGATAGAGGTCCGCAACAAGCCTGATGTAGTGAACATCACAGTCAATAAGAACTGGTACGGCGACGGCGGATATGAGAGCCAGAGACCAAATACCGTCACCTATAAGCTTGAACAGAAGATAGGCATAGACGGCGACTGGGGCGCAGTGACAGCCGCAGGCGTTCCCGGGACCAAGGAAGGGCAGAGCGCTGAGAACTGGGGCGTCAGCTGGACAGGGCTGCCTGCACATACAGCCGGCAAGGAACCTATTTTCTACCGTGTCACCGAGGTAAAGCCTGATGATTATACTCCGGCTTATGACTATGAGCTGACTGACGGCGTGAACGATGATGCGGCGATCACAGTCACAAATAACTACGATAAGATAATACTTACGGCTGATAAGGCCTGGGCCGGGGATAATGACTACATCTCTGACAGACCTGATACCGTGACGCTGAAACTCCAGCGCAGAAGGTCTGACCAGGCTCTGTGGCAGGACGTTCCGGATACGGCTCAGACTCATGACAAGGAATACAACAATTTTGCTCAGTGGTCATGGGAGCCGCAGGATATGTATGCCAATGACGAGCACACCGTTCGCTACTCCTACAGAGTAGTGGAGGACCCCGTTCCTTCCGGCTATACAAGCACACCCAGTGCGGAGACCATGCTGAGCAAGAACCTTACCGTCACCAACACCTCCAACAAGGTCAATGTGACAGTTTCCAAGGCATTTGCAAACGATGACGCTGTCAAGGACCAGAGACCTGTCAGCATAAAGGTCACTCTGCAGCGCAGGACCGAAGGCAGCGAAGAGTGGGAGTCGGTGGGCAAAAAGACGATCACCGGCAGCGGCGACAGTTATCAGAACGTCATCTGGAAGGGACTTCCCAAGGAAGATGAGGCCGGAGAGCCTTATTACTACAGGGTGGTCGAAAATGATGTGGCTGACGGCTATACGCCGATAGTCTACAGCGAGGGCAATGATATTACCGAACAGGGCACTATACTGACCTCAGACGCCGGGTTTAATCTCACCAATGACTATTCTCTGAAATACACCAAAACAGCAGAGGACAGGTACGTGTCCATTAAGACCATGGAACCCGTAACGATAAAGACGGATTCAGGCAATGAGGAAGTGTATATGTTCAAATACACTATCACTACCTCGAACAAGTGCCAGATAATTGACACTCTGCCCGAAGGGTTCACTCTTTATGCACCTAAGGTAGGCAACGGAAATAACAACCTGGATTCAAACGATCCTTATTGTCCGAGCTGTGTGACCAGCGGCGGTGATTTCATGGCTGCTAACAATCCTAGTCAGTCTAGTTCAACGGTATATATTGATTCATCATCTAATAAGGTAAGGATCTATTTCAACTCAGACGGTTCCAGCATACTCAACTACTGGATTTATATACCCGTAGAGGATATGCCTGAGATCACTTCAAGCGGCTATACCTTTGTGAACAGGATAGAGTCAACTGAGCCGGGTTCCGAGGTCGTTACCTCTGAGGTAACGGTCAATGATGACAAGAACTATATCACCAAGAGCGTCAATGATACTCAGACCGGTATGGAGAACGGTCATTACATCGCTTATAAGCTGGATATAAACCCCGAGGGCAAGAACCTCTCGGATAACGGCGAGCTGAATGTGACCGATACGTTCATCATATCCAGTCTTGGCGGCACCGCCGGAAACGGGGGACTTGCCAATGCGGCTCTCCAGAACTTCCAGATAAAGGACATGGATACCAAACAAAATCTGGACGCCAGCGAGTATAGCTATTCGATCGACTATTCAAAGACTACTGAGAAAGTAGTGGATATTTCCGATGAGGTCATGACCGAGGATTATATTGATAATAATATTTATCACTATAATATCAGCGGTGATCTTAAAAAGGGTACCAAGGTCAGACTTACATTGTCAGGAAACCCCGGAGATCCGCTGTCCTGCAATTGCCGGAGCAATAACAGCGATATTATCAGGATCACTTATGACAGCAATTCGAGCAGCAACGAGGTATACGGCAGTGACGGCAAATATGTGATCGAGTTTGAGGTGCCGGCAGACACCAATAAGCTTGAGATACAGTGTCCGAAACCGATCTGTTACTGGCCTTATCAAGAATATGATTATCCAAGCAGTATCGACTTCTCAGCTACCTCAGTCGAAAGGACCACTACCCCCGATGCGGTGCTGAAACTTACAGTGCCTGACGGCAGGCATATACAGGTCACTTACGAATATGCGCTGACAGGAAACGATACGAGCAGAGATATCGTGAACGGCATAAATGACGAAGGCGTGTTCCCTGACGGGACCACACTGAGCGCCGGGAACTCTGCGACCATCAGGACCAGCAAGCGTGACGAGACAGCTACAGCAGATGAAGTTGCGCTTACGCTCCACAGCTCCGACGCTTCTGTACAGGCAGGCGGCACGCCTACTGTGGAGAAGGTCAACATCGGAAACTATGCCTTCAATTCCTATGATTCTATTTTCAAGATCGCAAGGTATGACGGCACAAAGTGGGTGTATGCGAGCGAATTTACACCTCCCTCAGGAAATACGGCAGGTCAGCTGAAATTTGAGGACAACACCCTGGTGGAGTCCGACGGGAAAATGCCTGTCGGCACTGTGAACGTTGACTTTAACGGCAAGACCAGCATAAACCTTGTTTCGGGCGTGTATAAATTCGTCGAGATAAAAGCCCCTGCGGGATTCAAGCAGACCGGCTGGACCGGTGACGGCTCGAAGACCCTGGAGGAGCTGAAAGAATTTACTTTCTACTTTGTCAACAGCCCGAATTCGAGCACGGTTTACCCCGAAGGCTTTGACAAGAGCACGGCTCAGTTCATAAGCGGCGGCCAGGCAATGCAGGTGCCTAATATAGCCTACATCGACCTGAACGTCACCAAGACCTGGGACGGCGAGAACAAGCAGGACACCGAGAGCACTATAGAGCTTTGGTGGTCCTACACAAGATCTAATACCATGCCGGCTAATGCTGTAAAGGCTACGGCTGAGAACCTGTTCATAGATGACCCGTCTTTCGTCAATAGGAAGACCATCTCTGCTGTCGGCACTGATGCAGGGTCTATAAGATGGGAAAAGCTGCCAAACGGCGTGAACGGCAAGGCGATATACTACTATCTGAAAGAAGTTTCCTATAAAGTAGACGGCGTTCAGTACGATCTAAAGGCTGACGGCACTTTCAGAAATGCTGACGGTGAAGAGGGCGACTATAAGCCTTTGTACTCAGGCACAGCCATGAACCTCGGCAGCAGCCTGAAGGACAGCAAGACCGTTATAGCTACTAAGAGCTGGTCTGACAGCAGTGTCGCCAGGGAAACAGCCTACAGGATCATCGGCAGGAACTCGGCCGATGAGGCAGGCACAGAGATCTGCAGCGGCACTTTCACAGCGGCCAACGGCTACCGTGTGACACTGTCTGAGGAGGACGCAGAGAAGGTAAAGCAGTATTCGATAGTTACCGTTGAGGACGACCTGACAGGCCTCAGCAATGAGGAACAGAAGATCATCAAGGGCTATTCTGCAAATACCGTCAACGGCGTCACCGAGGTCAATGTCAATAACTCCAGAGGACTTGTGGTGAACAAGATCTGGAAGAACACTTCAAATGAACAGGTGGACGGGAACTCTGTAAGCTTCAATGAGGTCGGCTTCAAGCTCTACGGCATCGACTCCAGCGGCAAGGCCAGTGAAAGACCGCTCTATAAGGGCGTTCTGAAAAAGGATGAGGACTGGACCGCAGCCATCGATCCTTCGCTCCTTGGCGATTACACCAACTTCATGCTGGAGGAGGACGTTGACGATAAGAGCCTTGATCTCACCTCTGAGGAAAGGCGTACACTGAGAAAAATGTACACCGTAAGCTACACCAAACAGCTCAACGGCAACATTGGTCTTATGAATATCATCAATAAGGACAGCACACCTGAGCTGACCAACCTGGAGATCAAAAAGCATTGGGTAGATACCAAGAATGACTCCGACCGCAAGCCTATCTACATCAAGGTGTACCGGACCAAGGAGGTAAAGCCTGACGAAATGGGCGATACAGAGGCTGAGATCAGTACCCTGGAAGGTGCTACGCCGATAGCTATACCGACTCTGACCGAAAGAGAGAGCGGTACCAAATGGTACCAGCTGGACAGTTCCAATAACTGGGAGGTAACTATAAAGAATATCCGCTACCAGTTTGAGGACGACCCGGACAGCCACTATTATTACTACATTATCGAAGACCTGGGCGAAAACGAGGGCTACGATACTGAGTATGACTATGAGGGCGATAAGGACGGCGTTTACTGTGATATCTATAACAGAGCATCGGATAAGATAGTTATAGAGAAACAGTGGGAAGGTGTTGACAGCTCCGAGATCCCGGAGATCATAACTGTGGATATATACCGCTATATTTGCTATTATGGTTATGATTGGGATACAGGAGAAATGATAGCGGGTGCCAATGGCTATGCCAGCGTAGACGGCCTGCCGCCTGACTTCTATACTGACAGCGGCGAAGTAAACAATAATTATGAGCTCTTTAGGACCGGTGTTAAACTGAAGAAGAAGGATAAATGGAAACTTGTGCTTTCTGACGTTGAAGCAAAAAATGGCACTAATCCCTACATTTACATCATAAAAGAATCGGACAGCAATGCGTATAGTGTGTCTTATATAAACAACTGCATCGCACCCCGAACTGATGACAGCGGCGTAAACAATGTTGTCACCCTGAAAAACACAAGAAAGTCTGTTGACGTTACCATCAACAAGACCTGGTCCGACGGGGACGGTCATGATGACAATGTGACCATGAGACTCTACAGGACCACTAATAAGGACCTTGATATCGGTCAGCCGCTGTACGACCCTGCGGATACTGAGTCCTTCGACCTGGAAAGCGCAGAGGGAGGTACAGTACCGGCGTCGGAGGCAGGCAGGAATGCGACCTTCAGCGACGACGGCTTTATCTACATCAGGTTCACACCCACTCAGGGCGGCACATACAGCACCACGCAGTCTCTGCCGATCTGCAGCAATGACGGGACGCCTTATTACTACTATATCGTGGAAGAGGACGTCAACGGTTATGTTGCGGGTTACAGCTACGTGGACACCAATGACGAGATCAATGACAAGATCGATCTGACAGATGTTTACAATAAGGGCGGCACAGCTCAGATCAATGTAAACAACTTCAAGAAGGAATCCTCCGGAGTGGTACTGCCGCATACAGGCGGCACAGGCACCGGGGCCTACACCTTCGCAGGCGGCGCACTTGTCGGTGCGGCAGCGCTACTATACGTTATGAAACGGCGCAGGCGTTATGACGCTAAGTCGTAAGATGGACCTGCGCCTGCTCAGGCGCTATCCACCATAAATCAAAGTATCTTATAAATTATAAAAGGAGAATTTACTATGAAAAACTTCAAGAAACTCGCAAGCATGACCGCAGCGCTCATGATCGCTGCAACAATGGTGGCCGGGACCGGCATGGTGGCATCGGCTGCACCGGCAACCTCGTACAAGATAAGTGTCAGCGCTAATACTGAGAGCACTTTCACCATATACCAGCTGCTTACAGGCACTGTTGGTGAAGACAGCGACGGCAACAAGATCATAGGCAATGCACAGGCCGGCGCACAGCTGGCAGCTGGCAAGACTGTTGAGGATGTTCTGGAAGCCGTAGAAAACGCAACTCAGGATTCCGATCTTTCCGCACTTGTAGGCAACACACCTCTTGCTGTTATCGGTAAGGGCAATGATGCTGAGAAAACTGGCCTTGCTGCCGGTTACTACCTGGTAGTAGAGGACAATGGCAAAAATCAGACAGCAAATATCCTGAAGGTAGTCGATAAGGACGTAAATATCGTTACCAAGCTGGGCGCACTGACCTTCCAGAAGAAACTGAAAGATACTAATGATACTGCCGGTACAATAACTGACTGGCAGGACGGCGCTGACTGGGACGTTGGCGATCAGGTACCTTTCCAGCTGAAGGCTACTCTGCCTGAGAACGTCAGCGAATATGAGGGTTATTTCCTGAAATTCACTGATAACATCGCAGCCGGTTTCTATGTTAATGAAGTATCTGATATCAAGGACCTTACTGTTAAGATCGGCGGCAAGACCATCAGCGCTAACGATGTGACCGGCGGCAACACCGGCTATGATATCACTGTCAGCGAAAACAAGTTTACTATCGTATTCCCTGATATCAAGCACGTGGCCAGCAATCTCAGGGTCGATCCTAACAATGCAGAGGTCGTTGTAGAGTACAAGGCTGTTCTTGGCGAAGACAGCGTGACCAGTGAGTCCTTTGGCACCGCAGCTGATAAGGTGAATTACGGTGAGGAAGGAAACGAGAACACCGCATTTGCTACATACTCCAACAATCCTGAGTTCGATATGTATCCTGGTGTAGATCTTACAGATGATGATGATACTAACGATACGCCTGATGATACTGATGAGAACGATGATGATACCAAGCCTAAAAAGCCCAATGACGGCGGCGATGATGATCAGCCCAATGAGGAGAACCCCAGCACAAAGGACGATGAAGACAATGATAATAACGATTCTACCGGCAGTACTACGTTAGACAAGGTAAAGGTATTCACCTATAAGACTGTTATAAACAAGGTCGATGAGAATGAAGATCCTCTGGAGGGCGCTGAGTTCACTCTTTATAAGGACGTGGATGGTACTCCTGTAGAGATAACCAGAGTGGTCGTAAGTGGTGACAAGAATGATGTCTTCTCATTCTACGGCCTTGACGACGGCGACTATACTCTGAGTGAGACTAAGACTCCTGACGGCTACAACACGATAGCTGACATCGACTTCACCATCAGTGCAACACATGATGAAGACGATGCTGACGATCCTGAGCTTATCGATCTCACCGCTACCGGTCTGGCTACAGATCCCATAACCGGCGACGTTGCGACCGGCGTTATCGAGAGCAACATCATCAACGAGAAGGGTTCTGTTCTTCCTGAGACCGGCGGCATCGGTACCAAGATCTTCTACGGCGTGGGCGGCTCTATGGCAGGACTGGCTGCTGTAGCTCTCATTGCAAAGAAGAGAATGAGCAAGAAGGAAGACTAAGTTTCATCAATTCTGAACTATAATTGCCTATGGAGCCTGCCCGTGCTTTTGTGCGGGCAGGCTCGCATTAGGGAGGTGCCTATGAAAAAACGTCTGAACACACTGACGAATATAATGCTCATAGTTCTGCTGATCGTAGGCCTCTCCGTGATGCTTTATCCCACCGTGGCCAACTGGTGGAACAAGAACATGACCACCCGTGCAGTAGCCTCCTACCGGGAGACTGTCGATGACCTGGACGATGAGACTGCCATGAAAATGATAGATGAGGCCCGTCTATACAATAAGCAGCTGGCGGGACTGTTTGCGCCGTTCACCAATTATAACGATGTGCCTGGCTACTATGATATACTCGATGTCACCGGCACAGGCATCATGGGCTATATAACCATAAGCTCCGTCAATCTTGAGCTTCCCATATACCATGGCACCAGCGAGGGCGTTCTGAACGTCGCCGCCGGACATATGCAGGGCTCCTCTCTGCCTGTGGGCGGAGAAAATACCCACAGCGTCATTTCTGCCCACCGTGGCCTGCCCTCGGCAAGGCTATTCACCGACATCGACAAAATGGTGGTGGGGGACACCTTCACTGTCACAGTTCTCGACCAGGTGATGACTTATGAGGTGGAGGAGATATTGATAGTGGAACCCACTGAGATAGATAAGCTTGCCATTATCCCCGACAGCGACTATGTTACCCTTATGACCTGCACCCCCTACGGTATAAATACCCACAGGCTGCTCATAAGGTCCCATAGGATAGATACTGCTTATGAGAGCGCCAAGGTCCGTGTGCCTTCAGACGCTGCACAGGTCGATCCGATGATGGTCGTTCCGGCAATAGCCTCGCCTTTCGTCATTGCACTGCTGGTGATCTGGTTCTCCGGAAAGAGGGAAGAAAAAAGCGTGGCCGACCGTTTTGATATCGACCCTAAGTACAGACTTTAAAAAGAGCGTCCTTCGGGGACGCTTTTTTTGTTGATGACTTTGTCCGCCGGGACATTTCATGGTAAATTTCAGAATTCGCTGTTTATGGTATAGACTTTTTTCGGCTCATGGTGTATGATAGGCTTAACAAAAACACAGAAGGAGTTGTCATGTATGGATATGGTAAAGACCGAAGCTTTTTTGAAGGAGCTGAGAAAGGAACAGGGTCTGACACAGGAACAGCTGGGCAGCAGGCTGGGGGTCACTAATAAGACCGTCTCACGGTGGGAAACAGGGAACTATATGCCGCCGGTGGACTGCCTGGCGGCGATGTCGGAGCTTTACGGCCTCAGCATGAACGAGCTGGTGGCCGGGAGACGGCTCTCCGAAAGGGAATTTCCCCAGGCCGCAGAGGATAACCTCAGCACCGCACTGGAACTGAGCGAAAACGCACTTGGAAGGACAGAGAAGGGTCTTACCGCCACACTGGTGATATCTACACTCATGGCGATCGGGCTGATAATGCTTATCCCCTTTGACAGCGGCCACTGGGTCCGGGGCGTTCTTATGCTGCTGCTGACAGTGGCGCTGGCTTTTGTCAGCAATACAGTCATCATCGTGGCGCTGGTCTTAAATAAAGAACGTGGAAAGAGAAAATAGGGATCTGTTCATAAAAAATTTATAGTTTGCCTTATAAAACCTCTTGACAAATCGAAAAAAACTGATATAATTAAATTGTACAAAATCGAATTGTACAAAATCTATTTTTCAGTACCGTGGGGGAATATTCCCCCGCATAGATGGGGAGGATAGCCCTATAGATGCAAAAGTCAAAATGAACAGGAGGTCTTTTTATGGAAAACATCTACGATATCAAGGTCAAGGACGCTAAGGGGAACGATGTTTCGATGGCTGATTATAAGGGCAAGGTGCTGCTGATAGTCAACACCGCTACCCACTGCGGCTTTACCCCTCAGTATCAGGGCCTGCAAAAGCTTTATGAGAAGTATAAGGACCAGGGTCTGGAGATACTGGATTTCCCCTGCAACCAGTTTGCCAACCAGGCGCCGGAGACTGATGAGGAGATAGTTACATTCTGCACAGGCAGGTTCGGCGTTACATTCAAGCAGTTTGCCAAGATAGATGTCAACGGCGAGAACGAGAGCCCTCTTTATACCTATCTGAAAGGCAAAAAGGGCGGGACCCTGGGCAATAACATAAAATGGAATTTCACCAAGTTTTTAGTCAACCGTGAGGGTGAGGTCGTTGATCGTTTCGCTTCGGCCACCAAGCCGGAAAAGCTTGAGAAAAAGATACAGGAGGTCCTTTGAATGAGGTATTCCTACAAGACCTCAATGGTGTGCGCAAGCAGGATAGATTTTGACCTGGAGGGCAGCGTAGTCAGGAACGTTCAGTTCACCGGTGGCTGCAACGGCAATCTGAAAGCAGTGTCAAAGCTTGTGGAGGGCATGACGGTCGATAAGATCGAGGAGATCCTTGGCGGCAACACCTGCAACAACAAGCCTACTTCCTGCGCAGATCAGCTGGCCAAGGCCGTCAGGGCCGCTTATGACCATCAGGCTGCACAGTAAGGCGCATACGGAGTGATGAGATGAAGAACGACGGCACGAAGATGTATGAGGAACTGCGGCTGGAGAATCAGCTGTGCTTTCCTCTCTACGTCTGCTCGAAAGAGATAGTCAGGCTCTACAGGCCCTTTCTCGACGAGCTGGATATGACATATACGCAGTATATCACGATGATGGTCCTCTGGGAGGAAAAAAGCATAAGCGTCAAGGAGCTTGGCGGCAAGCTCTATCTGGATTCGGGGACGCTGACGCCGGTGCTCAAAGCATTGGAGAGCAAGGGTTATATAGACCGCTGCCGCTGTCAGGAGGACGAAAGGGTGCTGATAGTCACTCTTACCGACAGAGGTGCCGCTCTGGCTGATAAGGCGGCAGAGGTGCCGAAAAAGGTGGCCTGCAAGCTGTCCCTCGGCCCTGAGGACGCTGCTGAACTTTACAGGCTGCTGTATAAGGTCCTTGGCAGTATAGGATAGATCTACCGCAGAACGGTTTCAGGCGTTCTGCGGTTTTTGCGTTTTGTCACGGTATTCGGTTGACAGTGACGAAAGAAAGTGGTATAATAATATTTATGGCATTATGCAGTGAGGAGAGGTAGTATGTTCAGAGATATGAGAAGGATGAAACAGGCCCTCAGCAATGAGGAGTGCATAGAGCTGCTGATAAATGAAAAAAGGGGAGTCCTGGCGGTGAACGGCGATGAAGGCTATCCATACTGTGTGCCCATCGACCACTATTACTGCCCGGAGGACGGCAGGCTCTATTTTCACGGCGGCAAGACAGGTCACAGGGTCGATGCAGTGAAAAACAGCGACAAAGTCTGCTATACTGTCTTTGACAGCGGATACAGAAAGGAAGGTCAGTGGGCGCTGAACATAAAGAGCGTGGTGGCCTTCGGGCGCATGACCGTGGTGGAAGATACGGAAAAAGTCATTGAGATCAGCAGACGTCTTAGCTATAAGTTCACTGACGATGAAAGCTACATAGAGGACGAGATTAGAAGATGCGGTGCCGCCACACTGCTCATGTCCATGGAGATAGAGCATATGACAGGCAAGCTGGTCAACGAGGCCTGAATTTCTGAGATACTACAGTTACCCCCGGTCATGGGGGATATTTAAGGAGCGGTGAGAAAGTAAAATGAACAGTTGCAGGCGTGTCGCAGCGATACAGGATATTTCGGGTCTTGGCAGGTGCTCGCTGACGGTGATAATACCGACCCTTTCAGCCATGGGGGTGCAGGTCTGTCCTGTGCCGACAGCAGTGCTCTCGGCCCACACAGGCTACAGTGAGTTCGTCATCAGGGACCTTACTGATTTTATCAAGCCCACTCTGGAGCATTACAAAAAGATGGGGACAGAGTTCGACTGCATTTACAGCGGATTTTTAGCTTCAGCGGAGCAGATAGACCACTGTCTGGAGTTCTTTTCCGCTTATCCGGACAGTCTGAAGGTGGTGGACCCTGTCATGGGGGACGACGGAAAGTCCTATGCTACCTATACCGGGGAGCTTTGCAAGAGAATGTCCGAGCTGGTTGCGGTGGCGGACATCATCACCCCCAACATCACTGAGGCAGCTATCCTGCTTGGTGAGAAATACCCCGAAATGCCGCTGCTCAACAGCGAGGCCAAGTCCTGGCTGGTGAGACTTTCAAGGCAGGGGGCCAGGATAGTGGTCATAACCAGCGTTGACCTGGCCGACGGCGGTATGCACACCATAGGCTATGACCGGGAGAGCAGCAGTTTCTGGAAGATAAAGAACGACTATGTTAAGGGCGCCCACTATTCCGGAACGGGGGATATGTTCACCAGCGTTCTCATAGGCTCGCTGCTGAAAGGGGACAGTCTCCCTATAGCAATGAACAGGGCAACGGCTTTTACAGAGCTGAACGTGAAGGTGACCCACAGCTATCACAAGCCCTGGACCGACGGGCTGATGCTGGAAGGGCAGCTGCCCTGGCTAACAAGCTATCAGCAGCTTTGCGACTACACGAATTTGTGATAAAAAAGCCTTATCCGGCAAAAGGTCGGATAAGGCTCGTTTTTTTAGTATCTGTTCTCGTCCCAGTTGTTCAGTGCGGAGACTGTGAACGCAAAGCTCGCCAGCATGGCGTAAAAGGAAAAGGGGATATCGCTTAAAGAAAATGAATGTCCGAGGGAGACTGTGTGGATAGTATAGACTTCTGATATAAGCATCAGCAGCTGCCCGCCGGCGGTCAGGAACAACAGCCATTTCTTCGGCTGTTTGCGCAGTTTCAGCAGCCCGATCAGGATCCCGGCCAGGACAAGAATACCAAAGATGCCCGCAGCTATATGGATCCATAGCCATTGATCTTCTCTGCCCATCATCCATACCGCATTTGCTATGGGGCTCATGTAAGAAAGGATATAAACGACAGTATCCACGGACAGCCCGAAGCTTATCATTTTTACCATCAGAGACAGTGCCGGCGCCAGGGTCAGCACCAGATAAAGTATCCAGCAGACCAGGGCGAAGGTGAACTTGTCTCTGGTGAGCATTATCGAATTGCCTTTTTTACCCATGTTTTTCACCCCAGCTGTGAGAATTCTGCCAGCCCGCTTACCGGGTCGATGATGACTGCCTGGCAGTGAGGGTGGTTCCAGTTCAGGGTGGCTGAAAGCACATATATAACAGCGCTGTCAGTATGGCCCTCCCAGATATCCCGGTCGTAGAAAACCGTCAGAATATCCTTATCGGACTCACCGCCGTTTACATGATAGTAGCTCCCGCTGCTGCTTTCATAGTCTTTAAGCTCAACGGTATAAACGGCCTTTCTTCCATACTCCTCAGCCATAGCCTTCGCACTGTCCTTACCGGTGGTGAATCTTACGTCAAAATGTCCGGTACCCTGGCCAAAGCTTGCCATATAGTCAAGCCTATAATCGCCCTCGGCCTTTCTGACCTCCTCCTCAGGGATCCAGCTTACATCGCTCACGGTTTGATAGCTGTTTATATAGCTGCGCTGTATGCCGAACTTGAACTTAGAGGACGATCTGACAGATACCGGCGCAACAGCGACACAAACCGCCAGCACGACCGTGAGCACTATTATCACGAGCAGTATCCTCTTAGGCAGCTCCTTCTTATATCCGGCCTTTCTGTATCTCAGGCCCTGTGATCCAAGCACGGCACCGCAAACGGCAGCAAAAATAAACCTGTATCCTCCCAGGGCAAAAAATCCCATCAGCCCGTATAGCATCAAGAAAAATCCAATGACAACTTCGGCAGTAAAGTATATCTTCTGTTTTCCGGGGCCGTCTGTAAGCTCCGGGGAGGTGTTTTTTGTCTCTTCCATTTTATGTCTCCTTGTCTCTCTCTTTATTTGTTCAGGGATTTGAAGATGACGCCGGCCACCTTAGGTCCGGCATTGACGGCTACCTCAGAGCCTATCTGATAGAAGTCCGCCGGGGGATAGCCCACGGCCTTGGTCATCATCTGGGCAAGCTCGTCTCTTACCTCGCTGTCGTTCCCGTAAACTATGCAGTAAGGGGTGTGAGGTATCATTTCGTTAAGGGTCAGCTCCATTATTTTAGGCAGCAGGGCCTTGTCGCCCCTGACCTTTGCCTCGGTGGTTATCTGGTTGTGCTGTATCCTGGAAACAGGCCTAAGCCCCATTATCTCCCCGACGAAAGCGGCAGCAGCGGGTATCCTGCCGGACTTCTTGGCGTATTGCAGTGAGTACATACCAAAAAAGATCACGCAGTTGTCCACCCAGTCCTTGATGAACGAAACTATCTCCCCCGCAGAGGCGCCCTTTTCGGCCTTCTTGGCAGCCTCCACCACCGGGTAGCCGTATGCACCTGTATAGCTCCTGCCGTCGATGTTATAGATGCGGAACTCGTCTCTTGCCTCGGGTATCTCTTCAAAAAACTGCTCCGCCGCCATGATGGCGTTGCTGTGGGTAGAGGAACCCTTGGAGTTGATGTTCACGTTTATTACGTCGGTGTAGTCGCTGTAATAGAGGTCCTTGAAGATCTCCAGATACTCAAAGGCGGTTATCTGCGAGGTGCTGGGTATGCCGTCATACTCGTCCATCATCTTGTAGAATTCCTCATTGTCAAAGTCCTGCCTGCTGGTATAGCTTTTTTCCCCCATAGCCAGCTTGAATGGCACCACCATGATATCGTATTTCTTTTCGTTTTCAACTGACAGGTCGCTTGCTGAGTCTGTCATTATCTTGATCTTAGGCATATTATCCTCCTTCGGTCACATTTTACTTTCTCTTCTCCCGGGAAA
Organism: Ruminococcus sp.; assembly: GCA_017478965.1. Taxonomy (GTDB): domain Bacteria; phylum Bacillota; class Clostridia; order Oscillospirales; family Ruminococcaceae; genus Hominimerdicola. The sequence continues at coordinate 39,442 of JAFVCV010000047.1, read as the reverse complement.
ATTCACCAGGTATATTTCGTGAGCTTTCCTTCACGGCCAAGGTCCGGGTAGTCCCACTGTCTCAGCACCTCATAGGCCGCTATCGCCACGGAATTTGAAAGGTTAAGGCTCCTGAGGTCATTTCTCATAGGTATCCTCACGCAGCTTTCAGCATTGGCGTAAAGCAGTTCCTCCGGCAGACCTCTGTCTTCCCGTCCAAAAACGATATACACGTTCTCCCCCTTTGGGTAGCTCACCTCCGAATGGGTCCTGCGGCCCTTGGTGGTGAAATAGTAGAACCTGCCCTGATTTTTTGAGAAAAAATCACTTAGGTCCTTGTAATAATGAACGTCAAGCTTATCCCAGTAATCCAGCCCGGCCCTTTTCAGGGTCTTGTCGGTTATCTCAAAGCCGAATGGCTCTACCATATGGAGCGAGGCTCCGGTAACGGCACAGGTCCGTGAGATGTTGCCTGTGTTGGGCGGTATCTGCGGTTCCACCAGCACGATATTGAGCTTTGGCTCGGGCTCTGCTGCCTGCCGGGGAGGACTATTTTTTTCCCTTACTGAGCCGGCGGATCTCCGACAAAAAAGCACCAGCCCCGCAGCCGCAGCCGCAGAGCAGGCCACCGCAATTTTTTTATCCATTTTTATTCTCCTGACTATAGCTGAACGATCAGCGCACTTATTCATACATTATACCATATTTCCATTTAAATGTAAAGGGGCAAAAGCAAACAAAAAGCCGCACCCTCATCAGGTGCGGCCTTGAGAACTTATTCAACGGAGATTATGTAGTAATAAACAGGCTGTCCGCCGTTTATCAGATTAACGTCCAGGTTACTGAACTTGGTCTTGATGTGCTTATAGAGCGCATCAGCAGCATCATCGGTGACGTCGGCTCCGTAGATGACTGTGATGAAGGAGCTGTCTCCCTTGACAAGCTTTTTGGTCAGCTTGAAAGCGGCCTTCGCCAGGTCCTTGTCCACAAAGGCCAGCTTGCCGTTCTCCATAGCCAGGATCTCGCCCCGCTTTATGTCCCTGCCCTCATAATCCGAATCTCTTGCGGCAAAGGTTATCTGTCCGGTGGAGACACGCTCGATGGCGTTGGTCATCTCCAGCCTGTTGGTGTTGAAGTCCGCATCAGGATCGAAAGCCAGCATTGCGGACATACCCTGAGGGATCGTCCTTGTCTGCAATACACACACCTGCCTGTCGGCCAGCTTAACTGCCTGCTCCGCAGCCATGATTATATTCTTGTTGTTGGGCAGCACGAACACGGTCTTTGCAGGACAGGACATTATAGCCTCCAGGATATCCTGCGTGGAAGGATTCATGGTCTGGCCGCCCTTTACCAGGCAGTCTACCCCCACGTCCTTGAACATAGCCTCTATGCCGCTGCCCGCAGCCACTGCCACGAACCCGAACTCCTTCTCCGGCTCGGCAGGTACATATTCCAGCTTGACAGCCTTCTGCTTGCTCTTGTGCTGGAGTTTCATATTCTCGATCTTGGGAAGATTGATGTAGCCGAACTCCAGGCCCTTTTCTATGGCCTTGCCCGGATTGTTGGTGTGGACATGGACCTTGATTATCTCATCATCGTCTACCACTACCACACAGTCGCCTATGGTCACAAGGTATGCCCTGAGCTTGGTGGGGTCGTCGCAGTCGGGCTTTTTGGTGATGAGCATTTCTGTGCAGTAGGTGAAATGAATGACAGTATCATACATACCCACCACTGAGGAGAAGGTGTCCACAGTCACAGCGCCTATGGCCTCGGTGCCCTTGGGCGCCTCGGAGGAATCGGTCAGCTCGACTATCTCGCCGCCCTCGAAGACCTCCTTCATGGCCTCCAGTATTATCACCAGGCCCATTCCGCCTGCATCGACCACGCCTGCCTTAGCCAGCGCCGGCAGCAGATCGGGCGTCTTTTCCAGAGAGGTCCTGGCCTGCTTGCAGATATCGTCCATAACAGCCCTGATATCGTTGGTAGAACGCAGGGACTCCCTGCCCTTTTCGGCGGCTTCCCTTGCCACTGTGAGTATGGTGCCTTCGGTGGGTTTCATGACCGACTTGTAGGCCCCCTGAACGCCAAGCTCCAGAGAATTCACCAGGTCCTCGGCGCTCATCTCGGTCTTTCCGGCCAGGCCCTTTGAAAAGCCCCTGAAGATAAGAGACAGTATAACGCCCGAGTTGCCCCTTGCCCCTCTCAGCAGGCAGGACGCAGCGGTCTGCGCCACGGTGCCGCAGGTAACGTCCTCCGGCAGGTTTTCAAGCTCTGCCACAGAGTTGTTTATGGTCATGGACATATTCGAGCCGGTATCACCGTCCGGAACGGGGAATACGTTGAGCTCGTCCACTGATTTCTTTTTATTGGTGATGCTGTGCGCACCGCTTATGAAAGCTCTGCGCAGCAAACTTCCGTTTATCACTTACATTTCCTCCTTTATGATGAGCAGCCGCTCAGTCTGTCATCTCATCAACATAAACGTTAACTGATCTTACGGCTACACCGGCTTCCTGAGTCAGCACATAATTGACCTTATGTATGATGCTGTCAACGATAGCCCCCACGTTCACCCCGTAGGTGACGGTGATATGCAGATCGACTACCAGCTCATCATCTTCCTGTCTGATGATGACGCCCTTGGTGGTGTTCTGTTTTTTGAGCATCGCATAAACGCCCTGCTTGGCGCCGTAAGCGTTAAGACCCGCTACGCCGAAACAGCTCTCGGCAGTGCTTGATATAAGCTGCCTGAGATAGGCTGTGGAGATACCTATAGAGCCGAGATGATTTTTTATCTTTATCATATATAGCGCCTCCTTACGAATGATATAAAAGCAGTCTCATAATATTCTCAACCATTATACCACATTTGCCTGATTTTTTCAAGTACCCGCCGGACATTATTTGAGAAATTCTTGCCCCGGTGAGACATTTTTCATCTTTTCACTGCATTTGCAGGGCGAAAACGGCAAAAAAAGCGGCATTTTCCCGCAGGAAAATACCGCCTGCCCGCTCAGAGCGTCAGTCCTTCAAAATATTCTTTGAGTATGCTAACAGAGTTGTTGAACTTGCCCTTTTCCTCATCGGTCAGTGAAAGCTCTACTATCTCCTTGACGCCGTTGCGTCCTATTATGCAGGGAACTCCCACGAAAACGTCCTTGCCTCCGTACTCTCCGCAGAGCTTGGCTGATACGGTCAGCACGCTGTTCTCATCGCCTAAGATGGCCTTGACTATCCTGGTGATGGCCATGCCGATGCCGTAATAGGTGGCCCGCTTGGCCTCTATGATCTTATAAGCCGAGGTCCTTACCTGCTCCTCGATCTTCTGCATATCGTCCACGCAGTAGCTGTTTTTACCGTCGGCTAAGATGCCGGCCACGGATTTGGTAGCAAGCATGACCTGCGAAAGCGGTACGAACTCGCTGTCGCCGTGTTCGCCGATGACATAGGCATGGATATTCTTGGGGTCAACCGTAAAATAGTCTCCCAGCAGATATCTGAGCCTGGCGGTGTCAAGGCTGGTGCCTGTGCCGATGACTCTCGACGCCCCGAACCTTGAAAGCTCGTAGGTCACTCTTGTCATGATGTCCACCGGGTTGGTGGCCACGAGAAAAATACCGTCAAAGCCCGACTTGACCACCGGGGTGATTATGGAGCGGAACACTTCGGTGTTCCTTTGCAGCAGGTCCAGCCTGCTCTCGCCCTCTTTCTGCGCCACACCTGCGGCGATGACCACGATGTCTGCGTCCTTGCAGTCACGGTATTCGCCTGCGTAGATGCGCATATTGCTCTTTGCAAAGGCCAGACCGTGGTTAAGGTCCATGGCCTCGCCCATAGCTCTCTCCTTGTTGATGTCGATGAGCACCAGCTCGTTGCATATGCCGCCCTGGTTCACCAGAGAATAAGCAAAGCTCATTCCTACCATGCCTGTGCCTATGAGTACTACCTTGCGTCTGTCAGTGTTCATAATTTTTCATTCCTTTCCGGTCAAGGGTCTGGCCCCTGATGATATTATACTATTTTTCCCCGCCAAAGTCAATAATAGTCAGTCGGCCTAAGTAACAAGAACTCAGCCTTAAATAAAAATGACATTTTCAGAATTTGACACAAAAAAACTTGACAGCTGTCGCAAAAAATGGTATACTTTCATATAAGGCGAGAGGCCGGGGCTTTTCGCAGACTTTTGATAGGAGATGGTCTTTGTGCCATTCGATATAGTCAGGAACGATATCACGAAAATGAAGACCGACGCTATTGTCAATGCGGCCAATACCTCGCTGCTGGGAGGAAGCGGCGTTGACGGAGCTATACACCGGGCTGCCGGGCCGGAGCTTCTGTATGAGTGCAGGCTCCTTGGGGGCTGTAAGACCGGGCAGGCCAAGGCCACCGGCGGCTATAACTTAGGCTGCAAATACATCATACATACTGTAGGACCTGTGTGGAGGGGCGGCAGAAATAATGAGGAGGAGCTTTTATACAGCTGCTACAAAAACTCTCTTCTTCTGGCCAGGGAAAAGGGCTGTGAGAGCATAGCCTTCCCCCTTATCAGCTCAGGGGTCTACGGCTATCCCAAGAGTGCTGCCATGGAGGTGGCGCTGAGGGCTTTCTCAGACTTTCTGGAGACTGAGGAGATGGACATAACTCTTGTCATCTTCGACAAGACCAGCTTTGAACTAGGCTCGGATATCTTTAAGGGCATAGCTGAATATATAGATGATAACTACGTCAGACACTATGATCTTGAGACCAGGGTACTGGACCTTAGAGATCTTAACAGTCCGGCTGCTGCAAAACAGGAAAAGAGCGTATCAATAAAGGGCAGCTATCCCTACGGTATGGACAGCGCACCGGTCAGGGAAAGCAGTAAGGACGAGGATAAAAAAGGCGGCTTTCTGAGAAAGCTCAGAGTGAGCAAACGGGGCAGGGGCAATGACAGCGCCGTTTTCGTTGAGTCTGACCAGACCTTTACAGGGGCTGCTATGATGCCTATGGGGGCACCGGCGGCTGAACAGCCCTCAGAAGACAGCGGCGTCCCCATCGAGGTAATGCTGAGGAATATTGATGAGAGCTTTTCGCAGTCCCTGCTGAGGCTCATCGACGAAAGGGGCATGACTGATGCCGAGACCTATAAGCGGGCCAATATCGACCGCAAGCATTTTTCCAAGATACGCAGCGATGTAAATTATAAGCCCAAAAAGCAGACCGTTTGCGCCTTTGCGGTGGCGCTGAGGCTGGACCTGAGGGAGACTGAGGCGCTGCTGGAAAAGGCCGGGTTCGCCCTTTCAAACAGCCTGAAATTCGATCTGATAGTCAGATACTTCATCGAGAAAAAGCATTATGATATATTCGAGATAAACGAGGCGCTCTTTGCCTATGACCAGATGCTGCTTGGCAGTGCCTGACGACCGGCAGCGCCTGACAATGATAAACGGAGGGATCATCATGATAAAACGCCCCTATGTGCTCTACTGTGACACCACCTGCGACCTGCCGCAGGAAAGACTGGATAAAATGGACTGCAAGCTCCTGCCGCTGACCTTTGAGATAGACGGCAAGGCCTATACAAATGCCGATATCTCTATGGAGGAGTTCTACAGGAGAATGAGGGAGGACGCTGTGACCAAGACCTCGCAGATATCAGTGGGACTTATCGAGGAGACCTTTGAAAAGGAAGTCATGGCGGGGAACGATGTGCTGTATCTGGCTTTTTCTTCGGGACTCAGCGGTACCTATAACAGCGCCTGCATAGCCAGGGACAATCTTCTGGAGAAGTACCCTGATGCTAAGATAGTGGTGGTGGACTCCCTTTCGGCTTCTTCCGGAGAGGGGCTGCTGCTGATCTATGCGGAGCAGAAAAAGCGGCAGGGCATGAGCATCGACCAGCTGGCAGGCTGGCTGGAGGTCAACAGGTATAAGATCTGTCATGTGTTCACTGTTGACGACCTGAAATATCTTTTCCGGGGCGGAAGAGTCTCCAGGGCCAAGGCCATCGCCGGGACCCTTATGGGCATAAAGCCTGTGCTCCATGTGGATAATGACGGAAAGCTCATACCCCTGGACAAGGTCAGGGGCAGAAAGCAGAGCATATATAAGCTCATCGAAATGATAAAGGAACGATGCGGCGATAACGAGAACAAGATAGTCACCATGAGCCAGGGAGACTGCATGGAGGACGCTAAACTGGCCGAAAAGCTCATGAAGGAGATATTCGGCAAGGACACCGAGGTGGTCATCGCCTACACAGGCCCGGTCATCGGGGCGCATTCCGGCCCGGGTACTCTGGCGCTGTTCTTCTACGGGGACTATCGCTGAAAGATATGCAACAATGGTATCCAGGGGTGCCGCAGATATGCTCTGCGGCATTTTTGTGACTATGAGCAAAAAACTGCGCATAGGAAATGTTATAATAGACAACATAAGATACAGTGTAAAGTGAAAAGGAACGCAGTAAGGGAAGGGGGACTGTAAGATGGGCAGCGAGATAAGCTCTTTCAGAAAACTAATAGAAACTATCAGCCGCAGGGACGAGCTTTCCGTAAAGGACATATCAAAGCTCATAAGCGACTATCAGGACTCTCAGAAAAAGGACAAGGAGCAGCAGCGGGAGGATGCAAGGCGCAGGCGTGAGGCGGAGCTGGAGCGAAGACAGGCCGAAAAGGAAAAGCAGCTGCTGAGTGAAGAGCATATCGGAAGGGTCACTTCTATGGAGCTGCCCCTGGACTGGAACAATGCCTTCGCCGGGGACGAAAGGACCGCCGGGGTCTGGGCGGAAAGCATAGCAGACGGACTGGTGCTGTCACAGAACGAGCTTTGCCGGGTGGATATAGAGTATATAGCCCAGATAACAGGCCGCAGCTGCAAAGAGGTCATCGAGGAGCTCAGAGGGTCCGTCTACCAGGATCCCGACAGCTGGGAGGAGTGCTTTTATAAGGGCTGGCAGACCGCAGACGAGTATCTCAGCGGAAACCTGATGAAAAAGTACCGTGCCGCTAAGCAGGCAAACAACAAGTATCACGGCTATTTCGAGGATAACCTGAAGGCCCTGGAAAGAGTCATGCCGGAGCCGGTAAGGGCCGAGGACATATACGTTACCCTGGGCTCACCGTGGGTCCCGGAGGATATCATAGATACCTTTATCGAGTCACTTCTGGGCCAGCTTTTCAGAAGAGGAGAGACTATGCCCGATAGGTACAGAGTCAGGCACGACCCTATCACGGGTTCCTGGAGCATACCCGATAAGGGCCGCTACGGCTATTCTGCCAAGGCCGCTATGTACGGAACCGGCAGACTTGGCGCCCTGCACCTTATGGAAAAAATGCTCAATATGCAGCAGATACAGGTCTTCGACACAGTGGAGACTACCGCCACCAAAAGCGGTAAAGCCCGAAAGCTGAACCGGCAGGAAACTGTGGCCGCCAATGAGTGCGCTGACCTTATCAGAAGAAAATTTGAGGAGTGGGTATGGAAGAGCCTTACCAGGAAAGAAAGGCTCACAAAGATCTATGAAGAGCGTTTCGGCTCGGTGGTCCAGCGCAGCTTTGACGGATCGTTCCTGACTTTCCCCGGGGCCGCAGAGGGACACGAGCTATACCCATATCAGAAAAACGCCGTCGCCAAGATACTTTTTACTCCCAATACCCTCCTTGCCCACGACGTAGGCTCCGGCAAGACCTATATAATGATCGCCGCCGGAATGAAGCTGAGACAGATAGGAATATCCAGAAAGAATATGTACGTGGTGCCCAATAACCTGGTGGGACAGTGGGAAACGATGTTCAGGACCATGTACCCCCATGCAGACCTGTTGTGCATAACTCCTAAGGAGTTCACTGCAAAGAGCATGGAGAAAATGCTGACAAGGGTCAGGGACGAGGACCACGACGCTGTCATCATCGCCTACAGCTGCTTTGACAGGATACCTATTTCGGACGAGTATTATGAGAAGGAGCTGACAGCCCAGCTCGACGAGATAAACGACTATATAAGCTCCAACCGATACCATTCCAGGGGCATAGAGGAGCGCCGGGATACGATAAAGAAAAAGCTCTTCAAGCTCGCAACACAGCTGGAAAAGAAAAACTGCGGGGCCACCTTTGACAGGCTGGGGATAAACACACTGTTCGTTGACGAGGCCCATAATTACAAGAATATCCCCATACCCAACAGGGCAGAGGTACTAGGGGTCAATTCAGCCGGGTCGAAGGAGTGCGCCCTTATGCTTGACAAGGTCCATATCGTTCAGGCTCAGAACAACGGCAGAGGGGCGGTCTTCGCCACCGCCACGCCGATCACCAACTCCCTCAGCGATGCCTTTACCATGCAGACCTATCTCCAGGAAGGGGATCTCAAGCTGCTGGAGATACAGAATTTCGACAGCTGGATAGGTATGTTCGCCGAAGCAAAGACGGATTTCGAGATAGATGTTGACACCTCCTCCTATCGGGTGGCAAGGCGGCTGAGCAGGTTCCATAATCTGCCGGAGCTGACGAACCTTTTCTCAGCCGTGGCCCACTATCATCACGACAAGAGCCCCAGGGCCGGTTCGGATATCCCTGAGTTCAAGGGCTATACGGACTGCGTTATAACCAAGACCAGAGAGCTGGCGGAGTATCTGCTGGAGATCTCGCAGCGGGCCGACGCCGTCAGGTCCCGGCAGGTCAGCCGTGATAAGGACAACCTTCTGAAGATCACCGGCGACGGCAGGAAGGCCGCCCTTGACATCAGGCTGGTAAGGCCTGAGTGCATGATGAGCTTTGACAGCAAGATATACCGCTGCGCTGAGAATATCGTGAACATCTACCGCAGCGACCCGGAGGGGCTGTGTACCCAGCTGGTGTTCTGCGATATCTCGACCCCGAAGGAGGGGTTCAACGTATACGATGACCTGAGGGAGCTGCTCATAAGCCTTGGAATACCCAGGGGAGAGATCGAGTTCGTCCACAGCGCCGACGAGAGCGAGGCTAAGCGAAAGGCCCTGTTCGCCAAGGTCAATGCGGGCAGGATAAGGGTACTAATGGGTTCCACCATGAAGCTTGGCATGGGCGTGAATGTGCAGACCCATCTGAAAGCCATACATCATCTCGATGTGCCGTGGCGGCCGGCGGACATGGTGCAGAGAGAGGGCAGGATATTAAGGCCTGGGAACCTGAACAAAGAGGTCAGGATATTCCGGTATATCACCCACGGCAGCTTTGACGCATATTCCTGGCAGCTTTTGCAGAAAAAGCAGGAATTCATCTCACAGATGATCTCCGGCAGTCTTACCGACAGGGAGGGCAGCGAGGTGGACGATACCGTCCTGAACTATGCGGAGGTCAAGGCCCTGGCGGTGGAGAACCCGCTGATAAAGGAAAGGGTCGAGGCTGCCAACGAGCTGTCAAAATATGTTATCCTCCAGCGTGAGCTGGTAAGGAAGAAGGAGCGTATGGCAAGGCGGCTCTCGGCCATTCCTGAGGAGAAGGAGCGGCTCTCCAGGGCCATAGGCACCCTGAACGACGACAGCAGCTTCATTAAAGCCCACCCTCTGCCGGAGGAAAAGACCCGGGAGGAGAAGGAGCAGGGCAGACAGGCAAGAAAAGAACTGAGAGAGCTTATAGAGAATTCCCTGGCCATGAACGTTTTCGCCAGGGAGGCCGCCTTCATCTGCGAATACAGAGGCTTTAAGCTCAGCGTGCCGCCCAACGTGATAAGGGAAAAGCCAATGGTGACTTTAGAGCGCAGCGGCAGGTATTATGTGGAGCTCGGGGACAGCCCCGCAGGCTACCTGATAAGGCTCAACAACTGCCTGGATGGCCTGGAGGAGCAGGGAAAAAAGCTCTGCGATGAGCTCAGCGTCATGATAAGGGAAGAGGCCGAGTGTAAGGCGCAGCTCAATAAGAACGACAGCTATCTGCCAGTCATAGAGATCTATACCCAGAGACTGGAAAGGCTGGATAAGGAGCTGGGCATCGAGATAAAGAAGTGACCCATAGGGAGGACTGATATCATGAACGATCTTGCGCAGATGACAGCACTTGATGTAGACAAGATGACAGAGCAGCTGACCGCCGCCTATACGGCGGTCATAAGGTCCGGAGGGAGCTTTAGGCTGATACCCTCGGTGATGCTCTGGGGACCTCCCGGAGTGGGAAAGAGCCAGGGAGTAAGGCAGGCGGCGAAACGGCTGGAAGAGGAAACAGGCAAAAAAGTCATCGTCACCGATGTGCGGCTGATGCTCTTCAACCCCATCGACCTCAGAGGTATACCCGCCGCTAATGCTGACAGGACCCTGGCAGTCTGGCTAAAGCCTAAGATATTCCAGATGGACGAGAGCAGCGATGTGGTCAACATACTTTTCCTGGACGAGCTTTCTGCGGCGCCTCAGTCTGTACAGGCGGCGGCATATCAGATAGTTCTGGACCGTGTCATCGGTGAGCACAGGCTGCCGGAGAACTGCATAGTCATCGCCGCCGGCAATCGGGTGACGGACAGGTCCGTGGCCTTTAAGATGCCCAGGGCCCTGGCCAACAGACTTTGCCATTTCGACATCGTCCCCAGCTTTGACAGCTGGAACCGCTGGGCGGTGGAGAACGGGATAAACGAAAAGGTACTGGGCTTTCTAAGCTTTGACCGCAGCTGTCTTTTCGACAGCGAGAGCGTCAGCGACCTGGCCTTCGCCACCCCACGTTCCTGGGAGATGGTCAGCAGCCTGCTCAACACCGTCAGCAGCGATCCCGAGGAGATATATCCCATGATATCAGGGTGTATAGGCGTTGGCAGAGGGGTGGAGTTCCTGAGCTGGTGCAAGGTCTACGACCAGCTGCCGGACATAGAGGCTATTTTCTCAGGGAAGAGCCAGCCGGTGCCTAAGAACACCGATGCTCTCTATGCGCTCATATCCTCTATGACAGCCTATGCCCGTGGCCATCTGGAGGATATGGAAAAAATAGGTGCATCGGTCAGATATGCCATGGGTCTTCCGCCGGAGTTTTCCACGGTGCTCATGCGAAACTACATGGCCTTTGAGAGGGACTACCGTCAGAAACTCCTGAGGATACCGCAGTTTGGTCTTTGGCTGCAAAAATTCGGGAGGCTTTTGAATGGAGCTTGACAGAACTAAGGTGCAGGCCTACGCCGCCAGGCTTATCCGGTCCAGAATGGAGCTTTTGCACAGCCACGGATTTTACGGTATGCTCCTTATGCACCTGAAGATCTCCATCGACCCGGAGCTGGAGACTGCTGCCACTGACGGCGAGCATATCTTTTTCAGCCCGGCTTTCCTTGACAGTATTACGGACAGCGAGCTGAGGTTTATCCTTATGCACGAGGTCATGCACGTGGTCTTTGACCATGTTGACAGGGGCAGGGAATTCGACCGGGAGCTTTACAATATCGCCGCCGACATCGTGGTAAATTCCAATATCCTGCTGGAGAACGACATGGAGGAGACTGCCATAACCGTAGGGGGCAGCGTTTCCATGCACCTAACGCCAGACGGCAGGGAAGGCCACCTTTTCACCGCAGAGAAGGTCTATGAGATGCTTATGCAGAAAGCAAAAAACAGCTGCGGCACAGCCGGCGGACAGGCAGGCGCTCAGTCGGGGAGCAGCGCAAAGGGATCCGGCGGCAGCCGTGGGAATAGCCGTGGGGCCTTTGCGGACGACCACAGCCGATGGGGACAGCATGGCAGCGGCTCCGTCAGGCACGATGTCTGGGTCAGGCGCATCATCGACGCTGCCAAGGCCATCGAGATACAGAAAGATGCCTTTGGCAGGGGTGAACTCCCCATGTTCGCCCAGCGTCTTCTGAAACAGCTGCGCTCTCCTCAGACCGACTGGCGGCAGGTCCTTGATGAGTTCGTACAGGAGGAGATATGCGATTATTCCTTTGCCCCTCCCGACAGGCGCTTTGACGGGGAACTGTTCCTGCCGGACTTCAACGTCCCTGAGGAAAGGGTGGAGGACGTGCTTTTTATGATAGACACCTCCGGCTCCGTCAGCGACAGCAGCATGACGGCGGCCTTTTCCGAGATAAAGGGAGCACTGGAACAGTTTGGCGGCCGGCTCAGAGGGTGGCTGGGATTTTTTGACGCAGCGGTCTATGAGCCGCAGCCTTTTGAAAGCGTGGAGGAGCTTATGGAAATAAAGCCCCTTGGGGGCGGCGGCACCAGCTTTCATGCAGTGTTCAGCTACGTTTCGGAAGAAATGAACGAAAAGCTGCCCTCCTGCATAGTTATCCTTACAGACGGCTATGCGCCTTTCCCGAAGGAAGAGGAGGTCCCCGAGGTGCCGGTGCTCTGGCTGATGACCACTGAGGTGCAGCCGCCCTTTGGCCGGGCGGTCAGGATAGAGGTATAAAAAAACGGCGGTCACAACGACCGCCGTTCCGGCTTTTATCAGATATGTACGTTCTCGCCCTTTAATCCTACATAAGCACCCTGACCTGCCTCTGCGGCATCGGGGTGAGCTATGAGCCACTTGTTGCGGGCAAAAAGCATCCTGTCCTCCAGGTTCTTCTGCTCTATCTTGTCCATGGGGGTATTTGTCTCCCTTGGCAGCACAACGGCCACTCTGAAACCCTCTGCATCGTCACGGCAGGGAGCGTAGTGCAGCGAGGTGGCGTATACCTCTACCACGGCTCCGGCAGGGGCGGCGAACGCCTTGACGTCAGCGGTGTCAAGTACGCCGTCTATTATCCTGTCCTGCTTAGCCAGCAGCAGCACGAAATCGGTGGCGCCGATATTTATCTCGCTGTTGCGGTGGTACTCCAGGCAGTTGAGGTATTTGTTATAGCCCCAGCACATACCCAGCTCGATGGGCATACCGCCGAAAGCATTTTCTTTCAGCTCACCGAAAATTGCGCATTTTTCCAGCGAGTCTATCCAGGGCTCATAGGAAACGCCCTCTGCCGGCATAGCTACGTTCTTCATGGCCTCCACCAGCTCCTTGGTGTCATAGCCCTCCAGCACCTTGCCGTACTCGCTGAATTCAGGATCGTTCACGGAATAGATCTTCATCTTCATACTCCTCTCAGTAATATAATATCAGGCCGGTGGCCGCAATAATTGAAAAGATAAAGCGCCGGCCCAGGCTCATATTTGATTATAGCACCAGGCTAAGAGTGAGTCAAGGCAATTTTTGCGCCTTTAGCCTCCATTATTGCCGTCCTGTGATGATCTGCTTCAGCACACCGGTCCTATAGGCTTTCAGCAGTTCCTTCAGGTCGGCTATCTTCTCGGCAATCTCTGCGCCCTTGTCGGTGTCGCTGATGTTTGCCCGGCGCTCCAGCCTTTCCACCAGATGAATGGTGGGCGTGTGCTCGCTCTCGCCGGGTATGAAAGGCTTGTGCTCCGCAAGATTAAGGCTGTGGGAATCGTAGATGAGCGTATATCCTGCTATGCCTGTAGCCTTCTGGTAGGCCTTGGATATGCCGCCGTCGATGACGAACAGCTTTCCACCCGCCTTCACAGGACTTTCACCGTTCTTTATCCTCACCGGTACGTGGCCGTTTATGATATGGCCCCTGTCCTTGTCAAGGCCGAACTCCGTGAGTATCCTCTCACAGGTCTCTTTAGTCTCCGAATAGGTGTAATAGGCGTTGTAGCGCTCTTTATGCAGCTCCTTATCCTCCAGAAAATACCGCTCGAAAAATGCCATCTTGTCCTTGCCGTAAAGGGGCGACCATGGTCCGCACCATAGATACCAGAGAAAGTCCGCCGCATAGTCCTTCTCCTCACAGGGCGACATAAAATATGCCCTGTTCACTATCTCGTCCAGCTTGTCCAGCATCTCCTTGCCGGCGTACTGCCTGCCCTCTATTTCTATGCTGCGAAACTCCCCGTTCCCGTCAAGCGGTATGCAGCCGTGGAACAGAAGGTTCCCGTTGCAGGCCTTGTACATCGAGCCTTTTGAGTAAAGGAACCTCATATGCTCTCTTAGCTTTTCACTGTGTCTGAAAGAATTGGCCAGGACATTCATCAGCTCCTGCTCGCCGCTGCTGAGTTTCAGCGGGTCCTGCGGGTCCACGGTGGGGAAGTTCCGGTCAAGGAGCTTATGCGTCTTTCCCTCTATAAGGACCGTTCCGGCCCTGAAGTCCGTCTGCCGGAAGATATCTCTCCCGCCCATCTCCCATTCCGGGTGCCTTTCGATGAGCTGGCCCTCCAGCTTCAGCTGGATAACGGTGATGGCCTTGTGCATCTTTGCGGCCAGTCTCAGGTCCACCGGGTCATAGATATTGTCATCTAAAGTATTCGGGGTGTATATCTCACAGCTGTCGTCCTTGTAGGCTTCCGCCGCAAAGACTGCCAGCGCTCTCAGGTTCAGCCCGTAGCCGTCCTCAAGAACGTCGAAGTTATTATATCTCATGGCTATCCTGATAACATTGGCGATAAGAGCCATATTCCCTGATGCGGCCCCCATCCATGATATATCGTGGTTTCCCCACTGTATATCCACATCGTGCATTTTCAGCAGCTCGTCCATGATGATGTCTGCCCTCGGCCCTCTGTCAAAGATATCACCGATGATATGGAGCCTGTCTATGGCAAGGGACTGTATGACCATACAGAGGGCGGCAATGAAACGGTCGGCTATCTTTGTCTCGATGATGGTGCTGATTATCTCGTCATAATAGTAGTCCTTGTTCACATCATCGGTGACGTTCAGCAGTTCATCTATGATATACACCATATCCTGAGGGATAGCTTTTCTGACCCTTGACCTTGTGTACTTGGCGGAAACGGCCTCACAGACCAGGATGAGCCTGTAGATAGTCAGCCTGCGCCACTCGTCGGTGAGGGTCCCCTCTCTTACGAGTTTTTTCAGCTGACGGTCGGGATAATAGATAAGCTCGGCCAGGCTCTCTCTCTCGGCCCCGGACACTGTCTTGCCAAGTACCAGATCTATCTTTATCTTTATCATTCCCGAGGCACTTTTGAGCATATGCAGAAAAGCCTCATATTCTCCGTGCATATCGCTGAAAAAATACTCCGTTCCCTTAGGCAGGCTGCGAATGGCCGACAGGTTTATTATCTCGCTGGCAGCACTTTCTATAGTGGGATAATCCTTAGAGAGCAGCTGCAAATATTTTTTGTCCATATCTTTACCTCCGTTGCAGACGCAGAAAGCAGCGCTGCTGCGCACTTTCCATCTGTAACAATTATAACAGGCCCGGCCCGTTTTGTCAATGACATCATCTTCACAGGCACAAAAAAGCTGCCCGCCCATGGGGCGGACAGCGGTCCGGTGATTATCAGATACCTGAAACAGGGTACATATTGTTGCCGCCGTTTCTCTTGACGTCACGGATAACGTTATCCAGTCTTACGAGCACAGAGGCCACGTTCACGCAGTCGCCGGGCAGATAGTGGTAGGTAGCGCCGGAGGCTGTGAGCTGAACGTTTATGTTGAATACAGTGTAGGGGGTCCTGAGAGTTTCCAGTATCCTTTCGGATATCCTCACTGCCTGAGAATCCGAGACTTCTCTGTTGAATACAAAGCAGAACTCGTTGCCGGTGATGTTGTATATCTCGGCATACTCTGCGAACTCTTCCTTGAGCTTTTCAGATACAAGTGCAAGATATTCGTCGCCGAAATCGTAGCCGTACATATCGTTGATGCTGCGGAAGTTGTCCATATCGAAAACGGATATATTGAACTGGTCGTCCTCCAGCAGATCGGAGATATCATCGTTAAGGGCATATCTGTTCTTCAGACCTGTAAGGATGTTGGTCATAGCGATGTCGCTCATCTTCTCACGGGACTTTCTCAGCTTCTTGTCAGCCTCAGCTATCTCTTCAGCTCTCCTCTCCATCTCACGTCTGTTCCTCTTGGCGATCCTTGCGATGATGATGATAGCTATCTCACCGATGATAAGGATACCGCCCATGATAGCCTCAACGATGTAGAAGATCCTGTACATATCAGCAGTACGCTGAGCGGAATACTTCGCACCTATCTCAGATGCGGCAGCAAACATTTCCGATGCGGTGATCTGAAGGGGGTGTATCTCCTGAGTATAAACGTTTTTCATGCTGGCCTGGTTCTTTTCGATATTTGCCAGGGTGCCCTGATAGTCGGCTATCTTGTTGTAATAAGCGTCAATGAATATCTTGGCCTGGTCATATCTTCTCAGGGTCAGCTCGGAGTTGTTCTCCAGCTCCTTATAAGCCGTATCCAGCTCATAGATGTGGTTGAACGAGTTTGAGATATCTATCATCAGGTTGTCAGGATTGCCCGTGCCTGAGATTATCATAAGTACGTTACGGTTGATGGACATCAGCTCCTCGTTCATAGTGTTGATGTCTCTGGTGGCCTCGTTGCTCTCTTCGGTCACTTTGTTTGTAAGAGTGAACGAGTAGTACATAAGGAACATACTCGTAAGAGTTACGACTGCCAGCACGATGGCCGCAACGATATAGGTGGCTGAACCGCCTGATTTTTTATTCTCCATATGTCACTGCCTCCGTCTCTTAATTCTGTGCTGCTTCATCAGCGGCGGCTTCTTCGTTAGCCTCTCCACGCATAGCATTACGTATACTGTCTACCTTATTGCTGTCCGGATCATCGGGATAGAGCAGCAGCTGGATGTCTGAAGTATTGATGTTTGAAGGCGTAACGAGTATAACGCCGGTGTCAACGTTTATGGAGATCTTGCTGCCGTTAAGGAGCTTGTCTGAATACCTTACGCCAAGATAACCCATGTTATAGGGGTTCTGTACCACCAGAGCGTCAAGGGTGCCGTCGATGATGTATCTTATCTCGTCGTCGTTGGAGTTGAAGCCTATGACGCTGATCTCACCGGTCTTTCCGGCTTCTTTTATGGCGTCGCAGATGCCAAGGGTGGAAGTCTCGTTGGTGCCGTAGAACATTTTAAGATCGGGATTATCCTTTATTATGCTGGCAGCCTGCTGCTTGGCTGTCTCTCTGCTGTTGTTGCAGTATTTTATAGGAAGGATATTGAGCGCCTCGAACCTGGTCTTAGATGCCACCTCGTCGATCTCTGCCTGAGACAGCTCAGTGTCCTCTTCCTCCGTAGAGATGTCCTCCATGCCCGTGTTCCTGGCCATGGCTGCCGCAGCGGAAGAATTGTAGGAATAGATCTCATTGGTGAACCCCTGCACTCTGTCCGCACCGGTGGTGGAACCCTCGCTCTGTGATATCACAGCGATCTTTCCGCCGCCCTCAAGTATCCTCAGAGCCTGTCTGCCAGCCACAGAACCCGCAGCCAGGTTGTTGGTGCCGAGATAGGTCTTTTTGCCGGAGTAGGTCAGGTCGGCGTCGATGGCCACTACCTGAATGCCCTCACGGTCAGCCTCCTGAAGAACGGAGTTGAGCTCGCTGGAGCTGTTGGGTGCGATGACTATCGCCTTGACCTTCTCATTTATGGCCTGTCTGATGAAATCTACCTGTCCCTGTACATCGTTGCCGTCCTCGGCGTTGTTGTAGATTATCTCATAGTTCATTTCCTCGCCTGCGTCTTCAGCACCCTTCTGTACAGACTGCCAGAACTGTACGGTCTTGGACTGGCCGATGACTGCGATCTTGCCGTTGGACTCTTCGCCCTTGCCGCAGCTGCCGGCGGAGAACACCATGGTCATCGCTAATGAACACAAAGCAAGTTTACTGAACAACTTTCTCTTTTTACTGTTCATATATTCTGAACCTCCTCTTATAAAAACACAGCGTATGCCGTTTTTGACGAACCACTTCCAACAGCCAAGAACAGCATACTGCCCATAATGATATTTTATCATAATATCTGTTAAATTTCAAGCACACTTGAACCGCAATTATGATGAATTTCCAATTGCTTTTTTGTGCATTTTTATCAATTTATCTAAATTCGGGACTTGCGATATGATTTTTTAATGGTAAAGCGCACAATTTGTATAGCAAGACCCAAAACTTCCGCCAGCCCCTGCCGGCACATAAGATCAGCCTTTAGGACGTCTTTGCCCCACACCTCCGTCAGCCGGCCGGACAGCTCCCGATATAAACAAATTAAACAAACCTGAACATCTTAAAATTACACAAAAAATAAACCGATGTCTGTGATTTTATTGACGATTTCACTTGACAATTTATAGAATAAGTGATATACTTATATTAAATGAATTCTGTGTATTTGTTGTGTATAAGCAACATATAAACTTTTTGTACGGCATTGAAAATCTATATTTTTGACTATATTTTCTAAACTTACTTTTTTATGATGGGAGAGTTGAGTATGCAGTGTGAGAACTGTCACGCAGAGCTTAGCCCGGATGTGACCGTATGTCCCAAGTGCGGCACGCCCGTCAGGCCCGCCTCGGAGGGGGAGGCTGGTGAAGGCCCGGTTCTGCAGACTATCTTGGGGTTTGAGTCCACTACCGATATCCAGGAGCAGCTCAAGTCCATGGTCGATGAGTACGGGATAGGACTGATAGTGAAGAGAGATCCCAGGTTCATCGCTTTGATGAGAGACTACCTGCCTGAGCATGACAGGGAGCGAAAGCTGCTTATCCGCATGATATTCCAGAACGTGCTGATAAATATGCTCAGGGCCGAGAATGAGACGGTGGCTGTCCAGAAAGCCAAGAATTATATGCTGGAGGATTTCTTCCTTTCACCCAATGCCGCTGAGTTCGTGCTTGCCTGCTATACATACATGATAGGCTGGCATTACGAATCGCCTCTGAGGGAAAAGGAACCTGAGGAGATCGAAAAGGAAGAGGAAGAAAGGAAGAGAAGAGGTCCTGTGTTCATAGACGCCAACGTCTATGCGCCGCTCGATGCTATAAGGCACAGGCTATCGGGCAATATCGCCATTTCGGAAGGGTATACGAAGATAGACAATTTCTGCTTTGAGGGCTTTGGGTTCCTGAAGACTGTCAAGCTGCCCTCTACCCTGCTGGGCATCGGCGACTATGCGTTCTCCTCCTGCAAGAGACTCAGGGGCATAGACATACCGCCTACGGTCAAAGTGATAGGCAAGGGCGCCTTCAGCCAGTGTACCAAGCTTGCGGTGGTGAAGATACCGGAGGGTATACATGAGATAGCTGATAATACCTTTGAACTGTGTACCAGTCTTGAAGTGGTCGAGATACCGGCTACAGTGAGCAGCATAGGCTCCGGAGCTTTCCAGGGCTGCGAGATGCTCAAAAAGCTGTTCATTCCCGAAAGTGTAAAATTTATTGAAGACAAAGCCTTCGCATTCTGCGAAAATCTTACTATACACTGCTATAAGAATTCATACGTCCATAAGTACTGCCTGACCAATGATCTGAAGGTCGAGA
Organism: Ruminococcus sp.; assembly: GCA_017478965.1. Classification (GTDB taxonomy): domain Bacteria; phylum Bacillota; class Clostridia; order Oscillospirales; family Ruminococcaceae; genus Hominimerdicola. Next base: position 20,205 of record JAFVCV010000047.1, on the reverse strand, counting down.
CAGTGAATACCGGCATCTCGCTGAGGAGCAGGAAGAAGTCGGTGGAGGACGATGACTGATATATTTGTGATGAGCATAAGATCAAGCATTATAATAACCGCTGAAGCGGTGGATACGGAAGGATGGAAATTCAATGAATGAGCTTAAAATAGGCCAGGAAGTCGAGATGGAGTTCGGCGGCAAGGCCAAGGTCCTCGGCGTGATCGGCAGCGGCGGCCAGGGTATCGTTTACCGTGTGAAGTACAGCGGTACCAACTGGGCACTGAAATGGTATGACGTGGACAAGATCAAGAAACCCAAGGCGTTCCGCAAGAATATACAGGACAATATCAATGCGGGCGCACCGAGCAATAAGTTCCTCTGGCCCAAGTATCTGACCAAGGAAACTGAGGACGGGACCTTCGGCTATCTGATGGAGCTGAAACCTGACAGCTTTGACTCCTTTGTAGATATACTCAATACCTATAAGCTGGAGGTGGACCCCCTGACAGGCAGGGCTACCAAAAAGCCCGTAAGGTTCGGCAGCCTGTTCGCTATGGTGACTGCGGTCATCAATATAGTCAATGCGTTCAGACAGCTGCACAGATCCGGCAAGAGCTATCAGGACCTTAATGACGGCGGCTTCTTTATAAATGTGAACACAGGCGCTATACTGGTCTGCGACTGCGACAATATCGCTCCTGACGGCAGCAACTTCGGCATCGGCGGTAAGCCTGGCTATATGGCTCCGGAGGTCGTAAGAGGCATAGCCAAGCCTAATGTGCAGACCGATAAGTATTCCCTGGCAGTGGTACTGTTCAAGCTGCTGTTCAGAGGGGACCCCATGGAGGGCGAGAAAGTTGTCAAGGACGTTTGCCTGACAGAGTCCTCTGAGCTGAAACATTACGGGCAGAACGCAGTGTTCGTTTATGACCCTGACAATGCCAGCAACAGACCCGTAAGGGGAATACATGACAACGTTATAAAGTTCTGGAGGATATATCCTGAATATATCAGACAGGCTTTCATACAGTCCTTTACCGCAGGCATCTCGGAGCCTAACAAGAGAGTGATCGAGAACGAATGGCAGAAGCTGTTCACCAGGCTCCGCTCGGAGATAATCACCTGCGGCTGCGGAAGGACGAACTTCTCTTCTATGTTCGAGAAGACCAACGATAAGACCTACAGATGCCCTAAATGCGGTATGGAGATACCTACGCTCGGGTTCTCTAACCGTGAGTACCGTATGCCTCTGTATCCGGGCTGCAAATTCTTCCAGTGCGATATAAGCTCGGAAACGGACGACTTCCAGACACTTGCAGGCGAGCTTGTTGAGAATAAGCTCAAGCCGGGGGTCCTGGGCATAAAGAACTGTTCGGAAAGAAAATGGCGTGCTAAAATGCCCGACGGCATTTTCTACGATATAGCCCCCGGGAAGGGTTTCCCGATCTGGCAGGGACTTGAGATAGACTTCGGCGAGGTCAAGGCTCAGATCTGACAGGACAGGACAGTAAAGACAATATCAAAAGCGAAAAGACCGAATTTAATAAGCTCAATACTGATGCGCCCTGCAAGCGGCGTATTTACGAAAGGGAGTATGTAAATCATGAATAAAGAAAATATGAACGATGCCAAGCAGGCGCTTGACGATACTCAGCTCGATAACCTGCTTGACTTCGATGATGACGATCCCCTTGGCGCTACCGGCGTCTCCAGAAAAAGCCTGGTAATTTTCTTCCTGATAGATACCTCGGGAAGTATGAAGGGCACTAAGATGGGTGAGCTCAATACCGTTATGGAAGAGCTTATCCCTGAGATACGCCGTGTGGGCGAGGCCGATACTGACGTCAAGGTGGCTGTGCTGACTTTCTCTACCGATGTAAGGTGGATGTATTCAGCACCTATCTCCATCGAGGACTTCGAGTGGGCAAGACTGAGGGCAGACGGCGTTACCAGCATGGGCGCTGCATTCAAGGAACTGTCGGTGAGAATGTCGAGAAACAGTTTCCTTAACTCACCTTCGCTCTCCTTTGCACCTGTTATCTTCCTGATGACAGACGGTTATCCTTCGGACGACTATAAGAAGGGCCTTGCGGCTCTCCAGGCAAACAGCTGGTATAAGTTCGGCCTTAAAGCCGCACTGGGCATCGGTCAGGAGGCTAATGACGATATGCTCGCAGAGTTCACAGGCTCTAAGGACACTGTCGTACACGCTTACTCGGGCGAACAGCTGGCTAACATGATAAAGATCATCGCAGTTACAGCATCTCAGATAGGCAGTAAGAGTATGACCCTTTCTGACGAGACTAACCATGAGCTCAGCGAGGAGGACGTATCTGCCGCTAAGCAGAAACTGCTGGGCCAGCAGATACAGGAGCTGGTTGGGCAGAACGGGACGGACGATGTTCCTTTCGATTCCGGCTGGTAGAGAGCACTTTTATCAGCATAGTAAGTCGAAAGGAGAAATGATTAGTTATGTTTAACGGTTTCAGCCGTTCTGTAAGAGGTGCGAGCCATGAGGCCAGGGATCTGGTCTGCCAGGACAGCTCCGCACATAAAGTAACAGAGTATTATGCGGTTGCCGTGGTCGCTGACGGCCACGGCAGCAAAAAACATTTCAGAAGTAACGTAGGTTCCAGATTTGCAGTAGAATCCACAGTTGAGACGATAGACCGGTTCTATCAGGACCCTGAGGAGTTCGAGAAGAGCTTTCCTGAGCGTCACAAGGCCGTCATAAAGAATATCGAAAAACAGATAATAACTACCTGGAACGCTAAAGTAACTGAGCATATCACGGCTAACCCCGTTACACCTGAAGAGAAAAGCAAATTTACCGATGAGGAGTTTGCGGCTATAAATGTGGAATCCTATTACGGCACCACCCTTATCGCAGCTGTTGCAGGACGTGGTTTCTGTTTCGGGCTGATGATAGGCGACGGGAACCTGGTGGCTGTGTTTGACGACGGTGAGGCAGTGCTGCCTATGGAGTATGACGAGAGCGCTCCTGCCAATGTTACGGCATCAATGTGCAATGCTAACGCAGCGTCCATGTTCAACAGCTTCTACAGGGACAAGAAGAAGGTGCTGGCTATGTTTACCTCCACCGACGGGCTCTATACCTCTTTCGGCAGCGACTATGATTTTCTGGATTTCCATACCATAATCGCAAGCAATCTCGTAAAGGCCGAGGCCATGGAGGCGTCGGTGTATAAGAATCTTGAAAAGCGGTCACATTTCGGCACAGAGGACGATATATCACTTTCGTGTGTGTTCGATGTGGAGGGCGTGGCTGAAAATAACGAGCTGCTGCTGAAGAAAGTCGCAGAGAATAAGGAAAAAGCCGCCAAGCGCCGCAAAGAGCTGCTGACCACCGGCCTGAAGACCGAGGACTGAAACAGAGCGTTTTGCCGGTGCAGATATAAAAAAGATCCTCCCTGCCGTAAGGCGGGGAAATTCTTTGAAAAACTTGTGAACTGACAAGAGACGGAGCAATTTTACCAGTGATCTATCTAAATAAAAATAGGGTAAACGGAGTTGTAAGAAAATGGAAAGTAAGAAAAAATCAAATGTGGTAGTTGTAGTTATAGGCGCCGTGTTGTTTCTGGCCTGCGTAGTTTTGCAGAAACAGATAGGCCGTATGTCGGCCGGCGGACCTCCGTCGGGTTCACAGGGCGGACAGGTAACTAATCCTGTAATGATGTATAACGGCGTTGTATCTCAGGTCCAGCTGGTCATATCTATCGTGATGGTGCTGATGGGCGGAAAAGCTGGGTTTATCACTTCTGCTGTGCTCAACGTCCTCAATGCTCTGTCGATACTTATCCAGATGATAGCCGCCAAGTCACCTCAGTCTCTGCCGGGAATGGTGGTCGCTGTGATATCTGTAGGCATTGTTGCTCTGATATACTTCTTCACAAGCAAGAACGAGAAGATGAACAACGAGCTGATGGAAAGCTATCAGCAGGCTATCGAGACAAACAGGATAATGAAGGAGAAGGACGATACTCTCCAGTATCTGGCATATTATGACAGGCTTACTCAGATGCCTAACAGGCAGATGTTTATTGAGGACCTGGAGGACGAGATAAAAGCAGGGGAGAAATGCACTGTAGTCTATGTGGATATAGACAATTTCAGGAATATAAACGATACCTTCGGCCATAAGGTCGGAGACGACCTGCTGGTAAGATATTCACATCTGATCGAAAATCTTGCCGACGATGAGATCTTTGCTGCAAAGATAGGCGGCGATGAGTTTGGGATCATCCTACCAGAGAAGTTCGGCAGGGAGCAGGTCGCAGAGTTTGTGAACAAGATCGGGGAGGCTTTTGCCACACCTATGGAAGTCAAGGGAGAGGTGTTCACCCTGACAGCCAGCTACGGCGCAGCAATGTTCCCCGATGATGCAAGGTCCTCGGAGGACTTGTTCAGAGCGGCAGAGACTGCAATGTTCGGCGCAAAGGCCAATGGTAAGAACCAGCTCTGTTTCTATGTCAAGGGCTACTGATGTGAGCTGCAATAAATTTACCGAAATCAAGTGAAAGGAATAAGGTGTTGATCTATGGATACTGGTGTACTTTATAACACTGCCAAGGGATTGGCTGAAAAGATCAAGCAGGAAAAACCGGGCTTTGTTGGCGCAGACGACTGTACTCTCTGCGTGATAAAGACCGATAAGGACGAGCTTTTCACAGGCGTTACCGCCCTGAAGCTCAATGGCGAGGAGATAAGCGTTATCAGGTCCGAGGCAGCAGCTGTGGAGGCAATGACCGCCGCAAAACAGAGAAGGGCTAAGGAAATGATCGTGATGAATTTCAGCGATCTCAGCGTGGTGACACCGGACGAAGAGGCTATCAGCCTGCTGACTTCTATCAGCGTTGATAATAACAATACCGAGGCCGCTGTGTCTGAGGAAGAGGCAAAGACGCTGATCCAGCTGCGTCCCGGTGACCAGAATTCGTTCGTTGACGATTTTCTCAGCGGATACGATGATGCACCCTCGGCTGCTCCTGACGACGGCGCCGCTCTGGGCGGGCCTGCTGAGTTCGTAAACGGCTTTGAGGTCGATGAGAGCAATCCTTTCTATGAGGCTGCCGCTGACGGCAATGAGTTTGATGCACCTAATGCACTGAACCAGACTCCTCCGCCTCCTCCGGCTCTTTATGACCAGCCTGAGCAGGCTCAGCAAATGGGTCAGGCCGGATTTCAGCCGCCTCCGGGCTACTATCAGCAGCAGGCAGGTTATCCTCAGGGCTATCCTCAGCAGGGTTATCCCCAGCAGGGCTACCCTCAGGGCTATCCTCAGCAGGGTTATCCCCAGCAAGGCTATCCTCAGTATCCCCAGCAGGGCTATCCCCAGCAGGGCTATCCTCAGTATCCTCAGCAGGGTTATCCGCAGCAAGGCTATCCTCAGCAGGGCTACCCCCAGCAGGGTTATCCTCAGCAGGGCGGTTACCCCCAGGCTGCACCTTACGGTCAGGGCGTCGGCACTGGCAGCGTCCATGTAGGCCCTCCCGCAGGCTATCAGCAGAGCAGGCAGGTATCTCAGATGGTTTCACAGAATATCGCAGGCGGCGCTTCTTTCAAGAGGAGACTTAGCGCATTCGTTGACGATGATGACGATGCAGCAGAGGAAAAGAGCGATAGCGGCGCAAACAGCGGTATGTCCAAAGAGGATATGATGAAGGAGATCAAGGAGAAGAAGAAGAATGCCAAGCTTGACTCCAGCTTTAAGAAGAAAATGAGAAATCAGGGATTTTGATATTTTCAGCCGGCAGGAATGTCCTGCCGGCTTTTATATTATTTTACAGTGAAAAATGAAAAACAAAAGGCCATGAGCTAAAACTCATGGCCTTGATATTTACTTAAAACGCAGCCCAACGGCTACTTGATGACAACGCCCCAGTCAGAGCTTACCTTACTGTAAAGATCAAGCTTGACCTTGGACTTCTGATTTTTATAGAACCAGAGTATAGCACCGGCAGCAACAACAGAAAGAACGATGCCCAGCACAACACCAACGCCGCCCTTGATAACAGCAAGACACAGTATCCAGATAACTACCAGAGCAGCAGCAAGTATAGGCAGAACAAAGGTAGTCATGGTCCTGTTGTTCACCTTGATATAATGCTGTATCTCCTTCAGACTAAAGCTCTCATAATGACGAGCTATGAAATTATCAGGCCTTGCCCACTGGGTGAACTGCTTAACATTGTCAAAGGTAACAGTGAAATCATCCCCAGTGCCAGTAACACGGTAGCCAACAATAATGCCATTGCCGGCCTTCTCAGCACTCATAATATGAACGATAGTGCCGACCTTTGCCTGATGTGTCAGCGCTTTGGTAACAAGAAATTTTCTGTCAACAGTGTCCTCAATATTACTGAGTGAATACGTCATACAAATCTTCCTTCCTTCATGGATAACTTCACGGATAGAAGAGCGATGCTCTTATAAAATCCTGAAAAAAGCCTTAAAATAAACGGTAAAAAAACAAAAGTCATCAAAAGCTATTCAAAAACAGATATACAAACACATTGTAGCTCTGATAATTATTATAACACATTTCATTGAAAATTGCAAGGAAATTTTGAATATTTTATTTATTTAACAAAAATCATAATATAAAAAATTAATTGAATAAATGAGAAAAATATAGTAACTATGCACAAAACTTCCGGAAAACTAAAAACGAGTTTTGCAAAAATCAAAGCTATCAAAAAAGGCCGCATCACAGCAGGTGAACTGTAAGAAATATAAATATATTAAACCAACAACAGAATATCACCAGGCTATACAGCACACTTTCACAAAACGGCCCGAAATACTGAACTCACTGTTCTCTGAATATATTATACACCATCTATTAACAATTGTCAATAACAAAATAAAAAAATAATTATGTTCAGTTTTGCTGAACTTAAATTTGGTAAAAGATATTGACATTTGGTATAAAGATGTGGTACAATAGAATAAAGATGTAGGGTCAGCATGAACTGCGCTGTATCTTCAGGAACGGTGGGTGAGAAAAATGAAAAAATATGCTGTGTATAAATCTGAAACAGGCTATTATTGCTATGAATACTGCGATACGCTGGAGTCGTTGAAGGGAACCCCGTTTGAGTATGTCACGGAAGATCAGCTGCCGGTGGTGCTGGATGGAAAAGGCGGCTATTACAGCTTTAAGAAGGATGATTACACCTTTGTGGAGATCATCGAAAGCGATAAAAAATACCCTCTGCCGCTGGAAAAAATGTATTTCAAGAATGACGAGAACTTCAAGCTTGGGTGGATGTCGCCGGACGGGGACACCTATTCCTGCGATTATACGAACCATACCAAGTGCGCCATTATGCTGGCGGACCTGCTGTTCGGCGGTTCAAAACTGCCGGAGAGGACTCTTGGCAAGGCCGGGTGGCTGAAGATCATTGATTCCTGGGACGGGACGGAACGGCAGCACAGCCAGTTCGTTTACTCTCTCTCCGGGAAGATCACCAAGCGGCAGGCCGACAGGCTCTTCGATCTGGGGCTATACGATAATCCCGAGGTCAAGGACCTGATAGATAACTGCGAGGATATATGGTAGAAGTGGACTGCAGAGCTGTTCAGTAAAAACTGAACAGCTCTGTTTTTATTACTGAACCTGATCCGCCGAAAGAAAAAATATATAAATTGAATGAAAATGTCGGATATAGAATTAAAGGTCCCAGTTTTATACAATTTGCCCTATTTTTTGTGGGAATGTACAAGACGGCAGGGCAGCCTTTTGTATAATATGATGAGCCGAGACAGGTCAATTCATCTGAACACCTGAAATTATGAAATTATTTTGTATATTTCAGCGGATTTTTATTTCCGTTTGGAAAAAAATCTATTGACATTTGTGGAAAAATGATGTATACTTATACTATAATTGCAGCGGCAAATATACAGAATATATAAATTGTGTATAAATTGCATATTTTTATCTTTTGTAGATATTTTATCATCGTTTTAATGCCGCAGCGTTCACTTAACAAATATTTCGCCGGGCATTATCGGCCAGGGTCAAGGAGGAAATTCAGATGGCAGAGAGCAGGTTCATCAAAACCGTTGATTTCGGGGGCTATGACAGAGCGGATGTCATAAAAAGACTCGAATTTGTAAACACACAGCTTTTTGACTGCAAAAATGAGTTAAGAGAAGCTAAACTTCTTCTCGACGAGTTCAAAAAGGGCACTGATGAAGAAAAGGCTCATGAAAAGGTGCTTGGTGGCGAAAAAACGAAACTCACCAGTTTGCAGGTGCAGAACGAGTCGCTCAACCAGAAACTGAAGGCTGCCGAAGAGGATAATAAGAAACTCAGTGACGAGCTGGCTGAGGTCAAGGGACAGCTTGAAAAAATGAAAGCAGAGTTTGAGGATACGACTACGAAGCTCAACGCTTTGCAGGCAGGCAGCGAGGCTGTTGCGCTGAGCCAGGTGTTCATAGCAGCACAGCAGAGCGCCGAGGCACTGAAAAAGGCTGCTGCCGACGAGGCCAGTGAGCTGGAGAAGAAGAGCAGAGAGCTGTCCGAGTCCATTATACAGGACGCTAACAGCACCGCTGCCGAGATAGTTTACGAGGCCGAGAAAAAGGCCGCAGAGACGGACGCAGAGTCCAAGAACAAGGCTGAGAAGATGGACGCCGCCTCAAATAATCTCAGGGCTAACCTGAACGAGGATATAGATGCGATAAATGAAGAGGTATCCAGACTGAGGGCGGCTTTTGAGGAGTTCCAGAAGAAGGGCTTTGAAAAGGTGAAGGAGGCTGAGGAGCTGCTGAGCGGGACCAAGAAGAGACTGGAGAGCGGCGGGGTGCCTACGTTCAGAGTCCCGAAGAATTATGAACCGGAATATCCTGAGGCTCCGGAGCCTAGGACGATGCCGGTGAGCGGTGAGAAGAAAAAGACGAATTCTCAGCTTGAGGAATTGCAGAAAATGGCCAATTCTATGAAGGGCGGCGATAAGCCTGAGGAGAAAGCTGAGGATAAGAAAGGCAAGAAGGGCGGGGTGGACCTGGCCGCACTTGCTGCACAGGCCGCATCGCTTGGCGGTAAGGACGGCAAGAACGACGGCAAAGACAAGGATAAGGGCAATAAGAAGGGCGGCGTAGACCTGGCTGCTCTTGCCGCACAGGCAGCCGCTCTTAACGACAAGAAATAAAGCCCGGTCCGGAGCGGACCGATGAAGATATGAAGAGTTCTTTTATGAAGAGTGTTTAAGGAGTGTTATGGTATGAATGAGATCATCATTGTCAAGCCCGATAAGTGCGTGGGCTGCAACTCATGTGTTAGAAACTGTCCGGCACCTGAGGCGAACATAACCAAGATGCTGGAGGACGGCAGGTTCATCACCACAGTCAATCCTGAAAGGTGCATAACCTGTGGCGAGTGTGTAAGGAACTGCAGCCACGGTGCCAGGGACTATATAGACGACACCGAAGCCTGCATAAGCAGGATAAGGGAGGAGAAACTTATCATCATGGCTACTCCTGCTATAAAGTCGGTGTTCCCCACTAAGTGGAAGGGTATCTTGGACTGGTTCAGGAAACAGGGATGTCTCATCTACGACGTTTCTTTCGGCGCTGATATCTGTACCTGGGCACATTTGAGAGCTATACAGCAGAAAAAGGTAGGCAATGTGATAACACAGCCCTGCGCAGCTATAGTAAAGTATGTGGAGATTTATCAGCCTAAGCTGCTGACTAACCTTTCACCGATACACAGCCCTATCTCCTGCGGCGTTACATATATCAAGAAGTATCTCAGGAAGAAGAACCCCATTGCTGTGCTCTCTCCCTGTATCGCAAAGAAGACTGAGTTTATGGAGACCGGTCTTGTAGAGTACAATGTGACTTTCCAGAAGCTGGAGGAGTATTTTGAGCGCAACGGCATAAATATACCTAACAATCCCGCAGATGACTTTGAGTATAAGTTTGACGACCAGCAGGGCCAGGTGGGTGCGATCTACCCCAGACCCGGCGGACTGAGAGACAATATCTGGCTCCATGACCCGGATATAAATATCAGTACCTCTGAGGGCGTTCATAAGGTATATCCTGAGCTGGATATGTATGCCTCCATGCCTGAGCATAAGCACCCTGAGGTGTTCGACGTGCTTTCCTGCGAGTTCGGCTGTAATGTGGGTCCTGCATCGGGTACGAAGCAGAGCCTGTTCGATGTTATGGCTACCATGAGAGAGGTCGAGAAGGAAGCCAAGAGACGCCGCAAAGGTGCCGGTCTTCTGGGAAGAGGCGAGGATAAGCTTTTCAAGACCTTTGATGATGAGCTGAAACTGGCTGACTTTTTGAGAAACTACAGGCCTACCCAGCCTTCGCCTATACCTACCGACAAGCAGCTTGAACCTGTTTTCGAGAGCATGGGCAAGCATACCGATGCAGACAGGCACTTTGACTGTCACGCCTGCGGTTATAAATCCTGCCGTGATATGGCCATAGCTATCTACAGAGGTCTGAATACTCCTGATAACTGCGTAGTTCATGCAAAGACCGTGCTGACAGCAAGGCACAGCGCCCTGACCGCACAGCATGAGAGACTCAGTGAGATAACCTATGAGTGTCTCGAGCTCTCTGATAAGCTGAAAGCCGATATAGGCAAGATCACCGATAATATGAACACCATCGGTGAGTCCACTACGGCAACCAGCGAAAGGGCAAGCGTCGTTCATAACCTGCTGTCGAATATAGTAGTGTTCTGCAACGACAACCCGACCATGGACCAGGAAACTGTTTCGCAGCTGACCAGCATACTGGAGACCACCATCTCGGCCTTCAGCGCCCTGGACGACAATGTTAACACCACTAACGAAAGCTCGTCCCTGATACATGATTCTATCGGGGAGATCACCAGACTGGTCGATGAGATCAACAACACGCTCCATAAAACGGAAGAAAAGTGATAGACTTAGCCTATGGACGCTGATGCGTTCATAGGCTTTGTAGTATGTGCTGTATTTTACAGGGGGGAGAGCTATGGGCTTTGAGACAGAAAACGGCGTATTGGTGAGATACACTGGCGATGGCCTGACAAGGGTCACTGTGCCGCAGGGGATAAAGGAGATAGGCGAGTTCGCTTTTATGGGCAATGGCGAGCTGGAGGAAGTCGTTCTTTGCGAGGGCGTTGAGAGGATAGGCCAGCAGTCCTTCAAAGGCTGCGCTGAGCTGAGGAGCGTCAGCCTGCCCGGGAGCCTCAGGGATATCAGGCGGTTCGCCTTTGAGGGCTGCGAAAAGCTCACGGGACTTGAATTGCCGGAGGGACTGGAAAGCATAGGTAATTCCGCTTTCAGAAACTGTACGGGACTGAAAGAGCTTATCCTGCCCAATAGCCTGAATGACATCAGGGAGGGGGCATTCGCAGGCTGCTCAGGTGTGGAGACGGTACGGCTGTCAGAAGGGCTTGAGGGGATAAAAAAGAGGGTCTTCTCGGACCTTCGTAGCCTTGGGAGCATCGAGCTGCCGGAAGGGATAAAATATGTAGAGGACTATGCTTTTGAGAGCTGTAAGGTCCTCAAAAAGGTCAGCCTGCCTGAGGGCCTGGAGTCCATCGGCCGCCACGCCTTCGATAACTGCCGGGAGCTTTCAGAGATAACGGTCCCCTCCACCGTGACCTATATAGGCAGCAGCGCATTTTTCAGGACCCCGGTCACCGAGGGCTGCCGGGACTATGTGGTAATGGGGGACGGAGTGCTGATCGCCTGTCCTGAGGACATCGAAAGGGCGCAGATACCTGATGGGGTAAAGACCGTGGGTGAAAGAGCATTCTCCTTTTGTGAAAAGCTCAGGGAGGTCACCTTTCCGGAAAGCGTCACCAGGATAGAGGAATACGCATTTGAGAACTGCACAAAATTAGAAAAGGCCTGCCTGCCCGCCGGACTGCTTTACCTCGGACAGCACGCCTTTACGGAGTGCTATGCCCTGAGGGAGTGCGAACTGCCGGGAGGGCTGCTGCATATGGGCCGCAATGCCTTTGAGGGAACGCCGATAATAAACGCCTGTCAGGGGGACCTGCTGATCCTCGGCGGAAAGTATCTTGCGGCCTACCGTGGAAGGGAAAAGGAAGTCACCGTCCCGCCGGAGGTCGAGCATATCTGCGGCGGAGCTTTCGCAGGCAGCATCGAGCTTGAAAAAGTCGCCCTTCCTGAGGGCCTGCTCTCCATCGGCGACAGCGCCTTCAGCGGCTGCCTTGCCCTGAGAGAGACTGAGCTGCCTGGCAGTCTCAGATATCTGGGAGACAGTGCCTTTGAGAACTGTCTGAAACTGTCAGTAAGGGTGAACTTTACACCGGGCATAAAAATAGGCGTGGGCGCACTGCCGGAGGGCACAAGGGTATGCGCCGTGACCCCGGCGGGAGAGATGGAGTTCATCTTAGAGGACGACCTGACCCCCTACAAGGCAAAGGGCGGCCTCAGCGAGGAACAGCTGCTTGTAGGATTTCTGGTCTGTCCCACCGGTGAAACGGGCAAAAAGCTTACCAGCCCTGCCTACAGGACAGCAGCCCTGGAGCTGCTGATGAAAGCTGAATAGGAGAGGTATTTCAGATGCTTAAAGAGTTAAGACCGATAAATATGGTGATGCTGACCGTGGCAGGGGTGGTGAACGCCTTTGGGATAACCCTGTTCCTGACTCCTGTCAAGCTTTATGACAGCGGCATCTCAGGGACCTCAATGCTCATAGCGGAGCTGACCCCTAAGTGGCTCTCACTTTCGGTGTTCCTGCTTCTTCTCAATATCCCGCTGTTTCTTTACGGGCTGAAAAAGCAGGGCAGGCTCTTCACCTTTTACTCGGTCTACACTGTGGGGGTCTATTCTCTCATGGCCTGGCTCATTACGGACGTGCTGCCCATCGACGTAAGGTTCGCATCTCCCCTGGCGGGGACGGATCTGCTGCTGTGCGCACTTTTCGGGGGAATGATATCAGGCGTTGGCAGCGGCATAGCCCTCAGGTTCGGCGGGGCTATGGACGGCATCGAGGTAATGGCAGTCATATTCGCCAAAAAGCTGGGGATCACTGTGGGCACCTTCTGCATGATATATAACGTTATCCTGTATGTCATATGCGGCATCGTCATCGACAGCTGGATACTGCCCCTGTATTCCATAGTTACCTACGGCTCGGCCCTTAAAACGGTGGACTTCATCGTTGACGGCCTTGACCGTGCAAAGGGCGCCATCATCATCACATCAATGCCCTCAGAGCTTACTGAAAGGCTCAGCGGCGAGTTCGGCAGCGGCGTGACTCTTATCAGCGCCAAGGGCGGCTATTCCAATACCGAAAAGACTTTCATCTATTTCGTCGTGAACCGCTTTCAGGTCACAAGATTAAGAAACATCATTCATGAGGTGGACCCCGCCGCCTATATAACCATAACCGATGTGGCTGACGTTTTCTCCGCCAACCATGAAAGCACATAAAAAGGACCGGCTGCCGCAGATGTGACAGCCGGTATTGTTATTTTCCGTTTCTTATCATTATGAACAGCACGGCGAACCAGTGAAAAACGCTGCCGGCTACGGTGAAAAGGTGCCAGACAGAGTGGAAATATTTTTTAGACTTTATGACGTAGAAAACTATTCCGAAAGTGTAAAAAAGCCCGCCTATGAGCAAAAACAGCAGCGACAGCCTGTTGACCCTCTCCAGCATGGGCTTCAGGGCAGCAACGATGGCCCAGCCCATCACTGTGTAGCAGACCACCGAGGGTTTGCGGAACCTTTCCAGGTCAACGGAATTGAGCACTATGCCAAGGATAGCCGTACCCCAGATGACCCCGAAGAGCACCCAGCCCACCGGCCCCCTCAGCGGGACCAGAACGATGGGCGTGTAGGTGCCGGCGATAAGAAGGAAGATGGTGTTGTGGTCCATTATCCTGAAAAACTTCTTGGCGGTCCGGTTCGTCAGGGCGTGGTAGAGAGTTGACATGGTGTAAAGGATTATAAGCGACGCCCCGTAGACCGATGAACTCACCACGCCCCAGGCGTTGGAGTATATGGCCGCAAAAACTATCAGCACCACCGTCCCCGCAATGGCAAGGCCGCCGCCTATGCCGTGGGTAACGGAATTGAATATCTCCTCCCCCAGGGTGTAGCGCCGGGAAAGGTCTGAGGAGTCAGTTCTCATTGTTTCACGTCCTTCCATAAGCTGAGCTGATACATCATGTAATTAATATACCACTTTTTTACTTCTCTGTCAAGAACTTTTTTGACACCTGTCAAAAAACGGTGTGCTGCGGTTTTTTATGATGTTGATTATATTTTCACATAATATACACATAATTGAGTTATGATTATAATGATATGTTGTATCCGGCCGGGGTCCGGCTGAATAATATGCTTTTCAAGGAAAGGAAGATAGCTATGGCAAGGATACTGGCTGTGGACGATGAGGCCAAGATAAGAATGATAATAAAAGAATATGCCGAGTTCGAGGGCTACGAGGTGGCTGAGGCCGAGGACGGCATGGAGGCTGTGGAAAAGGTCAAGAACGAGGACTTCGACATCATAATAATGGATATCATGATGCCCAGGCTGGACGGCTATTCGGCCTGCAAGGAGATACAGAAGATAAAGAAGATACCCGTCATAATGCTTTCTGCCAGGGGCGAGGAGTACGACAAGCTCTTCGGCTTTGAGATAGGCGTAGACGACTATGTGGTAAAGCCCTTTTCGCCTAAGGAGCTGATGGCAAGGATAAGGGCGGTGCTCAACCGTGCGAAGGCAGCCCAGACCACTGAGGACATCATCAGGTACAAGGGCTTAGAGATAAACTTTACAGCCAGAGAGGTGAAGATAGACGGCAAAAAGGTCAGCATGACTCCTAAGGAGTATGACCTGCTGTTCTATCTGGTCAGGAACATGAACATCGCTCTTTCAAGAGAAAAGCTTTTGGAGGAAGTCTGGGGATTTGATTTCTACGGAGACGACAGGACCATAGATACCCATATCAAAATGCTGAGAAACAGCCTTGGCGAATACCGCAACCTGATAGTCACACTCAGAGGGATGGGATATAAGTTTGAAAAGATCCAGTAAGGGCGCAAAGAATAAGACCAGGCGCAGTCCGGTCCGGGTCATAGGGGACTTTTTCCGGGGCCGCAACGGTATGCAGGCCTATGTGTGGGTATACTGTATGCTTTTTGCGGGGGTATGTCTGTTTTTTATCTGGCTTTTTCAGTATTTCTTTTTGTCCAACTACTACCGCTCGGCCAAGATAAGCAACATCGGCAAGGCCGCCGACAGGATAATCATGGCCTATGATACAGATGCGCAGTACCACACCAACAGAACGGTAGCCTACGACAACAGCCTTTGCATAGTCATCACCGACGAGTATGGCAACTGGGAGAGCATGGAGAACAATCTTGGCTCCTACTCGGTGCTGTCAAACGATATAGAGTACAACAATTCCATGTATATCTATAAGCTGAAAAGTCAGCTGGAGAAGGCGGATGACAGCTTCTTCACCACCATAGTCCGCAACAAGGACCTTGACGTTGAGGAGATGTTCTACTGCGCAAAGATATATACGGACGAAAGTCCTGTGCAGGCTTATCTGTTCATCGAATGTACGGTGGAGCCGGTGGATTCCACGGTGAGGATAATCAGGGAGCAGCTTATCTTCCTGACCATCATTTTTGCAGAGCTGGCCTTTATAGTGGCCACCTTTATCACTATGAGAGTCTCCAGGCCTATAGTCAACATCACCAAGACCGCAAAGAAATTCGGCGCCGGGGACTTTGACGTGGACTTCAACGGCAAGGGCTACCGGGAGATAGAGGAGCTTTCCACGGTGCTCAACGACGCCAAGAACGAGATAAGGAAGGTCAGCGACCTGAGGAAGGACCTTATCGCAAACATTTCCCACGACCTGAGAACGCCTCTGACAATGGTGAAGGCCTATGCGGAGATGATAAGGGATCTTTCCGGCGATGACCCGGTGAAGCGCAGCGAGCACGTACAGATAATAATAGACGAGGCGGACAGGCTCTCAAATCTGGTCAACAACCTGCTGGAGCTTTCAAAGCTGGAAAGCGGGAACATGGAGCTCGACCTGAAAGAATTCTCCATAGTTGACAAGCTCAACGACTGTATGACCAGGTACAGCCTTCTCATCGAGCAGAACGGCTACGATATGAAATATGAGCCGGACGAGGACAGGACCGTCACTGCCGACCCTGAAAAGCTCGATCAGGTCATCTATAATTTTATAAATAACGCCATAAATTATACCGGCGAGGATAAGAAGATAAGGATAAGGCAGATCGACCTTGAAAAAGCGGTGCGCATAGAGGTGGAGGACAACGGCAAAGGCATCTCAAAGGAGCTGCTGCCTAAGGTCTTCGACAGATATTACCGTGACGCCAAGGTAAAGCGGGACGTAGTAGGCACAGGCCTGGGACTTGCCATCTGCAAGGAGATCTTAAAATGCCATAACTTTGCATTCGGCGTGAAGTCGGAGGAGGGCAAGGGCTCTGTTTTCTGGTTCGAGATACCGCTTTGAGAACTGCCCGCAGACAGGGGGAGAGTCTGAATGAGCGTAAATGAGCTGGCTTTGGAGAATGAAAGACTCAAAAGTGAGCTGGAGGAATATAAAAAAAGATATCAGTCCCTGTGCGACTTCATGTCAGGGACCAGCCATGAGCTGAGAACGCCTGTGAATTCCATCATAGGGCTTTGCGAGCTGGGAATGGAGGAAGGCGGCAGTGAGTATCTTTCGCAGATAAAAGAGAACGCTGAGTATCAGCTCAGCATAATAAGCGATATACTTGACATGGCAAGGCTACAGGGCGGTGCTGTGGTGCTCTACCCTGAGGCGGTGAGCTTAGAGAGCTTTGAGGACAGCCTTAACGCTGTGACGGTGCCGCTGATGAAAAAGAAGGATATAGACTTTAACTTCGAGTTCCATGATATCTTCGCCGGGACCCTGGTCATGGATAAGCTCAGGGTCAAGCAGATACTATTAAATCTGCTGTCAAATGCGGCGAAATTCACCCCTGAGCGGGGCAGGGTGGATATGACCGTCAGCCAGCTGCCGGCCCCGGGGGAAATGGTCAGCACCGTGTTCACTGTCAGGGATAACGGTATCGGCATGAGCAAGGAGTTCTTAGAGAAAATATTTTTGCCCTTTACACAGGAGCGCACGGCGGCTACCGCTTCCATACAAGGTTCCGGCCTGGGGCTGACTATATCGAAAAGGCTCACTGAGCTTATGGGCGGGACCATGACGGTAAGCTCAAAGCCCGGCGAGGGGACGGAGTTCACTGTGGAGCTGACGCTGAAGCCTGCCGGAGAGGAAGGGGACATCAGCCTTGGCAGCAGCGGCTCTTTGGACCTCAGCGGCAAAAGGGCACTGGTGGCCGACGACCATTCCATAAACCGTATCCTGGAAGTCAAACTGCTGAAAAAAGCAGGTATGGAGGCAGAGGCTGTCAATAACGGTTTCGAGTGTCTGAAAAAGTTCATGGCCTCTGGACCGGGGTATTACGATCTGATACTTATGGACGTTAAAATGCCGGTGATGGACGGCCTGGAGGCAGCCCGCAGGATAAGGGAGCTGAACAGGTCCGACGCCCAAGAAGTAAAAATGATAGCCATGAGCGCTAACGCATATCCTGAGGACGAAGAGCGTTCCAGAGCCGCAGGCATGGACGGGCATATCGGAAAGCCTGTGATACCCACGGTGCTGTTTTCAGACATAGCAAGAGTGCTGGGTATAGCTGATAGGAAAGGAAAAGTAAAAACATGAGAGCAAGACTGACAGCGGCCGCCATGGCCCTCTGCCTTCTGCTGGCCGGCTGTTCCGGCAGCACGGGCGGCGGTGACAGGACCGCAGTTTCTACTAAAAAGACCGCCGCCGGCACAGTCAGCCGGGCAGAAGAGGAAAAGGCGGCCGACAGCAGCACGGCCCCGGAGCAGGTCAGCAGGAGCGCAGACCTTACGCCCCAGCTGAAGGCTGTGAGCACCTGTACGGACGAGTTTTTGCAGGCCATGAAGACCGGAGATATCAATACCCTGGCGGACTATACGCTGCCCGAAAGCGAGTTCGGCAGGCTTTTTGAGGCCAACCGGAACTCCGAAGGCCTTTCGCAGCTGATGAAGGCCATCTTCGGGGACATGGTCTGGACCCATACACAGAGCACTGATGCTATGGACCTGGCATGGCTGGAGACTACCTACAGCGAAAAAGGTCAGTGGACGCAGAGCTATGTCATGGCCGGGGTCAAGGAGATGCTGTATTTCAGCGAGTATTTCCTGCTCAATTATGAGGACGGCGAGACGGTCCCGGAGGACTTTATGCCCCAAAGTGAGGAGGAGGCCATAGACCTTCTTGAGAGCACCGTGGCGAAAATGCCCCTGCTGAAAAACAACTGGGGCATAAAGTGTACGATGCCGGACGTTGGAGGAAAGGTATACTTTGATCTGGACGATGACTTCATAATGGACTATACCCGCCTGATGGAAACGGAAAATGCGGTCATAGAGGATATGGCTGCGGTGTACCTTTCATATATGGTGGAGGATAAAGGCAAGGTAGGGGACGATGAGGCTAAGACCGACAGCAGCAGCGAGCTGAGGACCGAGTATGCCGGGCTGCTGAAAAACAAGGAGTTTGAGAAGGCCTGGCAGCTCATAAAGCCCAAGGCCAACAAGGAGAGCTTCGGGGACATTACGGAATACGGTGACCTCAGCCCCGATGAGCAGGCCGAGGCAGACCGCTATGTAAAGGAGAATATGGACATCGTAGTGACAGATTTTTCCACCGAAGTCTATGACGGCAGCACAAGAAGACACTTTTTCAGCCAGGCCTGGTATGACGCAGTGGCTGAGGACAACGAGGGAGATATAGGCGCCTGGCTCAGCGACAACAACGTCAAGCAGAGCGACGGCGGAGTTTTCTTTGACATAACAGAGGACGAACGGCTTGGCAGCGCACTGAGCGAGTATTTCAGGGCGCTGGAAAATATACACTCCTGAGAAAGAACAGCCCGTATGTGACACAGAATATGCCCCCTTGCAGTAAACAAGGGGGCATATTTGCGTATAGTTTTTTCAGTACGAATGATACAGCAGAGAGCTTTACCCTCAAGCGTCCCGCCGTTGCATGAAACTGTCCTTTATACCGAACCGATAACAGGCGGAAATAGCCTGTACGGCCTTAGGACCTACCAGGTCCAGTCGCTGAAGAATTTGTCGGCGATTTCCTTTACGTTCTCGCCACGGCTCTTGAAATATTCGTTTATTGAGGCTATGGTCATCAGCAGTATGCCTGCGATAAGAAGATATATCCACCATGCCACTGAGGACAGGAAATCACGGGTGATGTAAAGGGTAAGACCCGTCATGCTCACCGCTGAAAGCAAGAACCAGCGCTTGCTTTTCATTATAAACGACATCAGCAGGACCAGCAGAGATACTGAGAGCACTATCAGCGAGTTAGCCACCGTCTGGTTCATGAGCGCATCCAGCAGGAGCAGAGCATAGGCGGTCATGTAAACGGCGGAGCTGAATTCGACTGATATTTTTTTGTCTTCGGCCCAGATGTATTTTACCCCAAGGCCGAAAAGTGCGATGATGGCAATAACTACCTTGGCTGTGACTATGCTGTTGTCTACCACCATGAAAGGCCTTACCACCAGAGCAGCAGCGCCTAAGGCGGCGGCAGCAGTTATGATGATCCGGTTGGTAAAAGTTTTAAAGCTGCGGCGGTAAAGGTTAGCTGTGAACACTGTCAGTTCAAGTATTATGATGAACGATACCGCCCTGTCTGAGAACAGGCTGCTCTTGCAGGCAGCACTGAAAGCGCAGAACAGTATCCCTATGGCAGCAACGTCCAGGCAGACCCGGCCGCCTTCTTTTCTTCTCACCAGTCCGTCTGCGAACAAAAGCCTTGAAACAAGGGCATAAAGGGCTGTCAGAAGTATAGATGCGATAATCTTTATGTTTCCCGCCTGGGCCAGAGGATAGGCAGCCTCTGCGGCCCCGGATATGAATACCGGCATCATCATCATGGGCGCCAGGGCGTGGAAATTCTTTCGTGAGGTATGGATAGCTCCGGCCAGCATCAGTGCTGCCGCCGCCCCGAAGCAGTAAGGCGCTGCCGTGGAGGAATAGGAATCCATGGCTATGAAAAGGGCCAGTATGCCAAAGCATTCAAGGCTGTATTTTGTCAGCCGGGTCTTCCTTTCAAGTTCCTCCG
>JAFVCV010000010.1 GCA_017478965.1 Ruminococcus sp. | reverse complement strand
GATATAATAATAAAGCTGAGTGAATGGATTCAGTGTTACCCTCATAAAAAAAGCAAGAATGCGGCAGTGCTGGAACTGGCAGACAGGCACGTTTGAGGGGCGTGTGTCCTTGACGTACGGGTTCAAGTCCCGTTTGCCGCATACAACAAGAACCCCGTAAATGCGATATTTGCGGGGTTTGATTTTTGTCAAATATTTATGGTGATTTTTTACTACGACAACTACTACGACAAATTGTTTTCTTTTCGGTATTCCTCTAACCAGTCAAGAAAATCTGTGCGAATAGCTTTTTCTGCCGTTTATGTGCTATAATGCCAAAACTCCCCGCTGACACGCTCAGCGGGGAGTTTATTCACGTATTTACTTCACTATCTTCAATTTCTGTCCCCCGTAGATAAGATTTGGATTTCTTATCCCGTTATCTGCGGCGATCTTCTGATAGGTCGTCCCGAACATCGCCGCTATGGCGCTCAGGGTGTCGCCCTTGCGCACGGTGTAGTAGTAGGTCGTGGTCTTGCTTTCCTGCGGCTTTGCAGGAGCCTGCGGGGCCGCTCCGAAGCCGTTGAAACCGCCGTTTTTGATGATGGAGGGATAATCTACATAGCAGATGTCCATGTCCACATACCCCGATACGCCGCTGACACGGCCCTTGTCGGTGTACTGCCATATGCCGTAATTCCCGCCCCAGTTCAGCCTGCTGCCGTACTCGGCAAGCCACAGGGTGAAACGGTTAGCGCACTCGCTTGTCAGGTAGCTTTGGGCGGGGCTGCGGCTGATGTATATGCCCGCGAAGTACCCCGCGTTTTCAAGTTCTGTACAGAATTTGGTACACATAGCAGACACGTTAGCCCGCCCCGTGGCAAAGGCCTTGTACCACTCCATATCGTAGTAAATAGGCATCTCAAAGGTCTTGCCCTTGAGGTAATTCAGGCACTTCATCGCATCGCCCGCCGCGCCGCTCACAGTGGTCTGCCAGGTGTAGTAGTAGGCCCCGACAGCAAGGCCCGCAGCCTTTGCGGCGGCGTAGTTGCGCTCAAAATACGGGTCCTTTACGTCACCGCCATTCCAGTTGTTGGCCCGGATCATTACAAACTCAACTCCGGCGCCCTTTACCTTGGCGAAATCGATATCGCCCTGCCACATACTTACGTCGATTCCTTTCATTTCGATCCTCCTTGTATACTAAATATTGTTATGATAGATCACTGTTCTATCAGATCGACATTCATCTCTTTGCAGAACTTGAACTTTTCGTTCCAGCTATAGCTTTCATATGCAGGTGTTCCCGCATACATCGTGTAGCTTTGCCATCTATAAGTCTCGTCAAGGAGACTTACATTGAAAAACGGTCTGTTGATGTTAGTAATGTACTCGTTTAGCAGAGCCACCTCGGAAGGAGAAAGGCCCCGCCACTTGAGTATGAGTTTTTTCTTGATAGTAACGATATCGCCCACCAGCAGACCGTTAGACCCACGGCCTGTATTCTTGGACCATATCTTCTCGTTGCCATAGCTGCAATAGTAGGGAGTAGGCATTTCCACGCCGTCAAAGTATAAAAGTTCAGCTTTCATCTTTTCTCCCCCTATCTGAGCGGCGACTTGCCATTTTTTTCTGTGCGGTCATTGATGCCGTCTATTATAACGTCTGTGAACTTTTTGCCCCCCACATAAACGTTGATATCGCCGCCCTCGCCGTTGTTGTTTCTGCTGTTCAGCCCTGTTTCAAGGATAGCAGCCTTTACGGCATAAGCTATAGCTGCGGTTATCTGATCGTTGTTAGCCACAGCAGTCTGACTGCCTATCCTGCCCACCATTTCAGGTATGCCGTTTTCACGGGCCATGAATAGCTGGTATTTCTGAGGATATCCGCCTTCTGCGAAGCGGCCTGTCGCATTCCCATGGGTCTTTCCGCTGCTTGATACCGAGATGCTGTAGTCTGTTTCGCCGGGGTGCAGAGCATTGTAGATACTCTCTCCTACGCCCTCCCAGAAATCTGTCCATGGGCTGCCGAACAAGGCACGGACCGACTGTTCCCACTCTTCTAACAGCCCGTAAAAGTTATGGTTTTCAAAGGCCTCATACATACCTGCCCCGGCGCTCTCCCAGAAAGTCTTCCACCTAGAGCCGAAAAGTAAGGACACCATTCCTTCTGTAGTTTTTAAAAACGGATACCAGTCGCCTTCATGTATGCCTTTGTACATCTGCCTGCCTACAGTTTCCCATTTCTGTGTCCACTGCTTGCCAAACAGAACAGTGACGCCATTTTCCGCAGACTTTAACAAAGGATACCAATTGCCATCCTTTATGCCTTGGTTCATCTTTTCTCCTACACTTTCCCAGAAATCTGTCCATGGACTGCCGAACAGATATCTCACAAGATCGTCAGATGCGACCAGAAGAGGATACCAATCGCCGTCATTGATGCCGTCATACATCGCTTCGCCTATATCGTTCCAGATACTTGTCCACTTCTTGCCGAAGGTCTTTTCAACAAATTTATTAAGGTCTGTAAGCAGCGGATACCAGTCCCCTGTATCCTTGAAATATTTGAAATCATCTCTTATCTTATTGAGCAGAGTGAAAGCTTCGATAAGGTCATCGACCTTCGTCTTCATTCGTTCATATATGTCATCTGAACTGGTGTCCAGCCCCTTCAAAAAATCATACTCCGGCAGATCTATACCAAGGTCGAACTGGTTTCCTAATTCGTCTGTACCTGAGCCGGAGCTGTCCTCCTTGAAAGGCAGTATAGTTATCTCATCGAACCCTGCAAGGCCGAATATTTCCTCTGCCAGGTCGTGAACGCTCTCCGCTGCTTCGTCAGCTTCATCAGAAAGTCCCGATATGCCGTCGCCCAAGGAAGAATAGTCTATCTCCGGCAGCCTGAAACCCCACTTCTCTGCCAGTTTGTCTGCAAGCTCTGTCAATATCCTTATCGCCGCCTGCACATAGGGTATGAACTTAGTGGCAAATACGCTGATGATGTTTCCGAGCGCCCTGTGCAGCTGAGTGATCTGCTGTTTCAGGATACGCATAGCATTCGCCGGGGTGACTACTGTCCTGGCCATGTCACCCATGACATTGGAACTCTGCTGAAGGATAGCGATATATCTGAGCTGAGATTTCTGGGCCTGCGTCATGGTGTTGATATTCTGGGTAATACCGTTGTCATAGGCTATCTGCTGCAAAGTAGCCTTATCGAGAGCATATCCGAGCCTTCTCAGAGGTTCAAGTTCGCCTGCAATACCGCTCTGTACCTTCTGCATAGCATCTTCTGTTCCTATGTTAAAGAATGAACTGATGTCGTAGCCTATCTGTGTCAGGTTCTTGCTCATCAGGTCGGCTTTTTCAGTGACCACTCCGAAACCGGAGGTGATCTGCTTGAAAACGCCCTGATTTCTTATCCATTCGCTGACGTCTATGCCAAGAGCATCATGGACAGTCTGAGCGTATCCAAAAGCCGCTTTCGAGGCTTTGCCCATAGTTACCGTGAAAAGGTTCAGGTTTTCAACATATTCGTTAGACTCTTTCAGCCAGTCCGACATAACGTTCGCAAGTCTTCTCACAACGTATATCCCTGCAAGGAGCCTTACTCTGAAACTTTTCAATGCCTTCGATATCGAAGTGTATGTTCGGATAGTCACGGCATTACTTGCGGCAAGATTGCCGTTATGAGTTACCGCCTGCTGCATGACGCCGTTAAGAGCGGCAAGTCCGGCCTGGTTCTGTGATACTGCGTCAAGCAGAGGCTCAAGAGCGCTGGTGAGTTCTCTTACCCTAGCGGCGAATTCTGCTATGGTCTGACTGTTAAGGCTGGCCGTTACCTCAGGTATCTTTTGCAGGCTTTTAAGAAAACCCGCCATATTGTTCTTTCCCATGTTCTCCATAGGCTTGAGAGCATCAGAAACTGCCTGCACATTTGCCGCCAGCTGGTCAGTACCGCTGATAGTCCCTGCATTCTGCATAGCTGCGGTCAGTTTATTGATGGCATTGACAGTCTTGGTGATATTAGGCGCTTTCAGATTAGACAGCTTTTCAAGGGCGGTGATCAGCCTTTCAAGGTTTGCCATACCTGTCATAGTGCTTATAGTGGCGTTTATTTTCGAGAGTTGATTATTTAGCCTTGTCAATCCCTTGCAGTTCTGAACAGCGTTTGAAAGATTGTTCAGACGGTCGATCAACTTGTCGATACCTGATGCCGCCTGCTCCGCAGAAGAATTTATTTCAATACTGAGTTTGTCAATATTTAATTCGCTCATACTTTCCCTCCTTTCTATTCTAAATGGGGGGCGCAGCCCCCCAAGCCCCCCGGCGCTGCTTTATAACGTTGGGGCGGCGTTCGCTCTGGTCGCTTTGCTCCCAGCGCTCTCTCTGCCCCAACGCAGCGCCTGGTTTGGTTTACTGGTTTTGTTTCTGGCTTATCTGCTCGCCCGTCAGGTCCGGCAGACAGGCCCAAATGCTTTTGCGCCCTCTTGGGGCAGAGCGACAAACGGGAGCGCCGCCCCAAGAGGGCGCAAAAGTTTTGGGCCGTGGGGGTATGGGGGCAAGGCCCCCATTTAAAATAATTATCCCCCGGCGCCGTAAGCTGACCCGTCAGGCCCGGCAGGCCCGCCAGGCCGCCGACGACCAATATTAACAGCAATGTGTCCATTTGTACTTCGTCAGCCCCCCAAAGTATTCCTGCGGTTTGTCTCGATGGCCTCTTCTTTGATCGCCCGCTGACGCTCGGTCCGGGCCTGCTCGTTTTGTACTAGCTGCGCAGTGGCGATGAGCAGGGCCAGGTCCAGCAGTGCGTAGAAAAAAATCACCGCCCCCACAGCTCCGCCAATGAAAATGCAGGCCAGCCATTCCGTGGTAAATTTGGTCCCCGCTATGCAGGCGAGGGTCGTTGAACTCAGTCTTTTCATGGCTCCTCCCTCTCTGCTATCCATTTCATCAGCAGGACATCATAGATCTCGTATACCCAATGGGTCATTTTAATGGCCACGCCGAAGGGGTAGACCCCTTGCTGGAGACCGGCACCAAGGTGGGTCGGCGTCACCTTGTGGCCGTGTTCAGCCAGTATCCGGCAGGCCTGATTAACAGTGATGACTTTCATCATAGCTTCACACCTCCCTACAAGAAGAAACATACCAGTCGCCGTACTCTTCCGCTTTTGCTTTTTCGATCCCCAAATGGCAAGCCTCTGCCCGTGTAGCAGTACAGATGCGGTATACTCTGATAGAGCCCCACGAGTCACCGAGTGTTACGATGTAGTTCTTCATTTTCATTCGGGTTTCCTCCTTTCTAGCCCTCGGTTGCGTTTTGCAACTTACTGAGCAAAAAAATACAGGCCAAATTCGCCAGGTTCGATCCTAAGCAGCTGTGCAAGTTTTTCGGCCTCATCAAGGTCGAATGGCCGGACATTATTGATCTTCTGATTGGCCGTAGGTTGGGCTATATCGAGACACCTTGCAACTTCAGCCTGAGTAATTTCCAGCTCTTTCATTCTGCCTTTGATCCTATTCGTATTGACCATATTAGTCACCCGCCTTTCTTTTTGTTGCATTATGCAACTTTCTACATCATAATATAGCACATCATTTATGATTTGTCAATAGCATTTCGCAACTTTTTTTATTTTTTTTGAAAATAGCTATTGCATTTTGCAATTATTTGTGATATAATACTTCTAAAGAAAGTAGGTGATTATAGTGGAGAGAAATATTGAAATAGGAAAAAGAATTAAGCAAAGGCGTGAAGAGCTCGGCATGACGCAGGAGGATCTTGGCAACCTTCTCTGGCTCAACAAATCAACCATTCAGAGGTACGAAACCGGAAAGATCGCAAAGATCAAGCTGCCTGTTATACACGCTATGGCAAAGCAACTAAATGTCAACCCAGAGTGGCTCATACTAAAAACTGACATAATGGGTAACTTCCGTGAAAGAACGGACTGGTATGAAAACGATCCGGATAGAACAGTTGACGAACTTGACGCAAACGCCAGCTTCCCCCCGGCGGATAAGATCCACATGATACCTATCTTCGGCAGCGTGGCTGCCGGATTTGGGGCCTATGCCAACAGCGATATCATTGGGTATATGCCGCTGTTCATCAGCAACGATTACGATGTTGATGCAACGATAATAATAGAGGTCGAGGGAATGAGTATGTATCCCATCATCTGCAATGGTGACAAGATCGTTGTGCGCAAACAGGACAGCGTTGACAACGGAAGGATAGCTGTGGTAATGATTGGTGATGAAGCGGTCGTAAAACGTGTAGAATACGAAGAAAACAGGCTTACTCTCATATCTATAAACCCAGAATATCCGCCACGTACCATCGAAGGAGCAAAGCTTGCGGAAGTCAGGATAGTCGGTCTGGTCCAGAACGTTATCAAGGCGGTATAAGAACGTAGGGGGTGTAGATTATGGGTCTTCTGAGCAGATTATTCGGAAGAAAGGCCGCAGGGGAGGATTATGTTGTCATCGACCTTGAAACCACTGGCCTAAGCCCTAACAAGGCCGATATAATTGAGATCGGTGCTGTAAAAGTAGTTGGTTCTGTTATAGTTGACAGGTTTGATAAGCTGGTAAAGCCCCCGAAGAGCCTGCCGCAAAAAACTACCGAGCTTACGGGCATTACTATGGCAGACCTTGAAAACGCTCCGAGCATAAACTGTGTTTTGCCTGAATTGCTGAACTTTATCGGCGACTTTTGGCTTGTCGGGCATAACATAATAGACTTTGACAGTCAGTTCTTGGCTGTGGCCTGCGCCAGGCTGCAATACCCCTTTGAAAACAAGCTTATCGACACTCTTGAAATGTCAAGGCAGGCCCTTCCCGCACTCAAGGACCACAAGCTTGAAACTGTCTGCAAGCACTTCAAGGTCAAAAACAAAAAAGCTCACCGGGCTCTTTCAGACTGCGAGGCCACACAGGCGATTTATGAGAAACTCAGATCGAAATACAAGCCCGCACCCGTTAACGTGAGCCCGCCTAAAGATATAAGGCGCTTTCCCGAAGCTATCAATGAAAAGACAGAACGGCTGCGCAAGCTTGATGATTTGTTGGTCGGCATAGCAAGCAAGGGTGAGCTTACGCAGAGCGACACTAAAAAAGTCAGGGCCTGGCTTAAAAGCAACCCCGACTGCATTGAAGATTACCCCGTGTACGAAATAGCAGAGCTCTTCAAGCCCAGGGCAGAACTAGAGAATGCAGTCGGTAGGATCGAAGCCTGCTGTATGCCATTGTTTCAAGAAAATGGGGCGCCAATCGACCTTTCAAATAAAAATATCGTGCTCACGGGTGAGTTCAAGTGTGGTTCTCCCGCTGAGATCACCCTTGAACTGGAGAGGCAGGGTGCTAAGGTATCAAAGAATGTTACTAAAAAAACGAATTATCTTATAGTAGGCAGCTGCCTGTCACCCGACTGGAGTTTTAGGCACTATGGGCAAAAGTTCAAATATGCTAAAGAGCTGCAAAGGCAGGGGCAAGATATAAGGGTAATATCGGAGATACAATACATAAATCAAAGATAGTTGGCGGCGAGCTGAGCATCACAGTGCTGGATATGCTCTAGTCTCCCCGGGGAGAAAATAAAAAAGCGCCCCCTGAGTGCGGCAACACTCAGAGGACGCAGGAGCTATGATATACTCATAACCTAGCACGTATAGTATAGCATAGTTTTCCCGAAAAGTCAAGTTATACCGCCGTCCTGCCACGCCTTTGCAGGCAGGACGGTGCAAAGATCTGAAGGAGTGATACTATGCAATGCAAAAAATGCAGCGCTGTTATCCCCGATGGCAGCGTTTTTTGTTGTTTTTGCGGAAAAAAGCAAGTGGCCGGCAAGCGGCCAAGGACCCACAAAAGGGCCGCCGGCTCGGGTACGATCAGCAAGGACCCCCGGTGCAGGAAGAACCCCTACACTGTCCGGGCGCCCGGGACATCTAACGGGGCCGGGAGGGTGTACATCGGCTCATTCCCGGACCTGCTCAGCGCTCAGAAGGCCTTGGAGGACTACATGATAAACGGCCGGCCTGAGCTCTACAATGCCACCCTCGGGGACATCTACAGGCTGTGGTCAAGATCGCACTACAGAACGGTCTCGGAGTCGGCGGTCAACCTTTATACCTCCATGTTCAAAAAATTCGCTCCGCTGTATGGTCGGAAAATGGCTGACCTGCGGACGGTAGACTTTCAGCAGATAGTTGACGGTGCCAGGTCTAAGTCTGCCGCCGGCACCCTCAAGGTACTTGCGATCCTGCTCAGCAGGTTCGCCCTGGAAAACGATGTCATCGACAAAAACTACGCTGAGTTCATCAAGATCCCGAAATTTGAAAAAAAGGAAAAGCGCATCTTCTCCGCCGAAGAGATCCAGACTCTCTGGGAGCATACAGACGACCGGCGGGTACAGGCGGTGCTGTTCATGATCTACATGGGGTTCCGGATCGGTGAGGTGGTGAAGCTCCGGGTCAGCGATGTCCACCTTGACGAGGGGTACATCACCGGCGGCGAAAAGACTGAGGCGGGCCGTGGGCGAGTGGTGCCGTTCCCGCCGAATATTCCGCTCATCAGGAGCTTTGTGGAGGGGTGGATAGCGGAGTCGGAAGGCGGGCGTCTGTTTGAGATGACAAGTGCGAGGTTCCGGGAGGACGTGTTCTATGGGCCGCTTATCGAGCTGGGGCTTGTGGACATGAACGAGCCCAGACACCTGACTCCTCACAGCACCCGCCACACTTTTGCTAGCCTTTCAGCCGAAGCGGGTATGCGGCCTGACGAGCTGCAGAAGATCATCGGCCATGCAAACTACCAGACCACAGCGAACGTGTACATACACAAGGACATCGGTACGCTGAGAAATGCGATGACAGCGCTGAAAAAAGTCGAGTAGTTCGTACAATAATTCGTACAACCGAACGGATATATGAAACAGTCAGGGGACTTAGAGTGCGTAGATACGTTAGTTTGGGCGATAATGCGGGGCGGGGTCTTAACTGAACATTAAAATTTACAAATAAAATGCCATTAAAGTATGGAAAGTAAATCCTGATCTATCGCAGGAACACTTTTGTAAAAAGGGAATACGATTATTTGATTGGTGCTTACAATGTACCTGCATTCAGAGAAGAGATCATCAGGCACATAAATTTACCTAACGATAGTGAAATGATATATGATCCTGCCATTCTCCAATTCGACAATACCAGTAAAATCATCAGAGAGTATCCGAATATGGGCGTATTTTTGGCGAATAAAGTGATTCCTATGGAAATTAGTTACGATGGTTTTTATCAAATAATGGAAAGTGATAAACCGTGGTTAATATGTGAACAAGTATGTAAGTTTCCAAAGTAAAACAAAAAGAGCTATCCGATTCTAACTCG
Source organism: Ruminococcus sp. (assembly GCA_017478965.1). Taxonomy (GTDB): domain Bacteria; phylum Bacillota; class Clostridia; order Oscillospirales; family Ruminococcaceae; genus Hominimerdicola. Next base: position 54,325 of record JAFVCV010000010.1, on the reverse strand, counting down.
AATCAGATAGCTCTTATCTTTTCAGACAATTATTTTTTATACTGTTGCCGATAATCGAAAAATGTTGCCAAACCGTTGCCATGATAACAGTTTGATAACGATTTTTGACGTGTTTATGCCCTATTTTTCGGGCAGTTGTCAAGTGGCAAACCCATTTTTTAAAAATTTCTTGCCCTCTGTAAACCCTCCATTTAGGGGAACTTTTTTTCAGAAAAGTAAATAAAACTCTAATTTTATTTACATAGAAACGGCGTATTTACGAGGTTTGCGGGCTATGCGCAAAAAAATAAACCCTTGAAGTTTTTCGCTTCAAAGGTTTATTATTTTTTGGATTTAGGGGGCAAAACATTTTTAAAAAATCGCTTGACCCTCAACAGCAGTTTATTATTCCCACTCCACCGTTCCCGGGGGTTTTGAGGTTATATCGTATACTACTCTGTTGACGTGCTCTACCTCGTTGGTCAGGCGGTTCGACACTCTGGCGAGGACTTCGTAGGGTATCCTGGCCCAGTCTGCGGTCATGAAGTCGTCGGTGGTCACGGCTCTCAGGGCTATCAGGTGATCGTAGGTCCTATGATCGCCCATAACGCCCACCGTTTTTACATCGGGCAGCACTGCAAAAAACTGCTTGAGCTGCTCCTCTGCGCCGCTCTTCTTTATCTCGTCACGGAAAACTGCGTCGGCCTCCTGCAATATCTTTATCTTCTCTTCGGTGATCTCCCCTATTATCCTTACGCCCAGACCCGGCCCGGGGAAAGGCTGTCTCCATACAAGCTCGTGGGGGATCCCCAGCTTTTCGCCCACCTGTCTTACCTCGTCCTTGAACAGGTCCGCCAGAGGTTCTATGGTCCCGTCAAACTTGATGTCGTCGGGCTTCTTCACCATATTATGATGGGTCTTTATGACGGCGGTGCTGCCCTGTCCGGCCTCGTTGCCACGGCCGCTCTCTATCCTGTCGGGATAGATGGTCCCCTGTGCGAAAAAGCCGCCGTCGGCCTCTTCCCTCACCTTATCCCAGAAGACCTTATAGAACTCGGTGCCGATTATTTTCCTTTTCTGCTCCGGATCGGTGACTCCCCTGAGCTTTTCTAAAAACTGTTTCTGACAGTTGACCCTTACGAAATTCATATCGAAGAGCTTTGTGAAAGTCTGCTCCACAAAGTCCCCCTCGTCCTTTCTCATCAGACCCTGGTCAACGAAGACGCAGGTGAGCTGTCTGCCCACGGCACGGCTGAGAAGTCCCGCAGCGACAGAGGAGTCCACGCCGCCGGAAAGGCCCAGGACCACCTTCTTGTCCCCTATCTTCTCTCTGAGCCTAGCTACGGTCTTTTCTATGAAATCATCCATCACCCACAGGCCCTTGCACCCGCAGACATTATAAAGGAAATTTCTCAGTATGGTCCTGCCATACTCGCTGTGGGTGACCTCCGGGTGGAACTGCACGGCGTAGAGCCCTTTTTCCTCACACTCAAAGGCAGCGCTGGGACAGTCCTGAGAGCGGGCGGTAACGGCAAAGCCCTCGGGGACGGCGCTGACAAAGTCTGTATGGCTCATCCACACAACGCTCTTCTCAGGTACATTATCGAAGAGCTTGCTTTTCCCAAGGCTCTCCACCTCTATCTTCCCGTATTCGCTTTTCTCGCAGCTCTCCACCTTTCCCCCAAGGGTATAGGCCATCAGCTGGCAGCCGTAACATATGCCAAGTATCGGAACGCCAATATCAAATATCTCCTTTGAGATATGGGGGGAACTCATGTCATAGACGCTGTTGGGTCCCCCTGTGAAGATTATGCCGGCGGGTCTGAGAGCCCTTATCTCTTCAATAGGGGTCTTATAGCTCTTTATCTCGCAGTAGACGCTGCACTCACGCACACGTCTGGCGATGAGCTGATTATACTGTCCGCCGAAATCCAGCACAAGCACAAGTTCATTGCTCATTCTTGCGACCTCGCTTTCATGATGATAATACTCTGAAATTATAACACAACCCTTCCTTGTTTTCAAGGGGGATATTGTTAAATTTTCTGGCTTTGTCATGGGGAATAAAGTCCCGGTGAAAATGATGATAAATTCTTTACAAAACGCTGAAAATGTGTTATCATTGACATATATCATTACAGTGGACGGAAAGGACAAGACTTATGGAAACTATCCTACTTATCTCTGATGTCAGTGAGGCGGAGCTGCTCAGGACCCTGTCCTGGCACGGGGCCGACAGCAGCGCCCTGAGGGTGATGAACGGTACGGAGCTTGCACGGCACGGGCTGATATGCAGCGGAACAGTCATAACACAGAAGCTGCTGACCGCTCAGGACAGGACCTCGCTGCTGATGGACATTATCGAGGCCAACGAGAAGATAACAAATTTTTTCTCTCACGAATACAACGACGTGAACAGGCTTGGGGCGGCGCTGAAGTCAATGCGCTCTCTTATCACCGGAGACGAGAGCAGCGAGCTGCACAGGATACTGGAGGGCGGGATCTTCAGGGAGAAGAACTCTGCACTTTGCATAGCCTATGATATGTACATAAAGGCCTGTACCCAGGTGGGAGGCATTGACGACGTCATGCTCATAAGAAAGGCCATATCTGAGTGTGAGCCGCTGGAGGACACTGAGATAGTCATTCTCAAGGAGTTCATGCCCTCCCCTGTGGAGCTTGCTCTGGCCGAAAGGCTGGGTGGTAAGGCGGCTGGGGAACTGAGCCTGAAGGAGCTTTTCAGGGCCGGCAAAAGGACCAGGGCAAAGGCAGGCAGCTCGGTCACAAGGGCCTACGGAGCCTCCAACGAGGTCAAAAACGTCATCACTAAGATACTTTCGGATAAGGAAATGAGCCTGGACAACTGCACGGTGGCCGCAGCGGATCCGGAGCTTTATTCGCAGCTTTTCATGGAGCTTTCCATAAGGTTCGGCATACCCATGACCTTCGGCTGCGGAGTGCCGATGAGCTGCACCTACACGGCGGAGTTTCTTAGGCTCTTCCACCGCTGGCAGACCACAGGCTTCAACGGTGCCGCCGCACTGGAGGAGCTTTTGCTGAGCAGAGCCTTTGACCGGGACAAGCTATGGGAGGTCATCGAAACGGCAGGCGTTTTCAAAAACGACAAGGGGCAGGTCAGAAGGACCGAAGGCATTCTCAAAGACATAGCCCGCACCGCAGGAGAGCTGAGGCTGAACTGCGATGCGGCCAGGACCAGGGAGCTTATTGCTAAAGCCGGAGAGGGAGACTGTATAAAAGCCGCCGGAGCTGTTTTTGAGGAGTTCGGCAAAGGGCTTGTATATATGCTGGAGAACTTCTGCACCGTACATCACAATGACCTGGGCCGCCTGGACAAGGGGGCCTGCACTGCGGCGGCAGGGGCTTTACGGGCTTACGGCGAAGCTATGGGAAAGGACAGGATACATGAGCTGATACCGGAGCTGATGACCCGCAGCGTCTGCCCTGAGAACCGCACCGCCGGCGCTCTTCACATCACTTCCGTCGAAAAGGCGGCGTTCTCCCTGAGGGACCATCTTTTCATCGTGGGACTGGACGCAAACACCTTTCCGGGGCGGCCCTCGGAGGACCCACTGGTGCTGGACTGCGACTATGAAGGTTTCGGGGCAGGAGACTTTGCGCCCACTTCTTCAAACAAGATCGCTAAGGCCATCAGCAGCGTGAAAGATCTAGCGGAGCTTTCAGCAGCCCTGGGGGGAAGGCTCATGCTCTCCTACTCCTATCTTGACACCGCAGAGCTGAAAAAGGCCAATATGTCCTCGGTGATGCTGCCGCTTTACCGCAGCCTTATAGACCCTGAGGGCAAGGCCGGGGTCGAGGAGCTGGAGGCCGCTATGGAGGAATGCGGATATTTTTCCGATGAGCTGGAGGCCGACAGGCTCATAGGGCGGAGCTTTCTTAACGGCGAGATAATAGCCGGACCGTTCAGGGGCTTTGTTAAGCCCACGGAGGCCATGGGGGTCAACTGTCTGGACGACAGGGAGTACTCCCCCTCGGAGATAGAGGAGTTCTTCTACTGTCCGAAACGGTTCATGCTCACAAGGATCCTGGGGATAAAAGAGCCTGAGGACGAACGGCCTTTCCAGGCCATAGGTGCGGACGAGTTCGGCATCCTTATCCACAGCGCCATGGAGCTTCTGGCCGGGTCCGGACTGACTATGGACAAGAACACCTTCCTGAAAAAGGCGGGAGAGCTGTTTGACGGCGCCATGGTAAGGAAGTCTCCCCTGGCACCGTCACTGGCGGCACAGGAAAGGTCGGAATTTCTCAGAGTTGCAGAAGTGGCCTATGGCATGGACGTTAGGCCCGGGACTAAGATCATCTCGGCGGAGGGCAGCTACCACGCAAAGCACCCCTGCGGAGTAAGGCTTTACGGCCGGCCGGACAGGATAGAGACAGTTAAAGGCGACTGTGTCATCGGGGATTTCAAGTCCGGCAGGACCGTCAAGCACGATCCGGACAGGCCCAAGACCTTTATCCAGACCATGCTATACGCCTATCTCACCGAGCACGGGACCAACGAGGACAAAAACGCCCCTCAGGGCCTGAAGGTGAAAAGATGCGAGTTCAGGTATATCAGGATAGGACAGACGGTCAGCTTAGACTACGACGAAGAGGCGCTCAACAAGATACTGGAGCAGTTCGCAGACTGTATGAAACAGGGACTTTTTCCCAGGGCTGACGAGATCTACCTACAGTACAACCCGGCCATAAGACCGGAAAAATACGGCGACAATTGCAGGTACTGCAAGCTGAGCAAGATATGTGAAAAGGCAGGTAAGTGAGCATGAGACCCATAGCGACGCCACCTGACCAGGAGGTCAGGGACAGGATAACAAAGATGACCGACAGGAGCTTTTTCGTTGAGGCAGCCGCCGGTTCAGGCAAGACCACCGCTTTGGTGGAAAGAATGTTCAACATGGTCATAAACGGCACACAGGTAAGCAAGATAAGCGCCATAACCTTTACAAAGGCCGCCGCCAACGAGTTCTACAAGCGGTTCCAGGAAAGGCTGGCTGAGTGCGTGGACGACCCCGGAGCGGAGGATAAGGACAGGGAGCGCTGCCGGAAGGCTCTGGCTGATATCGACCTGTGCTTTATGGGGACCATCGACGCCTTCTGCAACATGGTCATGAACGAGCACCCCACAGAGGCCAGGATAAACTCACGCTCCAGAGTGGTGGAGGACAGCGAACTTGGCGGCATTATCGCCAGGGAGTTCTCAAACATACTAAGAGGCGAATACGGACCTAAGGCACAGGGTCTTGCAAACAGATACTGCAAGACAGTTGGCAGCCCGGCAGAGCTGTTCACCGCCGCCATGAGAACGATGCTGGAGAGCCGTGACCACAGGGTGGTAAGGAAGTCCCCCTCGGACCCGGCAGCCTTACAGACAGAGCTTTATAAGAGCATGAAGATGGCCCAGACCATGTACGCCTTCTTCAAAAAAAATCCAAAGCTTATCTATGACGACGGGAGCAATAAATACCGCAGGATGCTCTATTCATGCAGTCAGAGCGCCGCAGTCTTCACCGACCCGGCGGCGCAGTCTCAGGGCGGGACCTATATCTTTGACAGGCTGCGGGAGCTTATCAGCGCTTTGGGAAGACTGGACGGGATAAGGCTGAACGCCGACCCGGCGGCAGTGGGACTGCCCCAGAAGGTCTGCGAGCTTTTCAGGACCGTCAATTTCAGAGGGAGCGTTTCATACAGCTTTGAGTTCAAGGACAGGAGCTATCTTTACAACAGGCTATGCAGCGAGCAGTTTTTCACGGCCATGGAGCTGGCCGCCACGGTCTGCGAAGAGATGAGCGAAAGACTGCTGGAAAGGGGCGAGCTGCGGTATTTTGACTATCTGTTCTATCTGAGGGATATGCTAAAAAGGGACGCATCACGTCCGGAGCCTGAGCAGAGGTGCAGACTGATAAAATACATCTGTGACCGCCACAGCTACTATCTTATCGACGAGTTCCAGGACACGGACCCCTTGCAGGCGGAGATATTCTTCTACCTTTCTGCGGCGGAGAACGCTGTGCCGGAATGGGAAAAATGCGTGCCGAGACCCGGTTCAATGTTCATCGTCGGGGACCCGAAGCAGGCTATCTATTCATTCAAAGGGGCCGACGTGGGGACCTTCGCCATGGTGAGGAGCCTTTTCAAGGGCGAAGTGGGAACGGTGGAGGAGCTGACCTTCAACTTCCGCTCGACTCCTAAAATGTGCAGATGGTTCAATGACACCTTCTCGTGGATCATGGCCCCGGACCCTGAGGGCGGAACAAAGCAGGCGGCCTTTACGCCCATACCCGTCATCGAAGATGAGCTGCTGAGCCCTGCTGCCGCACCTGATGGCAGTGAGGTCCTTGACGGCGCTTTCCTGCTGCCCTTTGAAGGCAAGAGCGATATGGCATACGTCAGGGACGCTGTGACCTACCTGGTGGGGAACCCCGGCCTGCTTATCCAGCCGGAGCCGGAAAAGCCGCCCAGGACCGTAAGATACAGCGACATCATGATAATAACTCCCTGGAAGATGGAGACTGCCGGCTACAAGCGGGTCCTGGCCGCAGCAGGGGTGCCGGCAAGGGTGGAGGGCGCCTGCGATTTTACCGAGAGCATGGCACTGACCGAGCTTGTGAAGATACTTACAGCCATGGCGTACCCCAGGGACGGAGCGGCGGTCTACGGCGCACTGACCGGGCGCTATTTCGGCATTTCACCCAGACACCTGACCGAGATGGGCAGAGACCCTGCGTCCCTGGAAAAGGCCCGGGCAGAGCATAAGGCTCCCGAGGAGGGCAAGGATATGGGCTATGTAAAGCGCATGATCCTTGACCTTTACTCGCCGGAGCTTGACCAGCGTTTCAGCGACAGCACCAAGGACATCAGAAGCGCCTGCGGGATACTGAAAAAGCTCATACTTGAGACTTATGGCATGACGCCATCGGCAGCTTTCAGCTACACCGCCGGCAAGCTGAGGATATTCGCAAGGACCGGAGACAGTGATATGCAGTATTTCAGCTATGCTCTGGAGCTTTTGAGAGATGGGGAGCACAACGGCAGTATAGTTTCCCTGAAAGACGCCGCAGACCTCCTTAACGGGCTGACGGACAGGTACAACTCCAAGGAGCGCTGTCTGATACTTCAGGAGGACGCCGACTGCGTCCACATCGCAAACCTGCACAAGGTCAAGGGACTCGAAAGCCCCATCGTCATTCTTGCATCGCCGGCTGCGCAGAACGTCAGCGCAGATCAGTCGGTCATCAGGAAGCCGGGGGCAAAGGCCGAGCATTATTATTTCGAGTTCTCTCACCGTGACAGGAGCGGACCGGCCATGGACAAAAAGCAGATAAAGTGCCGGGACTATCAGGACCGTAGGGAGGCCGAGGAGCGCAACCTTATCGACGAGAGAAAGCGCCTGCTCTATGTTGCCGCCACCAGGGCAATGTGTGTGCTGATAGTCAGCGACGACAAGAAGTGGAGATCAGAGGACAACGATCTGCACAAAAGGCTCACCAGATACTGGAGGACCCTTTCCATGAAGTCTAAAAAGGACACTCTTCCGACACTGAAGGTAGATACTGCCGTTTCCGCCTCTAACATCAGGCATTTTCCCGCTCCTGACAAGGGGGTCATGGCTCTTTATCAGGAAGTTGAGAAAAATTCAAAGCTCGCAGGTCTGCCTGAGAAGAAAAAGCCCGCCTATGCTCTGGCAAGGCCAAGCGATCTGAAAAGGGTGGGACCGGTGGACATGGAAGGCGACAAGCCAAGTGACGAAGCCAACCTTGACCCCCAGCCTGTCACAGAGCCTTCACAGTCTGCAAAGCATTTCGGGCTTATCCCAGCGGACCTGAAGGGTACCATGATACACAGGCTCATGGAGATACTGGTCCTCTCAAAGCTCAGGGCGGCGAAAAACATCGAAGACCTTGCCCGTCAGATAGCGGGCGAATACAACAATGGCCTTGACCCGAAAGCTTGCGAGCAGGCTGAAGAGATGCTCTGCGAGACGGCAAGGCGTGTCATGGGTGAGGGCTATCCTCAGGCAGGGGGCCGTCAGCCTGAGCTGATAAGGCACATCCTTTCCCACGCTGACGAGATACACTGTGAGATGCCTTTCTGCTTACACTGTGAGATGCCTTTCTGCTTAAAGAACAGCGAGGCCATTACCTACGGGCTTATCGACCTGCTCTACCGGGAGGGTGAACAATGGCACGTCATCGACTACAAGACTAATGCCGAAGGCACTGACCTTGACCGCAAATATGCAAGCCAGCTCACGGCCTACCGCCGGGCGGTCTCTGAGCTGAAAAACGTCAGCATAGAGGACGTTGACGCTTACGTTTACCATATCGACGTATAGAAAACAGCCCTGTTCCGTTTTGGAACAGGGCTGTCGTTTTTTACCTGATGTTCACTTGTTTTTATAGTAGATCTTCATAAGTCCCTTTATAAGAAGATCGTCGTCAAGGATAATGTCCCTTTTGCACAGGGGGACTACTGAGCCGGCCAGACCGCCGGTGGCGATGACGGTGCATTTTTCGCCCAGCTCCTCCTCTATGCGCTCGATCATGCCGTCAAGGGCGCAGGCGCCGGAATACATCATGCCGCTCTTTATGCAGTCGACCGTGTTGGTGCCGATGACCTTCCTGGGCTTTTCAAATGCCACCTTTGGCAGCTGTGCGGTCCGGGAGACCAGGGCGTCGGCGGAAACTGCCATGCCTGTCATTATCTGGCCGCCTATATAGCGCTTGTCCTTGTCTATCACAGACAGAGTCGTGGCGGTGCCCATGTCGATTATTATCATCGGCGCCGGGTACTCGCTTATGCCTGCCACTGCGTCCACCACCAGGTCTGACCCCAGCTGGGCGGGATTGTCAATAACGATGCTAAGTCCTGTCTTTATTCCCGGGCCGACTATCATGGGCCTGACTCCTGTGAGCTTTTTTACCGCAGCAGCGCAGACCGCTGTGATGGTGGGGACGACCGAGGAGATGACGGCCCCGTCGATGCTCTCCAGACTCACCCCGTGCATATCCGTGGCAGTCTTGAAATTGGCCGCATATTCAAGGTCGGTAGCCAGCTGGTTGGTGTATATCCTCTCTCTGAAAACTATAGTCTCGCCCTCTATACAGCCAAGGACGATGTTTGTGTTGCCTATATCGACAGCCAGTATCATTGCCGTACCTCCCATTTTCTCAAACAGATCCAGGGCAGGGAGGATACCCCCCTGCCCTTTTTTTTCAAGCCTCGGCTTTTTTCTTTGAAACACCGATAAGTCTGGCAGAACTGAGCGCTGTGCCTATGGCGCTGGTCGCTGCCGTTACGGCTATCCACTCTACCACTGCGTTCACGCCGGCGAAAGCCACCAGGAACATGAACACGCCCTTGCCGGGAGCGATAGTCTCTCTTATGCCCTGTATATATTCCGTGCTGCCGAAGAGCAGCACCAGGGCCGGCAGGAAGAAAAGAGTGTTCAGGCAGGCTGCCAGAAAGCCCGTAACGCCGCCGCTTATGGCAGGCTTTACCCCGGCCTTCATCATATACCTTGCCGCAAAGCCGCAGATAAGTCCGTCAGCTATCCTCGGTACAAAGCATAACACCACAGTCAGCAAAGGGCTGATATTTATCAGCTGCGCCGCCTGGAGATAGCTGGTAAGGCCGAAAACTCCGCCGGCGACTGCGCCGCCCACAGGTCCCACAGCCATGGCCGCCACTGCGACAGGTATGGTGTTGAAAGTAATGGCGACTGCACCCACATTGAGATACCCCAGAGGGGTATAGGCCATCACGAACAGCACAGCTGTGATAACGCCCATCAGCACCAGGTCCTTTGTCGAGATCTTGTTTTTCATATTCAGTTTCCTCCTTGTTATTATTCCGTCATTGCAGGAGCACTGCGGCGGATACAATACAATTGCGAGTATCGGAAAAAGCCCTTGCTCTTTCCGATACTATTATAGCAGAAACTGACCCTGATTTCTATTCGCACCCCATTGAATTTTCACGTCCCGAAAGCCTTTTGGTTTAGGCACTTTTCACAAATCCTGTTCCCGGGAGAGGGCGGTAAGGGCCGCTTTTTCTATTCTGGAGACATAGGAGCGGGATATGCCCAGCCGGGCGGCTACCTCCCGCTGGGTCAGGGGACGGCAGCCGTTAAGTCCGTATCGGAGAATGACTATCTGCCGCTGGCGCTCATCAAGTTCGGTAAGGAGCTTTTTTCTCAGTTCTGCTATCTCCATCGCCAGCTCCACACTGTCCCCCACGTCCATGCCGTCGGAGAGCAGGTCGGCCAAAGACAGGCTGTTGCCGTCCTTATCGGCCTCAATGGGTTCTTCAAAGGAAATATCGGAGGCAGTTTTTTTAAGGCTGCGAAAGTGCATAAGTATCTCATTTTCCACGCACCTGCTGCCATAGGAGGCAAAGCGGGGGCCTTTGGTATAGTCGAAGGTATTGACAGCCTTTATCAGCCCCACTGTGCCGATGGAGATAAGGTCGTCCTCATCGGCGGCGGCAGAGTAATATTTCTTGATGATATGGGCCACCAGCCTCAGATTATGGGTGATGAGGAGTTCTCTGGCCTGACTGCTGCCCTCTCTCATCTGCCGGAAAGCCTCACGTTCTTTTGCGGCGCTCAGGGGCGGCGGAAAAACAGTCCTGCCATCGAAGTGCAGGGCGAAGAACAGCGGCAGGCCTGCCAGAAGTTCAAGGAGTGTAAAGATCATAGTGATACCGCCTTTCATAGGTTATGTATAGATGATATGCTCAAAAGGGCTTATCCTATTCGCTTTCAGCTGTTGACATAAGGGGCGGAGCGTTGTATAATTAAAAGCAGAAAGCCCCGGAAGGCGGCGAGATATCAAAGGAGTGGTAAAGGTGAAATTACAGCGTGGCATGAGGGGGAAGCTGGGCGATTTCCTGAATATCAGCGGCAGCTTTGACGTTACGATGTCCATACAGGGCAGCGGGGTATATGATTTTTCCTGTTTCGGTCTGGACGGACAGGGCAGGCTTTCCGATGACAGATACATGGTCTTTTACAACCAGAAGAATTCGCCTATGGCTGAGGTCATCTACTCTCAGGCGCCGGGGGGGATAAATTTCAATATCCGCCTGGACAAGCTGCCTGAGACAATAAACAAACTGGTCTTCACCGCCACCATTGACGGGGCCGGGACCATGGCGATGATAGGCAGCCACAGCTTTGAGGTGCGGCAGAACGGCGTGCCTGTACTCAGCATGACCCTTACCGGGGCGGATTTCAAGAAGGAGACTGCCATCATCACGGCAGAGATCTACCGCAAGGACGGCATCTGGCGCTATGCGGCAGTGGGAAGCGGCTTTAACGGCGGTCTTGGGGACCTGCTGAGGTATTTCGGCGGTGAAGAGGTCTCCCCGGCACAGCAGCCGGCGGCAGCACCCGTTCAGCCCGTCTATACTCAGCCGGCGGCTCCGGCACCCAAACCTTTACAGCAGCCGCCCTCTCAGCCCGCCCCGGTGAGCAGTCCGTTCTCACAGCCCACTCCGGCACAGGTCCCTCAGGGCAGCGGCGGCTTTGTTTTAAAGCCCACCAGCGTCAGTGATTTCAGCGGCACGGCCAAGGCGGGACCTGTTCAGGGCGGCTCTGTCAAGCCTGTTCAGCAAAGCCCCCAGCCTTCTGTTCAGACCAGGCCGCCCGTTCAGCAGCCTGAGAAGATATCGCTGAAAAAGGGACAGAAAGTCAGTCTCAGCAAGGCGGGAAGTGCGCCGATAATCGTAGAGAACGGCTGGACTGCCAAGGGCAAGGACTACGATCTGAAGGCGCTGGTCCGTTACCGCAGCGGAAAGCTCATCTACATAGGGGCAGCCAATTCAGATGAGCTGCTGACCACCCCGGAGGGTGCGGTGCATCACTGCGGTGATGTTAAGGCTCCCGGAGAGCTTGAACACATCGAGATAAAGTGGCACCCTGACATAGCCTCGGTGGCTGTGAGCAGTTACTCAGCTTTGGAGAACGGCACCGGTTCATTCAACAGATACGGTGTTTTTGTGAGGATACGCAACGGTCAGCAGGTCATCGAGATACCTGCGGCGGACACTTCGGCCAACGACCGCAGCTACACGCTTTGTTTCGGTGAGATAGTTTACTCGTCCGAGAAAGACAGGTTCGATGTCATAGCCTTAGAGATGTACAGTTCCCCCAACTCCGAACGCCGGATCGGCTATCAGGGCGCCATAGTAAAGATGGACATAGGCCCCGAAGGCCGCAAAAAGTCCTGAGGACTGACGGGTCATTTCCGCCTGTTGTCGGTTCGATGCAGCGGATAGGTCTTCGAGACTGCGGCACCAAAGTTGCATATTGGCGCTCCTCAGGGTGCTAAAAGCGGTCCACCAAAAATATCCCCTCACTTTACGTGCCGGGGATATTTCTATGCTATTTTGCACAAGCTGTTGTCTTACTGTCAGTGCAGATATACAAAAAATGGGGGCAGGGGTTGACAACTTAGAACATATGTGCTATAATTCTCCTTTAGAACAAACGTTTTATTCTCTCTCCCCGGGACGTTTTGTTCACAGCTGAGTCCGGCAGAGAATAGTATATAATGTCCGGGTCAGCAAGAAAGGAGAAGGAACGAAAATGGCAGTAAAAGGTATCGACGTCAGCAGATGGCAGGGCGATGTGGACTTTGAGAAGGTCCGGGCGGCGGGGTACGACTTCGTCATCATAAATGCCGGATACGGTATGTATATCAGCCAGAAGGACAAATACTTCGACGCAAACTACGAAAAGGCCAGGGCGGCAGGCCTTGGGGTCGTAGCCTACTGGTATTCCTACGCCCTGAGTGCGGCCCAGGCAAAGGAGGAGGCAAAGGTGTTCCTGAAGGCTGTGGGGGACCGAAGCTTTGAGTACCCGCTGTGTTTTGACATTGAGGACAGCAGCCAGAGCAAGCTTTCCTCAACGCTCATCGGTCAGATGTGCGACGCTTTCTGCTCTTACCTGGAGGACAGGGGCTATTATGCAGCCATCTACAGCTATGCAAATTTCCTTGAGAACAAGGTACCGGCCCAGTGCAAGCGCAGATATGATGTATGGGTAGCGGCCTTTGACGTGGCAAGACCGCCCTACAGCGGGACCTACGGTATGTGGCAGTACAGCTCACATGGCAGTGTCAGCGGAGTGAGCGGCGATGTGGACCTGGATTACGCTTACAAGGACTATCCGGCCATAATGCGGGAAAAGGGACTGAACGGCTTTAAGGGCGGCAAAAGCACTCTTGACAGCAACGGATTTAAAAAAGGCGACAGGTCTGAGGGCGTACTGGCTTTGAAGCAGCTGCTGATACTTGCGAAGCAGGAGGGCCTGACAGCTCAGAGCGTTGACAACAACGACGGTTTCGGCTCCGGGACTGAGAAAGCGGTCAATGCGCTGCTGGGTGACTGGGGATATGCTGAGAACGGCATTGCCGGCGGTGGCTTTATCAAGAGGCTGGGCCGGGAGCTGGGTGTCAGGAAATAATTTTTTGAGTGCGTTCCTCCGCCGGGTGCGGGGGAACGTTTTTCTTATTTTTTGTTCAAATAGTTGAAATTCTCCCCAGACAGTTGAGGTTTTGAAAAATATGTGCTATCATAGAGGTAACTGCAAAAAAAGGAGAGTGGACTTTTCCTGTGGAAACAGAGACTAAGGCCGGGGCGGCGGAGAAAAAAATAAGAAAGCGGGCAGACGTCCCAAAAATAATAAGAGGAGCCGGAGCGGCGGTGCTCTGCATATTCATGATCTGTCTGCCGTTTATAAGCAGATACCACGAGGAGCCTCTGACAGAGCTTACAGCGAAATACTTTTCCTCTTCATCGGGGTATATAACGGACTGGTTCCTTTACTATAAGGAGATAGCCTGCATAGTCTGCGGACTGACAGTATCGGCGCTGATCTTAGCGGAGGTGCTGACCGGAAAAAGCAGGGGGCGCATCCCTCTGCTGGAAAAAAGCAACCGTCCGGCGCTGATCCTTTGCGGGATCTACTGGGTACTTCTCATCATATCAGGCCTGGCAGCAAAGCACAAGGAAGCGGTGCTGCTGGGAATGTTAAAGCAGTATGAGGGGCTGCTGGGTGTTACGGCTTACCTGATGCTGTTTCTGGCGGCGGTGAATTTCTTTACCAAGCAAAATAGCCGGGACCTGCTGACCTATGCGGTACTGATACTCAGTCTGTTCGCCGGGTTCTGGGGAGTGATGGAATTCTTTGGCTATCCGCTGCAGGAGACTGAGCTGATGGCAAGGCTGATGTCGGACAGCGAGCATCTTGCTGCGGCAAGGAGCCTTCACAGCACCAGCAGCAACGTTCACATAACCTTCTTCAACTCGAACTATTTCGGGGGGTTCTGCGCTCTGATGTTCCCGGTGACTGCGGCGGGGGCTCTGGGCTGCAAAGAGATAGGGCCAAAGCTGATGGGACTTTTTGCGGCGGCGCTCATTGCCTGCGGGGCGGTCCTATCAAACTCCTCCGGGGGACTTTATTCTGTCATCGGCGGCGGGGCAATGCTCGCTGTCGTCTATATCATTTACATAGCAAGGGGCCTTGTGAACAGGAAAAAGGCTGCGGCGGCCTTCGGCGTCATCGCAGCTGCGGCAGTTATCGGCCTGGGGGCTGCTCTTAGCGACGGAGCCGTGAGAGACAGGGTCCGGACGGTACTGGAGAACGGCGGCTCAGAAAAGCTCACCCGAGAGGAAAGGCTGGAAAAACTCAGCCGGGACCACTTTGTTTTAGCCGACGTCAGGGCGGAGAAAAACGAGCTAATCATGACGGACCATGCCGGCAGCACCGTAAGGGTCCGGGCGGAGGATGACGGCACGGGGCTGACGGAGGTGAGCTATTTCGACGTTTCCGGCAGGGAGCTGGAGACTTACGAAAAAGACGGTTACACCTTCTTCAAAGAACCGGGGCTGAAAAACCTGAGCTTTAAGCTCAGTGTGAGCGACAGGCTCTACTGCGAGCTTGGCTACAAGGCAAAGCTCATCTTTGACGTAAGCGGGGGGAGGTTCCGGCCCTTCGTCCACGGCAGCTACACGATGGAGAAGATCAATTCCTACAGCGGACCGGAATTTTTCCGCACCAGGCTGAACATGGCCACAGGCCGTGGGTTCATCTGGGGGAGCACGCTGTCATTCATCGACAAGTGTCTTTTCATCGGCGTCGGCAGCGGCAACTTCGTCACGGTCTTCCCGCAGTACGATCTTGTGAGCCTGCTGGAGGTCTACAAGACCCCGGCCATGGTAGTTAACAAGCCCCACAGCTGGTATCTTGGCATCGCTGCGGATTCGGGGGTCCTGTCGCTGTGTGCGGTGCTTATCCTGCTGGGGATATTCCTGGTGAGGGGCTTCAGAAGCTGTGTGCTCTGTCCTGTGAAGGACGGGAGCCTGCACCTGCGGCTGGGGCTTTATGTTTCGGTCATAGCCTTCATGGCTGTGGGTATCTCAAACGACAGCTATCCCTGTGTGAGCCCGGTGTTCTGGGTGCTGTTCGGAGCGGCCTGGTCGGCAGTATCGGAAAAAAAGAAGGTATGAAAAAATGGCCTTTCCCCCTTTGAGGAAAGGCCATTTTCATATGTGCTGTCAGATGTCGATAGTCAGCAGGAGAGAGTCGTCCTCCAGGACCTCTTCCTCCTCTATCTTCATATTCCCGGACAGGTTCTCCTTGATGTGATCGTAGGTGTAGGTCTGCACATTGCGGCCGTATTCCTCCTCGAAGGACTTCAGCTGCTGGATGAGTTTCTGCGGGTCCTCCACCCGGCCAAGCTCCAAATCGAAGGCCTGGGTATTGTCAGGGCGGACATATCTCAGCGGACCGCACTCGGTCATGACTATTATCTCGTTCTCAGAAACTACGTTGATATTGCTGACACAGCTGCCGTGAGCCTGCAAAGTCTCGATGAGCAGGTCCTTGTCAACGAACACGGTCTTTAAGGTGGTCAGCTGTATCTGAGGCTGGAGGGGTCCTGCCCCCCTGGTCTTCTCCCCTGCTGTCTCTATAGCCGTCAGCGACGCCAGGGAAGTCACCGATGCGCCTATGAGCACAACGGCGGAGGTAAGTGAAAGTATCAGTGACATAAAGAAAGCTCCTTTCGTTTGCTGTAAGGCCCCAGGATCACAGGTCGAAGTCCAGGATACGGCCGCCCTGTCTTTCCCTGAAATCCGTATCGTCGCCTGAGGTGCCGTCGTCGTACATAACAGTCTCCCTGTCTTCCGGAGAGGTGGCAAGTACTGCCCTCTCCTGCGCCCAGCTCCTGAGAGCCAGTATCTGCTCCTTCTGGGTAGCGGAAAGGGGAACGGTGGCTTTGATCGCCTTCACCAGGTCCTCGGCCATAAGTCCCCTCTGGTTATAGAAGGCCTCATAGAGTGCGGAAATGACTATCTGCTCTATCTCAGCGCCCACATAGCCCTTTGACATATCGGCCAGGGTCGAGAGCAGAGCATCATCGACCTTGATATCGTGGATTATATCGGAATTCCTGATACGCTTGTTGATATGCAGCTCGAATATCTTCTCCCTCTCCTTCTTTGTAGGCAGGTCCGTAAAGAATATCTCGTCGAAACGGCCCTTTCTCAGAAGCTCCGGCGGAAGTGCGCTGATATCGTTGGCGGTGGCGATGACAAAGACAGCCTTGGTCTTCTCCTGCATCCATGTAAGGAATGTGCCGAAAACTCTGGAAGTCGTGCCTGAGTCTCCCCCGCCGCCACGGGCGCCGGAGAAGCCCTTCTCTATCTCGTCCACCCAGAGTATGCAGGGCGCAACGGCCTCGGCGGTATCAAGGGCCTTTCTCATATTCTCCTCAGAGCTTCCCACAAGGCCGTCGAATATCTTTCCCATATCCAGCTTCAGCAAAGGCAGATGCCAGATGGCGCTCATGGCCTTGGCGGTCAGTGACTTTCCGCAGCCCGGCACGCCGGTGATGAGGACGCCCTTGGGGGCCGGCAGGTCGTAATGCTTTGCCCTTTCGGACCAGGTATTGTTGCGGCGCAGGAGCCATTTCTTCATATTCTCCAGTCCGCCTATATCGTCTATGCTCAGATCCGACCTGACGAATTCCAGCACCCCGGTCTTCTTGACGGTCTGGTTCTTTTCGTCATGGACCACGTTGATGGCCCCGGTATCAAGGCCCTTGTTCTTGACGATGGCACGGCTGAACGCATTTTCAGCTTCCTGAAGAGTAAGACCCAGGGCAGCAGCGACCAGCTGTTTTTTCTCAGCCTGTGTGAGCTTTATCTTGTCGGGGCTGAGTCCTAACATAAGGTTATCCAGGGTGGCTTCTATCTCCTGCTCGGTGGGAAGATCAAAGTCAAGTATGGATATCTCCTTCTCCAGCTCACAGGGAATGACCAGCTTGGGCGAAAGGAAGACTATGGACTTGCGGTTCGCCTTCATGACGGGGATAATGTCCCTTATCTTCCTTATCAGGCCGTAGTCAGGCCTTGTTCCCCTGTCACCGCCGAAGTAGATATGGAAGTCCTTCAGAACGAAAATGCCGTTCTCGCTGTTCTTCTCGATGAAATCCAGGGCCTTGACGGCCTCCTGAGTGTTGGGAACGATCTTGTCCGGACCTACCAGCCCGGTGGTCTGGGCCCAGGTGTAGACCTTTCTGCTGACCTTTACAAAATCAGGGTTTGAGGCGGCCACATTTATCTGCTGCATGACCCTGTCCTCTTCGTAGGAATCAATATACAGGCAGGCAAAACCTGCGTTTATCAGATCAGCGAAGTCATGTATGAACTTCATAGTCTCGTTTTCCATCTTGCATTCTTCCTTTCAGCAACGGCACCTTTCAGTACCTGATATCATTTTCATCGTTTCCGCCGGCTATGAGCCGCCTTTTCAGCTCCTCCAGATCACCCATGCCGTTGACGGTCACAGTGCCCTCAGGGCTTATCCTGACCTCGAAACGGTTTTTATAGCTTTCTATCTTCTCCATGCCTATACGGTCGGTAAGAAAAATGAAACGCTGGTTCAGCGACCCCACCAGGGGGCGGGAAAGATCTCTCTTTTCCACAGCGAACTGCCCGTCGATGAGAAGGTCCGTATTATCGAGCAAGGCCCTGGCGCCGCTGCCGTACTCCTGTTCAAGGCTCTCATAGGTCCCGCCGGTGAAGACTATCACGCTCAGCCCATATCCCCTTGCTGCGGCACAGACCTCTGCGGCCTCTCCGGCCTGCTCGAACGGTTCGCCCCCAAGGAATGTGATCCCGTCGATACTGTCCCTGACCTTTCTTATGCGCTGCGTTATCTCCCCGACGGTCATTTCACAGCCGCCGTCCGGATCCCAGGTATCGGCCGCAAAGCACCCCTCGCAGTGCCGCCGGCAGCCCTGTACCCATATACAGAGCCTTACGCCGGGTCCTTCCGCCCGGGTATGCTCCAGAAGCCGGTGTACCCTCATCAGAGGTCGATCTTTCTTCTGCCGGGGTTAGGAGCGGCAGCGCCGGGCGCCTGACCGGGGGCAGAGGGCGTGCAGTACAGGATATCAAAGAGGGGTGCGGCGATATGGGGTTTGAGGTTGAGCAGAGAGATGAACTGCTCCACACTGTTGAAATCCCCATGATAGTTCCTGTACTCACCGGCCTTCTTGGCGTCGATGATATTCAGTCCCGGAAGAGCCGCCAGCTCTTCCTCAGAGGCGGTATTGATATTGAGCTTCGGGCCCTGGTAGACTGCCGCACCGGCGGCTCCTCTCCCCATGGCGTTCCCTGCCGGAAAAGCAGGGGCCTTGCTGAGCGCTGCCTTTGGCTGGACGGGGACGTTCTGCCTTACGCCCTGTGTCACAGGAGCGCCCATATTCTGCCGGACGGGCTGAATGCTCTGATACTGGCCCGGATACGGTCCCTGTGCGGGAGGCACATAGCCGTTCCCCGTGGCCTGCTGTCCGTAAATGCCCAGGCCCCTGTCATTCATGTTGTTATAGTTCCCGCCGCTCTCGATATCTGCCAGCTCGGTAAGATACGAGTTGTGGAGAATGACCGCCTGGGCCATGGCAAAGATATGGATAAGGATAGCCAGGATCCAGACCAGAACAGCCCACGTCTCCCTTAATTCCGGAGAGTCAGTCTCCACTGTGACAAGGGCGAACCAGCTTATAAGTGTCGCTGTGCCCAAGAAGAAGTAGACATAGCCAAGCCTTCTGTACTTCTTGTTCTGGGTCTTGCCGGCCATGATTATGAACGGCCACGGAAAGCACCATGGGAAGAGGAAAAATATGAACATCAGAGAATTGGCGAACCTCCACCCGGCGCTCTTGTTGTACATATTCGCCATTAAAGCTTGACCTCCTGAACGTCCTCATTGACCAGGTCCTGCTCGTTGTTATAGAAATCCTTTGTGAACTCGGAATCATCGGTGACAGCATTGGTCAGCTGCTCAATGATGGGGATATACTTGGTACATTCCTTCCCCTTGACCCCTATAGTCTCGGCCTTTATCGTACCGTCAGGATATATGCGGATCTTCAGTTTAGCCATAGAAAACACTCCTTAAAAAATTTTTCACATTATATATAAATATAGCACATTCTTCCACCCATGTCAACAGGTCAGAGGGACATCGTGAGACAATTTTTTGCCATTTACCGGCAAGTGTCGGGCAATGTCAGCCTGAAGCCGGTTCCCGGGTTTTTTCGGCCTTGCGGGGGACCCTGGGCGGGAAAACGTTTTCTGGGAATTTTCTGTTAACAAAGCCCGCAGGACTTTACTTTTGGGGGCGGCTGTGATATAATTGACCCATAGGTACGCCTGTCGGGCGGGTAAAGTCAAGGGAAAAGGAAAGGGTAATAATATGAAGATAACGAAGATCTCTGCCGCAGCGGCTGCGGCGATAATGATGGCGGCGGCCATGTGCGGCTGCGGCAAGAGCAGCGGCGCAAGCAGCAGCACCTCTGAAAGCAAGCCGGCTCAGTCCGCAGAGAGCGGGGCCGCTGAGGGCGGCAATGAAAGCGGCGGAGAAGGTCTAAAAGAATTCACCACCGCCTGCGACGGCACTGCAAAGGTGACTGTTGAGGGCGACAAATTCATGGCAGGGGGAAAGGAGATCTGGTTCAACGGAGTCAACACCCCCTGGGACAAGTGGAACGATTTCGGCGGCGGCTTTAATTTTGAGTTCTGGCAGGACCATTTTGCGAAACTCCACGATGCGGGTGTGAACGCATCAAGGATATGGATATGCTGCAACGGCGATGTGGGGATGGAGATATCCCCTGACGGCACCTTCACAGGGGCAACAACTGCCCACTGGGAGGACCTGGACGATCTGTTCTTCCTGGCGGAGAGCTACAACATATACATAATGGCGACAGTTCAGTCCTTTGACCATTACAAGGACACCAACCAGAACTACAAGGCCTGGAGGGAGCTGATACAGTCTGATGAGAAGACGGACCAGTACATCGACAACTACATAATCCCTCTGGTAAAGCGCTATGACGCCTGTGACTATCTCTGGAGCATCGACCTTTGCAACGAACCGGACTGGATTATCGAGGAGGACAGCTGCGGTAAGCTGAAATGGGACGGACCTCAGAAGTACTATGCCAAGGCCTGCTCGGCTATCCACGCAAATTCTGACGTGCTCGTCACGGTGGGAATGGGAATGATAAAGTACAATTCCGACTCTCAGGTAAAGAATGTCATTTCTGACGAGGCTTTGCAGGGCCTTGACATCGACTGGGAGAAGTATGACAAGGACAAGGCCTATGTAGACTTCTGGTCCACTCACTGGTATGCCTGGATGATACCTAACTGGGGAGTCATCTACGAGCACACCCCCGGCGGTTTCGGACTTACCGATGACAGGCCCTCGGTAATAGGCGAGATGCCGGCAGCGGACCCCAAGTACGGTGACGAAGGACTGACAGGTGCCTATGAGGAGGCTTATCAGAACGGCTTCAGGGGCGTTTTCGCCTGGAAGTCCAGTGGTTCTGACGACGGCTGCGGCCTGTGGAAGGACATCGAGCCGACCATCAGGGCCATGCTGGAAGCCCACGAAGATGAGATCTTTCCTCTGGGGAAGAAATAACGGACAGCTCAGGCGCCGCCTGCGGAGGGACATTTGTCCGCAGGCGGTGTTTTTTTGTTTTTTCTCTTGACAGGCGGGCAGAATCATGATATAATATTATGGCGGTAAAACATTACCTGCGCCGCTGTGGTGGAATAGGCAGACACAAGGGACTTAAAATCCCTCGGACCAAAAATCCGTACCGGTTCGACCCCGGTCAGCGGCATTCAGTAAACATTTCTGCACTCTTTGCTCTATGCAAAGGGTGCCTTTTTTTGACATTTAAGACATTATCAAGATGTGTTTTTGGTAAAAATTTAATAAAAATCACTTAATCTATTGCAATTTTTTAAAATCTATGCTATAATGAACAAGTAATGCGGCGTTCTGTTTGCTTCAGGGCGTCAGGGTCTGTAAGACACAGTTTGGGAGGACAGCTTATGAGAAGGTTTTTCCGCAGACGCAGCTCGTTTTTCAGGTCGGTCATCTATAATCTTTTCCTGAACGGCGGGTGGATAGTGGCTGCGATAGTGCTGCTCATCCTGCACTACAAGGTAGAAGGGTTCCCTATATGGCCTTTCTGGACGCTGACCGTCATTTACCTTCTGGTCATCGTGGCCGCCACGGCACTGGTATTCTGGGCCGTCGATGCAGCGAGCCAGCCGGAGCCGCCTTCAAGGCCGAACAAGAACCCGTATTCAAACAAGGGCTATAAGCCCTATGAGAAAAACCAGGGCGGACAGAACGGCCCCGGGAACTAGGGCATATCTTATCTGAGTAATTAAAAGGAGGAAAACATCATGGGTATTTTAAAGGGCATATTCAGCTCGGCATCGGGCGTGCTTGCCGATTCATGGAAGGAGTATTTCTACTGCGATGCTCTGGGTGACGACGTTCTTATGGTAAGGGGCAAAAAGCAGACCTCTTCAAGGTCGTCCAACACCAAGGGCAACGACAATGTTATCACCAGCGGTTCAGGTATCGCTGTGGCTGACGGTCAGTGTGCGCTGGTAGTTGAGAACGGCAAGATAGTTGACGTTGTGGCTGAGCCGGGCAAGTTCACATTCTTCTCGGAGCTTTCTCCCACCATCTTCGCCTGCGAAGGATCCAATGACAAGTTCTTCACAAGACTGAAAAAGACCTTCCAGCAGATCGGCGGCCGTATCGGTTACGGCGGAGACGCCGGCGTTGACCAGAGAGTTTACTACATCAACACCGTTTACATAAGAAACAATATGTTCGGCACACCCGACAGGGTACCTTTCAGGGTAGTTGACTCCAGAGTGGGCTTTGACGTTGATATCGAGGTAATGTGCAGCGGTATGTATACCTTCCAGATAGTTGACCCTCTGCTGTTCTACACCAACGTTTGTGCAAACGTCAAGGACGAGTACCGCAAGGAGACCCTTGCGCCTACTCTGAAGGCTGACTTCATCGACGCTCTTGCTCCCGCTCTGGGCGCTATATCCGCTCTGGAGGTAAGGCCTAACCAGCTGCCCACCAAGAACAGAGAGATCAAGGACGAGATAAACAAGGTCCTGGAAGAGAAATGGACAAGGCTCAACGGTATAGAGATCATTGACATCGCCATAAAAAATCTCAGCGTTCCCAAGGAGTATCAGGAGCTGCTCAGAGGTATGCAGATGCAGGCTTCGCAGCTGGCCATGGAGGGTCAGAGAGCCGCTATGTATTCCAACCCCGGTATGGCTGCCGGCGGTATGGTAGGAGCTCAGATGGACGCTATGAAGGGCGCTGCCACCAACTCCGGCGGAGCTATGACCGGCTTTATGGGCGTTAATATGGCACAGGCTGCCGGCGGGATGAACGCACAGAACCTGTTCAATATGGCGGCCCAGCAGCAGGCAGCTGCACCTCAGCAGCCCGCACAGCCTCAGGCTCCCGCTAATTCCTGGACCTGCGAGTGCGGCACCTCCAACACCAGCAAGTTCTGCCAGAACTGCGGCAAACCAAAGCCGGAGCCTCAGGCAGCAAACGGCTGGACCTGTGACTGCGGCACTGTGAACCAGGGCAAGTTCTGCCAGAACTGCGGCAAGCCCAAGCCTGCCGGCGCAAAGGTCTATAAGTGCGACAAGTGCGGCTGGGTGCCTGAGGACCCTGCTCACCCGCCGAAGTTCTGCCCTGAGTGCGGCGACATCTTCGACGATAACGACGCACAGTGATATAAACCTGTTATTAAAGCGATTGCAGAGGTCCGTACCTCTGCAATTGCCGTATTATGGAAAAAGTATACCAAAGCTATCTCTTATAGCAGATGATGATACTGCGTGTGTTTCCCTTGCCGCAGGCAGGGGAAACACTTGTGTATGACCGGATGCGATAGCTGATAATACCTGAAAGGAGAATACCACAAATGGCACTTCAGGAATATAAATGCCCCTGCTGTGCGGGTGCCATAGAGTTCAACGCCTATGCGCAGAAGCTCAAATGTCCATACTGTGAGACAGAGTTCGAGATAAGCGCTTTGCAGCAGTACTATCAGGACGTTGAGACCGACGGCAACGATGATATGAACTGGGAGACCCAGCAGGACACCTGGCGGCCGGGAGAGACTGACGGCATGAGGGTCTATACCTGTCAGAGCTGCGGCGGCGAGATAATCGCTGACGAGACTACGGGTGCTACCCACTGTCCGTACTGCGACAACCCGGTAGTGATGTCGGGACAGTTCAGCGGCGCCATGAGACCGGAGTACGTCATACCCTTCAAGCTTGACAAGGAGGCCGCAAAGAAAGGTCTGCGGGACCATCTTCTGAACAAGAAGTTCCTGCCGAGAGTTTTCAAGGACGACAACCATATCGACGAGGTCAAGGGGGTCTACGTGCCTTTCTGGCTCTTTGATTCGGACGCTGAGGGCGGTGCGAGATACAGGGCCACCAGGAGACACAGCCACACCGAGGGCAACTACAGAGTCACTGAGACTGAGCATTTCCATGTTTACCGTGAGGGCAGGATAAGATTTGAGAATGTATCCATCGACGGCTCCAGCAAGATGCCGGACGATCTGATGGAGTCCATAGAGCCTTTCAACTTTGCAGAGGCGGTGCCTTTCCAGACCGCATATCTGGCAGGCTATCTGGCCGACAAGTACGATGTGACCTCTGACCAGACTATGGAAAGGGCCAACACCAGGGTCCGCAAAAGCATAGATGAGCAGTTCAGGAGCACGGTGACAGGTTATGACAGCGTTACCAGCGAGGGTTCCAACATCAGGCTCCAGAACGCCAAGGCTAAGTATGCCCTATATCCGGTCTGGGTGCTGACCACCAGCTGGAACGGGCAGAACTACCTGTTCGGCATGAACGGGCAGACCGGCAAGTTCGTGGGGAACCTGCCCTGCGATAAGACCCTTTACCGCAATGCCTTCCTGAAGGTGTTCGCCATAGCGGCTGTGATAGTTTACGGCTTAGGCTGGCTGTTCGGCAGGGGGTGAGGAGTATGAAGATCACGTTCAAGAGCATACTGACCGCCCTTTCGGCGGCTGCGGTAATGGCTGTGAGCGCCGTTGCTGCGGGGGCGGAGAGCCTTATACCGGCACACGTGCTGCCGGACGAACAGCTCAAACCGAGAGTTGTTGACGCTGCTGATTTCCTGACGGACTCTGAGGAGGAGGCCCTGCTTGACAGGCTGGACTCGCTCAGTGAAAAACTGGGGGTCGATGTGGTAGTAGTCTCCACACCTGATCTGGAGGATTACATCAGCGCAGAGGCATTCACGGACGACTATTACGATTACAACGGCTTCAACGTCAAGGACAGCGAAGGCGGCATTTGCCTGATGGTCACGGACGGTGAGGCGGGCAACCGTGATTACCACATATCCACCACCGGCAAAATGATAGGGTTCATGAACAAGAAGGGCAGGCTCAGCAAGCTTCAGAATGCCATTCTCCCCTATCTGAAAAGCAGTGACTTCAACGGGGCCTTCAACAAGTTCGCAGACACCGTTGAGAGTATGGACAAAAAGTCCAGGTACCCCGGCATCGGCTGGGTAGTTGCAGCTGCGGTGGTAGGACTGCTGTCGGGACTCATCTACTGCTCAAAGCAGAAGAGCCAGCTGACAACGGTCAAGATGCAGGCCAACGCCAACGACTACATAAAGCAGGGCAGCTTTATGATAACCGCAAACAGGGACCAGTTCCTTTACAGGGACGTTTCGAGGACCTATATCGAACGCAGCAGCGGCAGCGGCGGGGGCGGTTCCCATACCGGCTCCTCAGGCATCAGCCACGGCGGCGGGGGCGGAAAATTCTGACAAAAAATGTAACTTCCCTTCGCCGTCGGCGCAGGGAAGTTTTTTCACCTCAGCTATAGGGCTGCACGCAGTAAAGACCGGGAAAAATTGAACATTTTCTATTGACGAACGGCGAAAACTGTTGTATAATAAATGTGTGTATGCTCTTTATAATGAACGGCGGGCGAAAAGAATTCAAGGCCGTCTGATGCAGCACGAAATACAAAGCGCACAGAATGTGCTAAAAGGGGTTGTTTATTTGGGAACGGGAACTGTTGTCATACTGCTGACAATAATCGGTTATCTGGTGATGATGGTGGCAGTCGGTATTCTGAGTTCAAAAAAGACTGACGATGTTGGCGATTTCTATTTAGGCGGAAGAAAGCTCGGCCCTATCGTCACTGCCATGAGCGCAGAGGCGTCGGACATGAGCAGTTATCTGATAATGGGTTTGCCGGGCCTGGCTTATCTCTGCGGCTCTGCTGAAGTGAGCTGGACCATAATCGGACTTTTCATAGGGACCTACCTCAACTGGCTGTTCGTAGCCAAGAGACTGAGGGTCTATTCGCAGAAGATAGGCGCTATCACCGTGCCGGATTTCTTCGCCCGCAGATACAAGGACGAAAAGCTCATCATGGGCATCTCTGCGGTCATAATACTGATATTCTTCATTCCCTACACAGGCTCCGGCTTTGCTGCCTGCGGGAAGCTTTTCAACTCGCTTTTCGATGTAGACTACCATGCGGCCATGATGATCAGCGCTGTGGTGATAATCCTTTACACCAGCATAGGCGGTTTCCTGGCAGCCAGCTTTACGGACCTTATACAGTCCATCGTCATGACGGTGTCGCTCATAGTGCTGGTATGCTACGGTATAAGCGCTGCCGGGGGCATTGATCACGTTATCGACAACGCTAACAGTATCCCGCAGTATATGTCTCTGACGCAGACCATAAACACCGGCACGGGAGAGCTTTCAGACTTTGGCTTTCTTTCCGTGATCTCCACCTTAGCCTGGGGTCTCGGCTACTTCGGTATGCCCCATATCCTTCTGAGATTTATGGCTATAAGGGATAAGGACAAGGTAAAGACCTCCAGAAGGATAGCCTCGGTTTGGGTCATTATCTCCATGGTGGTGGCTATGTTCATAGGCTTTATCGGAAACGCTCTCTCCCATGAGGGTGTGCTGGACTTCTTCACCACCAGCGACCAGAGCGAGAGAACGGTCATACATATGGCGGACAAGATGAGCCAGTCAGGAGTTATCATGGCGGTATTCGCCGGACTGATATTCTCAGGCATACTTGCCTGCACGATGTCCACCGCAGACTCGCAGCTGCTGGCGGCCTCGTCCTCCATGTCGGAGAACCTCCTGGGAAGCGTGTTCGGGCTGAAACTCAGTGACAGGAAGAAAATGCTCTTTGCAAGGCTGGTACTGGTCGTCATTGCTGTTCTTGCAGTTATCATCGCCTGGGACCCTGACAGCTCTATCTTCAAGGTAGTTTCCTTCGCCTGGGCCGGGTTCGGTGCGACCTTCGGGCCGGTGATGCTGTGCGCACTGTTCTGGAAGAGGTCCAACAAATACGGCGCCATTGCCGGAATGGTCAGCGGCGGCGTGGTGGTGTTCGTATGGCATTTCATCATCAGCAAGCTGGGCGGACCGTTCGCTATCTATGAGCTGCTGCCGGCCTTTGTGGTGGCACAGGCAGTGATGGTATGCGTTTCACTGGCAACTAAGGCGCCGGATAAGGAAATAACCGACGAGTTCGATGAGGTGGCAGGCTCTGTAAACAAGAGCTGAGCTTTCAGGACCGTATAAGGAGACATGGATGAAAAAGCTTTTTACAGCCGCAGCTCTGCTGGCTGTGCTGATGCTCACAGGCTGCGGGACGGCCGAAGAAAGCTCTGAGACCGTTACAAGCACTGTCAATGAGGTGGGCGGCGCCTACTTCAAGGACAGGGACTCTTCGCAGGAGGGACCGGAGGAGACTGAGGCGCCGGAAGAGACGCAAGAGCCTGAGGAGATAACAAACTATGAGGACAGCCTGACGGCGGAGTTCGTGGACCTGTTGATGCAGCGTGACTTTGCGGTGACGATGGACATATACCGCACGGACAACAACGAGGGCATGGAAAACATAGGCAGATATATAACTCAGGTCTGCGAAGACAGTGCGGTATTTGAGACTGTAGATATCTACTGGGACAGAAGATATCTTATCGGCGGGACGTGGTATGCAAAGAACGAGGACGGCACCGTGGACCTTGCCGGAGAGGGCTCTTTTGAGTCTGAGGAAGGCGCCGGGGAGCTGGTAAAGCGTGTGATGCTCCAGCACCCGGCACAGCTTGATTTTATCAGCAGCGAGGAATATGCGGACGGCACGGTGGAAGAGAGCTTTTCTATTGAAGAGGGAGGCGTTCTTCACACCATAGTCTACACCTATGACGGCGGCAGCGGGGACCTTATATCCATCAGCACCGACGATCACAAGCTGGTGACTGCCGAGCTGAGGACGAATATCGGTGAGGTATCTGTGCCTAAAGAGGTCCTCGACTATGCGCAGAGCGCAGACGGCAACGGTATACAGTGAGTTTTCCCCCTGCGGTCAGCCGCAGGAGGAAGGGAACTTGGCATATCCCAGGTTTCCTACCTCTTACAGCTGACGGACCATAGGCCGGGATCATAATACGGAGGTTTGAAAAATGAACATTGTAATGGACGCATTCGGCGGCGACAACGCCCCTCTGGAGGTCATCAAGGGTGCTGTTGACGCAGCGAGAGACTTCGGGGTGGAGATCACCCTGGTAGGCGATGAGGAGAAGATCAGAAAGTGTGCAAAGGACAACGGACTTGATATCGGAGGACTGAAAATAAAACACGCTCCCACGGTCATAGAGATCTGTGAGGAGCCTACGGAGGTCATAAAGAGCAAGAAGGACTGCTCCATGGCTGTGGGGATGAGGATGCTCTATGACGGCGAAGGGGACGCTTTCGTTTCCGCCGGGTCTACGGGTGCGCTGGTAGTGGGCGCCACCTCTGTCGTCAAGAGGATAAAGGGGATAAAAAGGCCTGCTCTGGCCACGGTGCTGCCTACGGCAGGTGCGCCGACGATGCTTTTAGACAGCGGAGCAAATGCAGTCTGCCGGCCTGAGATGCTGGTGCAGTTCGGCATAATGGGTTCGGTATACATGAACAAGATACTTAATGTCAAGGAGCCGAGAGTGGCTTTGGCGAACATCGGCGCAGAAGAGTCAAAGGGCAGAGAGCTTGAGCAGGAGACTTATCAGCTGCTCAAAAGCGCTCCTGTGAACTTCGTGGGGAACATCGAGGCCAGGCAGCTGCCCTTGGGGGACTGTGACGTATGCGTGGCGGACGGTTTCTGCGGGAACCTGATGCTGAAGCTCTATGAAGGTATGGGGAAATTCTTCTCAGGCGAGCTGAAGGCCATCTTCAAAAGCAGCGCCAAGTCCAAGGTCGCAGCGCTGATGGTGATGAAGGACATAAATGATTTCAAGAAAAAGGTGGACTACTCGGAGTACGGCGGAGCGCCGCTTTTAGGTACGGCAAAGCCGGTCATCAAGGCTCACGGCAGTTCTGACGCAAAGGCCTTCTACAATGCGGTGAGACAGGCCAAGCTCTTCACGGAGACTAAGGTCATAGACACCATCACCGCTGCCTTAGAGCAGATGAAGACCCAGGAAAAGGTGCATTGAGATGGACGAGAGCAGAAATCTGAAGGAGTTCCAGGAAAAGATAGGGTATACCTTCAAGAATGAGAGGCTGCTTTACGAAGCCCTTTCTCACAGCTCCTTCGCAAACGAGAACAAGAAGACCCGCAACAGCAACGAAAGGCTTGAATTCCTGGGAGATTCTGTGCTGTCGATAGTGGTGTCGGACTATATCTTCGAGCACTTCAAGCACCTGCCGGAGGGGGAGCTGACAAAGCTCAGAGCCTCGCTGGTCTGCGAAAAGGCGCTGTTCGAGTTCTCAAAAAAACTTGATCTGGGGAAGCATATCTTTCTCGGCAAGGGCGAAGAGCTCACCGGGGGAAGAGAGCGGGCCTCAATAGTGTCAGACGCCATGGAGGCAGTCATAGCCGCCATTTACCTTGACGGCGGCATAGAGTGCGCAAGAAGGCACATAATGAACTTCCTGCCAAAGGACATCAGCCCTGAGCATACCGTGACCTTCCACGACTACAAAACTGTGCTGCAGGAGATAATCCAGAAGAACCCTGAGGAGAAGGTGGAGTACTTTCTCAAAAGCGAGGAAGGCCCTGACCACGATAAGCGTTTCACTGTGCAGGTAAAGCTCAACAGCAACGTCATCGGTGAGGGCGTGGGAAGGTCCAAGAAGAATGCAGAGCAGAATGCGGCTAAGGAGGCCCTTTCGCTTATGGGCTACACGGTCTGAGAGGGCCGGAAAGAATAACTAGTAAGGCGGATCAAAAATGTCATATTTGAAAGATAAGAAAAGAGTTGTGGTCAAGGTGGGGACCTCTACCCTGACTCACAGGACCGGCAGGCTGAACATCAGGCGTGTGGAGGGACTGGTCAAGAACCTGGCTGACCTTCAGAACGCCGGTCATGAGATAATACTGGTCTCCAGCGGCTCCATCGGACTGGGAATGGCGAAGATGGGGTTTATGGAAAAGCCCAGGGACACCCCTACCAAACAGGCCTGCGCCGCAGTGGGGCAGTGTGAGCTGATGTATCTTTACGACAAGCTGTTCGCAGAATACAGCCTGAATGTTGCGCAGTTCCTGCTGACCAAGTTCGTGCTGCTGGAGGACAGGCGAAAGAATGTGCAGAATGCTCTGGAGAGGGTCATAAGCCTTGGGGTGATACCTATAGTCAACGAGAACGACACCGTTGCCATCGACGAGCTGGAGCTGGAGGTGGGTGAGAACGATTCTCTGGCGGCCACCGTGGCCTCGATAGCAAAGGCTGACCTGCTCATAATCATGTCGGATATCGACGGGCTTTATGACAGCGACCCCAGGCTGGACCCGGACGCTCAGCTCATACCCGTGGTGGAGGAGATAGACGACAACATCAGAAAGCTGGCCGGCGGCGCCGGCACCCATCTGGGCACCGGGGGAATGATAACCAAGATAAATGCCGCCGAGATAGCTGTAAATAACGGCATCGACATGATAATACTCAACGGAAAGAACCCCGACAACCTCTACTGGCTCTTTGAGACAGCCGCCCTTGGCACCAGGTTCAAGGCAAAGGTGAACGGATAGGGGCCGGGAAATACCTGTACAGAAACGGAGCGAAGGAAAATGATACGTTACCATAACGCCAAGGTACTGACAATGACAAAGGGCATAGAAACTGAATACTGTGAGGTATGGACAGACGGCGACAAGATAGTCTACATCGGGCAGCCTACGGCGCAGGAGCTGCAGGCCGTAAGGTTCGATTCCGACTACGACCTCAAGGGCAATATCCTCATGCCCTCCTTCAAGAACGCCCACACCCATTCCGCCATGACTTTCCTCAGGTCCTATGCGGACGATATGCCTTTGCAGGACTGGCTCTTCAAACAGGTCTTCCCCATGGAGGCAAAGCTCAACGGCGAAAGGGTCTACTGGCTGACAAAGCTGGCGATAATGGAATATCTTTCCTCCGGCTGCACGGCGGCTTTTGATATGTATTTCGAGCTTGACAGCTACGTGAAGGCCTGCACGGAAAGCGGCTTTCGCAGCGTGCTCTGCGGGGCGGTAAGCGGCGGTAAGGAAAATGCCAAGGTGCTGGAGGAGCGGTATCTGAAATACAACGGCCTTCACCCTCTCATAAGCTTTATGCTGGGCTTTCACGCCGAATACACCGCAGAGAAAGAGCTGATGGAGGCTATCGGCAGACTGGCCGAAAAATACAAGGCCCCTGTGGCTATGCACAATTCCGAGACTGCAAAGGAAGTAAGGGAATGTGTGGAGAAATACGGGCTGACGCCGACGGCGCTTTTTGACAGCATGGGCATATTCAGCTACGGCGGCGCCGGGTTCCACTGTGTCCACATGAGCGATGAGGACATTGAGATCTTTAAAAAGCGCAGTGTCTATGCCGTTCACTGTCCGGGGTCGAATGTCAAGCTTGCCAGCGGCATAGCGCCGGTGGTGAAGATGATGAACAGGGGCATAAATGTGGCACTCGGTACTGACGGACCGGCCAGCAACAACTGCCTTGACATGTTCAGGGAGATGTTTCTTATGACCGGATTGCAGAAGATACTCCTTGGGGACGCTTCGGCCTGCCCGGCGGAAAAGGTGATCGAAGCCGCCACCGTTGGGGGAGCCAGGGCTATGGGCCTTGAGGACTGTGACGTGCTGGCCGTAGGCAAGCAGGCAGATATGGTCGTCATAGACATAAACCGCCCCAATATGCAGCCCCTGAACAACATAGGCAAGAACATCGTTTTCTCCGGCTCCAAGGAGAATGTGAAGATGACGGTCTGCGCCGGAAGAGTGCTTTACAAGGACGGAGAATTCCGCATAGGCGAAAGTCCCGAGGTCGTTTACGCCAGGGCCAACGACATCATCACCGAGATGAAGTCAGAATAACTAAAACAAAAACACCCTCTGCGGATATCCTTTTTCGCAGAGGGTGTATATATTTCAGATGAGTTTACCGTCCAGGTGATCGCACTCGTGCTGGATCACCTGTGCGACAAAGCCAGAATAGCTGGCAGTCTTTTCAGTGAAGTCCTCGCTGCAGTATCTGACTGTGATGTTCTCATAACGGAAAGTCTTTCTCACTCCTGACAGGGACAGACAGCCCTCCTCAGTCTCATACCGCCCAGACCTCTTTACAATGACGGGGTTTAGCATCACGATCTGGCCAAGGCCTGAATCGAAGATGATGATGCGCTTTGAAAAGCCTATCATATTAGCCGCCATTCCCACGCAGCGGTCCCGGTTGGCTTTCAGGGTGTCTTTGAGGTCAGCTATTATCTCAGTATCCTTCTTACCTGCCGGCTGGGACTTTTTCTTTAAAAACTCCGTATCTGTGACTATCTCTCTTACCATCTGAGCTATCTCGCCTTCCCCGTCTCAGTCAAGAGTATAGTAGTCGAAGTCAGCGCTCTTGGGAAGTCCTTTCTTCACCAGGAGCTTTTCAACATATTCCTTATCCTCATCAGGCAGCCTCTCAGGGATATGGACGGTGATATCGTCAGGCAGACCTGCCAGACAGTCATCTGCAAAGAACTCCTCGCTGAGCCTGGTGACTGCGCCGCTGAACCAGATGTCTTTCAGGTCCTTGCTGCCGCCGAAGACTCTGGAAGGCAGGTTGTCGATATTTGAATGGATATAGACAGCAGTCAGGCTGCTGTTCTCGAAAGCCTCCGCAGCCACTCTGTAGATAGGTGCGCCGTACTCGCCGTCGTAGATATTGAAGGGGATATACATTTCATTTGACAGCCCGCTGTAGCCGATAAGGTCCTTATTGTCGCCTACCTGGAAATCCCTGCTGTCTTCGGGAATGAATGCGGGGTCCGAGCCTATCCATGAGATCGTGCCAAAGCCTATCTCGTCAAGATACTTGTCGAAATTGTCGCTTTCCTTTATCGTAGCGTCCATAGCAAGGAACACATGGTCGTGGATCCTCTGCTCCTCAAAATTCTTGGGTACGCCTTTCTTGTTGTAAACGCCCTTCAGATACAGATTGTCCGTAGTGATGGCCCTGTCGGCCAGGTCAGCCTTCATGTTCTGGAGGACTACATAATTAGCGCCGGTGATGGCTCCGGCCTCGATGGTCTTTACGCTCCTCGGAAGGATAAGGACATCGGGAGATGCCCCGGAGAAGCAGTCCGCCGGAATGACTTCTATGCCCTCAGGCAGCATGAGCCTTCTCAATGAGACGTCGTTGCCGAAGGTGAAATAGCCCAGCTTTTTCAGTGACCTTGGCAGCACAACAGTTTCAAGGGCCGTGCAGCCGCTGAGTCCGCCCTCGCCAAGCTCCGTAGCGCCTGCGCCTATGGTGATAGCGGAAGCGCCTGCATAAGCCAGAGCGTAGGGGGCTGAAACATCACTGTATGGAGCTATCTCGATGGAGCTGAACCCTGAATCGGCAAAGGTCCTGCTGTCAAGAGTCAGCGGGCCTTCTGCGGTAAAGCTGCCTGTGCCGGCATTTCTGAACGCCCCGGCGCTGAGACAGCAGACTGATGAGGGGAGCTTCACGTCTTTGAGAGACGAGCAGCCCTCGAAAGCCATGGGACCTATATACATCAGCCCGTCGCCGAACCGTATGGAGGCAAGGTTAGTGCAGCCGTAGAAAGCATCTGTATCAATGGAGGCCACCGATGAAGGCAGCTCCACCGAGGTCAGGTCGTTATTATCCGCAAATGCTCTGGGACCGATGGCCACCACAGGCACGCTGCCCACGCTTTCCGGAACGGTGAGCTTAGTCTCCTTGCCGGTATAGGCAGTGATAACGCCGCCGGGGCTGCACTCAAATCCGCTCTCGTCGTTCTTTCTTGCAGTCTCCACATAGCCTGCGGGGTCTGCGCTGAGAGAATCCATTATGCCAGTAAAGGTCTGGCTGTCAAGGAAAGCTAAGGCCTCCTCGTAGCTCTTGCCTTTCAGGCAGTAGCTCACGTTCACGCAGCGGTCATCGCTGAAAACGCCGTAAAGGTCCACGATATACTCGCAGGTCTCCACAGTTTTCTTAACGGTCTTTTTGCCTTCGGTCCGGGAAGAGTCGCCGCTTTCCTCAGTTTCCTCAGAAAGGGAGCTGCTGTCAGTATCCTCAGCGCTGCTGTCGTCCACCTCTTCCTCAACTTCCCTGGTATCCACAACGGCCTTTTTCACATAGCCTATATATTCCTTGTCGCTGAATATCCTGGAGATAAGCTCGGTCTGCTCTATGTCAGATGCGGCCATGACATAGGTCTGGATATTGGTGGTCTTTACCGTGGAAACAGTCAGGGTGCCGGTCATGTCTTTTTCGTCGATATGGGCCCTTAACACAGAGCTGCTGCCAACGCCCTCAACGTCCCAGTTATCCGGGAACTGTGCGGACACGCCGCCGCTGGCCGCAGCAACGCTGCCGCCGTTGGAGACTATCTCAAAGCTGCCAAGGACAGCCCTTACCTGGTCATTCGAGAGCAGATTATAGATATTAGTGTCTGCGTCAGGATCGTCAGATGTGAGCCTTATCCAGAGTCCTCCCCATTTGCCCACAGGTGTCTCGCCGTAATCAACATATATGTCCGCCTCGGGTATGACGCCCTTACCCGGGTCGATATACTCTTCATTCACATTTGCGGCCTTCACCTTTGCGCTGTAGCCCAGAACGGTAGTATCGGCGCTGTCAGTATCCCTATAAGCGGCATTGCCGCCAAAATCAGTGCTTTCCTCAAAGCCGCTGTCTTCCCCTGTCCTAACAGGGAAAAACTCCAGCTCAAAGCCCTTGCCGGTAACGGTTATCCTGTCCTCCTGCTCCTCTGCGGTCACTCCCTCAGGCAGGCCGATGTTAAGGCGCTGTCTGGCAAGGTCTAATTCCTGCGAGGGTGCAGGCACACCGAAATACTCCGGTATGGGGCTGCTCTTATCCAGAGACGTCAGAGGCTTTCTGACAACAGTCTCCTCCTCCTCGGTGGTGGTCATGTCCCCTCCGCCGATATTCTCAGCTATACTGCTGTTATTTTTTTTATCCTTCTCGCTGCACGAGCTGAAACTCATGGTCACTGCCATCATCAGCGCCGCCGCTGCCGCAAGCTTTCTTTTCATTCTATCTCCTCCACATCAATGGGTCAGAAAATACATATCACCATATATAGTATAGCAGGAACGGCCCCGTTTGTCAAATGCTTTTTCCTGCCTAAACAGAACGGCGGGTAAAGGCGTCGTAGGCGGTGAGGATAAAGACGGTCATATGGGCTGCTATGACGCACAGAGCGAAAAACAGTGTGTGTTCAGGGAAGACCGACCCTCCCTGGCTGATGGTCAGAAGGTCCGTATTGGAGAACACCAGGAACCTTGCCCAGTCAACGCCCAGCTGGCCTAGGATAGCGGAAGCGTTGGAGCCGATAAACAATGTTCCCAGAGAAACGCCGATAGCCAGAGCACTGCTGCGGACCAGAGAGGAAAGGCAGAAGGCCAGGGTCGCAGTCACCACCAGTTGCACAAATGAAAGCAGGTAAGCCCTTGTGACGAATACAAAAGAATTCAGTTCATGGACGGCCCCGCCGCTGTAGGTAAGGTAAGGCACATCAAGATCAAAGCCGAACATCGCCCCCACTGATAACACGGTGAAAAGCTCCATAAAGACCGCCATTCCAAGGCCCATGCTCAGAACGGTGAAGTACTTGGCCATAAGTATCTTCCATCTTTTTACAGGGTTTATCAGCAGGAATTTTATGGTCCCCTGGCCGAACTCTGAGGCAACTATGCCCCCTGCAACGATTATCATGACTATCCCAGCCGCCATGATGAGCTTCGGAGTCAGCATATAGATATCCCAGAAACCCAGGCTGCCGCTGCTGAGATCCAGAGCGTATAAGGACTCCTTGCCCCGGGTATTGCCGGTGCCGTTTTCAAGCTGGTAAAGGCCTATCTGTTCTTCGGCCTTATCCTTCTCGTCTTCACCGAACTGCAAAGAGTTCTTTGCCTGTACGACGCTCTCCAACGCCCTGATGGTGGGGTCGCTGTAGTCCATAACGGTTATCTCATGGGCGAGCATATACTCATAGCCCCACTTGAGGCCCTCCATATCCGTATGGTCAGCGGCATATCTGTAGTAGCCCCGCCAGTCACCGGTGCGGCAGAAGATGGACACAGTCAGTATCTTCTGCTTGTCGTCGCTCTCATATATATCCTGCGCCGCATTGAGCCGCCAGTCCTGCCAGCTTACGTCCTCATCTATAAGATACTTGAACAGCTCCTTTTTCAGCTCTGCATAAGACACGTCCTCAGAGTCCAGATCGCTTATCATATATGTAAGCTGATCTGAACCGGAAACGGACATGGAATACTGTTCGTTTTCAGACATTTCCATCAAATTTATTACCTTGAAAAACCCCGGCATCGCTATGAGCATCAGCACGAAAAGCACCATTATTATCTTGGTGGAGCGTTTCTTGGCTATCTTTATGTATTCGTTTTTCACCAGGGTAAAAAAGCTCGTCTTATTCAATCTGACCGTCCCCCTTCTCTTCCTCTGTAAGCTCTATGAAAACATCTTCAAGGCTCTGTGTTTCCTTCGGGCGGACGGAGTAAAGGTCTATGCCGTTTTCGATCAGGGTCCTGTTGAGCCTTGCCACCGGTGCTTTGCCCCCGTCCTTTTCAAGGCGGACGGTGAGTACGCCCTCTCCGATGGTCACTCTGTCGGGTGAAAGGCCGCAGACCGCTGCCGCTGCCACAGGATCGCTGACCTCAAGGATATGCTCCTCCAGGTCTCCGGCGGAACGGTTCTTTATCTCATTCATGCTGTAGGTGCCT
The DNA here is from genome assembly GCA_017478965.1 of Ruminococcus sp. Lineage (GTDB taxonomy): Bacteria > Bacillota > Clostridia > Oscillospirales > Ruminococcaceae > Hominimerdicola. Next base: position 17,626 of record JAFVCV010000010.1, on the reverse strand, counting down.
ATCATGCTGCCCTTGGCGATTATGCCGATCCGGTCGCACATCAGCTCCATCTCGCTCATGAGATGAGAGGATACCACCACGCAGGCGCCGTTCTCATGGGCAAGGTGCTTGAGTATGTCTCTCAGCTCCTTGATGCCCTGGGGGTCAAGGCCGTTGGTCGGCTCGTCAAGTATGAGCAGCCTAGGCTTGTGCATAAGGGCCTGGGCCACGCCCAGTCTCTGTCTCATGCCGAGAGAATACTTGCTGACCTTTTCATCTATGCGGTTAGTGAGCTTGACCGCAGCCACGGCCTCGTCGATGACCGACGGGTCCGTTATGCCCCTCATGCGTGCATACTGTTTCAGGTTGTCCCGGCCGGTCATGTATTTATACATCTCCGGATTTTCAACTATGCCCCCCACACAGGCCATGGCCTCCTCGAAGTCCTTGGCGATATCGTGGCCGCATATCTTTACCTCACCGGTTTCAAGGCTCAGAAGTCCAACGGCTATTTTTATGGTGGTGGTCTTGCCTGCGCCGTTAGGTCCTAAAAATCCGAATACCTCTCCGCCGAAGCACTCCATATCTATGCCGTGAAGTATCTCCTTCCTGCCCATGGACTTTTTAAGTCCTTTTACAGATAGAACTGCCTGTCTTTCCATCAGCCCTGCACCTCCCCTTCGCCCTCAGCTACCGTGCTGGAGGAAAGATAGTAATAGGTGTTGGCGTAGGCTATCTTCCAGTCCCCTTCCTTTTCCACCATCAGCATCTCCGTCTCACAGCTGGTGGAATAGTCCCAGGTATGGTCGGTCTCCTCATCTATATAGACGGCGCTGCCGGGGGTCAGTACAGAGGTCCTGCCTGTGCAGCCGGCGTTCAGCTCAAAGCTGACCTTTACCATGGCACTGTTGGGTCCGCTCTTTTTCACACGGGTGTCCTTTACCTGACAGTCAACGCTGTATATCTGCCCGGAGCGTTCCCCGATGTATTCTAAATTCTGCATCATCTCTTTTTTGGAATTGCCGTAGACTCCCTCCGGCACCGTATAGCTGGTAAAGCAGTGTTCCACTGCGGCCTTGCCCTTGTGGGACACCGACCCCGGCTCTCCCACGGAGCTTTCGGCAAGCTCCTGTATGTAGGCTGCGGCAGTGTCCTTTATCTCGGGTATGCTGTTTTTAAAGCTTATCCTTTGCCCGACCTCATAGCCGGCCACCCCCAGGACAAGGACCGCACCTAACAACAGTCCTCTGTTGATCTTCCTGATGTTCATTTTTCAGTCTCCTGTTCTTTATATTTTTGCGGCGTTTTCCGCTCACAAAAAGATTATAGCATATCCTGCAAGAAAATTCAACTTTTTAAGAAAATTATAAGAAGTTATTCTGGGAAAAGTTACGTTTTACTCTCTTTTCGACAGGCACGGAGTCATGAACAAATTGTGTGTATCATACAAATTAGTGGAAGACAGTTTGTGCAGAACGTCTTTTAATTAAGGAAAATTGTGTAAAATCATTAAAAATACTTGCAACGGGTAAAAAAATATGGTATAATCTTATAGCTTGATATAAAACATACGGCATAGGTTTTCTTACTCCCCTGTTCACAGCGGCCTGGCTATGGCTGCTGCAAACGGTCCGTGAGAATTTCCTTATGTCCTTAAACGTAAAAAACTCTGCGAAGTATTTCGCACCTGATAGAGGGAGGAAACCAGAATGACCGGAGATCTGCATTGTCATACGACCCTTTCCGACGGTTCGCTGGGCATAGAAGAGGTCATAGTGCAGGCAAAGCGCATGGGCCTTGATTTTCTTGCCATAACCGACCACGACACCCTGTCTTCTTCCAGCAGGGCCGCCATACTTGGCGAACGCTACGGAGTGAAGATGATCCCTGCGGTGGAGCTTTCCGCCTGGGACAAGAAGAGGGACGAGAAGGTCCACATACTCTGCTATGCGCCTCAGAAGCCCAACAGGCTGGAGGGTCTCTGTCTGAAGTCATGCAGGATAAGGACCGAGTGCGCAAAGGAAATGATAGAGAAGGTCTGTCAGCGCTACCCTATCACGCCGGAGGCAGTGCTCAAATACACCAAAGGCTCAAAGAGCATCTACAAGCAGCACATCATGAGGGCGCTGGTCAACTACGGTTATGCCACTGAGATATACGGCTATGTAAACGACAAGCTGTTCTCCTACCCAAAGGGGGAATGTCTGGTCACCAGGGAATATCCTGACGTGAATTTCGTCCTGGACCTTATACACAGCTCAAAGGGCGTGGCTGTCCTTGCTCACCCCCATATGTTCAAAAACACGGAGCTTATGAAGGAGCTGACAGAGGCCGGTAAGCTGGACGGTGTAGAGTGCGGGCATTATTCCGCAACGCCTATCCAGCAGGCGGAACTGAGAGAGTTCTGCGCCGAGAACGGTCTGATAGCCACCGGCGGCTCGGATTTCCACGGGCTTTACAACAGCACCATGACCCACATCGGCAGCTATGTGACCGATGACGAGAATTTAGAAAAGCTTTTCAAGCTCATCAGCGCCAACGCCAAGAAGGCCAAAAAGAGCGAGAACCCGGACGCATGAGCGCAGCGCCGGTAAAGCTGCTCAGCAGCTCAGCCGCTCAGCCGTTCAGCAATAAATAGTAAAGCCCCTGCCGAAAGGCGGGGGCTTTGTGTTTCTATCTGAACAGCGTCAGGAACCAGGGGTCTTCTGCGGTGAACTCTCTTCCGTTAAGGTAGGCAAGACTGCCGGCGTCGGTGGTAAAGGCAAATCGCAGCTTATGGGAGCACAAGGCCTGGGTCTTTACGCCCATGGCTCTGTTCACACGGCCGTCGCCGTACTTGCCGTCGCCTAAAAGCGGGCAGCCTATGTGAGCAAGGTGCGCCCTTATCTGATGGGTACGGCCGGTGACAAGCCCGACTTCCAGCAAGGCGATATCCTTTTCCCTGTTCTCCTTCAGGACCCGGAAGCGTGTCACCATGGTGCGTGCTCCCTCAAAGGGCCTGTCCCTGACGGTGACCAGCTTTTCGTTCTCGTCCTTTTTGCAGTAGGCTTTAAGCTCGGCGGACTTTTTCTGCGGTATTCCCACGGTGACGCATAGATAACGCTTTTCAAGCTCACGGTCCCGGACCTTCTGGTTAAGGACCCTGAGGGCCTCGGCATTCTTTGCGCAGATGACTATGCCGGAGGTGTTGCGGTCGATGCGGTTGCAGAGAGCGGGCACGAAGCTGTTCTCACCGGCAGGGTCATATTCTCCCTTATCATAGAGATAGCGGAGCACCCGGCCAATAAGGGTATCGGTGCTGCCACGGTCGTCCTCATGGACCACCAGGCCCGAGGGCTTGTCGCAAAGCAGGATATTCCCGTCCTCATAGACCACGCTTATCTCCTTAGGCATAGCGGTGAAAGAAAGCTCATTTTCGCCTTTCCCGGCAAAGAACTCGTCGTTCACATACATCTGGACCCGGTCCCCCTCGCCCAGCCTTGTGGATATCTCTGCCCGCCTGCCGTTTACCTTTATGCGCTTTGACCTGATGTATTTGTACATCATGCTCTTTGGCAGCGCCGGCACGGCCTTGGTGACGAATTTGTCCAGCCGCTGGCCGGCGTCGTTTTTATTGATATTGAACTCCTTCATTTCTCGCCCTTCAGCTCCGCTATCTTGTCACGCAGGAAGGCAGCGTGTTCAAATTCGAGCAGCTTTGCCGCCTCCTTCATTTCCTTTGTCAGCTTTTCGATGAGCTGCTGCTGCTCCTGCTTTGTGAGTTTGCTCTTCTGTCTTGCGCTGTACTCTACCTCTTCCTTGGTAGATATCTCGATAACGTCACGGATATCCTTGACTATGGTCCTTGGTACTATACCGTGTTCGTGGTTGAACTTCTCCTGGATAGCCCTTCTTCGCTCAGTCTCCCTGATGGCATTCTCCATGGACTTTGTCACCGTGTCGGCATACATTATCACCGTTCCCTCAGAGTTTCTGGCCGCACGGCCTATAGTCTGGATAAGGGAGCTTTCAGACCTTAAAAATCCCTCCTTGTCGGCGTCCAGTATGGCCACAAGGGAGACCTCCGGCAGGTCAAGGCCCTCTCTTAAAAGGTTGATGCCCACCAGCACATCGAACTCGCCTAAGCGAAGGTCCCTGATTATCTCCATTCGCTCGATGGTGTCAATATCGTGGTGCATATACCTTACAGCGATGCCGAAGTTCTTGAGATAAGCCGTCAGGTCCTCGGCCATCTTCTTGGTGAGGGTGGTGACAAGTACACGCTGGCCCTTTTCTATGCGGATATTTATTTCACTGAGAAGATCCTCTATCTGTCCCTCCGAGGGCCTGACAGAGATAAGGGGATCAAGAAGTCCCGTGGGCCTTATGACCTGCTCAACTATCTGGGCGGACTTCTCCTTTTCGATAGGCCCGGGGGTGGCTGAAACGAATATGGCCTGGTTTATATGGCTGTAGAATTCGTCGAACTGCAGAGGCCTGTTGTCGAGAGCCGAGGGCAGTCTGAACCCGTAGTCCACCAGGGTCTGCTTTCTTGCCCTATCCCCGGCGAACATTCCCCTTACCTGCGGAAGGGACACATGGGACTCGTCCACCATCAGCAGAAAATCTTCCGGCAGAAAGTCCAGCAGAGTATAAGGCACAGCCCCCTTGGGCCTTCTTGCCAGAACTCTGGAATAATTCTCTATGCCGCTGCAAAAGCCTATCTCCTCCAGCATCTCGATATCGTAGCTGGTCCGCTGGGCTATCCTCTGGGCCTCGATGAGCATATCACGCTCTTTGAAATACTTTATGCGCTCGTCAAGTTCCTCCTTTATCTCCTCGATGGCCTCCCTCATCTTCTCCTTTCCCACTATATAGTGAGAAGCCGGGAATACCACCGCATGGTTAAGGGTTGAAAGGACCTCCCCGGTGAGGACGTTTATCTCAGTTATGCGGTCGATCTCGTCACCGAAGAACTCTACTCTCAGGGCAGTGTCGGTGGAATTGGCGGGGTATATCTCCACCACATCTCCCCTGACACGGAACTTGTTCCTGACAAAGTTCACGTCGTTGCGCTCATACTGTATCCCCACCAGCTCGGCTATGAGCCTGTCACGGGACTTCTCCATGCCGGGGCGGACGGATACCATCATGGACTTATACTCCTCCGGGTCGCCCAGAGAATATATGCAGGAAACACTGGCCACGATTATGACGTCCCTGCGCTCTGCAATGGCGGAAGTGGCGGAATGGCGCAGCTTGTCTATCTCGTCGTTGACGGAGCTGTCCTTTTCGATATAAACGTCCTTGCTGGGCACATAGGCCTCGGGCTGGTAATAATCGTAATAGCTGACGAAATACTCCACGGCGTTTTCCGGGAAGAATTCCTTGAACTCACTGCAAAGCTGGGCGGCAAGTATCTTGTTATGGGCAAGGACCAGGGTGGGCCTGTTAAGGCGGGCGATGACGTTTGCCATGGTGAAGGTCTTGCCGGAGCCGGTGACGCCCATAAGGGTCTGTTCCCGCATACCGCTCTCGACGCCCTTCACAAGTGCGTCAACAGCCTCGGGCTGGTCGCCGGCCAGCTTATAGTCCGAAACGAGCTTGAAACTATCCAATTGCTTTTACACGTCCTTTTCTTATGATACACAGGGAAAGCCTCCCCCGGTCTGCGGAGGAGAGCTGCTGTATGCTACTATCCTATTATATTACACTATGCCTGTGCTGTCAAGGGTGATGGGGAAAAGCGGGGACATCACCCTTCAGGGCCGTACATTCTGCGGACAGTGGAGAATTCTGCGAAAGCTGAATATACTATATCCATACAGTGAGATCCTGACCCGGCAGAGCTGTGACTGATATCAACATAAATACTTTTGCTATCACGCCACGATTTATACACTTTATCAATAAAAACTTTGCCCCGTGACGTAATTTGAAATTCCCCTTTACTTTTTTGGAAATTTGTGTTATAATATCCTTTATACATCGTGAAATCTTTAACAAGACTTTTCAGGAGGCTTGATGATATGAAAAAAGTTGCTGTTTTGAAAGAAACAGACCCTCGTGAGACTCGTGTGGCCCTTATACCCGACGACGTCAAAAGGCTCAACGGCATGGGCTACGAGATAAGCGTTGAAAGCGGAGCCGGGACAAAAAGCGGCTTTAGCGACGGCGATTATGAGAAGGCCGGGGCCAGGGTCCTGACCGGGGCGAGAAACTGCATGGAGGGCGCTGAGATAATAGTCCGTATCCTGCGCCCCGGTTCCGCTGACGGTATCCCCGCCGGCGCTCTGCATCTGAGCTATCTTGACCCGTTCAACGAAAAAGAGCTTCTGGGTGAAATGGCTAAGTCCGGCGTTCAGGCAGTTTCTCTGGAGATGATCCCCCGGACCACTCTCGCCCAGAAGATGGACGTTCAGTCTTCACAGACCTCCCTGGCGGGGTACTGTGCGGTTGTGAATGCGGCGGCGAAGCTGCCGAAGATACTGCCGATGATGATGACCCCGTCGGGGACCATCAATCCGGCCAGGGTCTTCGTTATCGGCGTAGGCGTTGCGGGACTTCAGGCCATAGCTACGGCCAAAAGGCTCGGCGCAAGGGTAGACGCCTTTGACACCCGTCCGGTAGTCGAAGAACAGGTAAAGAGCTTAGGAGCGAGCTTTGTGAAGATAGACTTAGGTGAGATGAGCCAGACTGAGCAGGGCTACGCCAAGGAGCTTACGCCGGAACAGATAGCTAAGCAGCAGGAGGCTCAGGCAAAGGTCTGCGAAAGGTCGGATATCGTCATAACCACCGCAAAGGTTTTCGGAAGGAAAGCTCCCCGCCTTATCAGCAAGGACGTCCTAAACCGCATGAAGGCCGGGGCGGTCGTTGTGGATATGGCCGTATCTACTGGCGGGAACGTGGAGGGCAGCAAGCTTTTCGAGGACGTTGTTACCGAAAACGGAGTCACCATAATGTCCGGCGACCTGCTTGAAAGACAGGTCCCCTACGATGCATCGAAAATGTTTTCGGGGAACATGACCGCTTTCCTGACACATTTTTACGATAAGGACAAAAAAGAACTTGAGGTCGATCTGAACGACGAGATAATGAAGGGCTGCCTGCTGACTCAGGGCGGCAGGATAATACACGAGAGATTTAAGTAAGGAGGAAGGATATGGCTGTCGGTGAGATATTATTACTGGTGTTTGTGTTCGTAATAGCGGGCTTTTTAGGGGTAGAGCTGAGCTCGAAGGTACCCTCTCAGCTCCACACTCCGCTGATGTCGGGTACAAATGCCATTTCAGGCATAACTATCGTCGGTGCGGTATCAGCCACCGCAGTGGCTCTTCACACCGAGGGTATGCTGAGCAATATTTGCGGTTTTATAGCCATCGTGCTCGCCGCCATAAACGTTATCGGAGGTTACATGGTGACTGACCGTATGCTTGAGATGTTCAAGAAAAAGGAGGACGGCAAGAAATGAACTGGGAAAATATCAGTACAGTTGTTACCACCGTGCTCTACATGGCTGCTTCCGTTCTGTTCATCAGGGGCATAAAGCTTTTGGGCAAGGCCGACACTGCAAGAAAGGGCAATCTCATGTCCTCGGTGGGAATGCTCATCGCTGTGGTGACGGTGCTGCTTGAAAAGGAGGTCACTGACACTCTGAAAGAGGCACCTGCGAAAAACGCCTATATATGGGCTTTGGCAGCTATCGCTTTAGGCGGGGCCATCGGTGCGGTATGGGCCAGAAAGGTGGAGATGACCGGTATGCCGCAGCTGGTGGCGCTGTTCAACGGGTTCGGCGGACTGTCGAGCCTGCTGGTGGCGCTTACCCAGTATATGACCGACAAGAGCATAAATGTGTTCTCGTCCGTGGCCTTGGGGCTGACCATCGCCATCGGCGCTGTTGCTTTCACAGGCTCGGTGGTGGCATGGGGAAAGCTCAGCGGAAAGATGTTCAAAAAGAACATCACCATACCTGCCAAAAACGCAATAAACGGTATACTTGCCATAACAGGTCTTGCCGGCGTGGTCATCTACGCTATGAGCATCGGCGGAGCAGCGGACCTTTCAGCTGGAAAAATCGGGATCATTGTTGTCACTGCGGCCTATCTCATTTTAGGACTGACAATGGTGGTTTCCATCGGCGGCGGAGATATGCCCGTCATAATCTCGCTGCTGAACGCATTTTCAGGCCTTGCTGCGGCCTTTGCGGGACTTGCGATGTCTAACAGCGTTCTCGTAGTCTCGGGCTGTCTGGTGGGAACGTCGGGACTTATCCTGACGCTGATAATGTGCAAGGCCATGAACAGGACCCTTTACAGCCTGCTTTTCGGCAGCTTCGGGGGCAGTGCGAAAAAAGGTGCGGCAGGCGAACAGAAGGAACCAAGGTCAATGACAGTTGAGGACGCTTATCTCGTTCTTGAAGCCGCAAGCTCAGTGGTCTTTATCCCGGGCTACGGCATGGCGGTGGCGCAGGCGCAGCACGCAGTCAAGGAGCTTTGCGACAAGCTGGAGGCAAACGGCGCAGAGGTGAGCTTTGCCATCCACCCGGTGGCAGGGCGTATGCCCGGGCATATGAACGTTCTTCTGGCCGAGGCCAACGTTCCTTATGAGCAGCTGAAAACTGCCGACGAGATGAACCCGCAGATGGCCAATACCGACGTTGCCATCGTCATCGGCGCTAACGACGTCGTGAACCCGTCGGCGCTGACTGACGAAAGCTCGCCGCTTTACGGTATGCCGATAATCAACGCCTTCGAGGCAAGAACGGTGTTCGTGCTGAAAAGGGGCAAGGGCACGGGTTTTTCAGGTGTTGAAAATCCCTTGTTCACAAACGATAACACAGTGATGATCTACGGCGACGCCAAGCAGACAGTGGCTTCACTGGTGAGTGAGTTTGAAGAGTGATATTTGATAAAAATTAAATTTCCCTTATTGCCCTTTAAGCTGTCACAAAACCATCACAAATGGAGAATATACTATGTATCATATCAGTTGAGATACTTCATATTTTTTCTTCATATATTTTTTCTAAACTTCCTTAAAAAGCAGTCTCGCATCATGCGGGGCTCTTTTTTTGCTGGGAAAGGGGAAAGCACGCCGGCTTTCGCAGACGTGCTTGAGGTAAAATTATGTTATAGGAAGGATGTATCATGTATCCAGGCTGCGGGAGCGGTCTTTCCTTTAGCCTGAGATAAGTATAGCACCCCTGCCTTAAATCAACCTTAAATATAAGAACAATTATGCTGCAAGGCTGGTATTTCCCCGAAAATACGCCGTCCGGCAGCGTTCTTATTTTAAAAAATACATGTAATTATGTGTAACTCTGTCCCGACGGTATCGGGGCTTCGTTTCGTTATCAAATACCTCCCGGATATGGTATATCCGGGAGGTATTTTTTTGTCTGTGGCTTTCGGCCGGCGGGGCCGGCCGCTGATATGTTGATAGGAGGTATCGATAACGTTAAAGTTTACGGCCTGTGATGAAGTGATGCTGAACACAGGCAAAGGCGCCGACGCTGTCGGCGCCCGATAGGTATAATGAAATAAAAAGAAGATGATGACGGCCGGCGGGGCCGGCCGCTGAGTAGTTTATGGAAAGGAGGTGGTGATGCCGCAGACAGAAATGGCCGCAGTGCAGCCACAGTAAAGTAAATGAGAAAGTCATAAAACAACGAAAGGAGAAATGATAAATGATAAGTCTGACAGAAGTAAAGGGCCGCATCTCAGCGGACATCATGAGCAAAAAGACCAAGAACGGAGGGGCTTTCAGCCTTTTCACCATTGCAGTGCCGAGAAACGAGAGCTTCACCGACTACTTTACGGTGAAGTGTTTCGGCGAAACTGCAAAGACAGTCTCGGAGAGCTACGTCAAAGGCTCGGATATCTGCTTTAGCGGCACTCTTGAAACTTATGTGAAGGACGGCGTCCGGCAGGTCTGCCTGGTGGCGGAAAGCATCGGCGTGGCGGCTCCTGAGCCGGAGCCGGCTGCGGCTGACCAGCCGCCGTTCAAACGAAAAGAGTATTTTTGATATGCCTGTGGATAACCTCAATACAGTGTTCCCTCTCCGGCGGGTCCCGCCGGAGCTATGGGGACAACAGTAAAATGTTTTAAGCAAAGAAAGGATATGATGAAATGAGAATAAAAGACCTCAGAAATGGATCCGTAAAGGACCCGGAGATAATAAGACAGGCGTTTAAAGAGATGATGGAACTGCCGGTGAAAAAGATGTACAAGGACAAGCTGTACAGCACGGACCCGGACCACAAGGGCCAGCCCTACAGGGACTACTGCCTGGAAAGGCTCGAGGATTTCCTGTTTATGGAAAATCTTTCGACCTTCGGAGACATCTGCCTTGACCTTACAAGGTGCGGGGACTACATAGACAGCGGCGGTCCAGACCCACAGGACAAAGAGAACCTGCGCAACACCATGATCTACCTGTCAAGGATATATTCAGGGTTCGTCATCGACACATACAAAGACTTACGAAAAGGAGACAGCAAAAATGAGAATTGAAGAGATAGTAACAACAGACAGGGCCAGGACGACCCAGAGCATACTGATGAGGGCAAGCGTCAGGTCCTACTTCGAGGCCCTGAAGGGGCTTTGCAGGAGCCATGAGGACCGCAGGAAACTGAGAGAGGCTCAGAAAGACCTGGATGAGTTTCTGCACCACATAAGTCCCAGGAGGCTCTACAGTCACGACGGGAAAAAAGCCGTTTACAACGAGGACATAACCGTCGGAGAGGTGCTTATCACCGGAGATTATCTGTTCTGCCGGAAGGCGGAGGACACTATCCCCGGTGATCTTTACAGTACCATGGACGCTATTTCCGAAAGGGTCATTAAAGACCTGCTGCTGATACCGTTCAGCACACTCAGCTACATCAAAGAAAAATAAGAAAGGATGATGAAAAAATGAAAGAACAGTACTTTGTCAAGCAAAGTTCAAAGGGTTATCAGACCCTTAACACAAGCGATATGCAGTTCACCGACCAGAGGGTCATCTTCTTCACGGGGGAGGTCACTGAGGAAAGCACCGGTGACCTTATCTCAAAGCTGATGTTCCTTGACAGCCTGTCGGACGACCCCATCACGCTGATACTCTCCAGCCCGGGAGGTTCCTGCTACCACGGATTTGCGGTCATAGACCTCATCGGAGCAATGTCCAGCCCCGTGAACACGGTATGCCTGGGTATGTGCGCAAGCATGGCCTCACTGCTCTTCACCGTGGGGGAAAAGAGATACATTTTCCCAAACAGCAGGGTGATGGTCCACGATGCGGCGCTTTCGGGCATAGGCGGAAGGCTGACGGCGGCCACACTGAAAGAAGAGATAGGCCAGCTGCAAATGATGCACGACGACATAAAGGAGCTGCTGAAGAAACGCACCCAGGTGAACGAAGAGGAGGCTGAAAAGCTCCTGGAGGGAGACAGCTGGCTCAGCGCTGACGAGGCTCTGAAAAAGGGCTTTGCCACACATATCATAAATAACATAGGCGACCTTGGTCTGAAGACCGCCTTCAACTGATGAAAGGAGAAATGACGATATGAACAAAATGAACGATACTGACAGCAGATACAGGAACAGCGCAGCGGCGGGCACAAAGGAGGTCACAGCCGCCTACCGTGTCATTGGCAAGAACACCTACTTCAACACCGACGGTTTCAAAACAAGAATGAACTCTAACGTGTCGGTGTTCGGATCCCCGGGCTGCGGGAAGACCTCAGGGTTCGTCAGCCCCAACATCGCCACCGCCGCCAACCATTCCATAGTGGTCAGCGACACCAAGGGGCAGCTTTTCCGCAAGCACAGGGAAAGCCTTATGGCAAGGGGCTACACCGTCCACTGCCTTGACATGATAAACTTCGAGAGGTCCACCTGCGGCTATGACCCGCTGAGACAGATACGCAAAAAGACAGACAGGCAGGGCAATGTGAAGTACAACGAGACTGACATAATGACAGTCGCAAATTACCTGTGTCCTGCGCTCAAAAGCAACGACCCATTCTGGGAGCTGTCGGCTCAGAATATGCTCTGCTGCATAATAGACTTCGTGCTCAGCAACCTTGATGAGGACGAAAAGAACTTAGCCTCGGTCACGGACCTGCTGAGAATGTGCATCCCCGAGGATGGCAGGATAAGCTTTCTGGAAGACTACGCCTACAAAGCGCCGGAGAGCCTTACGGCCAGATGCTACGGGACCATGAAGACGGGCTTTGAGGCCAGCAAGACCTTCAGCTCCACCCACAGCATAGCCTCCAACAGCATAGCCGCCTACGACAACAGTGAGCTAAGGGACTTCATGAGAAAGCCGCAGACCATGGCCTTCGAGGACCTGGGTAAAAGAAAGATAGCCCTGTTCCTGCAAAACTCAGACATCGACCACAGCCGTGACAGCATGATAAGCCTGGCGGTGGCACAGATGATACTCTGCCTTACCAACGAGGCCGACAAAAGGTCCAGCGGCCAGCTGAGGGTCCCGGTGGACTTCTACCTGGACGATTTCGGGGCAAGCTGCTACCTGCCTGAATTTCCCAGATGGATAGCAGTACTCAGGAGCAGGCTCATAAGCGTGACCGTGCTCTGCCAGAGCATGACACAGCTGGAGACCCGCTACAGTGCGGCTGAGTGCGGGACCATACTGTCCTGCACGGACCATATCCTCTACATGGGCGGCTGCTCGGATCCCGCCACTCTTCACCTTCTGGCAGACCGAGCGGGTATGCTGCCGGAGACCCTGGCGTCTATGCCAATAGACAAGATGCTCATAATCACCAGAGGCGAGAAAGCGAGGATAGTGGACAAGATAGAGCCTGACAGCGTGACCTTCGAGAACTCGCCAAGCATAGACGAGCTGTCAAGGTGCGAGGCCCAGAGCAGCAGCATAAACATCACATTAGAAAGGAGCGAGTAAAGCGAATGCCCCGGTGCCTGAGAGCATCGGGGCAATTTTTTTCATCGCAGGCCGTTTATCGGCCTGCGGTCTTTTTCTGCCTTTTAGATAATCATAACTATACCGTGGGGCCGTATGAAGCTTTCATTACATGGATATTTCTGACCCGAATGGCCCTCAGACCACGTAAATACCGTCTATTGAGGCAATGTACTGCTGTTTCTGGCTGTCGCTTACGCACTCCTTCGGCAGGATAGAAGTCAGGTCGTTGAACTCGGTCTTCTCTGACAGGTCGTACCGGTGATAGACCTTCCCTACTGTCCTGTAGCGCAGATCCCAGCTGTTAAGCTCCTTGACGGCGCTGCCAAAGTATTTATCGGCGGTGAAGTATTTATGCTCCTTCCAGCTCTGGCTCTGGCTGTCAAAGATGAGCTTTTTGATGCCTGTATCTGACCGGGGCCTTCTCACGATGACGAACCTGAAACGGTCTTCGTCCTTCTCTGCTGTGAAGACCAGTTCCTCCCCGCTCTGCTGCTCTGTGCAGGCATATCCCCGCTTTCCGTAGGCCGCCATGCCGGTTCTGAGCATTTCGGCCATCTCATCAAAGCTGCGCTTTATTACGAACTGGTAGCCGAATATGATATTGTTCTCCTCATAGCTGTAGAGTATCCTGTTCAGAAGCTGGCTCAGCTGAGCAGTATCTAAGCCCGTCAGGTCCCCAAGGCCAGGATTTTTCACATCTCTGCCGTGGTAAAGTATCACGCTGCTGCCAAGACGCTTTTCGTCCTCTCTCAGATACCTGGTCATTATGCGAAGGCGCCAGGCTACAAGAAGTTTAAGGCAGACGGCAGATGGTGTATCTTCAAGAAAGCTCCCGTTTTCCGGGTCCCTGAGGGAAAGCCATGCCGCCGGGATAGCGAAATACTCATCGCAGCTGTCGGCATATCTGAAAAGGGGCGGATACTTTATCTCGCCCTTTGAAAGCTTCGGCTCGAAAAAGACCTGCCCGCCTGCGCTCTGCTGGGGGGAAAGCTCCAGAAAGTTCCCTTTATACAGTTTCCCGGAGCTGTCCCTTATGCTCATCGGCAGGGTCCTGAGTCGTTTTATGCGGGCCAGGAGGTCCTTTTCCTGCTCCTCCTCCGGCTCCCTGGTCCTCAGACCAGTCAGCACCCTGTAGACCTTCAGCGGCGTTATCTCCCTGTCACCGAAAAACAGCAGTGTATAAACTGCGTCCGCAATGAAAAGGTCATAAAGGTCAGGCTTATAGCCCTTTTCTTTGCCTACGGTGAAGGTAAGGCTGTTGCTGTCCTCCCTGGTCCTTCCCAGGCGCACGGACTGGGGACGGCCCGGCTTGAAGTCCCCCTTTTTGATAAGATTTGCCAGCTTGGTGACATTGAGATAGATGCTGCCGGGTACAGTCAGAAAGGCGTCAAGGCGCTCCCTCGATGCGGCAGTTTCCTCCTCGGTCAGGCGGGGCCTGTCGTTGAGAAAATAGTCGGTGATGGCCCTCATCCTGTCCTCAGAGCTGCCTTCAGCTCTCATAAAGGCTTTCATTTTTTCCAGCCGGTATACAAAGAGCTTGTTCCTGAATCTTTTCTCCTCGGCGTAAAGGTCTGTGTTCCTGAATCCGTCGCTGATATCCACAGTATCCCCGGGGTCCCCGTTCTCTCCGCCGCCCCCTCCATGATACCCAAAGCGGTAAGTATCCGGAAAATAGTCGTAGAGTATACTGTCGGCAGTCTCGCCGGGGGCCATGTCTCTGCCGGCCCTGCCCGCCTCCTGGAAATAACCCTCCAGGTCCCTGGGCATCTCAAAATGTATGACCCTCAGTACGTCCCTGGTATTTATCCCCATGCCAAAGGCCTGGGTGGCTACCATTATCCTCTTTCCCTCCTGACCAAAGCCCTCCTGGTTCTTTATCTTCTCCTCCGGGTCCATTCTTGCGTGGTATCTGTAGACCCCCAGATCTCCGGCTCCTGTCAGCAGTCTTGCATAGAGCCTTTCCAGGACCTTCACTGAGGAGCAGTAGACGATGATGCGCCTGTTCTCACGGCCCTCTGCGGGTGCGAAGACCTCTTCTATATCCTCAGAGAGGGTCCTGAATTTATCGGCAAGCTCGATATCGGCCATCTCTTTGGCAAGCTTTTCCCTGGAGTCCCTCAGACGCTGGGCAATGAGCATTTTTTCTTCCCCCTCAGGCTCTGCGCCGGGCCTTTCGTATTCCCTGTGCCAGCCTAGGTGCTCCTCCCGCTTTTCAAGATACCTGCGGGGCTTGATGCGCCTGACCCTCCAGAGGATAGACTCTTTTCTGTACTGCCTTTCGTCCTTTTCAAGCTCGAAGGGTCCCTGCATTCTGAGCATGAAAAGGATATCCTCCTTCACAAAGGCGGAGGCTGTAGCGGTAAAGGCGCAGACCTGGGGCTTTGAGGAGGTCTGGATATAGAACCTGGCCAGCCTTGCATAATCCTCACGGAAGCTGGTCCCCCAGGTAGAGACACAGTGGGCCTCGTCCACCACCAGCATGGAGATCTTCACCGAGCGCATGAACTTGACGAATTTTGGCGAAAGAAAAGTCTCCGGCGAAACGAAGAAGATCCTGTTCTTTTTAAGCTCCGGCTTATAGCGCTGTTTTTCCTTCATCATCACTGCACAGTCCGTGAGCCTGTTCATCTCCTCCAGCTGGTCTTTGAGCAGTGCGTTCAGCGGTTCGATGATTATTATTTTCTCATCCTCCGGCAGAAACAGCGCCGGGAACTGATAGCAGACGGATTTGCCTGTGGAAGTAGGCATTACCGCCATAACGTCCCGCCCCCGCAGGACAGCCCTTATGACCTCCTCCTGCCCGTAGCGGAACTCAAAGCCCGCCCTTTCCATACCCATCAGGGCGCAGAAGATGTCTTTGAGCTCCTCAGTTCCAGCCTCCGCCAAGGCCAGCCTGTCCGCCTTTACCGAAGCGGCAGACCTGACGCCGGACACTATTTTTTCCGGCTCCGTTCTCAGGGCCGTCAGAAGCTCTTGCACGTTCATACCAGGACCCTCCTCTTTTGGTCATATAAATAATCCCCCGCCGCCGGCGGGGGAAAGATCAGTAGTCGCCCATTTTATCAGCAGTATAGCGGTAGATGAGCTGCTTTACCTCTGCGGCTAAGAAAAGCGAGCCGCAGATAAGGGTCATGCCGTCGGAGTTCTGGTGCTGCATACGGCTTATCTCCTCCTCGATGGAGCCCTTTGCGGGGGCCGCATTGCCGCCGAGAGAGTTTATCAGCAGAGCCAGCTTGTCCTTGTTCTCAGCCCTTTCGCTGAACCCGTCCACCGTCACGAACCGCTGGACGCCGGAGGCGCCGTGGCCGCCGGTCTTAGGGATAAGATGTCTGACGGACTCTGCGATGTCCTTATCGGTACACATACCGATTATTGCGGTACACATACCCATCTCGCCGGGTATATCGGCGTTGCACTCTATGAAATTGGCCAGGGCCTTCATGGCGTTGGGGTTATGGCCGCCGTCCAGGACCGTCAGAGGTTCCTTGCATATGACCTCCGTCCGGCAGGGCAGCACTGCCCTCATTATGCCTGTGCGGATATCCTCCTCGGTTATGCCGAACTCACCTGCGATGAGCCTTGCGCCCTCGATGACCGTCATGGCGTTGGACACCTGATAGCGCCCGCCCATCCCGGTGCGGAACTCGCCGCCCTTATAAGTGAACTTGGTGCCGTAGATGAATTCGCTCATTATCTTCACCTTATCCGGCTCGGTAACAGTCACCGGCGAGCCCATCTTTCCGGCATAGTCCTTTATGACCTTTATGACCTCAGGGCTGTTCATGCCGTTGACTGCGCATGGCACCCCGGGCTTGATTATGCCTGCCTTCTGATAAGCGATCTCCTCCACCGTATCTCCCAGAACTGCGGTATGGTCCAGGTCCACCGAGCCTATAACGGACAGCACAGTGGTGGTGACGACGTTGGTGCAGTCAAGCAGTCCGCCCAGGCCCGTTTCAAAGACCACCACAGCGCACCCACGGTTGAGAAAATGCTCCAGGGCGATGGCTGTTGTTATCTCGAACTGTGAGAAGTCCTTCTTCTCCGGCAGCTTTTCGACCACGCCCCTGACAAATTCCGTTATCTCCCTCAGCTCATCGTCCTCTATATTCTTCCTCCCGACCCTTATCCTGTCGTTATACTCCCTTATATAGGGCGAGGTGAACACCCCAGCAGTTACACCGGCGTATTTCAGTATCCCACTGAACATCTCTGCCATGGACCCCTTGCCGTTGGTCCCGGCGATATGTATGAACTTCAGCTTATCCTGCGGGTCCCCCAGGGCGGCCAGCAGCTTTTTCATTCTCGAAAGGTCCTTCACAGGCTTTCCGGAATGTGAAAACGACATTATATAATCCAGCGCACTATTATCACTATACTCAAACATTTATGGTTCCCCCGCATACTTTTGTTGTTTTGACCTGGTTTTGTGTTCAGCCCCCCGGAGGGGGGCTGCGGGCAGAAAGCTCCTTCTTATCACAGAGCTTTGACAGTTTTTTCTTCCCCCGCATACTTTCGCTGTTTTAGCCTGTTTTTGTGTTCAGCCCCCCGGAGGGGGGCTGCGGGCAGAAAGCTCCTTCTTATCACAGAGCTTTGACAGTTTTTTTCTTCCCCCGCATACTTTCGCTGTTTTAGCCTGGTTTTGTGTTCAGCCCCCCGGAGGGGGGCTGCGGGCAGAAAGCTCCTTCTTATCACAGAGCTTTGACAGTTTTTTTCTTCCCCCGCATACTTTCG
>JAFVCV010000046.1 GCA_017478965.1 Ruminococcus sp. | reverse complement strand
GCAATGGTGTTTATCCACGACGGTGAAAGGGTCCAGATGGGCGACGTCATCGCCGAGCTGAGGGGAATCACCAGGGCGCTTCTGAAAGGAGAGAGGACGGCGCTGAACTTAGTGCAGCATATGTCGGGGATCGCCACGGCTACGGACAGGTGCGTGGAGCTGATAAAGGGCACAAGGGCGTCGGTGGCGGACACCAGAAAGACTCTGCCGGGGCTGAGGGCCATACAGAAATACGCCGTCACCGTAGGGGGCGGGCGCAACCACAGGTTCAACCTGTCGGACTGTGCGATGTTGAAGGACACCCACCTTGACGCTTACGGCAGCATGACCGGGGCGGTGAATGCGCTGAGGGAGAAGGCCGGGCACACTGTGAAGATAGAGGTTGAGGTCGAAAACCTGGAAATGCTCAAGGAGGCCCTGGACCTTGGAGTCGAGATAATCATGCTGGATAACATGAAGAATGAGGATATGAAAAAGGCGGTGGAGATGACCGCCGGGAGAGCTTTGCTGGAGGCTTCGGGAAATGTCAGCGAGGAGACTATAAGGGGCATAGCTGAAACGGGTGTGGACATCATATCCATCGGTGCGCTGACCCACAGCGTCAAAGCCTTTGACATTTCCATGAAGATAGTGAAAGACTGAGGGAAGCATGAGCAGAAAGAAAAAGCGACGTACACAGTATGACTCAAAACGCAAGGATCATCCTTATGCCGCTATTGTAGTGTTGCTGATCTTTTCTTCGCTGATCGCACTGCTGGGCGCTGCATTTTTAAAAGCATACTTCAGTGGAACAGCGTATAAAAAAGAATGCACAGCTGTGGCGGCAGGGGTCGTGGACAGTGTTTCTACCTATAGGGAGAATTACAGGGACAGTAAAGGCAAGCGCAGGACCAGGACCATAAATGATGTGACCTACTCCTTTGAGGCCAACGGTGAGAAATACAAGAAGTCGGTCACGGTCTATAATATCAATATCACCGAGGGCAAGAAGCTGGTTATCCATTATGACCCTGACGATCCGGATATCAACTATCTGGAAAAATACGACGATGATGAATGGCTCCTGCTGCTGGTGGGAATAGTATTTGCAGGTCTGGGGGTATTTCTGGCGGTCTGTGTACTGATAGCTGCTTTCAGACCTAAGAACAAGAACGACTTGCAGACTGAGACAGACCCGTCACGGGCAAAAAAAGATAAAGTCAACTGGAGGAAAAACTAATGGCTACGATAATGGGCGGCGAAAGACAGTTCCATATAAGGACTGTCCCTGATGAAGTAGGAAGGTATGTTATCCTGCCCGGGGACCCCGGCAGGGTGCCTAAGATAGCTGAGTATCTGGAGGGGGCTGTGCAGGTTGCGCATAACCGGGAATATAACGTTTATACCGGATATCTCTGCGGCGAGAAGGTCACGGTCTGCTCTACCGGCATAGGAGGGCCTTCGGCGGCTATCGCCGTGGAGGAGCTTATCAAGTGCGGAGCGGACACCTTCATAAGGATAGGCACCAGCGGCGGCATTGACCTGAGTGTCTGGGGCGGCGACCTGATCGTGGCTTCGGCTGCCATAAGGGCCGAAGGGACCTCCTATGAGTATCTGCCAAAGGGCTATCCGGCGGTGGCGGACCATGAGGTGGTCTGCGCTCTGGCAGAGTCCGCAGAGGAGCTTTCCTCTGACGAGGACGGCAGCAGGTACCATATCGGCGTGGTACACTCCAAGGACAGCTTTTACGGCGAGGTTGAGCCGGAGAATTCGCCGGTGGAGGAAAACATAAGGGAACGGTGGGACAGCTATCTGAGGTGCGGCTGCCTGACGTCGGAGATGGAGTGTTCGGCGGTATTTTCAGTGGGGATAGCCAGGAGCGTCCTGCCGGATAAAAAAATACGCTGCGGGGCGGTGCTGACGGCTTTGTGGAATGCCGAGCGTTCCAAGAGAGATATGCCTGACAAGTTGACCGACGACTCCACCAGGGGCATAAAATGCGCCGTGGGGGCCATAAAAAAGCTTATTGAGACTGACAGGCTGAAAAACAAATGACAGCAAAAGCGCTTGTGTACAGAAATTTGTACACAAGCGCTTTTTTACGGTCTGTAGTCCTCGAATATCAGATGACGAACGGCGGGATCGCTGACAAGCTGCTCCTGACCGGGGGTGCGAACTGTCCAGACGAAAAGGTCTGCGCCGGACTTCCTTGCGGCCTTTATTATAGAGGGACTGAGGGTCCGGCGGTCAACGGAGATAAAGTCAGGCTTCACGACGAGCCGCCAGAACCAGGGCCGGGAGGTGATGAGCCTGGCGATGTATTCTCCGAATCTGCCGCCGGGATGGGTGGAGATGAGCAGGCCCCTGACAGTTTCGGGCCTGAAGAGCCGGAACCAGAGCATGGCAAAGGGGTCGAAGCTCTGGACAGCGTATTCACCTTTATAGCAGTCCAGGAGCCTTGCGGTGCGCTTTTCAAGCATAGGGAAGGAGCAGTTCTTTATCTCTACGAGCAATGGGACCCTGCCGTTCACCTGTTTAAGGACATCTTTGAAAAGCGGTATCCCCTCCCCCGTCCCTTTAAGCCGGAAGGGAGTGAGCTGAACATAGGAAAAGTCCGAAATTTTACCCTCGACGCCGCACATTCTCATAAGATCGGCGTCATGGAACACAGCGACCTTGCCGTCCCTGGTGAGCCGGACGTCAAGCTCGATAGGCAGGCCGGCCAGAACGGCCTGCTCAAAGGCGCACATGGAGTTTTCAGGACAGTCAGGACCGTGCAGTCCCCTGTGAGCGATGTATTTGCCGAAGAGATCAGTCTTCATATGTATTCTCCTTTCCGCTGCATATCAAAGTTATAATATATTATACTCTCCCGGAGCCGGAGTGTCAATGGCGGTGAAAGCATTAACATAAATTTAATAAATTAATACACAGTATCATCACAATAGTGCTATATAATATACCCTGTGTATTGTGCGGGACCGTGTCCTGCGGAAAGATTATTGAGTCAAAAATACAGACGGGAAAGGTTTGATAAAATGATAAAGAAGATCTCTGCACTTTTGCTGGCACTGTCCCTTTGCACAGGGCTGCTGGCCGGGTGCGCTGAAGATAAAAAAACTCAGGAACAGGAGAAAAACAGCGCAGCCGACACCACCGGCGCACAGGACAGCGAGTCCGGCAACGGCGGCGACACTACCGGCAGTGAGGAGCAGGAGGTGCCGCAGTACACCGTACCTGAGCCTTATCTGACCATTGACGGCAAGGCTGTTGATACGGCGGACATGGTCATCTGCACCGTGGAGGGGTACGATGTTAAGTTCGACGAGTTCAGGTTCTACTATTATTACACCCTGGATTCCTATACCACCAACTGGGGCATAACGGCTGATTCCCTGAAAGACGACCCGGAGCGATTTGAGCAGTTCAAGGAGGACGTTATACTTTGTATCAAGCAGGAGATGGTCGCCAGAAAGCTTGCGGAGGAGAACGGGCTGGAGCTGAGCGATGAAGACCTGGCCTCTATCGAGAGCAAGTATCAGGCAGCCAAGGCTAATTATGACAGCGAACAGGCGTATCTGGACGACCTGAAGAACGCCTATATGACTGATGAGCTCTACAGGACCATGCTGGAAAGGGCACAGACATATACCAATGTCATGACGACACTTTTTGCCAACGACGGCGTTTACGCCACAAAGAAGGAGGACTTCCTGAAACTCATCCAGGACAGTGAGGAGTACAGTCACGAGTTCCATGTGATGATACCTTTCTATTCTCAGGTGGAAGTCACCACGGACGACTCGCAGGATTACGACAGCATGACCATCTATCAGAAGACCAGCCTCAAACAGGATGCTTACTATCAGCTGGACGACGACGGCAAAGCCAAGGCCAGGGAGGACGCCAAGGCAGCTGCCGAAGAGGTGCTGAAAAAGGCCAGTGAGGGTGAGGATATCTCAAAGCTCATTGAGGAGTACGGCTGGGACATCATGGAGGACCCGGCTTACGGATACTATATAGATAAGGACAACACCGGAGGATACCCCGACGAGCTGTTCACTGAAGCCTTCGCTCTTCAGCCCGGGGAGATCTCGTCGGAGCCTGTAGAGAATGCGACCTACGGATTTTTTATCGTCAAGCGTGAGGAGCCGGACATGGATTATGTGAACGAGCATATCGAAGAGATGATAAATTCCCACGACCAGCCGACGATACAGGACATTTTCACTAAGACTGTAGAGAGCATAAAAGTCACCTACTGCGACCAATGGGACAAGATAGATGCCTACAGCATAACCTGATAAACGGGCGGATAAAGGTACAGTTTTACTGTATGGGCTTTATCCGCTTTTTTCGGAGGAAATATGGACCAGGAGAGATTTCAGGCGGCAGTGCAGACGATCAGGGGGCAGGGACGGCAGAGGGCCGGTATCGGTACCCTTGGGGAAAAGAGCGTCCATGCAGTGCTGAAGGAGTACTACAGCTTCGGAGACGGCAAAGAGGTAAGGATAGGCGGCTTTGTGGCGGACATCGTAGGAGAAGACGGCATCATCGAGATACAGACCCGTCAGGTAGGAAGGCTCTATAAAAAGCTCAGCGAGCTGCTGCCGCTGTGCAGGGTGACGGTGGTGGTGCCTGTGGTCACTAAGAACACTATCCAGTGGATAAGCCCTCAGACAGGTGAGCTGCTGGACCGGAGGACCTCCCCGAAAAAACAGAAGGCCCTTGATGGGGCGGCGGAGCTTTACGGGATAAAGCCATTGTTAAAAAACGAGGGCCTGACCGTCAGGCTCATTCTGATAGAGACAGAAGAGATAAGGCTCAGGACCGAGGCAAAGCGGGGCCGGGCAAAGGCAAAGGAAAAAATAGACCGACTTCCGGTCAGGGCGGAGGACGAGATCGTCCTGAGGGTGCCGGAGGACTACCGGGAGCTTTTGCCGGAGGGACTGGTGGAATTCACTTCAAAGGACCTCTCAGCGGCAGCACACATCAGCCTTTCCACTGCCCAGACGGTGCTCAACATCATGAGTTTCGTGGGTGCGGTGGAGGTCATCGGCAAAAAGGGCAGGAGCAATCTCTACAGAAAAGGCTGATAGAAAAGAAAATTTCTGAAATGCCTTTACAAATGAGAAAATATTAGTTATAATATAAACAGTACGTTTTGTAAAGAGACAAGCAGAACGGTTCGAGAGGAACTTTTGATGATATGAGGAAGAAAAAAATACTCAGTATGGCGCTGAGGTCATTTTCAGTGCTGGTGCTGACAGTGGTGACGGCAGTACAGATGTCGTCTTTTGCTGCCGGAGCAGTGACCTTCACGCCTACTTATTATGACGACAACGGACAGCTGCAGGAGCTTCAGCTTTATTCGCCCTGCGCTTATATGGTAAATCTTGACACCGGCGAAGTCATACTTGACATAAACAGCAGAGAGCAGCGGGCCATAGCGTCGCTGACAAAGGTAATGACGGCCATAGTGCTGCTGGAATATGTGGGCGATGATGAGGAGATGCTCAAAAGCACCTACGTCTACGGCGACAACCAGGCCTTCGATGAGCTTTTCGGGACGGACGCATCTACAGCGGATATCCAGCCCTATGAGAGTGTGAGCTACTACGATCTGCTGGCGGCGCTGCTGATACAGTCAGCCTGCGAGGCGGCCAATATCATTGCGGTGAA
Organism: Ruminococcus sp.; assembly: GCA_017478965.1. Classification (GTDB taxonomy): domain Bacteria; phylum Bacillota; class Clostridia; order Oscillospirales; family Ruminococcaceae; genus Hominimerdicola. Next base: position 61,999 of record JAFVCV010000046.1, on the reverse strand, counting down.
CGTCGCCGGGAGCCTTGATGATTTTATTGATCTTATGAACCGCAAGGCCGGTGAGCTGGATATGATAAACACACATTTTTCCAACGCTCACGGTCTTTTCACCCAGCAGAACTATTCCACTGCGGAGGACGTGGCAAAGATGTGCCGCTATGCCATCGACAAGTTCCCGGTTTTCAGCGAGATAGTCAGCTATGCCTCCTATGCTATGGAGCCGACAGATTACCACGACCCCGGGACCATGCTGATAAACACCAACTATATGGTAAACGGCAATTCCTACTACTACTATTCTCAGTGCAGAGGTATAAAGACCGGCACCACGGACGCCGCCGGACGGTGTCTGGCCACCTATGCGGTCTATGACCAGATACCGTATCTGACAGTGACCCTGGGGGCGCCTATGGACAAGCTGGCGGAGGACTATGTAAAGGGCGAGCAGGACCCATATTCTCTTTATGCTGACAGTATCGTCTATTACAATATGCTGGACCATATCCATCTCTACAACTGGGCTTTCAATATGCTCAAACAGACTGATTTCATCAACAGCAGCAGCGAGGTCAGAGACGTTAAAGTGGCTTTCGGCAAGAAGGTGGATTATGCCAACCTCAAGCCGGCTGGGGGCTATTCGCAGATGTGGCCGCTGAACGTGGATATCGGGGAGGTCCAGAGGGTCATCACCGTCAAGGAGAATATCGTGGCGCCCATCGAAAAGGGCGATGTTCTGGGACAGATGGAGCTGAGGTATAATGGAGAGACTATAACCACCATCGACCTGGTCTCCACCTCCAGTGTGGAACGTTCGCCGGTGAAGGAAAAGCTGGCCATAGCCAAGTCCTATTTCAGCTCGACGCTGTTCAAGGTGACTTTAGGGCTGATAATTGCGGGGCTGACGGCTTACTGCATCGTACACTTTATCTTGGCACAGCGCAAGTACCTGAGAAAGCACAACCGCTGAACGGGCAGATATCAAAATATCAACGCCCCCGGCAAGGGTCTGAACTGACCGCTGCCGGAGGCGTATTTTCATGCAAGCATCAGGCCCGTAAGGGCGGTGATAAGGGGAAGAGTCAGAGCGCTGAGCAGAGTGGTGACGGCAAAGAATTCCGAGCAGCGCTCCGGCTTTTTGTCCATCTGGATAGCGAACATAGTGCCGGTGGTGGCTACGGGGCAGGCGGCGGCTATGGTTACTGTCATGAGCACCAGCGCAGGTGCGGGGAAAAGCTTCATTATGAAAAAGGCGGCCATAGGCAATATCAGCAGTTTCATGGCGGCCACGAGATAAAGGCCCTTGTTCCTGACTGCCTTTTTAAAGTCTGTCTGTGCGGCGGCCGCCCCGGCGATGAGCATGGCTAAGGGTGTGTTCATATCCGCCACGTATTGCAGCGAGGAGGACAGGACCCCAGGGAGCCTGATGCTGCCAAGATAGAAGATGAACCCTAAGAACACAGCCACCACTGAGGGCGCCCTGAGAGCCTTAAAAAAAGTGCTGCGGTCAGCCTGACCCTTCATGGTCATGTATCCGTGGGTCCAGACAAGGATATTGAACAGGGTGATATAAGCCGTCAGGTAAAGAACGCCCTCATCGCCGTAGATCCCACGGATAAGAGGTATGCCGATAAAGCCGCAGTTGGAGTAAACGCAGGAAAAACGCTCCAGAGCAAAGTCCTCACGCTTTCCGGAGACTATCAGCCCGGACAGCCCGATCATAACCCCAAAGCTCACCGCCGACAGCAGAAAGGACCAGCACAGCCCTTTCATGAGCCGGCTGCTGTGGTCGGTCTGGTATGCCATGAAGATCAGCAGGGGGTTGACGATGTGAAGCGCCACCGCACTGAGCTGCTTGTTGCCCTCCCTGGTTATCAGCCCTTTCTTTGAACAGCCAAAGCCTATGAACAGTATTATGAACATTATAAGTATCTGCCGCCCTATTATCAGCCCTGCATCCATATCCGCATTTTCCTTTCCTTGGGGAAGCTGCCCTTAATCAATGATAATATATTATTATTAATTTTTCATCAGTCTTTTTTTAACAGGGTGATTTCAGCAGAGTTGCACTTTATGAGTCTGATCTAATTGTAAAATTTGTCAAATGTTTAAAAAATGCTTGACTTTTGAGGTAAATCATGTTATTATAATGGGGTATAATTGTTCATTTATTTGGACGGTAAATAACAGGAGCCCTTTTTTCATTTTGTTCTGCCCAGGGGCTGGAGAACATATCAGGAACGAGGTAGTTGTTTTTGGAGAAAAAATATATTCTTGCCGCTGTTGCGGCGGCGCTTTGTTTGACGATACAGGGCTGCGGGACCACGGGGATAGATGCGGACGCTGTTACCCACAATAACAACAGTAACGGGACAACGGCTGTGAAGATCACCACGGCTGCGCCTGAAGTCACAAAAGAGAAAAGCACTGTTGAAACATCGGTCACTACCGTTGTTACCACTGCTGAAGAGGCCACGGAGAAAGTCACTGAAGAAGACCCGGTCAAGGACGATGATGAGGACGTTACCCTGCCGAGGAATTACGATGCCATGAAGGACATTGATTACACCAACGGCTACAAGCTGGGTGATTTTTCGGACATATATATGTTCGATACCACCACAAAGTATCTTCAGGCCTATGACGAGCCAGTGCATAACGAGGCCGTGGAGGCGGCGGTCGCAGCAGGAGATGCCGAAGAGGCCAGCGTAGGCGGCTACAGCTTTGAAGTGAACGGTCTGGGGATGGTCTACTCCAATGAGGAGCTGCAAAACTGCTTTGACAGATTGCAGCAGATAATAAATAACAGCGGGTTCAGGATGGGCTTTGTTTACAAGAATATGGATACAGGGGCTTACATAGGCTATAATCAGTACAGCTCTTTTCGCACTTGCAGTACCATAAAGGCTCCCCTGGTCAAGTGTCTGCTGGAAAAGGGCGTTGATCTGGACGATGAGATAACCAGAAACTGCCAGTTTGACGGAGATACCGAGGGGAAGCTGGCAAAGTCCGACTGGGGCAGCGTATGGACCACGAGAGAGCTGATGGAGCTGGCCATTCAGGAAAGTGACAACACAGCTTATCTGATGCTCTGCCGCAATTACGGAGTGTGGGACTTCAATGAGATGCAGAACAGGCTGGGATCAGGGTTCTTCCTGGGGGACAGCTGGGTGTTCACAGACTGCACACCTGAGGATATGGTGAGAAATTACACCGACATTTACGAGTTCGCTCAGGAGAGTCAGGAAGGACAGTGGCTCATTGACCTGATGTGCGACACTGACATGAACATACAGATAGGCCAGGCTCTGGGAGCTAAGTACGATGTGGCCCACAAATACGGGTCGGACGCTATGGACGTTTGTTTCCATGACTGTGCCATAGTCTATGCGCCCTCGCCCTTTGTGCTGACGATATTCACTCAGCAGATGCCGGAGACGCCGGAGGCCTGCAAGGTGTTCAAGGAGATCTCGGTTGTGATGGACGATATCAATTCGCTCATCGCTCAGTAAGAGAGCATAAGTTAAAAATGCGTATTTGAATTCAAAAGATTTGAATACGCTTTTTTCATAGAAAAAACTTCGTATCAGGAGGAGATCGATATGGATATCGAAAAGGCTTATTATGTACACATGGGCCCCGCAAGGGTCGCTCTGGACCTGGGGGACGGTTCGGAGAGAGGAGAGTATGTTGACCAGGACTATATCCTGCACAAGCTGGGCAGACCTCACAGGAGCATCAGTCTTATGTACTGTTACTATCCCCTGGACAAGGAATTTCCCGGGAGGATATCTGAGGTCATGAAGGACGCTGAGGTCAGCTTTCAGTGGGATTATCCTTATGACGACTACTTCACCTACAAAGGCGGCCTGGAGGGCGACAGAGAGGGCGAGCCCTTTACCTTCATGAGGGACGTAAGGCGCCACGGGCAGGACGTTACGCTGACCCTGACCGTTGACCCAAATGTCAGCGATGAGCAGCTCATAGCCATCGCAGAGGACCTGAGGACCTTTGGCAGAGTGTTCCTGAGGGTGAACCATGAGGCCACAGGCAACTGGTTCTCTTTCACCAAGAGGACCACCTATCAGGGCGTGGCCGACTTCTACTGCAGATTCAATAAGATACTTAAAGAACACGCTCCCAACGTTCTGACGGTGCTTTGCATCGGCGGGATAGAGGACCCCAGCGCCACGGAGATCATCATGGAGAAAGAATTCTCACAGGCCGTCAGAGAGACTGATATCTGGTCTGTGGACAAGTATATGGCTCTCCACTGGGGCTGGCCCTACGACGTGGCGCTGAGAGGAGCCGAGAACAAGAGCTTTAAGAGGGATACGGTGGACAACACCTATGACCTGACAAAGAAGAGCTTCAAAAGGTTCACTGTCATAAACGGCGGCAAGACCAAGCCTATGGTAATGAGCGAGTTCAATGCGGACGGCGATGTTACCGGAGCCTACGACCAGGCTAAGATGGTAAAGGATTTCTGTGACCTGCTGAAGGAGGACCCGGAGCAGTGGTTCTCGGGATTTACCTTCTATCAGTTCAGAGATAGAGGCCGCCTGGGTCTGGAGATCGAGGACCCCAACAACGCAAACTGCGGCATAGAGCAGCCGGTGATGGAGACTTACAAGGAGATACTTCACGACAGTATGTTCATGCCGGTCATGGAGAGAAAAGAGGAACTGGACCCTAGGGGCAGCGCAGAGCTGATCTGGGGTAATTCCGAGGATGCAGTGGGGATAGAGATACCCCTGCATTTTGAAGGCGACCCCCATTTCTGCGAGCTGACTTTTGAGGACGACAGCAATCTTATGCTGGAAATAAACGGCAAGTGGTTCTACAAGTCCCCAAAGGCTAAGGTCATCGACCTGATGAGCGCATTCTATAACGACCGTCTGGAGGGGCCTGCCGACCTGACCCTGAGGATATTTGCGCCCCCGGCCACCGGCGAGAACGATCTTGACGCTCCCAACGGTATGTTTGAGTACCGCTATAAGCTGGAAAAGCTCCCTGCTCTGAGAGTGGAGTACGAGCCGGTAGAATTATGATCCACAGCAAAAAAGCCTTCCTGCAAGCGCAGGAAGGCTTTCGTCTTTATTGGTATGTCATCAGTAATACATAACCACAGGTGTTCCAAGCTCCACATTGTCATAGATGAACTTTGAACCCTCATAGGGCATATTTATACAGCCGTGAGAGCCGTTCCACTTATAGATCTCACCGCCGAAAGCGCCTCTCCAGGTGGAATCGTGCAGTCCGATGCCGCAGAGGGAAACATTGTTCCAGTAATTGGTAGTAACGTCCAACTCCTCACCGTCAGCATTACGGTCCTTCATACGGTAATTGGTCTGCTTGTTCCAGAGCTTGTAAACGCCCTCAAGAGTGGTCCTTGCCATAGAGGTAGTCTGACCCGAAACTATATAGCAGTCATACTCCTGCTTGCCGTCCTTATAATACCACAGCTCCTGATTGCTCAGATCGACCTCGATATAGGTGTCCCCTATATCGTCGTCTGCGGTCCTGGCCTCTTCAACGCCTGTGAAAACAAAGGCGCCGTCAGCTGCCTCGTAATAGATGGGGTCAACGCTGTCGATGCTCACCCCGTCCTCTATCATCTCCACCAGCTCGTCACAGGTGGGTTCCTGCCAGATATACCAGCCGTACTTCGCATCGGAGCTGGGCTCCACGGTGATGTCACCCTGGAGGGTGGCATGGAACTTCCTGGGCGTGTCAAAGGTATCATACTTCTCCGCAAGCTTTTCCACATACTCCATAGCCTTGTCCCTGTCAACGCTGTAGTTGCCCATATCGTCCAGATTAAGCATGGCGATGAGCTCCTTGCCAGTCAGAGTCTCAGTGGTGTAGTCGAAATCATAGGTTATGGAAATATTGAAAACATTGTTGAGAGCCTCGCTCTGCTCCTTGAAACTCTCTGAAGTGACCCCGGGCAGATCATAGACCCCTGACCCTGCCGTCAGCTCCACCTCAAAGGCTCCTCCTTCCACAGCAGCCTCAACTGTCTCCACCAGCTTATCCATGTCGGTGACTTTATTGCCCTGTATCTCATCATAGACCACATAGCCCTCATCAGTCAGCTCAATGTGAGCGTCCTGCGTTTCTTTTGCGCCCCAGGCCTGATCCCTCAGCAGCTTTTCCAGCTTTTCACTGTTAAAATCTGCACGGTCCTCATACCGGAATTCGGTCCTGCCGGCGTAACCTGTGAACCAGGCAGCATGGTCAACGTCCTTATAAAGCTCCTTTATCTCCTCTGAGCCGTTCCTGTGATAGTCGAACCCAGCGGTGGGTATATCGAACTCTACCCCGTCTATAGCGGTTATCTTCAGCACCTGAGGGACCTCGTCAGCCTTCAGTGCCTTCACTGCCTCGTCCACGGTCATGCCGCTGACGTCGATGCCATTTATAAACGTGTCGTTAAGAAATTTATCCTTATACGCCATTCTGCCCGAAAAATACCCTATACCCGCCGCAGCGATAAGTATAGCGGTTATGCCGGCGCAGATAGGCACCACATAATTCTTGCGGCCTTTTTTCTTTCTCTTTTTCCTGTTTGCTGAAACTGCATTTTTCTCAATACTAACAGAACCTGAGCTCATTATAGCATTCCCTTCCTTACAATACATAAAGTTATATTCTACCTTTTATATTATAACACACTGCGGCTCGATTTGTCTATAGCTGTTTTCTCTTTTTCCGACAAAATTTTAGACAAATTTGGCCGCTGATTTTTGGGCTAATCTGTCTAATTTTATACTCTCTTATATTTTGCGGGTAATTATCTGGACATTTGGACCAAAGGCCGAAAATAAATGCGGCCCTGCTTTAGTTTGCACGGGCCGCAGTTTTTTATGTACAGTTTTTTACTCAGTTATCTATCTGAGCGGCATTTGCCTGCCGGGAGGAGTTCTGCACGGGATATTTGAGATACACCTTTTCAGGCACATCGGGAGAGGTGATGAGGGTGGTTCCTGCAAAAGCGGGAATGACCGGCAGCTGAACTGCTGGCTGTTCTTGTGAATAATATGGAGGTATATCTTCCGCAGCTGTGATCTCTGACCTGCCAAAGTAATCAAAGGTCAGGCCACGGTAATAGCTGAACCTTACATACCTACAGTTCTCAGGAGTCGTGACTGAGATGGCGACGCCTGTGAAACGCTCAGCAGAGATGAGCTGTTTGTCTTCGTCATAATACCATATCCCCGCTACGGATGACTGGTTGCCGCTTTGTCTCCTGTAATAAACAGTGTCCGGCTCAACAGGTATGAAACCGTAGGCTGCAAAGGTCTCCGCCGACACAGAAACGCCGTTATAGCGCAGCAGGACGCCCTTTTCCCAGCCGTTTTCCGGGTCAAGGGCATCAGGACCTATGAGCTGGGCGGTCCGGCGCATTATCCTGTTGCTCCCATAGTCAACATACTCGTCTTTCATAAGCTTATCATGGCCCAGACTTATCTCACAGGGTATGCCATTGCTTGAAACAGTGAGCTTGTATCCCTGACCTGAGGCTGTGCCGCAGCCTTCCTCGGTGCCGTATATCCTGTAGTCCATCATCATTCCCGCAGCGGTGGCGATGGCGGCAGGCAGAGGTCCTGTGTATTCATTCACGCCCCGCTCAGGTCTGAGACTCAGGCCGAAAACCAGCTCGATACCGTTCCCGGCGGGAAGGCCCTTAGCTGCCCTGAGGATTTCCTTCAACATCAGGCTCCACCTCCCCGAGACTGGCAAGGTCGATAACTCCGTCAAATCCTGCGGGAGCGTTCAGGGACGTACTCTGAGCGCTCACCGAACTGCCGGCAGTCTGATCGACCCAGGTGCCGTCTGACTTCATGCCGTAAAACCTCCCGGCAGAAATATCCCAGGCTAACGAGCCTGCTGCCAGGGTCCTGCCGCTTATATCGTTCTTCCCCGGAAGCTCGGCGGCGCTGTCAACGCAAAGCTCGGCCCTTACAAGACTGCGGTCTGTTCCGGTGCATATGAGCTGTTCTTTTATTATGTCCATATCCTATCTCCTTTTTCTTGAAACTGAAAAACGTTTTTCACCCTCAGCACTTCTGCACCGTAAAGCTGTATGATTTTATACAACTTATAACCCAATATTATTTAGTCAAAACAAAAATCATGTTTTTGTACAGTCCGTCCTTTTATCTTTTATGCAGTCCGCCGGATACACAGCCCACAGCAAAACGTTCATAAAACACTATCCTCCCTCTGCCAGCGGCAGAGAGAGGATAAAAAGCATTATTCAGTTATGCACACATCATACCGTGGCCGTGTCAAACTCATCGTCAAAAATACCGGCGGGCTTGTAGGTCGATACCATCGCTGCCACCATCCGCCTGATATTCGGATCGTTGGCGTAGGCGGTCTGCATGAGTTTATCCAGGTCTTTCAGGAATTCTTCCTTGTCAAAGGGTATAGGGCAGCCTATGTGTATCTTCTCATTCTCGGTCTTTTGCAGGCCCTCCTCAGCCATGAGCTTTTCCTCATAGAGCTTTTCGCCGGGCCTCAGGCCTGTATATTCCACCTTGATATCCACATCAGGTTTAAGTCCGGAGAGCCTGATAAGGTTGCGGGCTAAAGTATCTATCTTCACGGGGCTTCCCATATCAAGTACGAATATCTCGCCGCCCTTGGCATATGTGCCGGCTAACAGCACCAGACTCACCGCCTCGGGTATGGTCATAAAATACCTTATTATATCCGGGTGGGTGACGGTCACAGGGCCGCCCTTCTCGATCTGTTTCTTGAATATAGGGATAACAGAACCGTTGCTTCCAAGGACATTACCGAAACGGACAGCCACGAACTCGGTCTTGATGCTCCTGAAGAACTCCCTGTTCTTATTGATATCCAGCTTTTCCCTGCCGTCCTTGGTCTTTGTTAGGTGGGTGAACAGCTGCGGTATCTCGTCCGCCCTGCCCTCCTTTATCTTGGCGTCAAAGCTCTGTATTATCATCTCGCACAGCCGCTTGCTGGCGCCCATGATATTTGTGGGATTGACTGCCTTATCCGTGGATATGAGCACGAACCTCTTACACCCGTGGACCATAGCCGCATAGGCGGTCTTATAGGTGCCGATGGCGTTGTTTTTGATAGCCTCACATGGGCTGTCCTCCATGAGGGGGACGTGCTTATGGGCAGCGGCATGATATACGATATCAGGCCGGTAGTGTTTGAACACCTGGAACATCTTCCTGGAATCCCTGACGGAGCCGATAAGCGTTACCAGGTCCAGCTCGGGGTGAGTCTCTTTCAGCTCCAGCTGGATAGAATAGGCATTGTTCTCATAAACATCGAATATTATCAGCCTCTCAGGATTATGTGCGGCTACCTGACGGCAAAGCTCGCTGCCTATGGAGCCGCCGCCGCCGGTGACAAGAACTGTCTTGCCACGTATGAAATCAAAGACCTCGTTCATCTCCACCTTTATCGGCTCTCTTCCCAGCAGGTCCTCAATGGAAACGTCTTTAAGGCTTGAAACGCTGACTTCACCGTTTACCAGCTGATACATACCCGGCAGGTTTTTCAGCTCGCAGCCTGTAACCTGACAGATATTCAGTATATCCCTCCTCTCGGCCACTGTAGCCGAGGGGATAGCGATGAATATTTTTCTGATGCTGTACTTATCGACGCTTTCCATTATAGAATCCCGTCCCCCCACAACAGGGACGCCGTCGATATATCTCCCCCATTTGTTAGGGTTATCGTCGATTATGCAGACGGCCTTGTCTCCGACCTCCTTGGCGCTGTTGATGTCTCTGAGTATCATTCTGCCCGCAGCGCCTGCGCCGATTATCATGACGTTATTAGTTTCCCCCGCAGAGCCGGTCCTGAAACGGCTGTCCTTTTTCAGCAGCAGTATGAACCTATAGGCGAACCTGATGCTTATGACCAATATAAACTGGAACACCGGTCCTATGATATAATAGGAAATAGGCATTCTCTGGAACAGCACCGTAATGAACACCATATGGAACACCGCCGTGACCGCTGTGGAGATGATGGTCCTCACCAGCTCGCTCTCACTGGCGAACCGCCATATGCTCTTATAGAGCTTCATGAATTCAAAACAAAGCAGACAGAAAACGATATATATAGGCACGAACTTCGCCCAGGCCATCTTATACTTTATAGGTATAGCTCTGTATTCGCAGTCGAACCTGAACCACAAGGCCACGAAATATGACAGTGAAACAGCTATCGCATCATAGACCATAAGATATAAGGCTACGCTGACCCAGTGTTTGAGGCCCTTAGGTTTTTTTGCATTATTTGCATTATTATCCATCAGATAGTACTTCCTTTACTGCCGTATCTTGTCATTCAACGGCCTTAGATCATTCATTTTGTCATTTCCCCCATCTTATCTTTATCCGCCTGAGGGCGGTCTTATTACCTTTACAACACTACATCTTGTATTATAGCATTATTTTTTCTCCCTGTCAACACAGTTATGGCTTTTTTCATCTGTTTGGCATTATTTGTCACTTGTAAGTGCCGGATACGGCAATCACTGTCAATATCCTGCTCTGACCAGAAAAACACAGGCCGGCAGTTTGATGCCGGTCTGTAAAAGCTCTGTGTTATCTGCTCCTGTGCTCGGCAAGGTGTTTAGCGTCCTTGCTGCTGCCGAATTTTCTGTAATAGTTCAGTACATAGCCCACGGACCTATCCTCACTGCCGGAAATACTGTCGATACAGCTGTTTATGACTCCGGCGGGCACCAGTCCCTGTCTTACTACCAGCAGCGGGAAGTCGCTGATATTAGCGATGACCTCGGTATCGGAGATTATGACTATCGGCGCAGAGTCCAGAATTATATAATCATAGTTCTTCCTCATTCTTTCCAGGAAGGTCTTCAGTTCATCTGAATGGACCAGCTTGACGGCGTTGCTGCTGCCGTTCTTGCTTATGGCAAGGTCCAGCCTGCCGAATTTTGATACCTTATACTCTCCCTGTGCGCCGTCCAGCAGGTACTTACACAGGTCCTGCTCGATCTTGTTCTGCATATCGAATATCTTATGGACAGCGGGCTTTCTGAAGTCGCAGTCCACCAGCAGCACGCTTCGGCCCCTTTCTGAAAGAGCCAGAGCCAGGTTCGAGGAGACTGTAGACTTGCCCTCGTTCTCCACCGAGGAGCTGACAAGGATCACCTTCTGTCTCCTTCTCCTCATCTTGTGGTCGATAACTGCCCCGAGGTTCTTGAACACTTCCACATAGGGCAGACTGGCGCTGCTGTTGGAAATGAGTATCGAGGTCTTCTTCCTTGTGGCCTTTTTCTTCTCATACGGTATCACTGAATAGAGCTTGCCGTCTATCATATCCTTAGCGCCCGAAACAGTCTGGACAGAGTCTTCTATCATAGCTAAGAATATTATTATGCCCATTACCAGCACGCCGCCCATGATCGAGAACAGCATCCTCCTCCTGGAGCTGATAAAGGAATTTATCGGTTCGACAGGAACGTTCGGCGATTTTATTACTTCGATGACCGCCGCACCGAAAAGGTCCTCAGAAAACTCGGAATGGTATTTGATAATTAGGTTCAGGGTCCTGAAAGCCGCTTCGGGGCTGTCCGCATCGTAGCTGACCCTGAAAAGGTTAGTCTCAGGTATCGCCTCAGTGACCACTGTGCCGTCAAGCTTAGAGACACCCAGCTCCGCAGCCACTTTATTTTTCAGCATATCGCTCTGGAAAACATCTGCGAATATCTTCGCCATATCGCTGGTAGTAGTCAGTGAATTGATGGTGCTGCCGCCGTTCTTGGCAGTTACCACCATCATGGCCCCTGACCTGTACTTAGGCCGGAACAGCAGGTTCTGGCAGGCCCCTATGAGCAGCCAGACGCTTATGACGGTCACTATCGGCATCCACAGGGTCCTCATGACACGCTTGACCACCAGATACGGGTTGATATGCTCAAGGTCTATTGTTTTTTCTTCCCTCACTGCTGCTCATCCTCCACAACTACGGTCAGATACACGCCGTCGATAGCTGTACCGTTCTCATAGGTATACATCAGGGTATAGCACCCAGGAACGTTCGTATCCACCATGCCCCTTATGACCACCGTGGAATTGGGAATGGACTCGCCCTGGCTGTCCTTCACGTCGGTAATAAGTGAATAGGGGTCGAACTCCTCCCCCACACGGGTATAGACCACGTAGTCCGAAAGCTCCACCATGGCGTCGCTGACGCCGCTCCTTACCACCACGTTGATATCCACCTGGGACTTATCGCCGTGGCTGTTGATGACCTCCAGCCTTACGGGATAGACGCCCTCTGAATAGTTGCTGACGGTGCTGGAGATTATCCTTATCTTATTGCTTATCTCTCCGTCCAGCACATCATCGGCGTTTATCTTGTCCATATACTTTATATTGCTCCCCACCGAGAAGACCAGCGGTTCTTTAAGCACGAACCTGGGCGACCTGTAATCGGTATATCTCACGGTCCTTGAAAGGGTGCTGTAGTTGTTGGAATAGTCGAAGACCACGTAGTTCACTGTACACTCGCCTTTTTCCATGAAGAAGGACTCGTCCGCCATGAGTATCCTGTCGGTCAGTTCTCCGTCCCTTGCGTCCGTGGCCCTTACGCCTTCCATGAGCTTATCCTCCGGGTCATTGACGCTCATCTCTATATACTCGCTGTCTGCGGTCAGCTCCGGCGGGACGCTGTCCTTGCCTGCCCTGGCATTGAACTCCGTCACAGCGAAAAGTCCTGCCGACACCACGAACAGCACTATAACTGCAAGCCTAAGATAATGCATTATATCTTTCCTCTCTCATTTTCCTGACGTTTGTCTTTATATCCTTTCGCCCCTGACTATCCTGCCGGGATTCACCGTCATGAGCCTTTCAGCCAGTCTTTCTGAATACCTGTCCCTGAGATACTCATAGCCGGACGTCATCTCCGGCGTGCGCCTGTCGGGACGGTGGCAGTCGCTGGCCACGCAGGTCACAAAGCCCTCCTCCAGAAAAAGGTCAGAAAGCTCCTTGGCCATAGGACCGTAGCTGCCCGTCATGCTGCCACGGGTTATCTGTATAAGGCACCCGTCCTCGAGCCAGTCGCTGACCTGCCACGGGTCCTCGCCCACAAAATCATACCTTTCCGGGTGGGCCACCACAGGTATATAGCCGGCGCTCAGCAGCTTTCTCAGTATGTTTTTCGCCCACTTTGCAGGCTCCTGCTCGTCAAACTCCGTCAGCACATATTTCGTGCCTGCCAGGGTCAGCAGCCGGCCCTGCTCCAGAAGATCGATCATGCCGTCGAAAGCCCTTATCTCCATACCCAGCCGCAGCTCGATGCCGATGCCCCGCTCCTCTGCGTTCTCCCTGACGCTCTCAAAGAGGTCCAAAAACCGCCGGTCAGCGTAGTTCATCCAGTTATACACATGGTTGAAATGAGGCGTGGCGGTAATGAGCGACACGCCGCTGGCCGCTGACATTTTAAGCATCTTCATGGTCTCGCCCATGGACCTGGAGCCGTCGTCTATGCCCGGCATTATGTGGGAATGGATATCAATCATCGTCATCGTCCTCAGTGTCTTTGCCGTAGGAGCCGTATGAGCCATAGTTCTTGCCGTAGCCGTACTTGCTGTAGCCATACTTGCTGTAGCCGTACCTGCCGTAGCCGTAACCGCCATAGCCGTAGCCATATCCGCCGTAGCCGCCGTATCCGTAGCCATAGCCCGTAGAGCCGCCCTCAACACCGTTGAGGACACAGCCGGAGACAGTCACATCGTAGTCCCTTATCCGGTCGATGAACTCCCTGATAGCCGAGGCGGTACTGGTATCCTGCTTGATGACCACCAGCACTGCATCGCTTGCCGGAAGGGTCGCCGTGATGCTGCCAAAGCTGCTGCCTGTGCCGGAGTCGATGACGATATAATCAAATTTTGTTTTTATCTTGTCTATGAACTCGGAAAAGCTCAGCTTCAGCGAAGGGTCGTTAAGAGCCTGAAGTCCCGAAGGCTCAGTGATGATATACATTTTGTCGCCCTCGCTGTACCTCATGCAGGACTCCATATTAGACTCACCGTTAAGGAGCTTTTTCAGCGGGTCGAACCTCATATCCTTATCTGTGCGCTCCTCCCTGATGAGCAGGACGGACTTATCAGTCTCAGCAATGGCCGCAGCGATATTCTCCGCCGCCATAGAGCTGCCCTCTCCCGAAGAGGCGGCAACTACCGCAAGTACCTTCTTATCGTCCGCACTCAGCTCCTTCGAGAGCCTTACTGCGATCTTTCTTATGGCCTCTCTGAAAGGCTCGCCGCACTTCTTGTTGTGTATATTGACTCTCTGTTTCTCGCCGTCTGCCCTGCGCTTGAACCTTACCATCGGCACGGTGCCGACGTCGGTCATATTGAGCTTGTTCTTTATCTCCGCCTCGTTCCTGACAGTCTTCCTCAGGATAGCATATGCGAACAGGAATGCAGCGCTGAGCAAAACGCCTATCAGCGCACCCTTTGCTGCGGTCCTGGCAAGGTTGATCCTGTTGACCGGCTTATCGGGGACATCGGATATCTCCATAAGATTAAGGCTGATGCTGCCCATTACGTACTGGGACGCAGAGGGGTAATTCTTAATGACCGAATCAAGTATCATCTTTGAATCGTTGGGATCGCTGCTCCTCACAGACAGGGTGAAGAGGTTGGAATTCTCAATAACGCTGGCGGTGATGGTGCCGTTTATGGTGCTGGTGCCAAGATCGTACTTGACCATATCGGTCAGCAGTTCGGTCTCCAGCAGATAGGGAAAGGTCTTTGCCATCTGCAGCGCCGTTCTCTTATCGTAGGTGACTGCGCTGTAGTCGATGGACACCTCATACTGGCTCTCAGTTGACACCGAGAAAGACGCCTTGCTCTCATAGAGCGGCTTATAGGTCCCATAGGTATAAAGGACCAGCAAATTGCCGGCAACTATTATAATAAGTATCAGCAGCCACCAATACTTCACAAATCCTCTGATTATATCATGGAACAGCAGATTAAGGTCTATCTCTTCCTCTCCCAGCTCCGTATTCAGGTTTTTAGTTTCCTCCACTTAGCCTTCTCCTTTATAATATAAAACGTTTTCGGACATCCGGCTGAACTCACGCTCCCGGTCCGAAAACAAAGCTTGACCGTTCCTGACAGATAATGTGCAAAGGGGTCAAAGCAGACAAAAAACGCAGTTCAGGCCGCCGCCCCTTACTGCGCACACCGCTGCCGATGCCGCCTGACTATTTGAAAAAAAGCGGCAAAATCGCACAAAATCACACGATAATTATATCATAAGCGTGCAATACTGTCAAGTATTTTATCAAAAAAAGTCCCCGTTCTCCCGCCAAAATCTACAAAAAGTGCCGGTGATTTTTTGTAGATTTTTTCAGAGCCTGCACTTATCTTGTGCAGTTCACAGGCCAAACATACTGTCCTTCGGGCGCAAAAATGCCGCAGCGAAAAAGCTGCGGCATCATTAAGTCTGTCAGTATCTGTCAAAAGCCAAGTATTTTCTTGAAGTCTGCCTTCAGAGCTGCCTCTGTCTTCTCTGCATCGGCCCTGGTCTCACCGATCGCAGTATAGTAAGCCTTTATCTTAGGCTCAGTGCCGGAGGGTCTGATGATGACGCTGGCGCCCTGCTCCAGATCAAAAGCAAGAACGTCAGACTTAGGCAGAGTCAGCACGGTCTTCTCACCGGTGGCGCAGTCGGTCTGCTCGCTTGCCACGTAGTCTGCTACGGAAACGGTCTTCAGGCCGCCTATCTCCTTAGGGCCGTTCTTTCTCAGATCAGCCATGATCTCCTTCATTCTCTCCATGCCGCTTGCGCCCTCACACTGGAAGCTCTCCTGGCTGTGGAGATAGTTGCCGTAGGTCTTGTAAAGGTCCTCTCTGGCCTGAAGGAGGGTAACGCCCTTGGTCCTGTAGAAAGCAGCCATCTCGCAGATCAGCATAGATGCCACAACAGCGTCCTTATCCCTTACATAGGTGCCGGCCAGATAACCATAGCTCTCCTCAAAACCGAACACGTACCTGTCTTCCTGCTTGTCCTTCTCCAGGAAGCCTATCTGCTCGCCTATGAACTTGAAGCCTGTGAGTACGTTCCTCAGTTCAACGCCGTATTCATCAGCGATCTTCTTGCAGATATCGGTGGTAACGATAGTCTTTACTGCCACAGGGTCCTTAGGCATGGTGCCCAGAGCGGTCCTTTCCTGGCAGATGTATTTGAGCAGCATAGCGCCGACTTCGTTTCCGGAGAACAGCACATAGTTGCCCTCAGGGTCAGGCACAGCTATGCCCACTCTGTCACAGTCAGGGTCGGTAGCCAGCAGCAGGTCAGGCTTTACCTTTGCGCAAAGCTCCAGTCCCTTGCTCAGAGCCTCCCTGATCTCAGGGTTCGGGAACGGGCAGGTGGTGAAATGTCCGTCAGGGTTCTCCTGCTCAGGCACCACGGTGACTTCCTTTATGCCTATCTTCTTGAGTATGGCCCTTACAGGCTTGTTGCCTGTGCCGTTGAGGGGAGTGTAAACGACTTTCAGCCCGCTGTCAGCCACCAGGTCTGTGTGTATGCCCTGCTCGGCTACCTTGTCAAGGTACTTATCTATGACCTCCTGCTTGATATACTCTATCATGCCGCTCTTCAGGCCCTCTTCAAAATCAACGGTCTTAGCCCCGCCGAACATATCCACAGCCTCTATCTTCTCAGTAACGATATTCGCAGCGTCAAGAGTAAGCTGACAGCCGTCGTCGCCGTATACCTTATAACCGTTATACTTGGCGGGATTATGGGAGGCAGTTACCATTACGCCTGCCTGACAGCCAAGCTCTCTCACAGCCCAGGAAAGGCAGGGAGTAGGCATAAGCTCGGTGTAGATATAGGCCTTGATGCCGTTTGCAGCCAGGACGCCTGCGGCCTCCTTGGCGAAAACGTCGCTCTTTATCCTGGAATCGTAGGATATAGCTACGGCAGCGTTCTTGAACGCACCGTTCACATAATCAGCCAGGCCCTGGGTAGCCCTTCTTATAGTATAGACATTCAGCCTGTAGGCCCCGGCGCCGATAACGCCCCTGAGTCCGCCTGTGCCGAATTCAAGATCCCTGTAAAATCTGTCGATTATCGCATCGCTGTCGCCCTCGATGGACTTCAGTTCTTCCTGAAGATCCGGGTCGTCAACAGCCTTCTCGCACCAGAGCTTATAAAGTTCCATTTCTGTCATGATAAGTCACCTCGTCAAAAATTTTTCTCGCCAAAAGTTAGCCTAGGCAAAATTAATAAATATCATTATATTTCACCGTTATTCCTATTATAACACGTTTTGAAAATTTAGCAAGGGGCGTAATAATTTTTTAACAATTTAAAACGATTGCGGTGTCGTTTTTTAGAAAATAAACAAAAACTATCAAGTATCGCACTTGATTATTAGAAGAAACTATGATATAATAAAGCCACGGCCTGTGCTAAGGTCCATCTTTTACGGGAGGTAATAAAAATGAGTGAGAATAAAGAATACGGTCTTTCATATACCATGACCGAGGGCTGCTATCCCTCGAAGGAAAAGGGCAGGGATATACACTATTCCTTCTACGAGCCGATCGGCCCGGCGGACAGGGTCAGGGGCGTTGTGCAGATAGCCCACGGGATGGACGAATATTTCGGCAGATACCATAATTTCTGCGTTTACCTTACTGAACTCGGCTTTGCGGTCTGCGGAAATGACCACCTGGGTCACGGACTGACTGCGGTGCCTGAGGGCAGCGGGAACGTCCCTGAGGACAACGACCTTGGCTACACCGCCGGAAAGCTTGGCTGGCAGAAGCAGGTGGCCGATATGCACACACTGACCGGCATAGCAAAGACCAAATACCCGGGTATCCCCTACTTTCTCTTCGGCCACAGCATGGGCAGTTTTCTGAGCCGTGCCTACATCGAGAAGTACGGCTGTGAACTGAGCGGTGCCATAATAAGCGGCACCGGCAGCGGACTGGGCGCCGAGCCGCAGCTGCTGATGATACTGGACGGCCTGGAAAAGATACACGGCGACAGATACCGTCTGGACCTGATGTCAAAGCTGTTTTTCGGAAAAAAGGGCGTTTACAACAAAAAGATAAAGGACTGCCGGACCAAATACGACTGGCTCTCCCGTGACCCGGACCTTGTTGACGCTTACGCTGCGGACCCCTTCTGCACCTTTAACTTCACTGTCAACGGCTACCGCAATCTGGTGGAAGTCATGTTCTTTGTGAACAGGGACAAGGCATTCGAGAAATATCCCAAGGACCTGCCTACCTATCTTATCTCCGGCAGCGCCGACCCGGTGGGCAACTACGGCAAGGGAGTGCTCAAGGTCTACAACAAGCTGCGGCTCTACGACTGTGATGTGGAGATGAAGATCTATAACGGCGCAAGGCACGAGCTGACCAACGAGATAAACAAGGGCGAGGTCTACAGCGACGTTACGGACTTCCTGTTCTCGGTATGCAGGAGCATGGAGGAACGCAAAGACACTCAGGAGCGCCAGACAGAAAACGGGGAAGATTAAATGTTTGCTAGCATCAACAGTCTGGGGCTATTAGGACTGAACGCCTACCCGGTCTATGTGGAGATAGAGGCCTCCAAAGGCATACCCAGCTTTGACATCGTGGGACTGGCCGACGCCGCAATAAAGGAGAGCCGGGAAAGGATAAGGTCGGCCTTTCGCTGCTGCGGGATAAACTTTCCCCAGCAGAGGGTACTGGTGAATCTGGCCCCGGCGGACGTAAAAAAGACCGGCTCGGTCCATGACCTTGCCATAGCGGTGGCGCTGCTGAGGGTGATGGGCATAGCCGACGACGCCAGACTCAGCAAGGCCGCTTTCATAGGCGAGGTATCCCTGAGCGGCGAGATAAGGTGCCTGCAGGGGGTGCTGCCGATGGTCATAAAGGCAATGGAGCAGGGTCTTGAACAGGTCTATGTACCGGCGGAGAACCTGAGGGAGGCCTCGGTGGTGGAGGGAGTCAGCTGCTATGGGGTCAATTCCATAGGGGAACTGGTGTTCCACCTGACCGGGAAAGCGCAGATCGTCCCCGCAGCGCCCTACAAGCCGGGCAGGCCCGATTATTTCGGCTCCCTGGACTTTGCGGACGTCAAGGGGCAGATGGCGGCAAAAAAAGCTCTGGAAACTGCGGCAGCCGGAGGGCACAACGTCATAATGGTAGGCTCCCCCGGCTCCGGAAAATCCATGCTGGCCAAGCGTATGCCCTCCATACTTCCGGCCATGACCTTTGAGGAGTCCATCGAAACGACCAATATCCATTCAGTGGCGGGACACATCGACAAGAACGAACCCCTCATAACCACCAGGCCCTTCCGGGCCCCTCACCACACCGTTTCTGCGGCTGGCCTTGCCGGCGGCGGCAGCATACCGAAACCGGGAGAGATATCATTAGCCCATAACGGACTGCTGTTTTTAGACGAGCTGCCGGAATTCTCACGGTCGGCCCTGGAGATACTCAGGCAGCCCCTGGAGGACCGGGTCGTGACCATTTCGAGAGTTTCGGGCAGCATAACCTACCCCAGCTCGTTCATGCTCATCGGTGCCATGAACCCCTGTCCCTGCGGCTACTACGGCCACCCCACCCGCAAGTGCATATGCTCTCAGAAACAGGTGACGAATTATCTCAACCGCATCTCCGGTCCCCTGCTGGACAGATTTGATATCCATATCGAGGCCCTGCCGGTGGAGTATTCGGAGATATCCTCCAAAGAGAAAGAGGAAAGCTCTGCCGCCATCAGGGCAAGGGTACAGAAGGCCAGGGACATACAGACTGAGCGCTACCGTGGCACGGGGATAAGCTGCAACGCACTTATCACGCCGGATATGCTCAACAAGGTCTGCATACTGGCTCCCGGTGCGCAAAAGCTCATGTCAGCGGTCTTTGACAAGCTTGGTATGTCGGGCAGGGCCTACGAGAAGATAATGAAAGTCTCCCGGACCATTGCAGATATGGACGGGTGCGGGACTATCAGCGAGGAGCACATCTCTTTGGCGATACAGTACAGATCATTGGACAGAAAATACTGGATGGGACAGTAGGAAAAGCGTGTATCCCCTTTGCAGGAGGTACACGCTTGATCTTATATATATGTCCTGGCCCTTATCCTTTCCATGAACTCGTCCTCGCTGAGGGGCTTGTCGAAAACATAGCCCTGGATCCTGTGGCAGTTCATCCCGATAAGGTTCTCCCTCTGGATACCGGTCTCCACGCCCTCGGCCACAATCTCCACCCCAAGGTCGTCGGCCATATTTATGATGTGGCGCAGAATGACGTTTTCACGCTTGTTCTTGTCCTCTGCCACCGCAGTGACGAAAGAGCGGTCTATTTTCAGCACGTCCACGCTGACGGACTGGAGTATCTGCAAAGAGGAGTAGCCTGTTCCGAAATCGTCCATAGCCACCGTAAAGCCGTTGCTGTGCAGCAGTTCCACATAGGTCATCAGCTGCGGTATCTCGTTGACGTCCGCAGTTTCGGTCATCTCTATCTCTATCAGGCTGTGGTCGATGCCGTAGCGGTCCACCACTGCCACTATGTCGTCCACCAGTCCGCTGTCCCAGAGATGGTCGTTGGAAAAATTCACCGAGATCTTCACCGGATCGGCGCCGCTGTCTATCCATTTTCTCAGTGCCATGCAGGTGTGTTCAAGAACGTAAAGGTCCAGTGTGGCTATAAGATGTTCCTGCTCCAGTACCTCGATGAAGTCTCCGGGATATATGACGCTGCCCCCACGGTCCCACCTGACCAGAGCCTCGCCGCCGTAAAGGGTATTGTCCCTGGTGTAGACCTTTGGCTGGAAGACCACGAAGAATTCCTGTTTTTCAAGGCCCTCCCTGAACCGCTGAACATAGCCCTTGTATTCCATCACACGCCTCTCGATCTCCTCAGAGTAGCGTATTATGCTGGTCCGGCCGAATTTTCTGGCATAGTTCAGTGTAGCGGCGGTGTGACTGAAAATGACCTCGAAAGGCTCCTCAGGGTACCTTATATCGTATATGCCCGCCCGGGCGGAGATCACAAAACGGCGCTGCGCCGAATTTGACCGGCAGCGCACGGCGATGCCCTCGATGGCCTTTTCTATCTTCGGCCCGTTCTCCCGTTTGTAGACGATCATGAAATTGTCGCCGCCCAGCCTGGCCATCGTCTCGTCCTCGCATAGCAGCCCCCTCATCTTCGAGCAGTACTGCTTTAAAAGCCTGTTGCCGGCCCTATAGCCCACCTTTTTGTTTATGTAGTTATACCCCACCAGATTGAGCTGCGCCGCACAATAGCAGTGGGCGTTCCCCTTGTTTTTCAGAGAATTCGTGAACCTCATCAGACCGTTTATGTTGTCAAGGCCCGTCACTTCGTCAGTGTAGAAAAAGCGTCTTGCCATCATGTTCAGCCTTATCCTCTCGGTCATCAGACATATGAGCCGGCAGATAAAGCTCAGGTCCTCCCTGGTTCTGTCATCGGGCGGCATATCCTCAGGGCACACCCATATGACCTGCGCCGAGCCCCAGACCCCTGGCTCCCCCACGGACCTTACGACCCTGCCGCCGTCCTCTTCTCCGGAGGACAGAAACTGTATGTATTTTTCGTAATTTTCGCCGCCGTATAACACATAGGTCTGTTTGCGTCCCTTTTTCACAGGCACTTCACAGACTATGCAGCTGCACCCGTAGGCCTCTGCCACGGGCCTGACGGCCTCGCCAAAGCTGCTGATGTCCGCCTTGTCGGACAGCGAGACTTTAGCGAACGATCTCTCTATCAGCTCCAGTTCGTTTGCCATGATATCCACCTCAGTGCTGCAATGATCCCCCGTTTTCCCAGGAGGCCCCTCTGCCCCCTAATAAGATTATACAGCATTTCAGAAAAAAATCAAGGGTAAAGTTAAAATTTCTAAAAATATAGCATTATGCCAGTTAATCCAGGTCCTTACTTGTGAGCGTTGAACAAAGCCGTATCATTCTCCCGGCACCTAGCAGCGGGCTGTTTTCGTTTTTTATTTACGCTCAGAACGCTTGCCTACAAGTTCACGGTCTGTTAACGAAAACGTTTTTTGATATGTGGGAAAACAGGGCGGTTCATATTGGATTAACAATTATGGTGTATAATCGCAGAGTCAACGGAGCTTTGGGGATGCTGCCGGGAATATTTCAGAAAGAACAGGGAGGTGCTGCGCCCATGGAAGAGAACAGGGAGATCATGGTCAAGATATGCGGTATAACCACCCCACAGGAGGCCAGGGCCGTTACCGAAGCCGGGGCCGATATGGGCGGGATAGTAGTGTTTTTCCCGAAAAGCAAGCGCTGTCTGAGCCTTGAAAGGGCCGGGGAAGTTCTGGCAGCCTTCGGCGACGGTGTCAGAAAGGTGGCTGTGACCGTTTCCCCGGACGAGGAGCAGATCAGGGCCATCAACAGCGCCGGTTTCGACTTTATCCAGATCCACGGGCCGGTGAGCGAAGCCGCTCTCCAGGCCGCAGAACTGCCGGTACTGAAGGCCTTCAACGTGACAGACCTGAAGGAACTGGGAAAGTATGCCAAAAACGAAAAGATAGCGGGCTACGTTTTCGACGCCGCAGAATACGGCAGCGGCAAGACCTTCGACTGGGAGCTGCTCAAAAATACAGAGCGTGACGGCAGGCTGTTCATTCTCGCCGGCGGGCTTACTCCTGAAAACGTGGCAAGGGCAGTCAGGACCGTCAGACCTGACTGCGTGGACGTTTCCTCCGGGGTGGAGAACGACAGCGGCATAGGAAAAGATGAGAAAAAAATAAAGCTCTTCACAGCGGCAGCAAAAAGCGCACTTTCACCTGCCGCAGGGAGACAGTGACGGGTGTTTTGTTATCTAATGTAAACATCTTGGCAATATTTATGAAAAATAATTGAAATTTTTGTTGGTGTTTTTTATAAATTGTATTGACAATTTACTCGGAATATTGTATAATATAATGTAGATTGAACTTTGGGCAGTCCGGTGTTTTTCAGCGGTCCGGGAAAGTGCTGTGAGCATTTTATCAAAATATTAAACCATATCGCTGAACACAGGCCCTGCGGGACATTGCCCGTGCCGGGGCTTTGGTCCGTTATGGTGAACGGAGTGCGATCTTTCACACAGGCCGTTTGCTGCTATTCACTAATTCAATGGAAGGAATGAGTTTTTCATGGCAAAGAGGAAAGACGAAACTACGAACGAAAAGATCGTAAGACTTTACAAGGAGGGACATAGTTTCGACGATATCAGCAGGATCATGGAGATCCCTAAGGGAAACATCGTGGGCATAGTGGAGAAGTATTTCCCGGAGTATCAGACCTACGAGCAGCCCAAGCTGGACCATTCGGCCGGTGAAGAAAAGGAGAAGGGGCAGAAGGGCAGGATACCCGGCGTCGGTTTCTTCAAGAGGGGCGGCAAGAGCGAGAAGGAAGAGCATAAGGAAGCTGCTCCCACTATCAATCTTGACATGGACGAAGCCGGTTTCCTTGACAAGACCGCCAGGAGCATCGCACAGCTCCTGAAGACAAAGACGGTCAATGAAGTCGCTGAATTCTTCGGAAGGGACAAGGCTGATATCAACGCAGTCAAGGACCTGATGGAGGAGCATTTCAGAAGAGTCAATGCCGAGAAGAACAAGGACAAGCCAGCCTCGGAGGAGCCGGAGAGCGAGTTCGCCACCGGACTGGAGTCTACGCCCAAGGTCGTTAAAAGGAAGTACAATCCGCCTACATATACAAAGCGTGATGACCCCAAGCCTGTTTCGGCAGCTTACGGCCTGATCGAGGAAGAAAAGAAGACCGAGGTGCCTGTCGAGACGGCTGAGACTGCGGCGGCAGAGGTCACAGGACCTGAGGTACAGCAGGATACCTATGAAGAGGAAAGCGAGCCTGAGATCTTTACCGGGCTGACTCCTGAGATGGAGGCAAAGCTGGAGGAAGAGGCCGCCAAGTCCAAGGATATGTTCGCACCTAAGTCGAACGAACCGCATACCGTCAGCCTGCTGCCGGACGAGAACAAGGAAGAAAAGGCCAAAGAGGAGCATAAGGTCAGCCTGATAGACAGCATGGGCAGCGATGACGGCGAGCCTGAGATCCCTTCCATCGAGCCTGTCAGCGAAGAGGTGCTGGAAAAGGAGCTTACCAGGAACACTGAGACCTTTACAGAGGATATCCCGGGCATAAGCCTTGTGGAGGAGCTGAAAAAGGAGATGGAGCTCAAAGGAACCGAGAAGGCTGAGAGCGCTGAGGAAAACAAGGCCGATGCAGCCGGCGTGGCTGAGAGCACCGACAGCGGCGATAATGCCGGGGACAGCAAGTCAGATGACGCTGAAATCACAAATGTTACTGAATCGGTGTTGACCGATAGTTTTAAGGAGGCGAGTGCGGGTATGACCGCTATGGAGAAAATGAGGCAATTTGCTCAAGAGCAGATCGCACTGAACAACAAGAAGATCGAGGAACTGAAGTCCAAAAAGACTGACGCTGAGAACAATGCGTTTGACTGCAACACCAAGGTCGAGGCTATGAAAAAGGAGATCGAGGAGATGCAGGCTAAGCTCATCACCCTCATCGCCGCAAAGGACGATGCCGGGAAGATAGTAGCTGACATCAATGACGAGATCGAGGCTATCAACAAGGAGAATGCAGACTACAACAGCTATCTCTGATATCAGGGGTGATAGGATAGTTCCGCCCGGGGCTTTGCGGCTCCGGGCTTTCGTTTTATCTCAGGGGACGGTGAAAGTATGCTGAAAAGGACTGCCGGGTATAAGTTTATCGCTGACATTTTTCTGCCGAACCGGTGTGCTCTGTGCGGCAGGGTGATAAGCTGGGAGGGGCTGACCTGCCCGGCCTGCGGGGAAAAAATGCCGCTGCTCAAAAATAAAACGATAGAGGTCAGCGGTACCGACGGCGGGACGGCAGCCTTCAGCTATGAGGGAAAGATCACCGACCTCATCTACCGCATGAAGGACAGCGGCGAGAGCGATAATTTTGCAGAGCTGTGCGCAGGGATAATATGCGAAAGGCTGGCTCTCACAGGGCTGGACCTGAGGACGGACATCGTCACAGCGGTGCCTATGAGCGTAAGGAAACGGGTCCGCCGGGGCTATAACCAGGCTAAGCTGTTAGCAGAGTTCGTGGCGGATATACTGGGCAAAAAAACGGACTATACTCTGCTGGAAAGAAATGATGACAGCACTGAGCAGCATCACCTTTCACAGAAAGAAAGAGAAATACACGCCCGCAAGGTATACAAAGCCGCCTCCGGGCATAATGATATAAGCGGGAAGAATATCCTTATCGTGGACGACGTCATCACCACCGGCGCCACTGTCAGGACCTGCGCCGAAAAACTCAGGGAGATAGGAGCGGCAGAGGTCTACTGCTGCGGGGCAGCGGCATCGGTCTTGAAAGACCGCAATAAATGACAGGCCAAAGTGTAAAAAAATCATTGACATTTATGAAATATTATGTTAATATTATAAAAATGAGATAATTAGTATCCGAGGTTCAGCCTGGGGCGGGCTTATGAAAACAAAGGGGGTTTTTTCTATGATGTATGACAGAAGTACGGCAGAGGTGATCTCTTCGCTGCGTGAAGTCAGCGGCAGCGGCTATGAGAAGATGGACGTTATCAAGCAGGCGCAGGAAATGATGAAAGAAATGAAAGCGCTGGAAAAAGCCCTGGAGCTGAAGGGCTGGGAGAAGGAGTACGAAACGCCTGAGCATTTCAGGAAATTCCGGCTCCGTGCCGCCAGGACCACCGGTTTCGCCGCAGAGGACGTGAAGAGATTTCTTAGCGGGCTGGAGGATAAGATAGTCCATATGCGTTCAAAGCTGGAAGTCGAAAGGGACAAGAAAAACTGGAACCAGGAGTGGCAGACCGACAGCAGCTCCCACAAATGAGACAGATATGCGTAAATAAAGCACAGCCTCAGATGGCTGTGCTTTTTTTCAGGACGCTATTAGTATTGACTAACTGCCTGTCATATGGTATAATTTAAGTGTGTATTTTTTCGACGTTTAGCCCGTTGGGGGCAATAGCATTAAAGGGGGCTATAATATGAAAATGACTGTTAGTCAGGCTATGGTAGAGTGTTTGAAGGCAGAGGGCATAAAGGTGGTCTACGGCTATCCGGGTGCAGCTATCTGCCCTTTCTATGACGCTCTTCTCTCTGCCGAAAAGGATATCAGGAATATCCTGGTAAGGCATGAGGCCAACGGCGGCCATGCAGCCAGCGGCTATGCAAGGATCACCGGCAAGCCTGCGGTCTGTATCGCAACCTCAGGGCCGGGTGCAGTGAACCTTATCACCGCCATAGCTACAGCCTATGCGGACTCCATACCGCTCATCTGTATCACAGGACAGGTCAACACCGATCAGATCGGGTCGGACGTTTTTCAGGAAGCCGACATCACCGGGGCCGCAGAGCCGTTCGTAAAGCACAGCTATCTGCTCAAAGACCCCAAGGACGTAGGCAGAGCATTTAAGGAGGCCTTCTATATCGCAGGGACAGGCAGGCCTGGTCCGGTGCTCATAGACGTTCCCATGGACGTTCAGAAAATGACTCTGGATTTCGAGTATCCCAAGAAAGTTGATATCAGGAGCTACAAGCCTACGGGCAAGGGCAATTATTTGCAGGTAAAGAGAGTCACCGAGGCCCTCAGGTCCGCTGAAAAGCCCCTTATCTGCATAGGCGGCGGCGTTTTTGCGTCCAATGCGCAGAATGAGATAGTCGAGCTTTCAGAAACGCTGAATATACCCGTTATCACTACCATGATGGGCATATCGGTTTTTTCGGACGACAATCCCCTTTATGTGGGAATGATAGGCACCCACGGAATGAAGATAGCCAATTATGCCGTAAATGCCTGCGATACCCTGTTTTTAGTTGGCGCAAGGGTGGGAGACAGAGCTGTCAAGACTCCTCTTGATCTGGAGAGAACTACCAAGATACTCCATATCGACATCGACCCGGCGGAGATCGGCAAGAACATCGGAGCGGATTATCCTCTGGTGGGCGACGCCAAGCAGGTGCTCAGACAGATGCTGGACTACATAAAGAAGAACCCCGAAGGCTGTGCCGACCACAGCGGCTGGCTCAGGCAGATCGAGGAGAACAAGGTCCCGACCGAATTCGCACAGCCTGTGAAGGGTACGGTGAACCCCAAGGAGTTCCTGCAAAAGCTGGCGGAGAGGATGCCGGCCAATGTCAATATCTGCGCCGACGTCGGGCAGAACCAGATCTGGTCGTCAAGGTACTATTTCAAGCGTGGAGGCAGGTTCCTGACTTCAGGCGGCATGGGTACCATGGGCTATTCGGTGCCATGTGCTGTAGGGGCTAAGATGGCTGACCCCAGCAGGCCCACCATCGCTATATGCGGCGACGGCGGTTTCCAGATGAATTTCATGGAGCTTGCCACAGCAGTGCAGTATGGGGTGGACATCAAAGTCATCGTCATGACCAACACCAGGCTGGGAATGGTAAGAGAGCTTCAGACCATAGGCTATAACGACAGACAGACCGGCGTGTTCCTTGACGGTTCCCCGGACTTTGTGAAACTGGCCGCCGCCTACGGCATACCGGCCATAAGGGTAAATGACGAAAAGTCCGAAAAAGAGGCCATCGAGAGACTGGCAGAGGACAAGGGCCTCCTGCTGGCAGAGGTGGTAGTGGACAAGGACTTCCCCACTCTCTGACTGGCTGTACCGGGCCAGTGCTTTAACGCACTGATATTAACGGTATATCATCAAATTATTAAAGAAATGTTTATAATATCATAGTATAATAATTTTTATGGGATTATTTCCCGGTAAACGGAGGTTGATTTATGAAACATACGATTTCTGTACTTGTTGAAAATCACAGCGGCGTGCTTTCCAGGATCTCCGGCCTGTTTTCAAGGCGTGGTTTCAATATCGAGAGCCTGGCTGTGGGACCTACTCACGATCCCTCTATCTCAAGGATAACTATAGTCGCTGACGGTGACGACCATACTGTTGAGCAGATCGAAAAGCAGCTCAACAAGCTCATAGAGGTCATCAAGGTCAAGACCTTCGGCAGAGACGAATTCGTGGCAAGGGAGCTGATGATAGTAAAGGTCAACGCCCCCGCAGAAAAGCGCAGCGAGATAATGACCATCGCAGAGATCACCGGGGCCAAGGTCATGGATATCACCCTTTCCACCATGACGCTGGAGCTTTGTGACAGATATGACAGGCTGTGCAGGTTTGAAAACGTCATCGAGCCTTACGGCATACTGGAAATGGCCAGGACCGGAACAGTGGCAGTTGAGAGAGGCTCTGATTATTTCAGCCCGAAGAAGGGCTCCTGAGCGGCACTGCAGGCTCACCAGACTGAGGATATTCACCCTGGAGGTATTTTTTCGGGACCAGGGAAGAATAGAACATTTTTCCGCATGGCGGAAAGAAAATAAAATTTCACTAGGAGGAAATTAAAATGGCAGATGCAAAGATCTACTATCAGCAGGACTGCGACCTTAACGTACTGAGCGGTAAGACTGTCGCTATCATCGGTTACGGCTCACAGGGCCACGCACACGCACTGAACCTGAAGGAGAGCGGCGTTAATGTCGTTGTTGGTCTTTATGAGGGTTCCAAGTCAGCAGACAAGGCAAGAAAGCAGGGTCTGGAGGTCGTTTCTGTAGCTGAGGCTGTTAAGAGAGCTGACGTTATAATGATACTTATCCCTGATGAGAAGCAGGCTGCAATGTATAAGAGCGAGATCGAGCCCAACCTGACTGAGGGCAAGACCCTGGCTTTCGCACACGGCTTCAATATCCACTTTGGCTGCATCGTACCCCCCGCATACGTTAACGTTATCATGATCGCTCCTAAGGCTCCTGGCCACACTGTAAGAAGCGAATACCAGGCCGGCAAGGGTACTCCCTGCCTGATCGCTGTTGAGCAGGACGCTACAGGCAACGCTCTGGAGATCGGTCTTGCTTATGCTCTGGGCATCGGCGGCGCAAGGGCCGGCGTTCTTGAGACTACTTTCAGGACCGAGACTGAGACTGACCTGTTCGGTGTGCAGGCTGTCCTCTGCGGCGGTGTATGCGCACTTATGCAGGCAGGCTTTGAGACTCTGGTCGAGGCTGGCTACGATCCCAGGAATGCTTATTTTGAGTGTATCCACGAGATGAAGCTCATCGTTGACCTTATCTATCAGAGCGGTTTCGAGGGCATGAGGTATTCGATCTCCAACACTGCTGAGTACGGCGACTATGTGACCGGTCCTAAGATAATCACTGAGGACACCAAGAAGGCTATGAAGAAGGTACTTTCCGACATTCAGGACGGCTCCTTCGCTAAGGAATTCCTCCTTGACATGAGCAGTGCAGGTTCTCAGGTACACTTCAAGGCTATGAGAAAGCTCCACGCCGAGCATCCTTCTGAGAAGGTCGGCAAGGAGATCAGAAAGCTCTATAGCTGGAACAACGAAGAGGACAAGCTGGTAAATAACTGATAAGCTGGTCTCTGCAAAAGGATATCAAAGCCCGGAAAGCGTCGCAAGGCGGTCTTCGGGCTTTTTTATGTCTATCTTTCCGGGTCAGGCCGCCGGCGGGACCTCATTCTCTGTCTGACACGCCTGCTCTCACTGACCAGCTTTTCGGCCAGAGAAAGCAGTTCCTCCAGAGTCGTTCCCCTGAAACGGGCGTTAGTCATCAGCGCCCAGATGTACCATTCCTGAGGTCCAAGGGTCAGCTTATAAGCCGCCTGCTCCGCTAAAAAAGGCTGTTCACAAAGATAAGGCCCGTCGCAGAGGTTCTCAAAAAGCCTTATCTGCTCGGCAGAGGCAGGTTTATTGGACCCGCTGCCGCTCTCCTGCCGCTGCTCACTCAGGCCGGTCATGTAGAACAGCTCAGTCAAAAGGTAAAACTTTTTGTTTCCGGGTATCTGCCTGTGGTCCAGACCGGGACCTACAGAGTAGGGCATGAGCCGTTCAGGCTCTATATTGCTGAGCTTGTCAGCAAAGCGTTTCATGACGGGATAGCTTTCCTCTCTCAGCATAGAGATGATCTCCCGCTTGACCTCCAGGTCAGTCCTCCCGTCAAAGCAAAAGGCTCTGAAATGACTGTTGACCAGAGCCGCATCTGAGCTGCTCAGACCCGAGAACACCCTGCTCTCCTCTCTCAGCACCTGCTCCCTTTCCCGCCGGGACATGGTCCCCTGACTAACGGCAGCGGTGCGGTATTTCAAAGAGAACTTTCCCCAGACAGCCAGCTTTGAACAGGTCTTTTCCGTTCCGGCATACCTTATCTCCTCCAGCAGGGACTCCCCGCCGGCAAAAAGCGCCTCTGCGAAGACCCTTGCCAGAAGTCTCTCCGCCCCCTCCCCCGCACCGCAGGAGTTCAGGAGTTTCTCCAGATAAACACTGTCGAGCCAGGAGGTACGGTGAAACATCAGCTCGTCGGCTATGGCCAGCATGGCCCCGGCCGCCCGCTCCCTGTCAAAGTCCTGCCGGGAAACGGTCCTGTCCTCCAGGCCGATAAAATAGTTTTTGAGCAAGCTCTCTAAAAAGCTCTGATAAGCCAGGGGCCTGCACCGTTCACGCCTCAGGAAACTGTCGGTATGACAGCTGTAAACGGACCTGTCCATGGCGGTGTCAAGAAGGACGCTCAGCTCGCTGTTCTCCTTGCCTTTCAGATGCTCACGGTAAAGCTTCAGCACCGCCAGCTGGCTATCTGTTGAAAGGTACAGTGGCTGAGTGGTCCGGCAGAGATAGTCGCTGACCGTGGCCTGGGTAAGGCCGATACTGTCTGCTATCATCTGCTGGGTAACGATGCTCTCCATGCCAAAATACAGCGTCTGGAAAAGATCCCTGAACTCTCCGGAGGGGATATGGTGGAAAAGTCCGGACCTTGCGGCCCTGTCAACAAAATTGACTGCGTCGGAAGGCTTCTTGAAAAAGCCCTCGCCGCTCAGATACCTGCTGACGGTCCGGGGATTAAGGCCGCAAAAAGCCGCCAGGTCCTTGATATCAATGCAAAGCTCCCTGATGTTCAGTTTCAGCCACTCTATAAAGTCCGGCCGCTGTGATCTTTCCATTACAGTCCCCCCTTATGTAAATATTATATAACTTTAAGCCCAGGCTGTCAACACAAAAACGCTCTCCCACGCCGCAAACGCAGGAGAGCGTCATTTAGTCTTCAAGCTCTTCAAGGGCCATTTTGAGCACATAGTCCTCCTTATCGTCGAATATGACCTTGACTGCGGCTCTGTCAAAGGGCAGGATAACACCGGTGCTGTCCCCGGCCTGTCCGTCCGTTCCGGCGTCGATGAACACCGAGCCGTCCTTGTTGAGCAGTAACGAGCTTGAATAGCTCAGTGTGCCGCTTTCAAGCTCTATTGAGGACACGCCCTGACCAACTCCGGCCGGGTCGGTAAGTCCCATGACCGTAACATTTTCCATACCCTCCATGATCTTAGTCAGATGGTCCCCGGCGCTGGCGCATTTTGCATTCACGAGGATCACCACCCGGCCGCCCTTGAGTACGTCCTCGCCGCTGAAATACACCTCTGAGCCTACTGCAAAGCCGCCCCCGGGAGCTTTTGCATAGAAATTCGTGCTGTCGTCCCACAAGGCGTTGGCGGCGTAGAAATACTTGCCCTCAGGTGCGAACAGTGAGGCTATGGCTTCGGACATATTCCCGGCGCCGCCGCCGTTGCTGCGAAGGTCGATGATGACATTTTTCACGCCGTCCTCCATCAGCTCTCCTATCTCCTGCCGAAGCTGTCGTTTCATAGCGCCGTGGTCGTCGTTCTTAGAGGAAAGGGTGTCGAACATCATCTTCTTGACCCTCAGCAGGGCCGTGTCGCTGCTGACCCGGGCCCATTGGAGATGGCCGATGTCCATACCGTTTTCCAGAGTTTCAAGAGCGTTCTTTACCCGGCTGTAATAATTGCCAAGCCTTGGAAGCTCTTCTTCCCTCTTCCGGCCGCTGTCGTCTACATAACTCAGTTTTACGGTATCGCCTCCTACTCCTGCGGCGAAAACTCCCTCATAAAACTGCCTTACATCAATGTCGGAATAGGCCGTCATCTCATAGAGCAGGCTGTCCTTTTCGGCCTCCGCCGGGTCACGTCCGTCCCAGGAAAGTATGGTGGTACCGTTATGGATACCCTTGTCGCCCAAGGAAGGGTCAACGTTGACGGCGGCATAGCTGCCGTCGGAAAGCTTCATTATAACAAGGCCGTAGTCATTGCCGGCGGCCTTTTGGAAGGCCCTTTCCTCCTCCTTCTCGGTCCGGGCTGAAAAGCCTACATGAGAGTCTCCGAACTCAGCGCAGAAACGGTTCCAGGCTATTATATTGCCGTCGGCGTCACAGTCACGGGCGGCCTGTCTGAACATAGGAAGATACTTTTCATAAAGTCCGTCCCAGTCTATCTGCTTATAGTCCGAAAGGACATAATGGGCCTTTATCCCTTCAAAACCCCGCTTGAAATCCTTTTCGTAGTCTATGCTGCGGTAACGGGGCGAAAACAGGCATAGGGGCAGCGATGCAGCCATCAGCAGGACCCCGCCCAGGCAAAAGGCCCGGCGCTCCCTGCGGCCCTCTCTGAAAAAGCCTGCGGCGAACACTAAGCAGCCAAGATAAGCCGGGACCATGCAGACATCTGCTCCGCCGCCGACTATCAGTGCCAGGCACACCATGGCCGGCACAAGATAGATCAGCTTCCAGCGGGTGCTGAGATATTTTTCGGCTGCTCCGGCCAGGACCCACAGTCCCCCGAAGAACACGGGAGCAAAAGCCAGAAGTATGATATCGTAGTATTCCATAGCTTTCCCCCCTATCTCAGATCGTCTTTATCAAAATAGGTCCTGCCGATGAAGATATATGCAGCGGCTGCGAGTAAAGAGACTAAGACCGCAGCAGCAGCGCCGCCGGGACTGAGAGAGGTATCAAAGACCATTCTTTCCCTGCCGTCAAGCTCGAAGGTGATAAAGCTCTCTGTCCTGAGAAAACTCCGGCAGCAAAGCAGAGCCAGAGACAGATCCGGCGCCCTGGAGCTGTCCCCTATCAGAAGACTGATCCCCTGCAAAAGCGCAAAAGCGGTAA
Source organism: Ruminococcus sp. (assembly GCA_017478965.1). Taxonomy (GTDB): domain Bacteria; phylum Bacillota; class Clostridia; order Oscillospirales; family Ruminococcaceae; genus Hominimerdicola. The sequence continues at coordinate 28,921 of JAFVCV010000046.1, read as the reverse complement.
TGATGACCAGGCCGGTGTTTTTTACTATGAATGACACCATGATGTAAAAGCAGCATATCCTTATATACGGAAACACCGTCATCAGCACCCTTAGTACAGCGGCCCCGGGACCTATACTGTCGCCCCAGCCCAAGATGAGGGCGCACAGCCCCAATGAGATAAGCTCCATGAAAAGCCCCGCCGGCACTGCGGTCACAAGGGCTGCCACAGCTCTGCCAAAATAGACCTGGTCCCTGCTGCTGCCGGACATAAGCTCATAGTTTATGGTCTTGTCAGGAAAATCCCCGCAGCAGACTGTCCCCACAGCTCCGGCCATGAACATAAAGCTGAACATCGTCATGCTGGAAAAGGCACCCTCTGCAAAAAGGTATGAGGCTGTTTTCTGCTCCTCGCTGTCTATCCCTGCGGCAAGTACCGCTATCGCCGTCATCAGCAGGACAAGTCCCGCAAAGGCTATAGGAAGGACTCTCTGTTTTCTCAGCTGATAAAACTGGGCCGATATCATTTTTTTCACTGTCCTCACCTCATTTCAGGTCTTTATCCTTAAATATCAGGCAGCCTGCCATAAGAACTGCCGCCGAAACGCCAAGACTGGCCGCTGAAGAGATAAGGACAGTGCTTTTATCCAGCATTTCCTTTACCACCATAACGTCCTCCCCGCCGATGTATTCTATACCGACGTTGGAAATGTCATAAAAGCAGATGCCCTGATATACTGTCAGCAGGCAGCTTAGCAGAGTGCTGTCAGCAGAGAACTCAGAAATGACCATTGATCCTGCCGCTTCCGCTAAAACTATAACAAAGCCTATGACCGTAGGCGCCATTGTGTCAAGCGTCAGAAATGTCAGGGCGGCGATGATGCAGATATATCTGAAAAGCGGTATGAGCTGTAAAAAAAGCCTGCTCATAAACCCTCTCACTGTCATCAGTTTCCCCCAGCCGGATATGAGTCCCACGGCCGCCGCAGGAAGGCTCAGCATAAGAAGATAGCCTAAAAACGACCAGAACACGCTCAGCACCACTCTGCCAAAAAACACCTCAGTCCGCTTGCTGCCGGAAAGTATCTCATAGTTCATGGTCCTGTCGCCAAGGTCCCCGCCGCAGATGCCCACCGTCATCAGAAGGCACACAAAGCACGGGAATATAGGCAGGGCGCCGCCGGCGGAAAAGGCGAAATAGCTCCCGCTCATCTCCGTGACACCGCCGTCGGCTGCCATGAACAGAAGCTGCAAAAACATAAAACCCACGCCCCCAAGAATGATATAGTAGGTCCTGTTCTGCCTTACCGTCTGATAAGTCTGTGCCTTGATGATATTATACATTATCCCCACCCTCTTCGCCGTTCTCGCCTACCAGGTCCATATAGTATTTCTCCAGGTCAGCATCGTTCAGATGCAGCTCAAGGGGAACTATGCCGTTATCAAAAAGGGTCTTTGAGATCAGCCTTATGTCTGAAAAGCCCTTGAAGACCCTTACGGAGCCGTCCTTGTCCACCTCGATGTCAGTTATGCCCAGCTTGTTCTGGAGCACCGCAGGCACCATATCGTTTTTATCTGCCCGGATAAGAAAATACTCGTGGCTGCGGCGTTTAAGGTCCTCTGCGGAGATGTTCTCGATGACCCTGCCCTTTCTGATGAACACATAGTCCGTACACATCAGCGCCATCTCAGATAATATATGTGAGGATATCATCAGGGTGATATGCTCCTCACGGTTGAGCTTTAAGAGCAGCTCCCTTATCTCCACTATCCCTTCCGGGTCAAGGCCGTTTATCGGCTCGTCCAGTATCATTATCTCCGGCTGGGACAACAAGGCCCCGGCCAGTCCCAGGCGCTGTTTCATGCCAAGGGAAAAATCCTTCACAGGCTTTTTGCCTGTATCAGTCAGTCCCGCAAGCTCCAGGGCACGGTCTATCCGGCTTTTGTCCGGTATGCCCTTTTGCAGCCGGAGTTTTTCAAGGTTCTCCCTAGCGCTCATGTTCTGCTTGGCGTAGGGCGTTTCTATCATAAAGCACATCCTGCTGCGGGAATGAGCCAGACCCTTGGGGCTGCTCTCACCGAAAAGCTCCACAGTGCCGCTGGTCGGCATTATCAGGCCCCCCAGGGTCTTCATGACCGTGGTCTTCCCGGCGCCGTTTGGCCCCACCAGGCCAAGTATCATATCTTTTTTCAGAGAAAAGCTCACGTCCTTCAGCACTTCCCTGCTCATATACTGCTTGCACAGTCCGGTTATTTTTATCAGCTCTTCCATAGTCGGTCCCCCTATGCGTTTTTCGGTGAGCCTGCCCTCAGGCCTGCCCTTTCTGATAATTATTTTAAATGGCGTTTCTAAAGAATTTCTTAAATAAAAATAATGTTCATTATTTATTTACATTTTATTTAAAAATAAAAACCGGGAACAGCATCTCTGCCGTTCCCGGGCAATTATCAGTCTGCCGCCCTGAGGGTCAGGGTCAAGGAAAGCTCACCGTCCCTGATACTTGCGCTGACAAGGGCGTCCTGCTTCTCGGCCAGGAGCTTCACGATATAAAGCCCCAGTCCGGCGCCGCTGCCCTTTCTGGAAGGGTCCCCACGGTAGGTCCTTTCAAAGAGCTTGCCGGGGTCCTGTATCTCCGCCCCGTCCAGAGGATTAGTGAAAGTCACTCTGCACCCGCCCTCCTGGCTGAGGGTCACGCTGAAACGGCGCTTTGAATACTTTATCACATTGCCCAGAAGATTTCCCAGTATCCTCATCAGCAGCTCTTCATTGGCATAGGCAAAAATTGTCCTGGGGGAAAAGTTTATTTCCGGGGTCAGGCCGGAAAGCTCGATAAGACCCTCGTTGTCCGCTATGAACTGCATAAGCAGATTTGTCAGGTTGACCTTTTTCAGCTCAGCCTTCCCACGGTCGCTCTCAAGGACTGAAAGCTCAAAGAACTCGTCCGTCATTGCCCTCAGAGTCTCTGTTCGCTCCATGCAGACCCGGACAAATCCCCTGCTCTCCTCATCAGGCAGTCCCCGTTCGTTCAACAGCTGCAAGTCCCCCTTTATGACGGACAGCGGCGTCCTCAGGTCGTGGGCGATGTCTGAGACTGACTGTCTCAGGCTCTGCTCGGCCCTTTCTGCGTCATGTTTGAGCTTTTTCTGATAGCTCAGCCCGTTGTTCAGCTCTGCCGCAAGTTCGTTCAGGTCCTTATCAAAGAGCGAAACACTGAGCTGCCTGTCATAGCTGCGGTCCCTGGTCCTTTTCAGCTCGGCGGTGATGTCCCTGAGCTGCTTTTTGAGCCTTATCAGATAGACTGTCAGCAGCACCGCCGCTATAAAAAGTACTATAGAAACGGATATCCACATCTTACTGCCCCTCTCTGAAACGGTAGCCCACACCCCAGACCGTCTCGATAGGGTCTGTGCCGCTGACCTTTTTCAGCTTTGAGCGCAGGTTGCTCACATGGACGTTGATGGTGTTGTCCTCATAGTAATAAGGCTCGTTCCAGACAGTCTCATAAAGCTCCGCCTTGGTGTATACCTTCTTCGGGTGCTCCATAAGCAGTCTTAACATCATCAGCTCCTTTGCGGTAAGGTTCAGCGAAACCTCCCCGAAGCTCGCCCTGTTCTCCTCGGTGTAGAAAACCAGCCCTCCCCGCTTTATAGTCCCCGGGGAATTCCTGCCTGTGCGCCTGAGTACCACCTCGGCCCTCACCAGGACCTCGTTTATATCAAAAGGCTTTATCAGATAATCGTCGGCCCCCAGTCTCAGTACCTCCAGTTTCGTTTCCATCATGGACCGTGCAGAAATGACTATGACCGGGACTTCGCTCTTTTCCCTAAGCTCTCTGATGAGCTGCTCGCCGCTCTTCTTCGGCATCATCAGGTCCATCAGCACCAGGTCCGGCTCATCCTCTTCAAATAGCTCGGCCGCCTGCTGACCGTCGCAGGCCTGCCTGACTTCATAGCCGTGACCGGTCAGGACATCCGACAGGATACGGCTGATCTCCCTGTCGTCCTCCGCTATCAGTACCTTACCTTTCATGAGGGTCCTCCTTTCCAACAGACAAGTTCAGTATAACACATCTGCCCCAGCCTGTCAACCGCCGTCAGTCCCCTGCGATCAGATATTATGAAATATTTAAGGATCAGGGGACTTTACAACCATGGGAAATCGTGGTATAATATTAAAGATCCATTACTTTTTTTAATTTTGTGTTGCTAAAAAATGAGAATAATAAAAAATATAAGGAGGCACAGACATGGACAAAACAAAACAGGCCGCAGTGCTTGCTGCGGTCATGATGCTGACGTGGGCCGGGGGCTGCGGGAAGACAGCGACGGATACGGAGCCTAATGTTACGGCACGGAAACTGTCGGCGGCTGCGGACAGATCAGAAACCGAAAGCTCTGCCACGGACAGCGGAACTGACGACAGCACACAGGAACAGCAGGGCAATAAGAAAAAGCCTGCCCAGGCTGATGTGGGTAACAACGGTGCCAAGGCCGTCAAGCACGTCATGCTCATTCCCGAAGAAGACAAGGACATATCCAGGGACGTCCGGTTCACTGACCTTTACGGAAGGAACGTCCTTCACAGCGAGGTGGTGGGCCTGGTAGGGGCGCCGGTGCAGGTAGATTTTGACCCGGCGGAAGTAAATGGCGGCAGGCTGGTGTTCATCTATGACCCGGCGCAGCTGAATGGGGTAAGGCCCGATGCCCTGATGTTCATGTGGTATGACGAAGATAACTATAATTATCAGGAGCTTACCGGGGAGATCCTTGACACTGAGAACTGCGGCATAAGCATAAAGATCGACGATCCCGGTACATATCTGCTGGTAAACAGATATACCTGGTTCAACTGCTGGGGAGCCGGTCTGGAGGATGACGGTCTTGAAAAGGACTACGACCCTGCCGCACAGCCCATTGACCCCTCTGCCTGGGAAAAATACTGCTATACCGGACAGATAAAGGAACTGGCTGATGAGGAATATATAAAAAATTCCAGGACCACAGGCTATTTTGATTACGGCGAGGGCGTCTTTTACGACTTCAAAGTCACCACGCCGGAGGAGCTGGCCAGTGCGGTGTATTTTGTGAACTGCGTCAACGACCAGGGGGGCGAAAAACCTCAGGTGGCCATCGAGCTTGAAAATGACATCGACCTGGAGGGCTACGAATGGGCGCCTATGGGCTGGTCAGCAGCCGGTATCGACTACGAGTTCACCGGCTTTATCCAGGGCAACGGACACACGATAAAGAATATGGCCATTACCGACGACTTTTCTTATTCTGTCGGGTTCATCGGCAAGGCTTATTATGCGAATATCTACGACCTGCATTTCGAGAACGCAGTAGTCAGCGGCTCTAATGCCGGGGTCATCATCGGTTATGACAGATGGTCTTATCTGCAAAACTGCTCCTGCACAGGCACGACCTCCGGTAATTTGGCGGGGACCATGGTGGGCTACAGCCTTGACACCGAATTTGGCACCTGTGAGGAGGACGTTACCGCCAACGGTGAAAAGCTCGGGCGTCTGTCATTTACCGACTGGCAAAGGAACAAGGTAGCTAACGAACACGAGATCACCGAGACTATCTGGTTCAATGAAGAGGGTCTGGCCTGCCGTGAGGAGGGCATCGAAGATAAGTACCACAACCTTAGCTGGCGTATCAAGTTCGACGGTGAAGATGTCCTGGGGAGGTTAGCCGATGGGGAGACTGTGCTGCCTTTCAGCTACGGTCCGGGCTATACGGTCTATTTGGAGGCGTTTATCGACGGCTACTATATCCCCGTCAGCAACACCCTTGATTTCGGTCAGGCAGTATCTCAGGACCGGCAGCAGTGATATGGCATGATAAAACACCGGAGGGAACGAAGATCCCTCCGGTGTTTTTTAACAGATCACTTGTCCTCGACCGGCTTTATGAGCCTTCTGGTCTGAGGAAGTTTCAGCAGTATCACTGCACCGATGACGGTGAAGATAAGCTCCGGCACCATGTATGCGCCGTTGTAGGCTAAGCTGTAGACATACTGATTTGTCTGCTCCAGACCGCCCCAGATCTTTCCGACACTGTGCCAGATAACGACTCCGCTGACAAAATGAACGAAGAGCCTCAGGAGTATGGCAATGACCGTGCCGGCGATCCATCCGGGCAGGTCCTTCTTTCTGAACATACCTGCCACGCCGATGACAGTATAGGCAAGTATGTAATCAAGCAGCAGGCAGGCTATCAGCGTTCCCTTTGTAAGCCCCCATCCAAGTACCTCTCCAAGGCTTATGAACATCTGCACCAGGGCAAAGACAAAGGATACGAACAGTCCCTTGGCAACGCCGTATTTTATGCCGAAAAGGCATATCGGCAGCATGGACAGCAGGGTTATGGAACCGCCCCAGGGCAGCTCGAACACCTTGATAAAGCTCAGCACCGTGGCAAGAGCCACCATAACTGCGCCCTCAGCCAGCATAAGGGTCTTTGAATTTCTCATAAAAAAACAACTTCCTTTCCCGACCTGCAAAAGAAAAAGCGCCCCGGCACATCACCGGCAGCGCAAAAAACAGTCCACATGGCTGATTTGACTTCCTAGCACCGGTGTTGGCCGACAGGTTCAAAGGGTCAGATTTCATCTTCTCAACATCACGCCCTAGCAAGCGCTTAGTCCCCCTGCAAATCTCAGTATTATGTTATCGTGCCCGTTCCCTTTTCAGGCAACAGACAAAATAAAAAAGCTGCTAACCAGATTCGAACTGGTGACCTCATCCTTACCAAGGATGTGCTCTACCACCTGAGCCATAGCAGCTTGTCTCAACCGACTAATATATTATACACCATCTTTTCTGATTTGTCAAGACCTTTTTCCCGATTTTTTCAAAAATATTTTTTCTATTGCAGTTTTGACGGGTCAATGGTCATTATGACCCATTAAGGGCCAATTATCCGTCCCAGAAATTTGTGAAAAATCGCCTTTGAAAAATTGACCTGAGAGTGATATAATAATAAACAGGGAAAGTGTTCGCTAAAACTGCGTCTTCTCGGGAGGGTGATAAAAATGTTCTCAAAGGGCGAACTGATAGTTTATGGCAGCAGCGGTGTTTACCGTGTCGATGAGGTAGGGCCTATCGACATAAAGGGCTGCGAGGATAAGCAGTACTATACAATGACCCCGGTCTTCGGGACAGGGACCTCCTATGTGCCGGTGGACACTAAGGTATTCATGCGCAAGGTCATGGACAAGGCCAGGGCGGAGGACCTTATCGACAGGATACCCGACATAGAGGAGAGCCAGTTCAACGAAAGGAACCCCAAGGCCATAAAAGAGCATTATTCAGCCTCTATGAAGAGCCACGACCTAAGCGAGATGCTGAGTATGATAAAGGCCATCTATGCCAAGGGCGAGCGGTGCCGCAGCAGCAACAAGAAGCTGAGCCGCATCGAGCAGCAGTACATGAACCAGGCGGAGGACCTGGTATACGGCGAGTTCGCCGTGGCTCTGGGCATACCGAGGGAATCGGTCTTAGGTTATATAAGGGAGCGGCTCAGCGGCAGGGAGAACGGTCCGGCTGAGAGCTGAGGTCTACAATCGAACAGGAAACTACAGTGTGTTGCCAGGCGGCGTAAATCCGGCTTTGGGAACACACTGTTTTTTTTTGCAAACATACAGTAAAGGAAGGTAAGTGTGATGGAAAGATCAAACATTTTAGGCGTTATGCCGGTGAAAAGGCTGATGATATCTATGGGGGTCCCGATGATAATGTCGATGCTCCTGCAAGCCTTTTACAACATCGTTGACAGCGCCTTTGTCTCGAACATGAAGGAGAACGGCGAGGCGGCCCTTAACGCCCTGACCCTGGCATTCCCCATGCAGATGCTGATGGTGGCCCTGAGCATCGGCACAGGGGTGGGGGTCGGAGCGCTCCTCTCGAAAAGTCTTGGACAGAGCGACAGTGAGAAGGCCAGCAGGACTGCGGGCTGCGGGCTTTTTCTGGCACTCGTCATCTACCTTATGTTCCTGCTCTTCGGCTTTTTCGGAGTAAAGGCATTCATAGGCTTTCAGACAAAGAACCGGCTCATCGCCGGCATGGGCGCTGACTATCTGCGCATCTGCTGCGTGTGGTCCTTCGGCATAGTGTTTTTCTCCATCTACGAAAAACTCCTTCAGGCCACCGGCCGGTCGGCATTTTCCACCGTGGCGCAGATAAGCGGAGCCGTGACAAACATGATACTTGACCCCCTGCTGATCTACGGCCTTCTTGGTCTGCCAAAACTGGGCGTAAAGGGAGCAGCCTACGCTACGGTCATAGGGCAGATAGTCTCATTTTTAGCCGCCATGGCATTCCACCTGAAAAAGAATATCGAGATCAGGAATTCCCTGAGCTTTATGGTCCCCTCGGCAAAAATAATAAAGGAGATCTACGCCATCGGTCTGCCTGCGATCATAGCCCAGGCCCTGATGTCGGTGATGACCTATCTGCTGAACATGATACTCGGGGGGATAAGCGAGTCAATGGTGACGGCCTACGGGCTTTTCTATAAGGTGCAGCAGTTCGTGCTGTTTGCAGCCTTCGGGTTAAGGGACGCCATAACCCCCATCGTATCCTACAGCCACGGCATGAAGGACAAAAAGCGCATCGGCGAAGGCATAAAGTACGGCCTGCTCTACACCTGCCTGATAATGGCGGCGGGGACCCTTGCGGTGGAGCTGTTCGCTGGGCCTTTCTCGAAGATGTTCGGCCTTTCCGGCCAGACCAGAGAGCTTTGTGTCAGCGCCATGAGACTCATCTCCATAAGCTTTGTTTTTGCCGGGGCGAACATTGCCTTCCAGGGCATTTTCCAGGCCCTTGACGGCGGTCCTCAGTCCCTGGCCATCTCCCTTTGCCGACAGCTTATCTTCGTGCTGCCCGCCGCCAAGCTTTTCGCTGTACTTGTTAAAAACGGTTCAGCCCCCATGTCCCTCATCTGGATAGCCTTTCCCCTAGCCGAGATCCTTTCGGCCCTTATCGCTTTCCTGATGATGAAGTCCACCAGAACGAAACTTGCAGTCTGAAAACAAAATGCCCGGAACGTTCACCTAAACGCTCCGGGCAATCATATTATTCTCAGCTGTCCTTTGCCTCGTTATACTCGGCCTCTTTCTCCTCATAGTCGGCCTTGGCCTCTTCATAAGCCTTGTTTGCCGTTTTCACAGTGGCCTCCTTGGAAATGACGTCTTTCTTTGCATTCTCAAGCCTTTCAGAGGCGGCGTTCACTGCGTCCTCCTGCTCGCTGTAGTACCTGCCCTTTATGGCGCTGTTGTAGAAATCCTCGAACTTTGCGGCGTAATCATCAACGCTGTAAAGGGTACCCAGACCGTCGTCGGTAGCAAAAAGCATACTGTGGCAGCTGCCCCTGCCGGCACTGTTAGAGTTATATCCCATTCCCATGGCCACGAAATTCTCGCTGGTCATGGTGACAAAATGACCGCCGTCACTGTCTCTCTCATCATAGTACCAGGCATCAAAGGGGTCATCAAAACCGAATGCCAGGATCTCCGCATAAGGCGAGCGGTTCATACTGTCCCCTGTCTCCTCCTCGGCATTGGCGTTGAGCTGAGAAAGGGCCATCAGCACATCGCTGACCATTATCCTGCTCTTCCCCTCGTCGGCCCTCAGGTCGTTGCATTCCTTCAGCAGCTCGATAGCTCTCTTCATATTGTCAAGAGAAGTAGCATCGTTCTCCCCGCCAAGGCTGGTATAACCTGCCAGTTCGTCCCCGGTCAGCAGCGACGCCGCACTGGAGCCGTTCTGGTCATAGAATGCGGCAGCACCCCTTCTGTAGTTGTCAGCCTGCCCGTCATCATACAGCTCCTTGGCTCTGTCAAGGGCGTCCTTAGCGTCGTTGAGAGCCGCCTGGGCGTTCTCTTCCTCTTCTCTGGCCGCATCAAGTTCTTCATTGGCTGTATTAAGTGCGTCGGCAGCCTTGTTGTATGCCTTTGCTAGGGTATCAAGCTCTGCCCCCAGCTTGACCAGCTTTTCATTGTTTTTCTTAGCAGTGGTCGTGGTGGTCTTCTTGCCGGTAGTAGTGTTCTTCTTCTTGTTGGACAGTTCGGTCGATTGTGTCACAGCACCGGAGCTGTCCCCTCCGGAGGAAAGATCAGGCTCCGAGCTGCCTATCCTGACGGTAACGGTAACGTCCCCTGCGTCGGTACTCATATCCTGGGAGCCGCTGCTGTCTCTGTCGGCCCTGATATCGCCAAGAGTGGTGATAGGCGTCCTGCTGCTGTCACTGGTCTTCAGATCCTTAGTGGGGTCGGAATTCAGGGCATATTTTATCACGATGAACGAAAACAGTCCAACGAAAATAAAAGCTGCCGCTATGCCTAAGGGCAGTTTGCTTTTTAACATATTTTAAAAACCTCGTTTCATTCAGCCGCCGTCCTGCCGCTCAGCAGTCCGTGGCAAGTCCCTAAAACCTTTACACTTTACACATCTGCCTTGTTTCTTGACAAAGCTCCATATTGTATTATGATACCACAAAATGATAAACCTAACGATAATTTTTCATGAATATTTTATTAATCAGCTCAAATCGTTACACTAACTTCTGGACCCTATCCCGCTCTTTTTTAGTGATTTTTACAAATCCGATACGGCTGCCCCGCCTTTTCGCTGCACTTTACATTTTGCTCTGAATGTGGTAGAATGATATCAGCCATTTGTTTTAACGGAGGTATGTCTATGAAAAGGCGAAAATTCCGGCTGTTCGACAAGGACATGAACAGCATCTTAAAGCTTTACTTCCAGGCCTTCCCGGAAGACGAGAGAATGCCGGTCTGGATGATGAAAGCCATGACGCTGCGAAAGGGCATCGACTTTGACCTTTACTATCTTGGCGGCAGGCTCTGCGCAATGACCTACTGTGCGGTAGGCGAAGGGATATGCTATGTGTTCTACTTGGCGGTGGAAAGCTCCCTGAGGGACAGGGGCATAGGCTCCTTTCTTTTAGGCCAGCTCAGAAGAGACTACCCCGGCCACACGGTCATAGTGGAGATAGAGCGCCCTGACAGCAGTGCTGAAAACAATGCAGAAAGGCTCCGCCGCAAGGGCTTTTACCTGAGGAACGGCTTTGCCGAGAGCGGCAGAGAGGTAAGCTACGGCGGTGTGGACTATCAGGTGCTTTCTTCAAAAGAGCTTGATGAGCAGGCCCTTGAAAGGCTGATCGCCAGGATGACCTTCGGCCTGTGGCACAAGGGCCGGGCAAAGCCTTTGAAGGAAGACCCGCAGTAATAAAACTCAGGTCCGGGAGCGGCAGACCCCCGGACCATTTTTTATCTGTTTAGCAGGTCGTCCTTAACGTCCCAGAGTCTCAGTGAAAGATCCACATCGTAATTATGTGGGTTTTCAAACCTGGTGATCTCGTCCCAGAGAGTGTCTATCTCCTCCTTGGCATACTTCACGATGTCCTCAAAGGCGGGCTTTTCGTATACCCTTCTGCCCTCCTTGAAAATAGGCACCAGCAGCTCTCTGGCCTGGAAGTTCGTGACCTTCTTTTTCTTCCATGTATACTGAGGATCGAACAGCAGCAGCTCCTTTCTCTCGTCTATCTTCTCGTTATAGATGGTCAGCAGATCTGCGATGGCCTTGTGGTTCTCCTTGTCGTAGATCCGGTATACCTTTTTGAAATGAGGATTGGTTATCTTCACCACATTCTCCGAGATCTTTATCTTGGGTATGACCTTTCCCTCACTGTCCTCCACGGCCACAAGCTTATATACTCCGCCGAAGACCGGCTCGCTCCTGGCAGTGATGAGCCTTTCGCCCACGCCAAAGCTGTCTATCTTCGCCCCCTGGAAGATCATGTCACGTATCAGATACTCGTCCAAAGAATTGGACGCTATTATCTTGCAGTCCTGATACCCCGCCTCATCCAGCATCTCCCTGGCCTTTTTGGAAAGATAGGTGATGTCGCCGGAGTCGATCCTTATGCCCACGGGTCTTTTCCCCAGAGGTTTAAGGACCTCGTCAAAGGCCTTGATAGCGTTGGGTATGCCGCTTTTGAGCACATTATAAGTATCCACCAGCAGCACGGTGCTGTCCGGATAGCATTTGCAGTAGGCAGCGAAGGCCTCATACTCGGTATCAAACATCTGGACCCACGAATGGGCCATTGTGCCGGTGGCTTTGAAGCCGAACTTTTCTTCCGTGATGGTGCAGGCCGTATTGTCGCAGCCGCCTATGCCCGCAGCCCTTGCGCCATAGATAGCGGCGTCGCCGCCGTGGGCCCTTCTTGAGCCGAACTCGCTGACCGTTCTTCCCTGGGCTGCCCTTACTATCCTGTTGGCTTTGGTGGCGATAAGTGTCTGGTGGTTGATGCAAAGCAGCAGATAAGTCTCGATGAGCTGCGCCTCGATGGCCGGGGCACGGACGGTTATTATAGGCTCGTTAGGGAAAATGACCGTTCCCTCAGGCACAGCCCATATATCTCCGGTGAACTTAAAGTCCCTCAGATAACTCAGGAATTCCTCGCTGAAAACGCCCTTGGTCCTGAGAAATTCGATATCCTCCTCATCGAAGTGCAGTTGTTCCACATAGTCGATGATCTGCTCTAATCCGCAGGCGATGGCAAAGCCGCCGTTGTCAGGTATCCTCCTGAAAAACAGGTCGAAATAGGATATCCTGCCGGCCATGCCGCTCTGAAGATAGCCGTTGCCCATGGTAAGCTCATAGAAGTCGCATAGCATGGTATAATTGAAACTGTTCATACTGACACTCTCTTTCCTTTATCTTTACAGCCCTTATCCTGCGTCTTTGGCAGGATGGAGCGAATACTTCTCAGAGTATTCCTTTATATGCTTTTCGTAGTCCGCCGGACCGTGGCGGTGGAGATTATCCAGATATTCATGCTTTTTAAGGCTCTCGAACTGTTTCTTGTTGGATATGAGATATATGGCGATGTTCGAGCAGTGATCCGATATTCTTTCAACATTGGTGAGGATATCGAGATAATGTATGCCAAGCTCGATATTGCACTCTCCGGTCTTGGACCTGTCGATGTTCACCGATTTCAGCTCCTCCACCAGCCTGTCCACTACCTCCTCCAGAGGTTCGATGCTGGTCAGTACCTTCATATCCATAGACTTGGTAGCCTCGATGGCCAGGCTGATTATCTCAGCAATGGCATCGTTGAGTATGCCCAGCTCCTTCATGGCCTGGTCGGAGAAACCGGCCTCTTTCTCATAAAGCACTGCCGCAGTCTCGCTGATGTTCACCGAATAGTCCCCTATCCTCTCGAACTCTGAGATAAGGTGGAACAAAGTAGTGACCGTTCTGGCCTCGTCCTCGTTCAGTCCGCAGTCGTTGAGCCTGATGAGATACTGGCCCACTCTGTCCTCCAGCCTGTCCAGCAGTTCCTCCCTCTCGCCTATCTTTTCCACCTCTTTGAGGTCATATTCGTGGTAAAGGGTCCTGACCTGCATGAAGTTTTTCTTTGCATACAGGCCCATCTGCACCACGGCCTCCTTAGCCTGTGCGATAGCCACATTGGGCGTTACCAGAAATCTCTCGTCCAGCAGATCCTCCTTGGAAAAGCTGTCGTCCTCCTCGTCCCCGGGCTTGTCCCTGACGGTCAGACAGGCTATCTTCTCCAGCACTCCGGCTAAAGGTATGAATACCAGCGTAACTGCCACATTGAATATCGTATGGAAATTAGCGATATCTCCGGTAGTGAACTCCTTCTCCCAGAATGGCCACTGGATAGTATACTGCACAAGATATATGACTATGAGAAACAATATTGTCCCTAAGAGATTGAAATAGAAATGGAGCATAGCCGCCCTCTTGGCGTTTTTCGAGGAATTTATGCTTGACACCAGGGGCGTCGAGCAGGTACCGATATTGGTCCCCATTATTATCGGGAAGGCCGAGGCGAAGACTATCGCCCCTGTGCCTGCGCCGGAAATTGCCTGCAAAATACCGATGGTGGCGGCGCTGCTCTGTGTCAGCACGGTGACTATAGCGCCGGTGATAACGCCTAAGATCGGGTTCTTGAGGGCCTCGAATATCTTCTTGAACCCCTCCCACTGAGCCAGGGGCGCCACTGCGTTCTGCATAAGTATCATGCCCGTAAAAAGTATTGCGATGCCCAGCAGTATCTCACCGATGGTCTTGCGTTTATTCTTCTTGGCCAGCATTATGAACAGTATGCCGACTATTGCCAGGATAGCCGAGAAAACCGAGGGTTTCATCAGGTTTATGAAAAAATTCCCCCCACCGTCGCCCTCCAGCCTGGTGAGTCTCAGTATCTGCGCTGTGATGGTGGTGCCGATATTGGCCCCCATGATTATCCCCACAGCTCCCCTAAGTTTCAAAAGTCCTGCATTGCACAGTCCCACGACTATAACAGTCGTTGCTGTAGAGGACTGGACCGCCGCCGTGACCAGCGCCCCGAACAGGACGCTCATAAAAATATTGCCCGACATCTTGGCCAGCACTTTTTCCATCAAACCGCCTGACGCCTTTTCCAATCCGGCGCTGAGCACGTTCATTCCGTAAAGGAAGAACGCCAGCCCTCCGCAGACGCCTACGATGCCATTGAAGATCTCCAAAAAAATCCACCTTTCGCTTTCATGCTTTTTCTTTCCTTATCATACTCTCACATATTAAATTATACCTTAAATCTCCCCTACTGTCAATCAGCGCTCCTAAAAACTTTCCCCGCAAAACAGCCCTTCACATTAGCTGATTTTCACAAAAATAAGAGCCAGAGCCTCCGCACAAAAATGCGGGACTCCGGCTCAGATATCATTTTCTTCCTGCTACGCCGATACGGTTGACGGCCCTTTTCAGACGTCTTTCGGCCAGGTCGAACTCGGCTCTTGACGCATCGGCTTTAAGTGCGGCCTCCGCACGTTCCTTCGCTCTCTGGGCACGGGCAACGTCTATCTCATCAGACCATTCCACCGCCGAGGTCAGCACCGTAACTCCGCCGTCCTCCGACACCTTTATTATCCCGTCAGAGATCGCTGCCGAGCGAAAGCCCTCCCCGGTCTTTATACGCAGCTCCGACGGCACTATGCTTGCGACATATGGCGCATGGCCGGCGAGTATGCCTATATTTCCTGTGGTGGTCTTGGCTATCACCTGTTCAGTCTCCCCGGAAAAGAATATCTTCTCCGGCGTGACGACTTTTAACTTGAATGACCCCATGTCTGCATCACCTGTCAGTCTTCTTCCGTATGTTTAGCCTTCTCTACTGCCTCGTCGATGGTCCCCACGAACAGGAACGCACTCTCAGGCAGATCGTCATGCTTGCCCTCTATGATCTCCTTGAACCCTCTGATAGTCTCTTTAAGAGGAACATACTTGCCCTCATAGCCTGTGAACTGTTCGGCCACGAAGAAGGGCTGTGACAAAAATCTCTGTATCTTTCTGGCTCTTGAAACCGTCAGCTTATCCTCATCGGAAAGCTCATCCATACCCATGATGGCGATGATGTCCTGAAGCTCCACGTACCTCTGGAGTATGGACTGCACCTGTCTGGCCACCTGATAATGCTCGCTCCCCACTATCTCCGGCGTCAGTATCCTCGAAGTAGATTCCAGTGGGTCTACCGCCGGGAAAATGCCCAGAGACGCTATACTTCTCGAAAGCACCGTGGTAGCGTCCAGATGGGCGAAAGTAGTGGCCGGAGCCGGGTCCGTCAGGTCGTCCGCCGGCACATACACCGCCTGCACCGAGGTGATGGAACCTTTATTCGTGGAGGTTATCCTCTCCTGCAAAGCGCCCATCTCCGTGGCAAGGGTAGGCTGATAGCCCACCGCCGAAGGCATACGTCCCAGCAAAGCGCTGACCTCAGAGCCTGCCTGCGTAAATCTGAAAATATTGTCGATGAAGAGCAGCACGTCCTGCCCCTCCACATCTCTGAAATACTCCGCCATAGTCAGGCCCGAAAGGCCTACTCTCATTCTTGCTCCGGGAGGCTCGTTCATCTGCCCGTAAACTAAGACGGTCTTGTCGATGACTCCGCTCTCCTTCATTTCCCAGTAAAGATCGTTGCCCTCTCTGGTCCTTTCGCCCACGCCGGTAAATACTGAGATACCGCCGTGCTGATTGGCAACGTTATTGATAAGCTCCTGTATGAGCACGGTCTTTCCGACGCCTGCGCCGCCGAAAAGCCCTATCTTGCCGCCCTTCAGATAAGGTGCGATCAGGTCGATGACCTTGATGCCTGTTTCCAGTATCTCATTGGCGGCAGTCTGCTCCTCATAGCTCGGGGGCTGGCGGTGTATCTCCCACCGCTCTGCGGTCTCGGGTGCAGGCAGATTGTCTACCGGCTCCCCAAGAAGATTGAACATTCTCGAAAGAGTCTCTCTTCCCACAGGGACAGATATGGCCTTGCCGGTATCCACCGCATCTACGCCTCTTACCAGACCGTCCGTAGAGGACATGGCTATACATCTCACCACATCGTCACCGATGTGCTGAGCCACCTCTACCACCAGCCGGGTCCCGCTATTGTCTATTTCAAGGGCATTGAGAAGGTCCGGCAGCTTATCTTTTTCAAACCGCACATCGACTACGGCGCCGACTATCTGCACGACCTTGCCAACGTTTTTGTTTTCCATTTAACTACAACTCCTTTGCAGCCCTTTACTGCGCTGCCTTAGTCCGAATTAAGGCTCGCCGAGCTGATCTCGGTGATCTCCTGTGTGATCTGTGCCTGCCTTGCCCGGTTATAGAGCAGAGACAAAGCGTCTATCATTTCCTTTGCGTTATCGCTGGCGGACTCCATAGCCGTTCTTCTTGCCGCCTGCTCTGAGGCAAAGGAATCGACTATAGCCGAATACAGCATTCCGCACATATATTCCGGCACCAGGCTGTCGAAAACGGCTTCCGGTGACGGGTCGTAGATGGTCGAGGGGTGCTTGGTGCCAAGATACTCCAGGTTTTCTACCGGCAGTATCCTCAGATGCTGCGGCTCCTGGGTCATTGCAGAAACGAAGGTGGTATATACCAGCTCAACAGCATCGAAGTCCCCCATGCGGAACCTTTCTATGACCTGCTCGGCTATCTTCATGGTGTCGTAAAGCTCGATGCCCTCAGCTATCTGCGGAAAGCCGTCGATAAGGTCATAGTCCCGCTTTTCAAAAAACTCCACCGCCTTCTTGCCGATTGCCATTATCATCGGCTCTCCTCCTGCGGCTTTTATCTCGTCAGCCTTGGCCTTTGCCAGCTTCAGCACATTGGAATTGAACCCGCCGGCCAGGCCCCTGTCCCCGGCGATGACTATGATGAGCACCGAGTTCTTGAACTTCTTCTTGGTGAACACGGAGGTGAACTCATGGTCCCTGGATATATCTGCCATCACCTGAAAAACGCCCTCAAAGAACGGGTGGACCGCCTCGGCTCTCTCCTTGGCCTTCCTCATCTTCGATGAGGCCACCAGCTGCATGGCCTTCGTTATCTGCATCGTGCTCTCGACGCTTTTTATCCGGCGCTTGACGTCCTTCATGTTTGATGCTGCCATATGCTTCTCCTTATCAAATAGGTTAAAATGAGTTCAGCTAAAGCTATCTGTTCTTCACGAACTTCTCCGCAAAGTCCCCCAGGACCTCTTTGAGCGCCTTCTCATTATCCTTTGTCAGCTCCTTGGTGTCTCTTATGCTTGCCAGGATATCCGGGTGTGCCTCGTCAAGGTGAGTGAAAAGGTCCTTCTCATACTCTCTGATATCCTCAACGGGTATCTTTTTAAGGAAGTTATTGACCACAGCATAGATTATGACCACCTGCTTCTCAACGTCCACAGGGGAATTCTTGCTCTGCTTGAGGACTTCCACTATCCTCTCGCCCTGGGCAAGTCTGTCCTTGGTGTCCTGGTCAAGGTCTGAGCCGAACTGTGAAAAGCTCTGAAGCTCCCTGTACTGAGAATAGAGCAGTTTCAGCGGACCGCTGACTTTCTTCATGGCCTTGATCTGAGCCGAGCCGCCGACTCTCGATACGGAGATACCGGGGTTGACCGCAGGTCTTACGCCCGAGAAAAACAGCTCTGTCTCCAGGAATATCTGCCCGTCTGTTATAGAGATGACGTTGGTAGGTATGTAAGCGGAAACATCGCCGGCCTGTGTCTCGATTATCGGCAGTGCGGTGATAGAGCCGCCGCCGTTCTCCTCATTCAGACAGCAGGCTCTCTCCAGCAGTCTGGAATGCAGGTAGAATACGTCTCCGGGATAAGCCTCACGGCCCGTAGGTCTTTTCAGCAGCAGCGACATGGTCCTGTACGCCACGGCGTGCTTTGAAAGATCGTCGTAAACGCAGAGCACGTCCTTGCCCTGCATCATGAAATACTCCGCCATAGCAACGCCCGCATAGGGTGCTATATACTGCAAAGGTGCCATTTCCGACGCAGTAGCCGAAACAACGATGGAATACTCCATAGCATCGTTCTTGGTCAGCGTATCCACGATATTGGCCACGGTAGATATCTTCTGTCCGATGGCCACATAGATACATATGACGTCCTTGCCCTTCTGATTGATTATGGTATCAAGAGCGATGGTGGTCTTGCCGGTCTGCCTGTCGCCTATTATCAGCTCACGCTGACCTCTTCCCACAGGTATCATGGAATCTATAGCCTTGATGCCTGTTTGCAGGGGCCTGCTCACTGATTTTCTCGTTATGATGCCGAAGGCCGGACTTTCCACAGGCCTCGTCTCGGTGGTCAGCACAGCACCTTTGCCATCGATCGGGGCGCCTAAGGCATTGACTACCCTGCCAAGCATCGCATCGCCTACCGGCACGGAAACTATCCTACCGGTCCTCTTGACGCTGGAGCCTTCCTTTATGCCGTCCTCAGAGCCGAGAAGAACGCAGCCAACGAAATCCTGCTCTAAGTTCATGGCCATGCCGAAGGTGCCGTTCTCAAACTCCAGCAGTTCTCCCGACATACACTTCTCCAGTCCGCTGACCCTTGATATGCCGTCGCCCACTGTGCATACCGTGCCCACATCGTCAAGAGTGAGCTTTGAACGGTAATTCTTTATCTGTGATTTTATAAGACCTGTGATCTCATCAGGACGTAAATTCATAGCGATTCCGTTTCCTTTCCAAAAATTTATGCTATAGTGCCGTTGATCTGAGCTTTCAGCTTTTCCAGCCTGCTCTTCACGCTGGCGTCTATCTCAGTGTTCCCATACCTGACGATCATGCCGCCGATGATGGACTTATCCTGCATTTCCGTCAGCACCACTGTCCTGCCGGTAGTCCTTCCAAGCTTTGCTGTGAGCTTTTCTCTCAGCTCCTCCGTAAGCGGTGCGGCAGTCACCGCAGTGACCTCCAGGATATTCTTCCTGTCGTTATACATGACCCTCAGGTCTTCAAATATCTCCTTCATGGAGCCGAACCTGCCCTTATCGCAGATAAGGCACAGAAAATCCAGCGTCAGAGCACTCAGGCTCCCGCCGAACACGTTTCTGAGGCATTCTCCCTTGTCCTCAGCGGATATGAGCGGCGAGCACAGAAGCTTTTCAAACTCCCTCATGTCCCCGTCATCGCTGCCGCAGACCAGAGAGCAGAACTCCTTCAGCTCCTCATAACCTCTGTCAAGGCAATCCTCCTCGCAGCACAGCTCAAAAAACGCTGTGCTGTAGATCTTCCCCACAGTCTCAGCCATCACGCCTCACCCACACTGTCAATGAACTCTGCGATGAGTTTCTCATTATCCTCACTGGTAAGATCCTTCTCTATAACTGCCTGCGCCGCAGAAAAAGCGATATCCGTGATATCGTCCTTTATCTTGTTGACTGCTATCTTCTTTTCCCTCTCGATCTCTGCCCTGGCGTTCTCAGTGATGCCCTTGGCCTCGGTCTTTGCCTCAGCTATGATCTCATCAGACCTCTGCTGGGCTTTCTTGGTAGCAGCCTGTATGATCTGTGCGCTCTCCTCCTTGGCGCCGCTCAGGCGCTCACGGTAGTCGTCCTCCAGCTTTTTAGCGTTCTCCTCCGCCTCATCTGCCCGCTTATAGGTCTCTGCGACCTCATTCTTCCTGTCCTCCAGCACCTTGTTCACCTTATCGAACAAAAAATGCTTGAGCACCAGGAAGAGTATCAGCAGGTTGAGCCAAGAGGCGATAATAGTGGTCAGATTTATCGAGAGAAAATCCGTCACATCTCCCGCTGCCAGTATCATATCCGAACCCTCCTGTCTACTCTGTCTTGCGGACCTTTATCAGCCCAGTCTCTTTATGAACGGGTTAGCGAACATAAGTATCAGAGCAACAACGAATGAATAGATACCCGTTGACTCTGCCATGGCCACACCTATGAACATGGTCCTGGTGCAGTCGCCCTGCGCCTCAGGCTGTCTTGCTATGGACTCGATAGTCTTGCCGACAGCGTAGCCCTCACCGATACCGGGGCCGATACCTGCGATCATCGCAAGTCCAGCGCCTATTGCCGAACAACCCAGTACAAATGCCTTGTCACTCATAATAAAAACCTCCAAAGTTTGTTTTCGTCAGATCTATAAGATCACGCAGCAGTCTGCGCTTTTTGCCGTTTATTCTTCTGCGGCCGCACCCACGTTGACCATTGTCAGCATGGAGAATATGTAAGCCTGTATACAGCCGCTGAAAAGATCGAAGTATATGGAAAGCACCGCCGGTATGCCCACCTGCAATGCACTGAACGCCCACTGCCCGAAAGCGAAGTGCAGATGCAGCGCCTCAGAGGCCGTACCAAGCGCACCGTAGAGAAGTCCCGTGATGACCATGCCGCCGGCCACGTTTCCGAAAAGACGGAAGGCCATAGATGCAGGCGTCGCCAATTCGCTGATAAGGTTCAGCGGAAGTATGAACGCCACGGGCTGTGCAAAGCTTTTAAGATAGCCCACAAATCCGTTGGCCTTTATCTTGTGGAAAGTTATCAGCACAAAGGTCAGCAGCGCCCAGGCAGCGGTGACATTTATATCCGCCGTCATGGACCTGAGACCCACCATGCTGATGAGCGCCCCCAGCACCGCCGAGATGAGCAGCGCTCCTATGTAAGGCGAATAGCCCATGAGCTTTTCGCCCATGTTCTTTTTCACCATGTCATTTACAAATTTCACGAACATCTCAGCGACTACCTGCCGCTTGCTGTCCGGTACCTTTTTAAGTCCCCTTGTCAGCCACAGGCAAAGCAGCGTGACCACCGCCACGATGAGCCAGCCCATCACCACAGTCTCCGTGATGACTATACTGCCGATCTCAAAGACGACCTTAGGTCCTGCTCCTATATCATCCATAAAAAGCTATCCTTTCTTATCTAAAAACTGTGAGCGCCGCCTGTTATCTGCGGCCCTTCTTCCTCTCCCCACAAAACTGGGCATAGGTCAGTATCATTCTGGGAAAGAACTGGGGCAGTATTATGCCGATAAAATTCGCCGTGCGGGTCTGTTCGCCCAGCAGGCACAGTGCCATCAGTCCCCCGAAGCGCAAAAAATAGCAGCTCCTCATCATTCTCTCCGCCCGCTTGCGTTCACACCTGACAGCCCTTTCGCAGGTCCTGCCCAGGTATTCGTAGCAAAGGCACATATACCCATATCCGATGACGCACCCTGTCAGATCACGCCAGTCGAAGCCGGACAGCACCATGACGAGCCAGCAAACCGCCGTCATCACGCCGCCATAGGGATAGATGATCCTCAGCAGCGGTCTGATGACCGACTCTTCCCGGCAAGTATCAGCCTTACCGTCATTTTTCAAGCCTTATCCCCGCCTTTCGGTCTACAGGCTCAATATCATTTACATACACAAATTGATTATACCATATATTTCCGGACTTTTAAAGAGGGTATCCCGGATTTTACATTTTGTTAACAACTGACCGTAAGTCATTTTCCGTTTTCATAATAACATATATTACCTGAAAAGTCAACATCAAAAATGACCAACAGTCATAAAAATTCTCTTTCCCCCTTTGTAGATATTTTTGTGCAAGCGCAGCAATGCCCCGGCGCATTGCTGCACCGGGGCATTATCAGCGTTCAAAAATAAGCTTACTGCTTGCTGCCGGACTTATAGGCGTCGATCATCTTCTTGCTGATGGGGGCAGAACGCCGGGCATAGCGCTCACCTGTCCTCACATACGAGAAATCGGTGGAAAGCCCTGTTTTAAGCTTAATTTCGAGCTTCATGGAGTTTTTATTGATTGGCACAACGTCGATATGGTCGATGATAGCCCTCGCCAGCTCGTCCACCTGATCCCGGGTCATATCGCCCTCGGGGCAGTACATTGTATTAAAAAATTCTTCTATCTTTTTAAGTTCAGAAATGTAATCGCACTTCTCGCTCGCCGCCCGCTCAAGCTCGGCAACTTCCTCTTCAAGCTGGGAGATCAGCACGTTTGCGCCGTCATTGCGCTTCTTGAATTCCTCACGGCTGATAACGTCCTCGGTGTAGAGATCGAGCAGCTTTTCACGCTTGGCTTTCTCCTTTTCAAGCTGTATCTTCAGGTCGTTTATCTGCTTTTGGGTATTGACCTCAGCGCCTGTCTCCTTGTAAATTTTCAGAAAGTCGGCGACGTATTCCTCGATATTCCCTGCCACCAGCTTGAAGTGGTCGGAAAGCATTTTGTAGAGATCACGCTCCATTATCGAGAATGACGAGCAAGCCTTCGCCCCCGAGCGCTTTTTCTCGGAGCATATCCACTGGTAGATCGGCTCGCCCTTTTCCACAGAATTGGAGTAGCTGGTGCGCCAGTAAGGAACGTCGTGCGCCTTGCACCAGATCTTGCCCGTGAAAACGCTCTTGTCCTTGAATGAGCGTGTACGGCTCTTTATCGCCTGACTGCGCTCACGGAAAATGGCGTTGCATTTCTCCCAAAGCTCCTCCGACACGATAGCCGGCACCACCTCGCCACTCTCGTCCTTGTACATCACCCACTCGTCCTCGGGCAGAAACCTCTGCTCACGGGTGCGGTAGTCCACAACCTTGACCTTGTTGCCGCAGTAGTAGCCCTTGTACTTGGGGTTCTGGATAATGCCGTTTATGGTGTTGTGGTGTATCTGCGTGCCGTTGCGCCCACGGTAGCCCTTTTCAAAAAGTATCCGCTCGATCTTTCGGGAGCTGTATTCCCCCGTGGCGTAAAGATCAAATATCATGCGCACCATTTCGGCTTCCTCCTCGTCGATGACAAGGCAGCAGTCGTCCTTTTTGTAGCCGTAGATGCGGTTGTTGCCCAGCACGTTGCCGCTCTCGATAGCCCTCTTGTGCCCCCAGCGCACACGCTCGGAGAGCTTGCGCACCTCGTCCGCTGCGATAGAGGACATGATAGTCAGACGCAGCTCGGAGTCGGTGTCGATAGTGCAGATATTATCGTTCTGAAAGAACACCCCCACCCCTGCACGCAGCAGCTCACGGGTGTAGGTCAGGCTGTCGATAGTGTTCCTGGCAAAACGGCTGACCTCCTTGGTAAGCACCAGGTCGAAAACGCCTGCCTTGCCGTCGTCGATCATGCGCATGAAGTTCGCCCGGTTCTCCGCAGCTTCGCCCCTCACACGGTCAACGTAGCCCTCCACATAGGTCCAGTGGGGATTGTTTTTTATCATATCGGTGAAGAACATTATCTGGTTCTCTACAGAGTTTTCCTGCTCCTCACGGGTGGTGGAGACTCGGGCATAAAAGGTCACCTTGATGTCAAGGTCGAAGATAGTTTTGCGCTCGAGCTTCATTCGGTTAGCAGCGGTGTATATGTCCATTTTGTCACCTCGTATTTATTATGATTAGTCCGTACCAATATTATTTTAACATATATCACATCATATGTCAAGCTTGCATTTTATAATTGTAAATTTTCTTTTTCCTATTGAAATTATAGAAGAATTATGATATAATAATCATAGAATAATAAAAGGAGTGATCTGTATGATAATCAAATCCTCAACAACTCTCAGAAATGATTACAATTCTATTTCCAACCTCGCCCACGAGAAGAATGAGCCGATATACATTACTAAAAACGGCGAGGGCGACCTTGTTGTGATGAGCATTGACGCTTTTGAAAGGCGAGAGGAGCTTATCCGCTTGCAGGCAAAGCTGGAAGCAGCCGAGGAAAGCAGACTTTGCGGAGAGCCGACGGTCTCACTCGACGAAGCGAGAGCAAGGCTAAAGGAGAAGTACGCAAATGGCTGAATACACCCTTGAACTGCTCCAGCCTGCGTGGAAAGAGCTTGATACGATCGTCGAAATACATCTGCGCCTTGTTGGTCCTGTCTCTGCTCAAAAGATAACAGACAAAATACTCGACACACTTGAACTGCTGAAAACCGAGCCGCTGATGGGTCGAGCCTGCGATTACTTAGGGTCTGCTTTTGTTGGGTTCAGAAAGGTCGTGTGCGACAACTATCTGTGCTTTTACAAGATCGTCGGCAGCGTGATATTTGTTTATCACATTGTTGACGGCAGGACTGACTATCCG
This sequence comes from Ruminococcus sp., assembly GCA_017478965.1. GTDB lineage: Bacteria > Bacillota > Clostridia > Oscillospirales > Ruminococcaceae > Hominimerdicola. The sequence continues at coordinate 4,528 of JAFVCV010000046.1, read as the reverse complement.
CAAACTTTTGAAAGTTAAAACTCCAAGCCGCTGACCCACCGATCGGCGGCTTAACTTTTGCCCTTGTGCCACCCATATTGCTAAGCCCCATTATCTATGCTATAATAATTTCAGAAAAATTTTTTCCTATCCCCCTAACCAACTGACCTTTCCTGCATTATACATACAGAAGCTTCTGAAACAAACACGAAAGAGGTGACCGAAATGACCGACAATGAATACCGAGAGCAGATAGCGCAGATGTCAAAGACCATGTTCCGCTACTGCCTTTCACGCACCAGTTCTTACCACGATGCCGAGGACTTGGCGCAGGAGATACTGCTCATAAGCTGCAAGGCAGGCAACAGCTTCCCCAACGAGAAAGCGTTCTATGCCTTTGTGTGGCGGACGGCGGAGAACATACTCCGCAGCTGGTACCGTGATAACGAGAAGCACAGCACCTCGGAGCTGGACGAGAAAATGTCCGACGGCAGCTGGGAGGCGCTGGAGAAACAGGCGCAGGAGAACGAGCAACTGTCTCTCATGACAAGAGAGCTCTCGCTGCTGAACTCCAACTACCGCAGAGCTATGGTCGCATATTACTTTAACGGTATGTCGGTCAGGGAGATATCCGAAAGCTTCGGGCTGACCCAGAGCATGGTCAAGTATCTCCTGTTTCAGTCACGCAAACGTATCAGGGAGGGTATAAATATGGAAAGAAATTTTGGAAAGCTGAGCTACGACCCGATAGAGATGAGCCTCGCATTCTGGGGCGGCAAAAACAATTACTGGGGCAAGTTCGACAGCAAGGTAAGGCAGAATATCCTTATGTGCTGCTACTACGACAAACAGACCGAGGAGCAGATAGCTTTGCAGCTGGGCGTTCCGACTGCATACCTTGAGGACGATCTCAAGGAGCTTATCAAGTACGGCCTGCTCACCGAGAAGAACGGCTTCTATCAGACCAATGTGCCGATATTCACAAACGAGCTTTTCGATGAGATATCCAAGGCAAACAAGTCCGCTGTGGCTGATGTGGCAAAGAGGATAAGCCAGACGATAGACGAGATATCTGACGAGGTCAGAGCGCTTGGCTTCTACGGCAGCGATATGCCGCAGAACCGGCTGAGATGGCTGCTCACATCGCTGATACTGCACCTTGCATACATCGACATGGTGATGGGCGAGCGTGAGCTTGATTACCCGACGGACATCTTCGGCGAGAAGTGCTTCCGCTTCTTTGTGGAGAAGTCGGCGAGCGACCCTTACAGTGTTGGCACCGCAGGCTTTGACAGCGATAACGGCATGATACTTTTCTGGGACGTGCTGATAAACGGCGAACGGCTGCACCTGAAAATGACAGGCGCAAGAGCCGATATGCTCTGCACTCTGCTCAGCCGCCAGCCGCAGACCGACAACGAAAAGATAGTATGCTCCGAGCTTGTGGAGCTGGGGCTTGCGGTCAGGACGGACAGTGGAGTTATGCCGAACTTCCCCTGCCTGACCAAGGCACAGGGCGATGGGCTGAACGGAATGATCGGCGGCACAGCCGAGGGTATCTGCAAGGACATTCTCTCACGCACCGACAGCATCGGGAAGATACTCCTTGACCATGCTCCTGCGCATCTTGCGGAATATGTGAAAAGAATGTCCCTGCTTCTTTTCTACCGTGAGACCGAGCAGGTGATGCAGACGCTCTGCGAAAGCGGCTGGCTGCTGCCGATGAAGGGCGGTATGAGCGGCACCACGGTGATGTATCTGAAATAATTCTTTGCGGCATACCTATGGGTATGCCGCTTTTTGTGACCCGAATGCCCTTATGCCGTCAGCTTCTCAATGGCTGCGATCATACGGTTGCAGCGTGCAAGGTCGATAACACCCTTTTTATAAAGTATCATCGCCCAAGCCTGTAAAGTCTGCTTTTTGAGGGCCAGCACATCGTTTTGGGTCTTCATAAAAATGCCTCCTGTCTGGATTTCTAATGCGTATAGTAAACGACATTAAAATTTTCCCATATCCCGACCGCAGATGCTGTGCTTTTTGCAGATGTGGTCGGGATATGGCTGAAAATTTATGTCGTTTACTATATTATATTTAGATTATTGGCAGGAGAAAAAATTTCAGACAGTAAAATACCGCTGAGGGTGGCAATCCTCAGCAGTTTGTGGTATAATTAAGAAAAGGAGATCATTATGAAAGACACTATTTACAAATACAACACACCCTTGCACATCGCCCTGCTCGCCGACCTGCACGACCGTGAGTTCGGCTGGATAACCGATTCGCTAAAAGCGCACGAGCCTGAGGTCATCTGCATAGCCGGCGATGTGGTGCATAGAGTTGACCCGACCAAGAGCGGACTTGTGATACATCAGACGAAATTCGTCCTGCCCTTTCTGAGAGCCTGCGCCGAGATAGCACCGACTTTTATGTCACTGGGCAACCACGAGTGGACGCTTTGCGGCGAGGATATTGCTGTAATGGTGGGAACTGGCGTTACTGTTCTTGACAACAGATTTGTGCGATTTAGAGATGTGGTGATAGGCGGTTTGAGCTCGGCTGGGGTCACGGCATACCGTGACTACCGCAAGGATAAGCCCAAGCGCTATCCCGACTGGAACTACGGCGACCGCCCCGATGTGACCGAGCCTGATGTTGCTTGGCTTGGAGACTTCTGCAAGCAGGACGGTTACAAGATACTTCTGTCGCACCACCCCGAATACCGTGACCGCTATCTGAAAGACTTGCCAATAGACTTGGTGCTGTCGGGTCATGCGCACGGCGGGCAGATAAGGCTTTTCGGGCAGGGGCTGTTTGCGCCCGGGCAGGGCGTGCTGCCGAAATATACCAGCGGGGTGCATGGGAATATGATAATCTCGAAGGGGCTAGCGAATACGGCAGGGGTGGTGCCGAGGGTGTTTAATTGGAGGGAGGTCGTGTATATCTAGGTCACAAACTCGGTGTTGTCAAGGGAGATGCCGTTCTCGTCTGCGATGCTCTGCATCTGCCCGAAGATGTAGGTCGAAGGAGAGCAGACTGCGAAGCGCTTGTCTGCGTTGTCCGCAATCAGCTGCATGATGAGGTAGCTCTTGCCCGTACCTGTCGGCTGGACTGCCGCTACCCGCTGTTCGGTCTCAAAAAGGCGCACCATGTTCGCATAAGTCTCGCTGTTGTGTTTATGCAGAAACATTGTCCTCACCTTCTGAGCGCTCTTTTCATAAAAGTATATATTTTACGAAAAAGCTAAAAGCTGTCCCCGACCGCTTTGGCTTTTTTTCGGCCCTTATTCTGAATTATATATGAAAACTGCCCCAAAAAAACAGCCGCCCTGTTGGACGACTGATCTTAAAAACTTTGAGACAGTAGGAAATTATTTGCGGCAAAAATAAAGGAAGTATAAATGAACGATTTATGAAGTCGAGTCCTTTTGAACGATTTAAAAATACCATCATTCATAATTTATTATCATTTTGCTCTCCTTTTCTTTCTCCCAATGATCTGCACATTTGAAATGGGGAAATATGGCCCTGAGCAAGGGAAAATATGGTGGTTTTACTCCGGTCGGCTGTTCCACTAAAGGCAAGGTATCGCCGAGGTCTAAAACCCCCGACGCAATAGTCTGGAGGTCGCATTATACTTCCCTTTAAGAGCCTAAAACCACTGGTTTTAGCAGGGTAAAGTGTTGGGCGAGTCTGCAATGCGAATTTAAAATGAAATGTAAAGTCGTACAATTATTTAACCTAAGTGAAAAGTCAATAATTCTCGTAGTCTATCTCGTCCGGATCGGGGAAATAGACGGGTGCGTTTTCGGCGGTCTTTTCCACCGGTCTTGTGCCGCTTAACCTGTTCATGATAGTGGTGGCTTTCAGCGGACACGCTACGAGCACGCCGCATTTTAGAAGGATAACGCTTTTTGTCGGCTTGCCCTTGGTGAGGTTTGCGAGCCTGCCCTCTGCCTTGGCGGTCTTGTAGACTGCCCTTGCGAACTCGCTGTTGTAGGAGATGACGTAGACCATTTCCTCGCTGCTGAAATAGTTCCCGCCCGATATGCTGATGAACATTTTATCAAGTCCTTTCGTTGTGGTTGAGCGTTGCTCAATTTAATTATATTTGAAAATCCGGGTGAGTGAAAAATTTTTCGTTTTAATTTGTTTTGCCGGGAGTGTGGGCGGTGGGGGTTGTCACTTTTGGGGGTCAGACAGCCTTGTCCTGCTGATTGACTATTTCTCCCCGTTATGCTATAATACTATTAAACAATGATACAGATCAGGTGCAAAAAATGTCAAACAAAAACTCCGACAAACGAATATACACCCTCAGCGAGGAAACCCCTGCGAAGGCGGTCGTCAAAATGGGCGTGCCGCTTATTGCTGGAATGTTCATCATGGTGCTTTATAACCTTGTGGACACATATTTTATTGGGCTGACTCGAGACGACTACCAGTTGGCGGCGGTGAACCTCGCATACCCTGTGATGATGGTGATGATAGCCATCGCCAACATGGTCGGGACGGGCGCGTCGTCGCTTATCGCGCGGTGTCTCGGAGCT
>JAFVCV010000045.1 GCA_017478965.1 Ruminococcus sp. | reverse complement strand
ATTTCCATAAGACACACCTCCCTTTTCGCTTTTGTCCTGATGCTGGCTATGATATTCGCCGGTGCAGGACTGCTGATGAAGTCCCTTTCGGGGAAAAAATAAGGAGCAGCCATGAATTTTCTGTGTTTGGGCACCGCCTTCCTGCTTTTCCAGATGGACCCCGGCTCCTGGATAAACTACTCTGTAAAGCTTGCGGGCTGCGTGCTGTATTTTATCGGCCTTAACGAGCTTTCCGAGCTGTGCGTTATCCAGCATAAAAACGCAGGACTGCGAAGGGGCGAGGCCGAGCCTGTCCCGATAAGCGACAGTCTGAGGATAGGGGAGCTTATGACAAAGGCCCCCGAAGATCTGCCGGGGCTGCGGCTCACTGTCACCGAGCTGCTGAAAAAACTTGATATCGCCGCCGCTGCGGTCTGCGGCGCCGGGGCAGTGTGGACCATGACCGTGAAGTTTGCCGGCATAAAGAGCATAGCCGCCCAGCTCCCGGCGATGGCAGCGGGGTTTGGCAGCGCACTGATGTGCCTGTGGCTGTTTTATTCCACGGTGAGCTTTATCTATGCAAACGACTGCGGACGGAACGCCGGCGATGAAAGCATACTGAAAGCCGCCGAGAGGGACGCCGAAAAGCGCAGAAAGCTCCTTATGACCTTTGACCCCTCACTGGTGAACAGGCTGCGTTCTCATGTAAAGCGCATAGGCATCTGCATGGGGGCGTACCTTTGCTGTATGGCCCTTAACCGTGCCGTACCCGCCGAGTCGGCCCAGACCTTTTTCGGGTTCATGACCCTTATCTCAGGGCTGACTTTCTACGGGCTGCTGATCTCGGCGGTTTCAGCCTTCAATAAAGTAAGAGTGAGCTGCAACCGCAAGTACGATATGGACAATCCGATCAGCGACGTGGACGGGGTGTGAGTTTTTCTTCTTTTCCCCTGTTACCAGGCAGCCAAATCTCTGCGGCAACTATCTATTGATAAGCGAAGGAAAGCAGGACGTGAAAGACCACTACCTGAGTTACCAGGCAGCCAAATCTCTGCGGGAACTATCTATTGATAAGCGAAGGAAAGCAGGACGTAAAAGACCACTACCTGAGTTACCAGGCAGCCAAATCTCTGCGGAAACTATCTATTGATAAGCGAAGGAAAGCAGGACGTGAAAGACCACTACCTGAGTTACCAGGCGGCCATATCTCTGCGGAAACTATCTATTGATAAGCGGAGGAAAGCAGGACGTGAAAGACCACTCCCTGAGTTACCAGGCAGCCATATCTCTGCGGAAACTATCTGTGATAAGCGAAGGAAAGCAGGACGTGAAAGACCACTCACCCTGTTACCAGGCAGCCAAATCTCTGCGGCAACTATCTATTGATAAGCGAAGGAAAGTAGGACGTGAAATAAATGCTATCTGTTATTGTTCCTTCCTATAATGAGGAAGGGAATGTTGAGAGGACCGCAGAGGTCCTTGAAAAGGTACTGTCGGAAAACGGTATCGGATATGAGATAATATTCGTCAATGACGGTTCCTCGGACCGGACCTGGGAGAAGATATCTGCCCTTGCCGGGAGCGACAGCAGGATAATCGCTGTGGATTTCTCACGGAATTTCGGCAAGGAGAGCGCCATTTTTGCAGGTCTTGAGATCTGTCGGGGAGACTGTGCGGTGCTGTTTGACTGTGATCTGCAATTTCCTGCGGAGACTGTGGTCCGGATGTACAGAGTCTGGGAAAAGGGCGGCGTAGACATCGTCGAGGGGCGAAAGCGCAGCCGTGGTAAAGAAAACCCGGTCTACCGGGGCTTTTCACTGCTTTTTTACAAGCTCATCGGCAGGGTCAGCGGACTGGATATGAAGGACGCATCGGATTTCAAGCTCATGGACCGCAGCGCTGTGGACGCACTCAATTCCATGCCGGAAAGACTGACCTTTTTCAGAGCCATGTCTAGCTGGGTAGGCTTTGATACTGAGAAGGTCTACTTTGAGGTGGCGGACCGTGAGATAGGCGAGTCAAAATGGCGGCCTGGACAGCTCATAAAGTTTGCGGTGAACAATATCACCTCATTCACCTCCGCCCCTTTGCAGATAGTTACGGTCTGCGGGGTCATAACCTTTATCATATCGGTGATAATGGGCGTAGACACCCTGTATAATAAATTCTTCGGCGGCTCCGAGGCAGGTTTCCCTACGGTGATAATCCTGCAGCTGCTGACCTCCAGCATAATAATGTTCAGCCTGGGTATAATAGGTTATTATGTATCCAAGATCTACGACGAGATCAAGCAAAGGCCCAGGTATATAATAAAGGACATCATAAGGTCTGACAAAAAGGAAGGAAATGATAGATAGATGGAAAACAGCGTGAACACCGCCGCAGAGCCGGCTAAAAGCCCGGGAAGGGCCAGCAGGGCCGTGACCGCCCTGGGGAAAGCCTGCATAGACCGATGGGTCTACTTTGCGGTGTTCTTCCTATCGGTGGGGATAATGTACGGCTCCTACGCCTTTTTCAAGGTCTATCCCATAGGCGAGAGCTCCGCTCTGGTCCTTGACCTTAACGGGCAGTATGTTTATTACTACGAGCATTACCGTGACGCCTTTTACGGAAAGGCCAGCTGGATATACAGCTGGTCGAGAAATCTCAGCGGCGAGCTGTTCGGCGTATTTGCATATTATCTGGCCAGTCCGTTCATGATAATAATAGCCCTGCTGCCGAGGGCATGGATGCCTACTTCCATACTGATAATGCAGCTGGCAAAAATAGGCGCTGCCTCGGTGACATTCTTCTATTTTATCAAAAAAATGGCAAGGCATGAGCCGACGACCCTGTCGCTCATAGTCTTTCCCCTGATGTATTCACTGTGCTCCTATATGGTAGTGCAGCTCATGGACCCTATGTGGCTTGACGGACTGATATATCTGCCCCTTATCTGCGTCGGCGTCCATAAGCTGGTCCATCAGGGCAGGCTGCTGCCATATATCATACCCCTGGCGCTGATGTTCATAGCCCATTTCTATATAGGCTACATGGTGGGTATATTTACGTTTTTCTATTTCTGCTATACCTGCCTGGGTGATGACAAAAGAGTGCTGCCGAAGAAGTTCTTCCTGCGCTGCGTCCAGTTCGGCCTGGGTACTTTCATCGCACTGATGTGCTCGGCATGGGTGCTGATACCGGTGTATAATTCCCTGAAACTGGGGAAATTCGAGTTCACAGATCCGGATTTCTCGCTTGCGACCCAGTTCGATTTCCTGACATTTATCACAAAGCTGTTCCCCATGACCTACGATACGGTCTACCCGGAGGGTATGCCGATGATCTACTGCGGGACCGCCGTACTGATACTGGTGCCCCTGTTCTTTATGAACGAGCGCATCTCCGTCAAGGAAAAGACCGCAAACGGCCTGCTGACCGTCATACTGACGGTGCTGATGTATATAAAGCCCGCCGATATGGCTATGCACGGCTTTCAGGTGCCTAACTGGCTGCCCTTCAGATATTCGTTCATATTCTCCTTTATGATGCTTTTCATGGCATTCAGAGCCTTTGAGGAGCTTAAAGGGATAACCGCAAAGAATATCGGCGGAGTGGTCTTCGGACTGACAGTGTTCCTGTTCTGGTGCGAAAGAGAGAACTACGACCACTTCCGGCTGTTCATAAGCCGCAAGGACTCCGCCGGGGAGACCTACAACGTTATCCAGGGCGTGTGGTTCTCGATGATAGCCATTGCCGTATACTTCATGTTCATCTATCTGGTCAGGAAGTATCCGGGGTCAAAGGCCGTGGCTGTATGTATGTCCATCGTGGTGGCAGGCGAGATGTTCGCCGACAATATCGACACCATCAAGAAAATAGACCTGGACGTAGCCTACAGCAAGTATACCTCCTACGAGCCGTATATGTCCAACCTGAGGGCGGCGGTGAGCATGATGAAGGAATTCGACCACGACCCCTTCTACCGCATGGAGGCCACCTTCCACAGGACCGTAAACGATGCGATCGGCACCGGCTACTACAGCGTTTCACATTCAAGCTCTACCATGAACGCACCGGCCCTGCTGATGCTCCACCGTTTAGGCTACGCCTACGGAGGCCACTATACCAAATATGACGGAGCAACGCCCCTGACGGACGCAGTTTTCGACATCAAGTATGTAATGGACGAGGAGGGCACCGACAGGTTCAAGAGTTCCAGGATAAAGATACCCTCCCAGTATAAGCTCACTACCGAGCTGACCAGGGACGGCACCATAAAGGCCGGCGGCAAGGTCGTAGGGGACGATGAGGTGACTTTCAAATTCTACCAGAACCCCAACGCCTTAGGCCTTGGCATAGTCAGCAAGGGCGATATCGGGAGCGTGGAGCTTAACGATGACGACCCCTTCGACAACCAGAACCGGCTCTTTAACGCCCTTGCCGGGGAAGAGCTGAACTGTTTTGAGCGCCTGGAGGTCATCAACAGCGATGTGGAGAACGTGGTCCAGACCAATATGAGCGGCGGCCATATCCGCTATACCCCCCAGAACATCTCCGTAGCCGAATGTCATATAGACTATGTGGTGAGGATGAGTTCAGACGGGCCGCTCTATATGTTCCTTCCCACCAAGTACGAGCGCAGCTGCAATATCTGGTATCAGCTGGACGAGAACTATGAGGACGGAAAGTACGATATGGAGTACGTGGGACAGTTCTTCACAGGGGACAATTATTCTATCATGAAGATAGGCGACTTCTACGAGGGACAGGACGTAAGGGTCAGGATAACCGTCTCTAACGACGACAACGAGGCCTTCTGGAGAGATAAGCTTTTCTATACCTTCGACTACGATAAGTTCGCCGCAGCCTGTGCGGTGATGAAAAAGCAGTCTTTGCAGATCACTCACTTCGAGGATACCGCCCTGACCGGCACCGCAGAGTCTGACGCCGACGGCAGGCTGCTCTTCACCACCGTACCCTATGAGGAAGGCTGGAGCATCACCGTCAACGGCAAAAAGACTGAGCCTGTAAAGACCCTTGACAGCCTTATCGCCATACCTCTGGAGGAGGGCACCAATACCGTCAGCATGGAGTTTTCGCCTAATTACTGGAAAGTATCGCTGATAATCACCATCTTCGGGCTGACCGTCCTGGCAGTGACCTTCCTGTTCGAGTTCAGAAACGGCAGGGTCATCAGAAAGCTCCTCAGCGCCGGTGAAAAGCCTGAGAACGCTTTGCCGCCCCAGCCGCCTGAGGCCATAATAAAGGAAGTACCTCCGGCCGGAGAGGACGGAGACTGAAAAGGGCAAAAATAAAATTATTGATATAAGGAGAGGACCGGAAAATGGCAAAGGAAAAACACTATACCAAAAAACTCACCAACGGCGGCGCCGGACTGTTCGTGCTGACGCTGTTCTCAGCTCTCATCGGCATAGCCGGTGCGGTGGAGGAGTTCGCCGGGACGGAGATCTACAACAGCTTTTACAGCAGAAGGATAGACCACCTTTTTGCTGACAGTGTGGAGAGCTTTATGGAGACCTACAGAGCCGCCGTGGCTATGGCTGTCCTGGGGATAATAATGTTCGTCTGGGCCGCCGCAAGCATCAGAGCCAGGCGCATTGGCAAAGAGTTCGCCGCCATCGCCATACTGATGCCCGCTGCCATACTCTACAAGCCAGTCTATGACCTGGTGGACCTGGCCATGAGCAGCAGGTGCGCTGACGCATTCAGGACCGAGTTCGACGGCGACAAGTTCAGAATGGTCACGGAACTGATGCTCAACGGTCTTCCCGCCCTTTCAGGCCTGCTGATGATGATAGCCGGCCTTGCTGCCGTGGCAAAGCTGGGCGGCGATCACTTCGAGGCCGAGCTTTCCGCACCCTCGGCTAAGCCCGCTAAGAAAAATAAATTCGATACCCCCACAGGCTTCAACAACAAGCCGGTCACTCCCCCTCAGGAGGACCACGGCCCTGTCATGAATGCACAGCCTGACCCTCAGCCGCAGAAGGCTCCCGCCCCCGTCATCACTGACCCCGAGCCGCCCAGGAAGAAGAGCAAGGCAGTCCTCTGCCCCAACTGCGGCGACGTTATCACTGACGGCGAGATATTCTGCTCGAACTGCGGCAGAAAGCTCTGATAAAGCAATGCAAAAGGCGCCCTTCCCCGAAGGCGCCTTTTTTGTATCGGTAATATTTTGCCGCCGCTATTGATTTTTTGGGTGGCCTGTGCTATAATCTGTAAATAGTGCAGACTATGGTCGATGAGGAGGAATGGACCGATGCTGAGCGGACTGCTTTCAAAAGAGGAATGTGCAAAGTGCAGGCTCTGCTGCTGCTTTGACAGCTATGATCTCTGGGAAACGCCTATCCTTACAAAGGAGGACGTCAGACTGGTGAAAGAAAAGATAAACAAGGACCAGCCCTTTGTGCATAAGGAGGAGGAGCTTATTTTCAGAATGGAGAAGGAGCCTGACCGGGACCTCTATTACTGCCCGGTCCTTGACCACAGCAAGGGCTGCCTTATGGGGGACCAAAAGCCCTTCGACTGCCGGATATGGCCTTTGCGGATAATGTCCCTGAACGGACAAAGGGTCATAGTGCTATCCACCGTCTGTCCCGCAGTCCAGACCAGACCTCTTGATAAAATACAGAAAAAGGCGCAGGAGCTTGCCGGGGCCATATTCGATTATGCAGACAGGGTCCCTATCGCAGTTAAGCCATACATAAGCGGCTACCCCATACTGGTAGTCGAGGGATAACGGGGGGAAGAGAAAATGCCAAAGAAGATAAGCGCAGGGGCCGTCAAAGTCACAGGCGGCATCTTCAGAGAGAGGATGGACCTTAACAAAGCCTATCTCAAAGAGCTTGACACTGAGTGTCTTTTACAGAATTTCTATATCGAGGCCGGCATACCGGTCAAGGGGATGCAGACCGTCTACGACCCGGCTGAGGCCGGGCTGCACTGGGGATGGGAGTCGCCTACCTGCCAGCTGAGAGGACACTTTCTGGGTCACTGGCTCTCTGCGACAGCGGCCGCCTACGCAAAGGACGGAGATGAAGAGCTGAGGATAAAGGCCGGAAAGGTCATTGACGGCCTGGAGAAGTGTCAGCGGCTCAACGGCGGCGGCTATGTGGGATCTATACCTGAGAAGTTCATGGACAGACTGGCCACCGACGAATACATATGGTCCCCTCAGTATACTCTGCACAAGACCATAATGGGCCTGACCGACGCCTATAAGTATATGGGCAGCCAGAAGGCCCTGGAGATAGTAAACGGTTTCGCCTCATGGTTCGAGGCCTGGTGCGTGAAAATGTCCGAGCAGTGCCCTCAGGCTATCTACAAGGGTGAACAGGCCGGTATGCTGGAGATGTGGGCGGAGCTGTGGAGCATCACTAAGGATGACAGGTATGTGAACCTTATGCACTTCTATAAGGACAACTATCTCTTCAAAAAGCTTGACGACGGTACGGACGCACTGACCGACGACCATGCCAACGCAAGTATCCCTCTTATGCACGGCGCCGCAAGGTTAGCGGAGCTTTTCCCCGAAAGCGAGATCTGGCTGAGAAGGCTGGAGGCCTTCTGGAAGACCGCCGTCAAGGAGCGGGGAATGTACGTGACCACCGGCTCCAATGCCGGGGAATTCTGGATACCCCTGAAAAAGCACGGGCAGTACATAGGCGATAATGACCAGGAATTCTGCACCGTTTACAATATGGTAAGAGTGGCCGACAGTATGTTCAGGCTCACCGGCGAGGAAAAATATGCGGCCTATATCGAAAAAGCCCTATATAACGGTTTTCTGGCCCAGCAGAACAGCCGCACCGGTATGCCCGCCTATTTCCTTCCGCTGAAGGCCGGGGCTAAAAAGAAGTGGGGCTCTAAGCGAAACGACTTCTGGTGCTGCCACGGCACTATGGTCCAGGCACAGACCCTCTACCCGGACCTTATCTACTATGAAGGCAAAAGCGGAAAGCATATCACCGTGGCTCAGTATATCCCCTCCAGACTCAGCACGGTCTGCGGCGGCCGGAATGTCACCATCGAGCAGAGCACCGACAATATCGACCATAATAACCAGGTCCTTTTTGAAGAGCATTCCTCAGGCCATAAGTCAAGATGGAGCATAAAGCTCACCATAAGCTGCGAGGAGACCGCCGAGTTCATTCTGTCCCTGAGAGTCCCCCAGTGGATAAAGGACAGACCTGCCCTGACCATCGACGGGACCCTGATAGACAACTATAAGGTCGTAAACGGCTTTATAAACCTTAAAGCCGCCTGGGACCACAGCGAGATAAACATAGTATTCCAGCCCAGGCTAAGGATGGAGACTCTGCCTGACCTGCCAGATGTGGCGGCGGTGGTCAGCGGGCCTGTGGTCCTGGCGGGACTGACCGACAGGGACCGTGGCCTTAACGGCGACTTCACCTGCCCGGAGGAATTCCTCTATCCAAGGACCGAGCACACTTACGGTACCTATGTCTGGAAACAGGACCACTTCGTCACCAGAGAGCAGCCGGAGAATTTCCTGTTCGTCCCCCTTTACGAAGTCACCGATGAGCAGTATACAGTCTACTTCTCCCAGAAGGACTGGTACGAATACGAAGAATGAGTTCAGCCCGAAGGCAGCGCTTTTCCGCCGCTTTCGGGCTTATTTTGCTCTCAGGCCTTCAGCCCCTCCATAAAGCCGTCCAGGGCCGTACTGTAGACCTGCCCGCCGATGAGGGCCCCGCTGCATATGAGCAGGTCGCAGTATACAGGACCGCCGGACTCAGGACCGTCAGCAAAGCTGCTGTCCTCTTCATGACCGGGATAGTTCAGTACCCGGTAGGTGTAAAGGTCCACCTGCCTGCCCTTGTAAAGAGAAAGGTCAAAGCCCTGCTCCTTTTGCAGCTCATTGTAGCTGTCGTAGACGTCCGTCCATTCCTCGGGTATGACCACGGTCTTGCAGCTGTCGAACTGGGGAGGCACCTCCCTGCCCATCTCTTTCAGAAAGCTCTGCCTGCCGCTCTCACTGTCAAGTCCCTCGTAAGAAGTTCTGCCGCTTCTCAGCCCATGGACCCACAGCAGTATCCCCACCGCCGCCGCTACAGCGATAATGGCCCCCAGCAGCACTCCCGGCCTTTTTATCTTCATTGTTTTTATGTACATAGTTCCTTCCTCCCTCGGTTTTTGTATGTAGTACAGTCTATTCACCCGACGGTTAAAAAATGACCGCCGGGTATGATATAGTTATCTTTTATATCCCCGTGCAGAGAAAGAAGAAATTTTTTCAGTCAAGGCTAATATATTTATATAAGTGAATTTATGTGAAAAATTCAGATTATCATATCCGCTGTACAGATATTGACAAAATATGACCCCGTTAATTGTTATTATCAATGCCGTTTTCCGCCTCAGCGCCCTTTTTTCCGTGGAAGAGGAGCAAAGTACGGCTTTTTTCAGCTTTTCAGTTGTGCATAATAACTAAAAGTCAAAAGGCAAATTAATGTGAATTAACGATTTTAAGGTTTTTTACTCAATATGCTTTGACAATTTCAAAATATGTGGTAAAATATATATTAGATAACACTCTCTGCGGTTTCGATTTTCTCAACTTTCTTATCCGCCCCTGCGGGGCCATGGAAAACTCACGGGAAGACCGTACCGGCCGGTGCAGGACAGCAGGCGGCGGCTCAGGAGAAAGCCGCTTTTTTCAGTCTCATCAAAGGTACTGTTGCGGTGTAAGAGGTGTCTTGGGGAAACGGCCCGGCTTTGTGCCACGGGCGCAGTATGAAAGGAGAAATGGGATCTATGTCAAAAATCATTGCAGTCACATCAGGTAAGGGCGGTACCGGAAAATCCTCGATCAGTGCCTGTCTGGGCTATGCGCTTGCAAAGCAGGGCAACAGGACCCTTATAATCGAGCTGGACTTCGGCCTGAGATGTATGGATATCATGCTTGGTATGCAGGGCAACATCACCTATGACTTAGGCGACGTTATAGAAGGCTCCTGCGACGTATATAAAGCCACCACCACAGTCAAGCTAGCATCAAATCTCAGCGTGCTCTGTGCGCCCTCGGACCCCTTCGTTCAGCTGAAGACCGAGGATATCGAGAGGATCACTACGGAGATGAAGAAATATTTTGAGTACATCATCATCGACACCTCCGCAGGCATCAACGGTTCGGTATTCGATATCGTGACGAATTCCGACCTTATACTTATAGTCACTACCCCCGATCCTGTCTGCGTAAGAGACGCTCAGATGATGTCGGACGAATTCTACAAGAGGGGCAACCAGAAGCAGAGGCTGCTGATAAACAAGGCCAGCAAGCGTATATTTGAATTTGACGATATGGACGACCTTGACGCTATCATTGATACCGTCGGCGTTCAGCTCTTAGGCGTTATACCTGAGGATCCGGCTATTCCTCTTGCCACGGGCAAGGGCGCTCCGCTCTCTTCCAGCTCCATGGGATTTTTAGCCTTTTCGGCCATCTCAAGAAGGATCAAGGGCGAGCATATACCTATAGCCATCAAGATGTAAGAGCAGGGAAACATATGGGGGGCGCTGCCTGAAAGCTGGGGCAATGCCCGTGTATATAATATGAAACTGGGGGGATCACTCTTTGAATATCGCACTTATCGCACATGACACAAAGAAAGAACTTATGGTGCAGTTCTGTATCGCATACTGCGGCATACTCAGCAAGCACAGTCTTTGCGCAACAGGCACCACAGGCAAGATAGTTTCCGAGGCCACAGGACTTTCCATACAGCGCTATCTCAGCGGGGCCCAGGGCGGCGACCAGCAGATAGCAGCCAGGATATCCTGCAATGAGATAGATCTGCTGCTGTTTTTCAGGGATCCTATCTCGGCAAAGCCCCACGAACCCAATGAGATGAACCTGCTCAGGCTCTGCGATGTACACAATATACCGCTGGCTACCAATATAGCCACAGCCGAGGCTCTTATACATTCTCTGGAGAGAGGCGACCTTGACTGGAGAGATATCGTTAATCCTACTGCTGACTCCTGATCGCAGGCATAGCTGACAGAAATGGCGGTCCTCTTTTTCGGGGGACTGGTGAAGTGCGGCCCTGAGTTTTTTTGAGCGGGCCGGCGTCTTTATCTTTACAGAATATAGGCAGGCGAGTGTTTTATAGCTTGCGGCAGTGTCTGCCGCCGGCTATGATATCCACTCGCTTTTTTGTTTGAAGGGGGGAAGGACAGTGTGGGTATCTGAGATAAGCGTTTTTGACCGGGACCTGGCCTGGCGGCTGCTTTTCCAGGGGCTCGGCTACGATGGCAGCTGCGGAGACCTTTTGATGGTACTTGGCAGCCGCAAGGCCGTGAACTACCGGGTGCCGGCGGCCGTGGAGCTTTTTGAGCAGAAAAGAGCTCCGCTCATCCTTCTTTCCGGCGGAAAGGTCCAGGAGACCGGCATAGGCGTAATGGCGGAGCATATAGCCATGAAAAAGGCCGCCCTGAGCCTGGGAGTACCCGAAAGCGCACTGCTTACCGAGGAACGGTCACTTACCACCGCTGAGAATTTTATTTTCAGTAACGAGCTTATCCGGGAACGCCTGCCAGGCTGCCGGACCGTCATACTCGTCACCGCCGCCTATCATATGCGAAGGGCGCTCTGCATGGCAAAAAAACTCATGCCTGACCTTTGCTTTGTACCCTGCCCGGTGGAGAAAGGCTCCGCCGCCCCGGCAGTCTGGCATGATACACCTAAGGGCTATAAAACAGTACTTGACGAATGTGAAAAATTCGGTTATTATATAAGAGAAGGTCTTATCGACGACTTTGAGATCTGACCCCGCTTTTCAGATTAGGAGGAAAATAAAATGGCATTGATAACTAAAAGACCAAAAGGCACAGCCGACGTAGTTCCCGCACAGGTGTATAAGTGGCACACCGTGGAAAAGCTTGCAGCGGAAAGTGCGGAGCTTTACGGCTTTAAAGAGATAAGAGTGCCTACCTTTGAGGATACCGGACTTTTCGTCCGCTCGGTAGGCGAGACCACCGATGTGGTCCAGAAAGAGATGTATACCGTCACCGCCACCGGAGACTCCCAGTTCACCCTCAGGCCTGAGGGCACCGCCGGGGTCATGAGGGCCATGATAGAGAACGGCATACTTAACGAGACTTTCCCCCAGAAGGCATACTACATCGTCAGCTGTTTCCGCCACGAGAACGTCCAGGCCGGCAGGCTCAGGGAGTTCCACCAGTTCGGCTGTGAAATGGTGGGTACCGCCGCTCCAAGGGCCGACGCCGAGGTCATCTCCCTGGCCAGGTCAGTTTTCGACAACGTGGGCATAGAGGGCGTGGAGCTGAATATAAACTCCATCGGCTGCCCTGCCTGCCGCAGCGCCTACCAGAAGGCTCTAAAGGACTATTTCACCGCCCGCAAAGACTGCCTTTGCGGCGACTGTCACAAAAGACTGGAAAGAAACCCCATGCGCCTGCTGGACTGTAAGGTACCTGAGTGTAAAGAGGCCGGTAAGGACGCTCCTCTTATCATCGACTATCTGTGCGAGGACTGCAAGGCTCATTTTGAAAGCCTGAAAAAGGACCTGGACCTGATGGGGATAAAATACAAGGTGGACCCCCTCATCGTCAGAGGGCTGGACTACTATACAAGGACAGTTTTCGAGTTCATCAAGGACGGGCTGACCGTCTGCGGCGGCGGCCGTTATGACGGGCTGATAGAAGAGCTGGGCGGCCCGGCGACCCCTGCCCTGGGCTTTGGCATGGGCTTAGAAAGGCTCATCAGCGTTATGGAAAAGCAGGGCTGTGAGTTCGCAAAGCCCTATCAGTGTGACCTGTATATCGCTTCCATGGGCGAAAGCGCCGCAGAGAGAGCTATGCAGATGGCCGCAGAGCTGAGGGGAATAGGCTATTATGCCGAGCATGACCTGGTGGGGAGGGGTATAAAGCCCCAGATGAAATACGCCAACAAGATAGGCGCCAAGTATGTCATTGTCATTGGCGACAACGAGCTGTCCGCCGGCAGCGCAAAGCTGAAAAATATGAATACCGGCGCCGAGCAGACCATCAGACTGGGAGAGAAGTTTGCTGAGGATTTCGAGACTATCCATACCGCAGAGTGCTTTGAGTCCGTTGACCTGGGTCAGTAAGCAGAATAACGAAGGAGTTGCATCATGGCTGATATAAATATATATGAAATGAAAAGAAAGAACTGCCCCCTTTGCAGCAAGGTCCCCCTGGTGGATATAAAGACCCCCCAGCAGTACCTGCTGTGCATAGGCTCAATGGCAAGAATGGTCCTTAACGGGGACGCAGATATCGTCTATCAGAACTGCCCCTTGGACCAGATGATGGACAAGGACAATAACTGGGTGAGAAAGAAGTTTTTCCACCAGTTCAAGTGCCGTGGCTGCGGGACCATATACGGTATGCTGTTCAATACCGCCGTGGGGGGTCAGATAAAGATAAACGCCAAGGTCTTCGACCCCAACGACTATCCGGACCCGGAGCCTGAGAAAAAGGCGGAGGAACAGTAATGATCCTTCTGCCGAAGAAGTTCTCGGCCGAAGTCGGTATGGAGCCTAAAAGGCTCCTGAGAAGACTCAGCGGAGACATGGTGGAGCACCGGGGCAGCGTCAATGTGCTCTCACAGAGCAGGTTCATGCGGGAGCACAGGGAGGAAAGCGTTTTCTACGGCTTTGCCGAAAAAGACAGCCTGAGAATATCCTATCACTGCGCAAGAAAGCGGGACGGCGGCTCCACCGGCTTTTACGGCCGGGTCACTGACGGCGGGAACGGCCCGAAGACTTCTGTGATAGAGGGGACTTTCAGAAAGCCCCTTTATGCCTATATCTTTTCAGGGGTATTCGTGTTACTGTGCCTGCTTTGCGCCCTGGGGGCCTATGCCGCCGGTTCCGGCATGGGGGCGGCGGTGTTCATTGCCACAGGCGCTTTAGGCGCTGTTCTCATGCTCTATGACGACCATGAGAAAATGATAAGGAACTATCTTGAGGGCCTGTGCGAAGAGTCCCAAAAGAAAAAATGAGGGAGAGGTGCCGCAAATGGGCGAAAAGATGAGACTTGACAGGCTGGTGGCCTCTCAGTTCAGCGATATTTCCCGGGCAGACGTAAAAAAGCTCTGCCTGAAAAAGAAGATCACCGTCAACGGCAGGCTCATGGCCCGTTCGGACACCAGAGTCGATACTGAGGACGAGATCGTAATAAACGGAAAAAAGCTCGTCTACAAAAAGCATATCTATATTATGATGAACAAGCCCGCCGGGGTGGTCTGCTCCACTAAGGAGGGAGATTCGCAGACGGTGCTGGATATCCTGCCGGAGGAGATGAAAAGGCCCGGTCTTTTTCCCGCCGGAAGACTGGATAAGGACACCGAGGGCTTTGTGCTCATTACCGACGACGGCGAGCTTTCCCACACCATGCTGTCGCCTAAGCACCACGTTCCCAAGACCTACTTCGTCCGGCTGGAAAAGCCCTGGGAGGAAAGCTACCGGGACAGCTTTGAGCAGGGCATGACCATTCCCCCGGAACGTGCCGGGGAGGGTGAGGAAAGGTGCCTGCCCGCAATTTTTGAGGGGTCAGCCGAAAACGTTTTCGAGTGTCTGCTGACCATCAGCGAGGGGAAATATCACCAGGTCAGAAGAATGTTCAGAGCTCTCGGCAACAGGGTCGTTTATCTAAGGCGCATCTCCATCGGGAAACTGCATCTTGACGAAGATCTGCCCCTGGGAGGGTGTTTGGAGATTATGCACAAAGATGTTGAAAATTTATTGTTACAAAAAAAGGACTGATGGTAAATTTTTACAGCGGTTTGACTATTTTCGTTAATATACATAAAGAGAATAGGGAAACTTTAGTAAAAAAAACTCTTGCTACTTAGTTAAAAATTTGTTACAATATTAATGTAGTTAATTCGGGTAAAGGTGCGTGACGTGGTAAAAACTGACCGCAGTCTGGCCGGATTTTTTGAAGAAAAATCATTTTCTATAGGGAGGTTCTTTTTAATGGCAAGCGTATCATTAAGAGAAATTTATAAGAAGTATGCCGGCGGCGTTATCGCTGTTTCGGACTTCAACATCGAGATCAAGGATAAGGAATTCATCATACTCGTAGGTCCTTCTGGCTGCGGCAAGTCTACTACACTGAGAATGATCGCAGGTCTGGAAGAGATCAGCGAAGGCGAGCTTTATATAGGCGACCGTCTTGTAAACGACATAGCTCCTAAGGACAGAGATATCGCAATGGTTTTCCAGAACTACGCTCTGTATCCTCACATGACAGTATTTGAGAACATGGCATTCGGTCTGAAACTCAGAAAGGTACCTAAGGACGAGATCGCAAGAAAGGTCGAGGAAGCCGGAAGGATACTGGATATCTCCCACCTTCTCGACAGAAAGCCTAAGGCTCTTTCGGGTGGTCAGAGACAGCGTGTGGCTCTGGGCCGTGCTATCGTTCGTGAACCTCAGGTATACCTGCTTGACGAGCCTCTTTCCAACCTGGACGCTAAGCTGAGAGCACAGATGAGGACCGAGATCTCCAAGCTCCACAAGAAGCTGGGTACTACATTCATCTACGTTACACACGACCAGACAGAGGCTATGACGATGGGCGACCGTATCGTTGTTATGAAGGACGGTTATATCCAGCAGATAGATACGCCTACCAACCTGTACAACAGCCCTGTTAACCAGTTCGTTGCAGGCTTCATCGGTTCGCCTCAGATGAACTTCATCGACTCCAAGCTGCTCAAGCAGAACGGCAAGTATGTCGTTGAGTTCGGCTCTGAGGACACCAAGACCTCAAGAGGCGTTAAGTATCAGGTAGAGATCCCCGAGGCTAAGGTAGATGCTGAGGCACTTGAGCCGCTGGTTGACCAGGAAGTTGTTCTGGGTATCCGTCCTGAGTGCATACACGATGAGGAGATGTTCATTTCCGCTGCCAAGACCGGCGTTATCAACTGCCAGGTAGAAGTAACTGAAATGATGGGTGCCGAGACTTATCTGTACCTGAACTGTGAGGGTATCAACCTGACCGCAAGAGTATCTCCCAGATCCACCGCCCGTCCTCAGGACGAGATCCAGGTGGCTATCGATCCTAACAGGATCCACCTCTTTGATAAGGAGACTGAGAAGACCGTTATCAACTGATAACAGCTCATCTAAAGTAAAGCACAGCCACTTCTCTTTTGAGAAGGGGCTTTTTGTAGAGTAGCGACAAAATCACAGGCGGCTGTTTGTGCAGCGAGATGAATTTTTGGGATATGCCATAAAATCGGGGCCTTACCTTCGTATATAGTTACGGAGGGGATATTATGAGAAAACTCAAACTATTGGCCCTGATGATGATCTTGCTTTGCGCATGCGCTCTGTGCGGCTGCGCTAAGGTTTTGCCCTTGTATACCTTTGAAAGCACCGATATGCCTGCCAACGCCCGCATAACTATGCTGCTGAAAATACCCGAGGACAAGTACACCGACGACCCCATCGCCACCTATGTCCTTAGTGAGGGCAATTTGTACGAATACAAGCACAGCGAATTGTTTAATTTTAATGAGGACGGGTTTGCGGCTGCCGAGTGCCACCTGAAAGGTATGAAGATCACCCCGCGTGAAGATGGCAGCGGCGTTGAGGTATGGTACCATAACGGGTGGGACAAGACCCGCCGGGATTTCGCCGAAAGCTTTGGCAGCTTTAAGGTGGCTGTTGTAGACGCTGACAGTAACATACTGCGAATATCAAACGAGATACCCTTTAACGCTAAGACAAAATTCGCCTGCCTGGACGGCCTGCGCTATAGCTATGCAACAGGCGAGATAACCCCCGATTACAGTACCGAGCGGCTTTGGCATGGCCACAGTATCTTCTACTGGTGGGTGCTCAGCTGGCTGATGGCCGCATTTTGCTGCATTTTACTGCTTTTCGCCGTTGTCATCGACACTAACGCCAATGTCAGCGTCGAGGTCATGTGCAGCGTTTTTGCTGTGCTTAGCCTGCCGCAGCTGTGGGCCAATGCCTTCACCCTGCTAAGGTTTACAGGCTATTTTAACCTTAGCGGCCGCAGCTTTACCCTTACCAGCCTGCTAGGGCTTATTATGGTGAATTTGCCTTGGGCTGCGCTGCTGATAGACCTTATCAAAGTTAGTTTACAAAAGAAAAAAGGCCCCAATTTTAAAGGAGAATACCTATGAAGCTTAAAAAATTTTTAGCTCTCGCCGTGGCGCTGACCACCGCCTTGACCTTCACGGTATGCCTGCTGGCAGCCTGCGGCAGCAGCGATGATACAAGCAAGGCCGAGGCCGAGCAAACCCAGTCTACAACAAATAATACAGAGCCTGATACCGAGCCAGAGACTGATAAGGAACCCGAGACTGATGAGGAGTGGCAGGAGGCAATGGTGAAAAAAGCCCTTGTGAGCTACGGCAACACCGTTATGGTCCAGAACGTCATCAAAAAAGCCCAGGCCGGGGACGAAGTGAATATCGCCTATCTGGGCGGCTCCATCACCGAGGGCTTCAATGCAGGCGCAAACGACTGCTATGCAAAGCTGACCTTCGATCACTTCGCAGAAAAATTCGGCACCGGTGACAACGTTAAGTACCACAACGCCGGCATCGCAGGCACCCCCTCACAGCTGGGTATCCTGAGACTTGACCGTGATATCCTGTCGGCGGACCCCGACCTGGTCTTCATCGAGTTTGCCGTCAACGACGGCAGCGGCGCAGACTATGAGAATGCCTATGAGTCTATCGTCCAGACACTGCTCAAAAGAAACATCGCCGTGGTGCTGCTCTTCGCTGTTACCGAGAACGGACATTCAGCCCAGGACTATATGAAACCCATAGGCGAGGCCTACCGCCTGCCTATGATATCCTACTGCGATGCAGTGAACTATCTCCGTGAAAAGGGCCGCATCACCTGGCAGGACTTCTCTGACGACGATGTCCACCCGGACAAGAGAGGCCATAAGATGGTGGCGGATATGATAAACTACTATTTTGACACCGTTATGGACGTGGAGCCTGAGGGCGAGTTCATGATGCCCTTTGAGACGGTCTATTCTCCCCGGGAGATCGACGCACATATGTATGAGAACGACACCCTTACCCCCACGGACCTCGGCAGCTGGTCTGTAGGCAGCGACGTGGGAAAATTCACTTCAGGCTGGCGCCACAGCGAGAGCAGCGGCAACGACCCCATAGTTTTTGAGATGGACGCCAAGTTCGTCTATCTTGTATACAAGCAAGTCTCCACGGGCAATTACGGAAAAATACATATCAAGGTAGAGATCGACGGCGAGCTTTATGACGAAAAGGATCATGAGGTCGTTGACCCCAGCGGCTGGGGCAACCCCATAGTCCTCAATATCGGCATGAACCCGACCACCGCCCACTACCGTATCGAGCTATCAATGGCCGAGGGCGACGAGGACAAGCAGGCCCAGGCTTTGGCCTTCGGGTATACGGAATAATGAACAAAGGCAGCCTGCTGGGGCTGCCTTTTTTTGTCGTAATTACGGCTGGGATCTTTATAACCATTTTTCTCCTGCGGCGACTTATTAACGGAAAAAAAACGCTGAAAAATATTCCTTTGTCCTTGACGTAAAAAATAAATGTGATATAATATAAGCAGGAAAGGCGTTTTGCAGCAGATCTGAAAGGAGAAATATTTGTGGGACCGGATAAGGAACTGGAAAGAGAGTTTGCTGAAAGAAACAGAAAACGCAGACTGATAAGCAAAAAAAGATTGATAAAACAGTGGACCTTCCTTGGGGCGGCTGTGGCGGTCATCATGGGGGCCACCGTCATCGCCGGCGGTAAAAAAGCCGATAAGCCTGTTAAGAACGCCCCCTCCTCTTCGCAGACAAGCGAAATAAAGGTCCGGGCTGCGGTCGATGAGACCCCAGCTGCCCCCGCAGAAAGCAAGGCGGAGGAAAAGCCCGACGACCTTTCTGACCTGAAAAAAATGCTGGAGGACAAAATAGCTCCCTACACCGGCGAATGGTCCGTCTATGTGAAAAACCTTGACACGGATAAGTCCATCACCATAAACAACCGCCCCATCTACCCGGCCAGCATAATAAAGCTTTTTGCCCTGGGCGCCGCCTATCAGCAGATAAATGACGGTATCTTTGTGGAGGAGACTCTTTATCCGGATCTGGAACAGATGGCGGTCCACAGCAATAACGTGGCCTTCAACAACATCGTCTGGGATATCGGCAAGACCGCTATCACAGATTGGTGCCGTGAGAACGGATATAAGGACACCGAGCAGAACCACGGCCTTAACCCCGCCGACAACGCCGAAGGCCTTGCCACCTCCGACAAGCGCAACGTCACCACCGTGGAGGACGTGGGGAAGATGATGGAGAGCATCTACCGTGGAGAATGTGTTTCAAAGGTCTGCTCGGCCAGAATGCTCAACTTCATGCTGGATCAGGAATACCGTGACAAGCTCCCCGCCGGCATACCACGAAATGTCATGGTCGCCAATAAGACCGGCGAGACCGATGACGTCAGCCATGACGCCGCCATCGTCTACTCCCCTGCCTGCGATTATATCATCGTGGTTATGGTGGACGCCCCCGACGAGGCCTGGGACTGTTTCGGCTATTTCAGCCTTATCTCTGCCGACGTCTATGGATATTTCAACCCAGGTACATAAAAAAATGCCTGCCCCTGCGGGGACAGGCATTTTATTTTTCAACGCTCGCTCTTCACCGTCAGCTGTTACTGAGCTGCTCCATCGTTGAGGTCGTAGTAAACGATGTCTGTATAATAGCCGGTCTCATTATCCATGGCAGAGATGCCGATGGTGGTGCCGCCGTAATAGCCGGCATCATAGGAATAGCTGAAATCACCGTGCTCGATGTAGTGACCGTCAGAGAAGGTCAGCCCGTCAAGGTCGATGTCAGACTCGTATGCCGCCGGAACAGTGCCGGGGTTGCAGGCCACAAAGGTGATGTGCGGAACGCCGTCATAATCAGCACCGCCGACCCTGAAAGCCATCAGCCTGCCGTCGTCAAGAGCATACCAGTAATTGCTGCCGTTGGCGATCTTCATATATCCCTCGTTCCTAGTCCAGGTCACGCCGCCGTCAGCACTGCAATAGGTATCATAGTAAACACTGCCCGCAGCCGCACCGTCAGGTACCAGACAGTAAAGGTCCTTATCCGTAGTCCTGTTGGCAAGACCCATGGAGAACAGTTCCCCGTAGGTGTAAGAGCCGAAGTCATTCTCAAAAACATAGTCGCTGACCTGATAAGGGTCGAAAGGCCCGGCCTCCTCAGGGGCCATGGTGATGATCTCAGCAGGGGTCGTGGCAGTCGGCTCCTCACCGTCGGCCTCACTGGTAACGGCCTCGGTGACAGCAGCCTGAGTCTCAGTCTCCTCACTGTCCTCCGCCGAAGTGACCTCCGATCCGCCCTCCTCAGGCTCCGTACTCTGTTCAGTCTGTCCCTCAGCTACAGGCGCAGAAGTCTTGGCACCGGTCCCGCTGCTGGAATTATCCACCGTGCCGCAGCCCGCAAGAACCATGCAAAGGGCCGCCGCCGCAATAACGATCTTTCTCATAGCTTTCATAGCAGTCTCTCCTTCATATCTGTTTATGCCGTTTCTGTATCCCGGCAATCATATTTTATCATACCTGCGCCATAAAGTCAATATTATTTTGTTTACGAAATATTTCATGCCAATGACAGCTCTTACCCGTCCTTATAAACAGCGTTGTAAAATTTCAATTAAATTATATATAAACTATTGCAATCTGTCAATAATTATTGTATAATATATACCATAGGACGGGGCGGATATCTGACCCGCCCGGGAGATCAATAACAAAACTTTTTCGGAAAGGTGGAGAGCTGATTTGGCTAACAGAATGATCCTCAACGAGACCTCCTACTTCGGCGCAGGCGCCATAAAGGAGATAGTGAATGAGATAAAAAAGAGGGGATTTAAAAAGTCCCTGGTGGTAACGGACCCGGACCTGCTGAAATTCGGCGTGACCAATAAGGTCACTGACCTGCTGGACGGCGCCGGGCTTTCCTATGAGGTCTACTCAAAGGTAAAGGCTAACCCGACCATAAAGAACGTCACTGAGGGCGTTGAGACTTTCAAGGCCTCCGGGGCCGACAGCATCGTTGCCATAGGCGGCGGCTCCGCAATGGACACCGCCAAGGCTATAGGCATCATCTCGGCCAACCCTGATTTTGCCGATGTAGTCTCTCTTGAGGGCGTGGCTGATACAAAGGCACCCTCTGTGCCCATCATCGCCGTTCCCACCACTGCCGGCACCGCCGCAGAGGTGACTATAAACTACGTTATCACCGATGAGGAGAAAAAGCGCAAGTTTGTCTGCGTTGACCCCCACGATATACCCATCGTTGCCGTTATCGACAGTGATATGATGTCCTCCATGCCCAAGGGCCTTACAGCCGCCACCGGTATGGATGCTCTGACCCACGCTATAGAGGGCTATACCACCCTTGCCGCCTGGGAGCTGACGGACGCTCTGCATCTTAAAGCCATCGAGATCATAGGCCGCTCCCTGAGGGCCGCCTGCGAGAACGACCCCAAGGGCAGAGAGGATATGGCATTAGGACAGTATGTGGCAGGCATGGGCTTTTCCAACGTAGGCCTTGGTGTAGTCCACGGCATGGCTCACCCCCTGGGCGCCTTCTACGACACTCCACACGGCATAGCCAACGCTGTGCTGCTGCCCTATGTTATGGAGTATAACGCTGAGTATACCGGCGATAAGTTCAAGCATATAGCTGAGGCCATGGGCGTTGACACCTCCGGCATGGACCAGGCTGCCTACAGAGCAGCCGCAGTGGACGCTGTCAAGAAGCTTGCCCGTGACGTTGGCATTCCCGAAAAGCTCCATGATATCGGCGTTAAGGAGGAGGACCTCCAGGCACTGTCCGAGTCCGCCTTTGCCGATGTCTGCACCGGCGGGAACCCAAGGCCCTGCACGGTAGAGTCCATTCTGGAGATCTACAAGAAGGCCTTCTGATAAGGCATTGCCAGGCACTTTTCTTACTTCCTATAGAAAACACAGTATCTCTCCCGCCCGCCGGGGGAGATATTTGTTTTTTGCAACCAGACCTGCGCTAATATTTTAATGTTTTTTCTTAAATAGTTATTGATTATTTTCGTAATTATGGTATAATATATCCAAAAGCAGACATATCACGCAGTGTAAAATTTTAATAATCCGGAGGTAATAACAATGAAAAAGCTCTTGTTCTGCGACAAGTGGGAATTTTCAAAATGTCCCCTTGGCACCGACTATGAAAACGCTGAAGACTGGCAGCCCGTTGACCTTCCCCACGACTGGCTCATCTATAACACCAACGACCTCTATGAAAACTCCACAGGCTGGTACAGGCGCACCTATAAGGCCGCCGGCCTTGGGGACAAGCGCACCTCCCTCAGGTTCGAGGGCGTATATCAGGACTGCGCTGTCTATGTCAACGGCGTCCTTGCCGGGGAATGGAAATACGGCTATACCACCTTTGAGTTCGATATCACCGACCTGCTGAAAGAGGGCGATAACCTTATCGCTGTGAGAGTCAACCACCAGAACCCCAATTCCAGATGGTATTCCGGCGCCGGCATTTTCAGAAAGGTCTGGCTATGCACCTATGAGCCTTGCCATATCCTCAGCGACGGCGTATATGTCAGCGCCGATATCAGCGGCAGGGTGAGCCTCTCTATCGAGGTGGAAAGGCCGGAGGATATGCAGTCCGACAAGCTCAGGCTCATAGCCGTGCTCTTTGACGGCACCGAGCAGGCAGCAGAGTGCGAATATACCTGCACCGCCGCCGATAAAAGTCTTTTCCCTGCGCATCTTCTGAGAAAGGGCTGCCGGTATTCAATAAACACCATAGAGCTCACCGTCAAGGACCCTATCCTCTGGGATATCGGCGATCCGTATCTCTATACCTACAGCGTGGCTCTTGCCTGCGGTGATGAGATACTGGATACCGTTACCGGAACTTTCGGTTTCAGGAAAACAGAGTTTACCACCGATAAGGGCTTTTTCCTCAACGACCGTCACGTGAAGCTCCACGGGGCTTGTATGCACCACGACCTGGGCGCCCTGGGCGCCGCCGTGAACAGGACCGCAATAAAACGCCAGATACAGTCTCTTTTCACCATGGGCGTGAATGCCATCAGGACCAGCCATAATCCTCCCTCGGTGGAGCTTTTAGAGCTGGCCGACGAGATGGGTATGCTGATACTTGACGAGGGTTTTGATATGTGGGAGCTTAAAAAGACCGAGTACGACTACGCTCGTTTCTTCCCTGACTGGGTGGAAAAAGACGTATGCTCCTGGGTAAGAAGGGACCGCAACCACCCCTGCCTTATCGGCTGGTCCATCGGAAACGAGATATATGACACCCACGCCAGCGACAGAGGTCAGGAAGTCACCTCCATGCTGAAAGCTCTGGTATCAAGATATGACTACCGACATAATGCCTGTATAACCATAGGCTCCAACTACATGGGGAGCGAGAACGGCCAGCGCTGTGCGGATATACTCAAAGTCGCCGGATATAACTACGCCGAAAGGCTCTATGCCGACCACCATGAGGCCCATCCGGACTGGATGATATACGGCAGCGAGACCTCCTCCATAGTACAGAGCAGAGGCATATACCACTTCCCCAAGGAACAGCCCATCGTCAGCGATGATGACGAACAGTGCTCAAACCTTGGCAACAGCTCCCCTGCCTGGGCAGCCAAAAGCCATGAAGCCTGCATAGTTCCCGACCGGGATGTGGAGTTCTGCGCTGGACAGTTCATCTGGACCGGCTTTGACTACATCGGCGAGCCTACGCCCTACAACACCAAGAACAGCTACTTCGGCCAGTTCGACACAGCCGGTTTTGCCAAGGACAGCGCCTATGTTTTCCGCAGCGCCTGGACAAGCTGCAAGACCGACCCCTTTGTACATATCTACCCCTACTGGGACTGGAATCCCGGCCAGGTCATAGACGTAGTGGCTGCATCCAACGCTCCTAAGGTGGCTATTTTCTTTAACGGCGAAAAAATAGCCGAGCAGGACTTTGACAGGAAGACCTGCCAGAAGCTGACCCTTGATGCAAAGATACCGTACTCCGAGGGTGAGCTTTGCGCAGTGGCCTACAACGAGAAGGGTAAGGAGATCGCCCGTGACACCGTCCGCTCTTTCGGAGACGCCGCCGAGATAAGGCTCACCCCGGACAAGTACAAGCTCCGGGCCGACGGCGTTGACCTTATCTTTGTGGATATCTCCGCCTTCGACAGCAAGGGGACCTTTGTGGCCAACGCCAACAACAGGGTCTTCGTCAGCGTCACCGGTGCCGGCAGGCTCATCGGCCTTGACAACGGCGACTCCACCGACTACGAGCAGTATAAAGGCACATCCAGAAGACTGTTCTCCGGCAAGCTTCTGGCAATTATTGCCGGAAAGAACCTGGGCGGCGAGATCCATGTTAAGGTCACCTCACCGGGCCTGCCGGAAAGAGAGCTTATTCTCGGTGCCGTTGAGATAGACCCGGAGGAGTTCGTGGCTCCGGGATTTCCCTATCAGGCTGAGAACACCGAAAGGGAGCTTTGTATCCCCGACGGCACAAAGGATATACCTGTGAGAAAGATAGAGCTTTACGGCGAGAGCTATACATTTGACCCCAGCTGCACGAAGCGCACATTCATGGTAAAAAGGCTCCCTGAGAATTCTGTCTATTCCGATATCGACTACCGCCTTACCACAGTCAACGGCATTGATACACAGCTAGGCTCCATAGTTTCAAGCGACAGCGGCAGCGTCACCGTCGAGTGTCACGGAGACGGTGAGTTCTACCTGAGGGCCCTGTGCAAAAACGGCACAAATAAATACCACGTTATGTCCATAATAAAGCTTGAGGGCAAGGACCTTGGCTCCGCAGTCATCGACCCGTACTCCCTTGTCATGGGCGGACTTTATACCTTAAAGGGCGGCAATGTATCCGACGGTTATGAGCACGGCGCAGCTTTCGGCTATGACGGCGGCTGGTTCGGTTTTGAGAACGTTGACTTCGGTCCGGTGGGAAGCGATACCGTCACCCTTCCCATATTCGCAAACTACAATTCACCCGTTGACCTTCAGATATTCGACGGCACCCCCGAAAACGGGCAGCTCATTGGCGATCTTGAGTATAATGTGCCGCCCATCTGGCTCACCTATCAGGAGCGGACCTATAAGCTGAGCAAGACCCTCAGAGGTCTGCACACCATAAGCTTCCGCTCTAAGTTCAGATACGACGTCAAGGGCTTTTACTTTGAAAAACGCCGTAAGGAGAACGCTGAACTTTACGCCGTGAACTGCGTGAACATCTACGGCGACAAGTTCACCGTTGGCAGCGACGACGTGACTTCTATCGGAAACAACGTTATCCTGGATCTCGGCGGGTTTGACTTTGAAAAGGCGCCGGAGAAAATCTTCATCACCGGCAGGTCCCAGCTGCCCAAAAACAGTATACACATCATATTCAAGTCCGAGGACGGCAGCGAGGTCCGCAATCTATGCGAATTTGACTTTGCAGAGAACTACACTGAAAGAGAATTCCCCTTAGAGAACATCAGCGGCAAGGGCTCCGTGCAGGTGCTGTTCCTCCCCGGCAGCGATTTCGACCTCAGGTCAGTAAGATTTCAGTGAGCGGTAAGAGCGCATGAAAAAATATTTCGCATATGTTCCCCCATGGGCGGCACTGGCCGCCGCCGTGGTCCTTGAAAACTTAGGCTCCGCAGCCTCATTTTTCGCCTACCTGTTCTTCACTGGTTTCAGGGATATCCCCTCAGGGGCGGATATCGTCAAGGGCGTGTTCATAATGCTGATGGCTGCTGCGGTGACGGCGGCGCTGATGTACGGGCTTTTCGCCCTTTTCAGAAAGTTCGGGAAGGAGCAGGAGATAAGCTCCGGTAAGGCCCGTATCTTCGGCATACTCACGCTTTGCATACTTCTGCTGCCGCCTATCGTATTCTTTATCGTTCCGGACTATACGGCCTTCCTTTATCTCTGGTGGGCGTGAGATTTCTACGGTTTTCACAGTCAGGCAGCCAGTTTAAGGGTGCTGCCTGCGTCATTCTGACGAACCGGGAAAAAACTCGGCCAAAAACGCCGTTTTCTTTTGTGGATATCCAACTAAATATCAAGGCCATCCGCCGGCAGAACTGTGTAGAACTCACAGTTTTGCCGGCGGTTTTCTCATGATCTCCCGATTTGATTTTTACAGGCCGCAGTTGTAAAATAATAACATCAGATATGCTACACCACATTGACCTAAGGAAAGGAATGGTATAAATGACAAATACCCAAACCGCAAAGACCTCACCCCGCAGCTCAGAGACAAAACTAAGGGACCTGACCCTCACCGGGGTCTTCGCCGCCATGATCTATCTGCTGACCGCCTTCGTCCATATCCCCACCGGAGTCGGCTATACCCACGCCGGTGACGGGCTTATCTTCCTTGCGGCCAGCCTGCTGCCCGCACCCTATGCCGCCGCAGCCGGTGCCATTGGCGGCGCCTTAGCCGACGGACTCAGCGGCTTTCTCATCTGGCTGCCCGCCACAGTCGTCATCAAGGCACTGACCGCACTGTTCTTCTCGAACTCCACTAATGAGATCATCTGCAAGCGCAACCTCCTTGCCCTTATACCCTCCCTGCTGCTGTGCGTGGCAGGCTATAGCCTATACCAGGGCCTGGTGATCTCCGACAGTATCACCGCCGCATCAATGACCGCCGCCTTCGCCCAGACCCCGGCCTACTGCATACAGACCGCCATGAGCGCCGTGCTGTATATCCTCCTTGGAAGGGCCATCGACCAGACCGGTCTGAAGAAAAAGCTTTTTCCCAGACAATAAACACAGTATAAAACAAAAAAGCTCAGTCCCTCAGAAAGACTGCGCTTCGTTATTTTCCTCAGATATCAGAAGTGGTTCTTCGCCACAGGTGCGGGCCTGTTCATCACAAAGCCTATCAGATCTACAATGCCTACGACAAGCATAAAGCCGATGACAAAAGAAAACGCAAAGGTCATGCACTTCTCATGGTTGATGATGGCGCTTGAAAATACCTTGTGGGTGTCCAGATACTTGATGACTGCACTGTTTACAGCTGCACCGGCGGTGAACCATACCAGCACAGACATCATGGTGTGGCGAAAGCTCCTGTCAGCATACTCTCCGGCGTTGTCCAGCAGATGGCCGTATACCACGTATGCCCCTATAGGGAATGCAAAGCATTCTGCTATCATCACTGTGAACATCATCGGGCTCGCAGCCAGAAAATGGTCGGTGATGGCAAGAAGGCCCCAGGCGGACAGGTTTGAAAAAACCGTAAATACCAGCATTGCTAACATAATTAAAACTCCTTTCGCTCTTTTTCACTTTCAGTACCCAAACTATATCAAAACTACACTTCCCGCAGCCCTCACACCCGGCTGCTTTTTCCTCAATCTATGCCGTTCTGCTCCGACACGTTACAGTCCTTCCTGACTGTGATATAAATATATCATATATTATAAAAAAATTCAAGTATTATTTTTCATAAATTAACATTTTATTAAATACCACTGTTTGTGCATTTTCATTAGAATTAATTAGAATTTACGTAAATTATAATTAAATTTATCGAATTCTATTGTGATGATTTTCTTATTTACAACAAAATTAGACACCATGAGCTGTTACGAAAATGTTTTCGTTTACGAAAACTTTTAAAATAGTGAAAAATATAAATATCTTCTTCTAAAAAACAGCCTTGTTAATTAATCAAGATGATAAAACTTAATTACCCTTACAATCTTACATAATTAGCAGCAGTATGTAAACCTGTTAATATTTTATTCATTAAAGCGTGAATTTTCCTCTATGGAAAAGTTCGTAATTTATGAAAATCACCGAAATTTCAAAAAAATGTTGCAGTATGCAGAAAAAATATTGACTATTTTATGAATTTGTGATAAACTATAGTAAACAAAAACAGTTTTTCATATAGCGTCTGCTGTAAGGAGCACCGTTTGCTCACGGTGAAAGGGGGTCTTCATTCATGAGTTCATCTTTATCGAACGGGTCAAAAACGTCAAAACTGACAAAGAGGACATTTATAGCATTCATAGTCATAGTGCTTCTGTGTTTTTTCACCTGCACAGGCCTGGCCGAAGCCCTCGGTCCCGTACCGGTGAACAGCGGCATAGTCGCTTCCTCAGAGCTAAGCAGTGCGGAGACAGAGGCTAGGGAGCCTGCAAGTATCCGCAGCGAGGTCATGGAGCAGGAAAGCGATGAGGAGGGCAGCGAACAGCACTTCAATGAAATGCTGAACGCCAATATGACTTTCATCTTTATCCTGCTGGGTGTCATGCTGGTCCTGGCCCTGGTGATCTTCCTAAAAAATATAAGACCGTAAAAGCCCCTGACTTTTTTTGAGCCTGCGGGCTTTTTTACTGCATTTTATGCCCTATGTGATTGACAAAAGCGCAAATCTGCGGTATAATTTTTATGCAGGCCAAAGCTTGGGAGCCTGACACAGATAATTTGAAGGAAGTCTTTGAAAATGGAACTATTTAAGCGCTGCTGGGCCGAGATAGACCTTAGTGCTGTGGAATATAATCTGAAAGAATACAAAAAGCTCCTGCCTGAGGGTACGGAGCTGATGTGCGTAGTCAAAGCCGCCTGCTACGGCCATGACGACAGCATCATCGTGCCGGTGCTGCAAAACAGACTGGGGGTCAGGTACTTCGCTGTCTCAAATCTTTTGGAGGGCCGGCGGCTCAGAGATCTGGGCGTCACCGGAAGTATCCTCATACTGGGCTACACTCCGCCGGAGAACACCGCCGACCTCATAAGCCTTGACCTTATCCAGGCCTGCACAGAAAAGGCCTACGCCGAAGAGCTGTCGGAAAGGGCTGCCGGGCTGGGCAGAAAGGTCAGGCTCCACTGTGCGGTGGATACGGGCATGACCCGCATCGGCGTCCATGGGGACACTGAGCAGTGCGCAGAGGAGATCGCAGCCGTGGCCGTTCTTGAAAACATAAGCCTGGAGGGCATTTTCACCCACTATGCCTGCGCCGACGGCATCACTGAGGACGAAGACAGCTATACCCGTATGCAGACCCGGCGCTTTTTTGAGGTGTTTGACCGGCTGAAAGAAATGGGCATATGCCTTGAACACGCCCATATCCTCAATTCTGCCGGCGGAGCCTACGGCTGCTCTGAGCGCAGCACACTGGCAAGACTGGGCATAATCCTCTACGGGCTTTATCCCGACCCGGCAAAGCCCCTGCCCTTCGAGCCTAAGCCGGTCATGACCCTGAAGGCTGTTGTCTCTCAGGTCAAATACGTGGAAAAAGGCACCGCCGTCAGCTACGGCAGGACCTACACCGCCCCCGGAAGAGTAAAGCTCGCCACCGTCACCGCAGGCTATGCGGACGGCTACCCAAGGGCGCTTTCCAATAAGGGACAGGTCATCATAGGCGGCCACAGGTGCAGGATAACCGGCAGGGTCTGCATGGACCAGTTCATGTGCGACGTCACTGATGTGCCGGAGGTAAAGCCTGGGAACACAGTGATACTCATGAACGATGAGATAACGGCGGACGATATCGCAAAGCTCACCGGCACCATCGGCTATGAGATCACCTGCGGCATCTCCTCAAGAGTTATCAGGACAGCGAAATAACCACAGCTTCACAGAAAGGGCGGTGAGCTTAATGGCAAAATTTGATCCGGGCATGGAGTCCATGCTCGATACCTTCATGTTCGAGACAGGTGAGCTGCTGGAAAACCTGGACGAGATACTCATGCGCACCGAGCAGGTCGAGAGCATCTCCGATATCGAGGACGATGATATAAACGAGATATTCAGGACCATGCACACCATCAAAGGCTCCGCCGCCATGATGGGGCTTTCCAATATGTCCACCCTGGCCCATGCAGTGGAGGACGTCTTCTACATAATCAGGGACAAGTCCTATGTGAATATGGACAAGCCCGCCATGTATGCTCTGCTGTTCAAAAGCTCCGACAACCTTAAAAACGAGCTTGAGAACCTGAGCGATGACGATGTTCCCCTGACGAATTTTTCCGAGCTCATCTGGGACCTGCATGAGTTTGCTGACTTTTTAAAGGGCGCCGGCGGAGACAAGGCCGGCGTACAGCAGGAAAGCGGCGGCCTGCCTGAGGGCCTTTTTGACGATAAGGAAAGCAGCGATATGCTGACCTATAAAGTCACCTACAGCGACAGCTGCGCCATGCCCTCCGCAAGAGCTATGGTGCTCATAAGAAAGCTTGGCTCCTGCGCAGAGGTCTGCCGGACTTTGCCCGAGGACCTGGACGCCGACAATGCGGACGATGTGATAAAGTCACAGGGACTTTATATAAAGCTCATCACAGACGATAAGGACCGGACAGAAAAGCTCCTGAGCGGCGGCATGAACGTCGAGGATGTGGAGGAGATAAAAAAGGACGGGACGCAGGCCCCCGCAGAGGTGCCTGACGGTCTTATAGACGGCTCCGAGAACAAGGACGTGCTCATCTACAAGGTCACTTATCTGGAGAGCTGTGCTATGCCTTCCGCCAGGGCAATGGTCCTGGTAAAAAAGCTGGGAGCTTTCGCAGAGATCCTTGCTACCGTCCCGGCAGACCTTGACGATGACAGCGCCGACGGCATCATATCTGAAAACGGCCTTTTTGTCAAGTTCACCGCCGAGAGCAAGTCAGAAGCCGAAAGGATACTTTCCGGGGGGATAAACGTAAAGTCCGCCGTGGAGATAAAGCTTTCTGCTGCCAGGGCGAATAAACCTGCCGCACCAGGACCCGCCCCCAGGGCAGAAGAGAAAAAGGCGGGAGATGAGCCGGCTGAAAAAGCCGGGGCGCCCGAAGAAAAAACCACCGAGGCTCAGAAAGCCCCGGCAGCAGAAAAGCCTAAGGCCGCCGATAAAAAGCCTGCGGCAAAAAAAGAGCAGAGTATGCTGATGGTAAGGCTGGAAAAGCTGGACCGTCTCCTGGACCTGGTGTCGGAGATCGTCATAACAGAGGGGGCAGTGACCTCTTCGCCGGACCTGAGAGAGCATACCGGCAACCTGGACCGGTTCAACAAATCCGCCCGTGACCTTAAAAAGCTCACCGACGAATTGCAGGACGTGGTGATGTCACTGAGAATGGTGCCCGTATCCACCGCCTTTCAGAAAATGAACAGAGTGGTAAGGGATATGAACACCACCCTCAAAAAAGACGCAAAGCTCATATTCGTCGGGGAGGACACCGAGGTGGACAAGGCTATCATTGATATCCTTGGGGACCCTCTTATGCACATCGTCAGAAATGCCGTTGACCACGGCATCGAGACTCCGGAGGAACGGCAGAAGGCCGGCAAGCTCCGCCCCGCCACCGTTACCCTCAGCGCCGGCTATCAGTCCAACGAGGTCGTCATCTCCTGCAAGGACAACGGCGCCGGTATGGACACCTCAAAAATAATGGCAAAGGCCAAGAAAAACGGCCTGCTGACCAAGCCCGAGGGCGAGTATACAGACAAGGAGATATTCAATTTCGTCCTTGCACCCGGTTTTTCCACCAACGAAGAGGTGACACAGTACAGCGGCCGTGGAGTGGGAATGGACGTGGTGAAGAAGAACCTGGAGAAAGTTGGCGGAAAGCTGACCGTCAACTCAAAACTCGGCAAGGGCTCCACGTTCACTATCCGCATCCCCCTGTCCCTGTCCATTATCGACGTGCTCAGTGTCAGCGTGGGCGGCAGCAGCCTTTCCATACCCGCAGCCGCCGTCAGGGAGGCATTCTCCTGCAAGAAGGAGAACCATATCACCGACCCCGAGGGCAACGAGTTCGTCTACCTCAGGGACAAGTGCCTGCCTCTGATAAGGCTCTCGCAGCGTCTTGAGATAGAGACTGAGTATACAGAGCCTGAGAACGCCATCTGCATATACTGCAAGGACGGCAGCCATGAGGCCGTACTTATGGCGGACTATATGATATGCGACCAGCAGGTGGTGGTAAGACCTTTCTCGCCGCTACTGGACGGACTGCATCTGAAAGAAAAAGGCCTGGCCGGCTGCTCTATACTTGGCGACGGATCCATTACCATGACCCTTGACATAGGCACCGTTATCGCAGGAGAAGAACATACCGAAGAGGAGGGCGGCGCTAATGGCTGATCTTAACGAGCTTAAAGAAAACGGCGGTCAGCTGCTGACCTTCAGCGCCGGCTCGGAAAAATACGGGTTTTATATCCTTGATACTGCCGACATCATCGAGATACCCCCTATAACAAAGATACCTACTGCCCCTGACCATGTGCTGGGGGTAATAAACCACAGGGGCAAGGCCGTACCGGCCATGGACCTGAGGCTCAGACTGGGAATGGAGAAGGGGAACTATGATGAACGCAGCTGCATGATAGTGGTGGAGATCAATACCATGCTCTGCGGGATAGTGGTTGACCGAGTAACGGACGTGGAGAATATCTCGCCGGAGGACCTGGTGCTGTCCCCGGTAAAAGGCGGCATGGTCTACGGCTTTGTAATGAAAGAGGGGTCCCAGAGGATATCCATACTGGACCCGGAAAAGCTGGCCAGGATCTGAGGACCGGACAGCTGACCAAATAAACGAGATACGGAGGTAAAAAATATGAACCCAATGGCATTGGTAAAGCTCAGAGGAATGTTGGAGCAGTTTCGGGAAAACCACCCTAAGATACCGGCTTTTCTGGCCGCCGCCGCTAACGGTATGGACGAGGGCAGCGTTATCGACATCAAGGTAACAAATTCCGCCGGACAGCATCTCAACGCCAGCATAAAGCTGGACGCCCAGGATATAGAATTCCTTCAGGAGCTGCGCTCGGCCCTGTCGGAGGACTGAGGCTGCCCCGCTGAGTGCGCTGATACGCACTTAAAACAAGTATATGTTTTTACAAATTTAATGATTGTTTTCTTTAGGCACTTGACAATTTGTTATCTATGTGTTAAAATTTATATTATAGATAATTATATGTTATTTTTAATGATGTTTTAACTATATTAAGTATCAAATCAGCAGATCAGCGGTCAGAGAGGGTGTATTTTATGGCAGAGGGTCACATTAAATATGATGTATTTGAGTTAAGTGACTATATAATCAAGTTTTATCACAAGAACAAGAAACCTATTACCAATAACAGGCTCAATGATATCCTGTACTTTGTCCAGGCCTATTTTCTTATGCAGACCGACGAGGTGTGCTTTGTGGACGACCTGGTGGCAAGGGAGAACGGCCCGGTGGTGCCGGCTGTCCACAGGAAGTATGCAGAGTATGGCATAGACCCCATACCGATGCCGAAAAAGCCCGGAAAGATGATGGCGTCTACCCCGGAGGACGCTCAGCTGCTCTATGAGGTGGTGGACTATACCTTTGACTGGTCCAATTCCATGATGTCCAATATCGTCCACGACCAGCGCCCATACAGACACGCACTGAACGTGCCCGGGCGTATAATAACACCTGAAAAGCTCAAAAAATATTTCAGATAGGGAAAAGATCAGGACCTGGCCGGCTGTGTAAATTATGCACAGCCGGCCTTTTTGCGTTCTGGGACTAAAAATGAAAGTTAGGTGTAATTAGTGTGAAATCCTGCCAAAGACTTGTAATTCGGCAAAATATATGGTATTATATTATTGTGTGACATTTTGGACCTAAGGGAGGGCCGCTTATGAAATATGTTTTTGACAGTAAAACGCTCTGGTATGACCGCCCCGCTGAGGACTGGAACGACGCTCTGCCGGTGGGCAACGGCCGCATAGGCGGTATGTCCTTCGGCCAGCCGCTTACCGAGCGCATACAGCTCAATGAGGACTCCCTCTGGTCAGGGGGACCCAGAAATCGCAACAATCCCTCCGCCCTGGAAAACCTACAGAGGGTGAGGGACCTTCTCAGAGATGAGAAGATAGACGAGGCCGAAAAGCTGGTCAGCGAAGCCTTCTGCGGCACACCCATAAACCAGCGCCACTATATGCCCTTAGGGGAGCTTTATATAAGCCACTATGAAGAAAGCACCTGCGGCTACAGTCACAGGAGCCTGTCTCTCAGAGATGCAGTCTGCACCGCCGAGTATTCCATAAACGGCGTCGATTATAAGCGTGAGCTTATCTGCTCTGCCCCGGACCAGGTGCTGGCACTGAGGATCTGCGCATCAGAAAAAGCCTCCGTCAGCGTGAAGATAACCATTGACGGCAGAGATGATTATTTTGACTGCAATTCCCCCGTCAGCAGCAGCGACATCGTTTTTGCCGGCGGCGAGGGCGGCCGGGACGGGATAAGCTTTGCTGCCCACATAAAGGTCATAGGCGAGGGGGGACAGGTCAGAGCCTACGGCAATTCTATCATTACTAAGGACTGCGACAGGGTAACATTGCTCCTCGGCGCCCATACCACCTTCCGCACACAGGACCCCAGGGCAGCTGCCCGGTTCGATGTGGAAAGTGCCGCCGAAAAGGGCTTTGATAAGATCATGGAGGACCATATCGCTGACTACCGGACCTATTTCGACAGGGTAAGCCTTACCCTTCAGGACGACAGCGGCGGCAGCAGCGCCATGCCTACCAATGAGAGACTGGCTAAGATAAAGGAGGGCGGCAAGGACAGTGCTCTTTGCGCTCTGTACTTCGATTTTGGCCGCTATCTTATGATAGCCGGCAGCCGTGAGGGTACCCTGCCCCTTAACCTCCAGGGCATCTGGAACAAGGATATGTGGCCCGCCTGGGGCTGTAAATACACAGTGAATATCAATACCGAGATGAACTACTGGCCAGCCGAGGTCTGCGCTTTGCCGGAGCTGCATATGCCATTGCTTGACCATATCGAGCGTATGCGTCCCAACGGAAGAGTCACCGCTAAGGAGATGTACGGCTGCCAGGGCTTTGTCTGTCACCATAATACCGACATCTGGGGCGACACAGCCCCTCAGGACCTGTGGATACCCGGAACACAGTGGCCCATGGGGGCCGCATGGCTGTGTCTGCATATCTGGGAGCATTATCTTTTCACCCTGGATGAGGACCTGCTGATGGAGAAATACCCCACCATGAAGGAGGCCGCAGTTTTCTTCACGGAGTTTTTGACGGAGAACCATAAGGGCCAGCTCATCACCAGCCCATCAGTCTCTCCGGAAAATACATATATCACCAAAAGCGGCGCCAAAGGTTCAGTCTGCATGGGTCCGACTATGGACAGTATGATTGTTTTCTCGCTGTTCGATGCTGTCATGAAGGCCTCGGAGATACTTGACGTCGATGAAGAGTTCAGAAAAAAGCTCGGGCTGATGAAATATAAGCTGCCAAAGCCTGAGATCGGAAAGTACGGGCAGATAATGGAATGGGCCGAGGACTACGACGAGGCCGAGCCGGGCCACCGCCATATAAGCCAGCTCTTCGGTCTTTACCCCGGAGACCTTATCTCCGTGAGGAAAACGCCCCTGCTTGCCAAAGCGGCCAGGGCTACCTTAGAGAGAAGACTGTCCTACGGCGGCGGCCACACAGGCTGGTCAAGGGCATGGATAATAAACCACTGGGCAAGGCTCTGGGACGGGCAGAAGGTGGAAGAAAACATCACCGCCCTGCTTGCAGGGTCCACCTCGGATAACCTTTTCGATATGCACCCGCCTTTCCAGATAGACGGAAATTTCGGCGGCACCGCCGGCATAGCCGAGGCGCTTCTCCAGAGCGGCGGCGGGGAGCTGGTCCTCCTGCCTGCGCTGCCCCCTTCGTGGAAGAACGGAGAGTTCAGGGGACTGAGAGCCAGGGGAGGCTTTGAGGTCAGCTGTAAATGGGAAAATGGCCTGCTGAAGGAATGTCAGGTCATCGCCCACAAAGCTGGCGTTATGCGCATCGTCTACCCCGAAAACGTCAGGTCAGTGGGATTTAAGATCGACAACGACAAGGACACGACCGTTATCATCGGCGAAAACATGATAGGGACATACATGAAAGCAGGGGCAGTCTGCCGCTGTGGATTTATAGAGACCACGCCCGAAGAAAGAGAAAAGCGGGCTGAACAAGCTGGTAAAAATTGTTTTTGGAAAAAGAGGGATATCACCTGATGAAAATGAGAATGATCTGCGCCCTTATAGCTGCGCTGGTAATGGCGTTTGCCGCAGCTGGCTGCGGGGTGGAGATAGCTGAGAATACATTTATAAAAACCAATGCGGAGCTTACCACCGCCGACGAGGACGCTACTGGCGATGAGGAGGTCACTGCCGAGGAGGAGATAGTGCCGGTCATTATCGAAACGCCTACCCCGGAGGGCCCGCCTACATATGAAGAGGTAAAGATAAAGCCCTCAGCCATAGCCTATACTGAATTTTCTAAGGAGTATAACGCCGAGAGCGGCTCGCTGAACGGCACTGCAGGCACCGCCGACAGCTGCACGGGTTTCAAAGGCACCGGCTATGTCACCGGACTGACCGAGGAGAACGACTGGGTCATCACCTTCGACCTCCCCGAAAAGCAGTACTATAACATCACCCTTACCGCCGGAGCAGACAGCGTGGTGAGAAACGGCCTGTCCGTCAACGGTGAAAAGATAAGCGAGTTCACCTCCACCGGCACAGGGCTCTTCGAGGCCTTCACCTTTAAAAATATCCTGCTGGAAAAGGGCGCCAATCAGATCTCTGTGGTCCCTGAGGACGGAGGGATAGATATAGACCATATCGAAGTGACCGCCAGCGATGAGATAGAAA
This sequence comes from Ruminococcus sp., assembly GCA_017478965.1. Lineage (GTDB taxonomy): Bacteria > Bacillota > Clostridia > Oscillospirales > Ruminococcaceae > Hominimerdicola. The sequence goes on along the minus strand of JAFVCV010000045.1, from coordinate 56,348 downwards.
AGCTTTCATTTACCTTAAAGGACCCGGCCCTTTCCAACAAGGACAGCGCTTATAACGCCAGGGCCCTATATAAGTACCTCTGCGACAGCTTCGGCAGCAGGATACTTTTAGGACAGTATGACACCATCGGCACCGATTACGAGAGCCAGCTGATGCTCAAGACCACCGGCAAGCTGCCGGCTATAAGGTTCGGGGACCTGATGTATGTGACTTCTGCCGACGATGAGAAACAGAAGAGCGCCTCCGCCGAGATAAAGGAGGCCGTGGCCTGGAGCAGGCAGGGGGGCATAGTGGGCTATATGTGGAACTGGACCGCACCCACGGACCCTGAGAACACCGAGAGCATTTATTCCGACAGCACCGATTTCGACCTTTCAAAGGCCGTGACAGAAGAGAATATAGCCAACCTCACCGCTAAGGAGATAGAGGCTCTTCGCAAGGACGGAAAGATATCCGAAGAATGTGCGCTGATAATAAACGACATCGACAAGGCTGCCGAGCAGCTGAAGGTCCTCAGGGACGAGGGCGCAGCCGTCATCTGGAGGCCCCTTCAGGAGGCCAGCAACGGCTACTACTGGTGGGGCTGCGATGAAGAGTCCTACAAGTGGCTGTGGAAACTGATGTATGACCGCATGACAGTTATGCACGGGCTCAACAACCTCATATGGGTGTGGTCAGCCCAGAATGCGGGCTGGTATGTCGGGAACAGCAGCTGTGACGTGCTTTCTGTGGACGTTTACAGCGGCAATAAGGACGGCCAGGTCAACTCGCTCATATATCTGCAAAGCATAGCACAGAATAAGCCTATCGCCATGAGCGAGTGCGGCAGTTTTCCGAAAATGCAGAGCATCGCTGACCAGAAGGCCATGTGGTCCTATATCGGCCAGTGGGGCGGCAGCTTCGTGGTCGGTGAAGACGGCGGGCTGAACGAAGAACACAATTCATTAAACGACATAATAACAGTTTACAATAACGAGCTGACAGTCACCCTGGACAAGCTGCCGGACTTCATTTCCGCCGCTGAAGAGCTGAAAAAGGCCGACGAGAACAGCAGTTCGGATACAGAAAGCAGCAGTTCAGGTACGGACAGCAGCAGCTCAGGCAGCGCAGAAGATGATTCATCAAAGGCCTGAGCTTTCGCAGAGGAGGGAGCGCCGTGGACATAACGGTGGAGTATATATACAGGAAGATAGCCGCTGGGGAACTGAAGGAGGGCGATAAGCTCCCCACTGAAAGGGCCATCGCAGAGGAGCTTGGCATAAGCCGGAATTCTGCCAGAGAAAGTCTGAGGACCCTGGAGATACTGGGCCTGGTGGAGAGCCGCCAGGGCTCCGGGAACTACATCACCGCAGATATGCCCGGGGCATTCGCAAGGGTCATGGACATTATGCTGATGCTCAATAAGACCGACCGCAGTGAGATCTGTTCGTTTCGCCGGCATATGGAAAAGACTGTCTGCCGGAGCATCATCGAGATGGGCCTTTCTGACGAACGCCGGGAGAAGATAGAGACTGCCCTGGAAGATCTTGAGCACTGCAATAACAAGAAGGAGCAGACCGACGCTGACAGAGCTTTCCACTACGAGCTTATCTATGCGGCGGAGAACAGGTTCTTCACGGCCCTTATGCAGGGGCTGTCCAACATCTACCGTGAATGGATAAACAAGGCCATCAGCCTGGCCTCGCCTCAGGTCATGGAGCAGCTGCACATTGCTCACAGCGAGATCGTCAACGGCTTGCTGAACGAGGATATGGACCGCTGCATGAAGGCCATCGACGAGCACTACGACATCGTGGAGGAACTTATCTTCAACGCCTATAACAAGGACCAGACCCGGTAAAACGCACCGCAGCAAAGGTATTTGAGACAGTTGCTGCAAGAGATCTGCGCAGCTGCAGATATAGATCAAAGGAGGTATTTTTATGGGAAAAGCCATCGAAAACATGATAAGCCGCAGGAGCATCAGGAGCTTTGAGCCTGATATGCCGGATATGGCCCTTATAGAAGAGGTCGTCAAAGCCGGTACCTATGCCCCCACCGGCATGAACAGACAGTCCCCTGTTATCATCGCCGTTACCAATAAAGAACTGAGGGATAGGCTCAGCGTCATGAACGCCGCCATAATGGGAAAGGGTCCCGACTTCGACCCATTCTACGGCGCTCCGGTGGTCCTGATAGTCCTGGCGGACAGGAGCGCCCCCACCTATGTCTACGACGGCAGCCTTGTTATGGGAAATCTTATGCTGGCCGCTAACGACCTGGGCCTTGGCAGCTGCTGGATACACCGGGCTAAGGAAGAATTCTCCACCCCTGAGGGCAGGGAGATACTCGCTTCCCTGGGGATCGAGGGGGACTACGAGGGCATCGGCCACTGCGTTATCGGTTTCGCAAAGGGCGAAAGACCTGCCGAAAAACCACGGAAAGAAAACTATGTTTATTATATCAAGTAAAACGGAGGGATAAACTATGCCATTCATCAACATCAAGACCAATACCGCCGTCCCCGCTGATAAGGAGGAGGCCATCAAGTCCGCCCTGGGCCAGGCCATCACCGCAATACCCGGAAAGTCAGAGAGCTGGCTGATGGTAGGCATCGAGCCTGAGTACACACTGTATTTCAAGGGCACCAAGGACCCCGCCGCCATGGTGGAGGTAAGCATCTACGGCAGCGCCGATCCTGCCGCCTACACCAAGCTCACCGGGAAGATATCGGATATCCTTGGCGACCAGCTTTCCATCAGCCCCTCCAGGATATATGTCAAGTATGACGAGACATTGAACTGGGGCTGGAACGGAGCAAATTTCTAAGGTAAACAAAACGCCTGTACTGCTGCACAGTACAGGCGTTTTTCCGTTTTAGAACAGATCTTTTACTGGGCCAGTATGCCGTTGACAGTCTCGCTGAGGATAAGGATATCCTCCTCCTCGGCGGTCACAGCGTTGATATAGATGAGAACATTGCGGCCGCTGTCAGCGCTGCACGTAAACTCATAGCAGAGCTTTTCATTCAGCCCGTCAGTGGGAATGACCGCCAGGCGCCGCTTTTTGACCCGCAGCCTTGGGCTGAGAGCCTTTTCTGCCTTTTCCGGAGGACAAAGCTCCTCCGGGTAGGTCCTTTCGGTGTGGTTCACCAGAAAACCCCTGGCGTCATAACCAAGAATATCGCCGTTGTCCATGGCCACACTGACCTTTACCAGGTCCGGATAGATGCGCCGGTCATTGTCAAGATAGCAGAAATTCACCGTCATCACGTTGTTCTGTACCTCAAAATAGGTGGTCCCCATGGAAAGTATCCCCAGATAACCCAGGAATTCCTCCGCCTTGGCCACGGCGGCGCTGTTTTGCAGCGAGCGCTTGTCAACGGTCCTCATGTTCAGAAAATAGCTTATAAAGCCGCCGTCCCTTGCGACTTCACAGAATACCCCGCCGTCCTCGCTGCTAAACCGCCAGCCCGGCATGGTCCCCCCGACCTCGGCTGTCTGAGAAAGCTCCCCGGGACTGACTCTCATGGCCCCCGCCGCTCTGTTAAGGGCAAAGGCCTCCTCCACCGGCTTTTCATCCTTGGTCATCAAAGGCTCCCTCTCCAGTATGTTGTCCGAGAAAGGTCCGTCGTAGATAAGCTTTGGGTAGCTGTCAAAATTACCCTCGAAGTCCGTAAAGCCCTCTGTGACGTAGGGCGGGTCCCCGGTCCCTCCGAGCAGCTCTGCGGCCCCCTTCTGAAAGCTCAGCTCCCCGGCGGCTATCTCGCCCTCCAGGTCCCACATCTTGTCTTTCAGGCCCTTTGAGAAATCATACAGCTTTCTGATATTTTCATATTCCTCCTCGCTCAGGCTCTCACCACGGTTCAGTTTTTCCGACAGTGACATGGAGTAGTTTCCCACCTGAGAAAGAAATTTATAGGTGTTCTGCAATTGCAGCTCCGCCACAGGCAGCTGCGAAAGGGCCGCCTTGGCCGTTCCTGCCTGACGGTAAAGCTCCACTGCTAAACTCTGCTGCATTTTCCCCGAGCCAGCGTAAAGCTGCTTTTCCAGCACAGAACTAAGATCCTCGCAGGAAAGCGCCAGCTCCTCCACAGCCCTTGTGTAGTTGTTCACCACCGTCCTCTGGCTCTGCTGCGCCGCTTGGGTCATCTGCGCCGTTCTTACCCCCAGGACCGCCGCCGCCGCCAGAGGCAGCACCGTGAGCCTGATAAGTCCTCTTTTCGTTATCCTCATTCACCTGCTCCTTTCTGCGGACAAAGATCCGCACTTAGATGACCTTATTTTTCCTCTTTTTCAGATAATTATACTATCAAAACTATCAAAACTATCAAAACAAAAAAGGCCCTGACCGATAAGGTCAGGACCCCGCACTTATTTTTCAGCTGAGAAAATCTCTCAGCCTGACTGCTATCTCAGAAATGGGCATTCCCACAACGTTGTAAAAATCGCCCTCTATCTTCTCCACCAGCAATGAACCTCTGCCCTGTATGCCGTAGGCCCCCGCCTTGTCGGCAGGCTCCCCAGTAGCGATGTAGTCCGCTATAGTCTCCTCATCAAGCTCCCTGAACCACACCCTGGTGCTTACCGTGAAGGTCTGTGTCTTACCACCGTGGCAAAGGGTCACGCCGGTGTCCACCCTGTGTACCTTCCCAGACAGCATTCTCAGCATCCTTGCGGCGTCCCCGTCGTTCTTGGGCTTGCCCAGGATAACGTTATCCTCCGTGAGCACCACCGTGTCACAGCCGATGACCACAGCGCTGCCGTATACCTGCGAGATGCACTCGCACTTCTGATAAGACAGAAATCCTGCCACCTCCGCCGGGTTCAGCGCTTCCGGCACCGCCTCTCCGCAGTCCGCCGGTATGACCCTGAAATTCGGGCATATGAACTGCATAAGCTCCTTCCTCCGGGGTGACGCCGATGCAAGTATCACATCATATTCCTTCAGCAGCTCGTTTAATCTCAAAATTATCCTCCTCAGTACTGCGTGTAGTCGTTATAGTACTCCGACCAGTCGCCGTAATAGCTCTCCGTGTCCGTATAGGCCGGATATTCCGTCACAGGCGCAGTGGTCACAGTCGGCTCGTAGTAAGTCTCCTGTGTCACCGGCTCGCTGTAAACGGCAGGCGGCTCAGTGGTGATGTATTCATCGTTATCCTGCGGCCCATCCTCAGGCTCGCTTTCCTCCTCACCGGTCATGGCCGAAGTGCAGGGCGAAGTCACCTCAAGATAAGCGTCAACATAGTAGTGGGTCAGTATCTGGTCATAGGTCCATCCGTCATCGGCCAGGTACTTTGCCCCCCACTGGCTCATGCCCACACCGTGGCCCCAGCCGTAGGAAATGAAGGTAAATGTCCCGTCCTTATACTTTATATCTATAGCATTGGACATCAGGTCCATCATATTGCAAAGCTGAATGCCGGTCAGCGTGCAGCTGTCCCTGCCGTCGATCATAACAGTGTCGATATAGACCACACTGTAGGCCCTGGTAATGGTGAACCACTGCGTAACATCGTCCGAAAGGGTGATGCCGAACCTGCCCTCCAGCATGGCCCTGACCTGTTCCTTGGAAAAGCTGCGCTCCTCCCCGAAGTTGGGAGCCTGCTTATCCACCTCGCTCTCAACGCATTTCAGATAGGGATAATCCACGTTCCAGATATCCTTCGCCGTGGTGGAATACCCTGCGCTGGAAGCCGAATAAACTCCGTTTATGACCTGTCCGTCGTAGAGCATTGCCTGCCCCTCAACAGCGTTCACACAACCCTCCAGCTTAGAGGAATAGCCGTATCTCAGTCCCACCGTAGGCGTCAGCCCGTGCTCATGGTTGAACCTCAGGTGAGAATAGGCCGCAACTATCTGTGCCTTTATGGCCTCCTGATCCCAGCTGTCGCCTATCTCATTATTGACCATCAGGCACAGCAGTTCATGAGCGTTCATTGTGTAATAGGACCCTGAATTCTCGTCATATATCCTGTAATACTCATCAGCCACGCTCCTGGTGTCGGTAAGCTCCATAGGCTCCCGCCTTACGGGCAGATATATCAGCGTATCCTGCTCCGGGAACGGCACCGTAAAGTCATTGGGGTCTGTTATGCCGTTTGCGCCTATCTTCACAGTCTTAGCAGAGGTCTGCACCACCGACATATCATACTCGCTCAAAGGCGCCTTCTTGAACTCCACAAAGCTGAGTTCCATCTTCACCGGCAGCCTTACCGGCGCAGCTGCCACGCCCCGCAGCAGTCTCAACGCCCGGGCGGCGGACTCGTCTATCTGTTCCTGAAGAGAGACTTCCTCCTCCTGCGTAGTGCTTTCCTGCACGGCCATAGCGTAGCCGGCGGTGGGGACGGTCCTTACCTCTTTCTTGCCGTTGAAGGAGCTGTCCGTCAGCATCAGCCCTCCGCAGCCTAAAGTAACGGCCACGCCCAGGACCCACATCCTTATATGTACCAGCAGCCGTTTCAGCGCCGCCTTTTTAGCATGGTTCATCTCTTCCATCTTCTCTGTCCAATCCTGAATCTTACTGAATGATCCTTCGTAAAAAGGGCAAAAAAGCCCCCAATATTATAGTTTAATCCATAAATAAAAAAAGTCAAGACATTCTGATACTCTGTCCTGACTTTTCGTATGCCTTACCAAATTGTGCACAAAACAAGCTTTTTGTTCCTATGCAAATTTACCAATTCTTAAAATACCTCTGTCCGTCTACCTCCAGGCACAGGTTCAGTGACTCGAACCATGCTGCTGTAGAACCGCTGCAATACTGCGGAGCGTAATAATAGGTAGCGCCGTTGGTATTGTCCTCCCCTGCCAAAGCTCTCGCTGCGCAGTCTCTTGTGTTCTGAGAGGGGGGCATATAGCCGTAATAGTAATTATAGATAGCGTCGAACTGCCCCGGTGTAGTGAGCACGCCTGAGATGCTGTTGGGGAACTGTGAGGACTTGACCCTGTTGATGATGACATTGGCCACAGCGATCTTGCTGGCCTCTGAGCAGTTGCCGACCTCGTTCTGCAATACATAGCAGAGCATCTCAAATTCATCAGCGGTATAGCTTATAACGCCGCCTGCCGGCTCAGCCTTTACTTCCTCGCTGACCTTAGGGGTAGTGGTAACAGTCTCTTCCTCAGGTTTCTTTTCCGTGAAGGACTCAGCCGTAGCATATCCCTCAGTGCCGCCGTGCTTTACTGCGAACCATACACCGTCCTTAGAGGCTGCTGTAACAACGACGCTTTCGCCCTTGTCGAGCATATCTATGACTGCATCGCTCCTGCTTGCGCCCGCCCTGAGGTTCACCGGCGATATAACGTAGTAGGTCTTCTCTGTTACCTTTTCAAGATCCGTGCTTCTGGTAGTTGTCTTGGTCTCTGTCTTCTTCTCCTCAGCACTTGTTTCTGTCTTAGTCCCAGCCTCAGAAACGGTGGTCTTTTTAGTTTCTTTCTCAGTCTCTGCGGCCTTGCTTGTTTCTGTTGTTGTCTTGGGTGCTGATACCTCAGCTATCTCGTACTCGTTGATGCTCGCCTTTCTCCAGGCAACTGTATCAAGCGAGGTATGGATATCCTCAGTCTCAGGTTCTCTCTCCGATACGGTAGTTGTTGTGGTAGTAACTTCCGCAGCCATTGTTTCACTGCTTGTGTCGTTCTCGGTGATCTTGCTGTTGTTCTGACCAAAGAGTCCGCATACACTAATGGTACCGACAGTCAGAATGCAAAGGGCACCTGCGCCAAGCACTGCACCTGTTTTCCTTACCGACGGCTTGGCCGAAGCCTTGACGTCTCTGGATCTTTTCTGCTTCATTTTTGATCACATTACCTTTCCGACAGCCTTCCGGCTGTCTGTCCGCAGTTGTGAGAGGGGCTGCGGAACTTCTTTATCACCTCAGGCCGTCCGGCCCCCGGTGAGCTTTTGAGCAATCGCAAGTATCAATATGCCCAGCCGAAATCCTTCTTGTTGTTGCCGTAAAGGTCACGCCAGCATTTGGGGAAATACACGTCCTTGTCGGCCTTGTCCTTATAGGACTCGGTTATCAGGTCTATATTGTCGTCTGCCGTAAGCTTCTTTGCCACTATCACCCATCTGAGGTTCGCCGTCTCATTGGAGCAGGTGGAAAGGGTGATATAATGATCGTCCTCAGTGCATTTAACGTTGCTGGTGTACCAGGACCTCTTCATTATCTCATCATACCAGGTCTCGAAGGTATAGTCGCTGTCGTTAAAATTCCTGTAGCCTATGTAGACGAACAGATTTCCGTCGTCCTGGCTCTCATCTACATTTACAACAAAGCAGCTTATTATAGCATACTTGCAATTGTTCTCATAAACAGAGTTGAACTCTATGACCGGATATTTCTTCAGGAACTCCACGCCCTTCTTATATTCAGCCAGGTGCGTGAACGATGTCCCCACATATCTCATATGGTGTCCGAAGATAGTGATGTTGTCGCTCTGACCCTCCTCATCTATCTTCGACCAGGCGTCCGCATAAATGCTGCCCGATTCGTAATAGTTCTTATCCAGGTCCTTGTACAGATAATACTCGTTGTTCGGTCCCTGCAGCACCGGGAAGTTTATATATTCCTTACCCTCGCTGTTGTTGAACCCCGGTATCTTTATCCACCCCACGGCGTCGCTGTTGCGCTTTATCAGGTCCTTGGCCCATTCCTGCACGGTCCTCTCCCTGTCTATAGCCTCGGGGCTTGCAGCGTCCACATCGTCGCTGCCCTTATTTACCTCATAGGTTATGTTGTCGTCGAACTTGGGTTCGTACTTGACCACGACCTCCTGCATATAAGACTTCTGTTCTTCAACATCGGCCCCCAGGAAATCCTGTAGTCTGCTCAGCGACATGGAAAAAAGCACGATCGAGGAAACGAACACCAGCTTCCTAATGACTTCGCTTATCCCGTCGCCTTTCCATGGGATAAAATATTTGATAAATCTCACGAAGAAATTCGATGTGTCCCTCTCCGTCAGATTCATTGTCTCATTTGACATTGCCATTATACTGACCTCAGCTTTCTGATATCCCGCAAAGCTCTGCCATCATCTGCATAGCCTTCAGGGTGCTCAGCTCTCTTACCTTTTCTCTTGTAAGGTCCTCATACTCTTCATAAAGCCTTAGTTGTCTGACAAGCTCCCTGTCCCCGCTCCTGACCGACACATATACTGTGCCCGCCGGCTTTTCCTCGCTGACCCCGCCGGGTCCCGCTATGCCGGTTATGCCAAAAGCATGGTCGGTGCCGAAGAGCCTCATGGCCCCGGCGCTCATCTCGCTGGCTGTCTCTTCGGAATAGACGCTGTACCTTTCAAGGGTCTCCCGTCTGACTCCGAGTATCTTCATCTTCATCTCTTCCGTATAGCAGCATACGCCGCCCGGAAAGCAGCCCGACGCACCGGATACCCCTGTGATCGTTTCTGCTATCATACCGCCCGTACAGCTCTCTGCTGTAGACACAGTATGCCCACTCATTATCATATATTTTACTACATTCTCTGTAATAATGTCAATACTTTCTGTTACCACTTTGTCACTCTCCGCAAAATTAACATTAAACCATCGGCTCTTTTATGTCGTATCATACAATTTTTCAGACCTCTTTTTGAACGCTTTGTTAACTCAGCTGTTTTCGCAAACTAAAGTTTACCTTTTCGGTGGTCTTTATTTATTACCGAACTGTTACCAAACCAAGTAAAAACTATTGATTTTCTTACATTTTTTGGTGTCGAAAACCGCCGTAAAAACGTGCCTTTTGTTCAAACTGACCTGTTTTTTACCCTCAAATTTGTACAAAAAACAGTACTCAAAATTTAAGATACGGTAACACTGTAACCGTTATGTAACCAAATATTTTTCAACACTCTCTGCCGTCATTTTGCATAATACCCCGTTCCCATATGGCAACAGGGAATAAAACTGTACGCCTGTTCAGCTCTGTTATTAGTCCGCTATTATGTACAGTTTGCCTGAACGCTTGCTCTGGTCCTGTTTTCAGGAGCATCCCGCCCCGGGCAGATCAGGATACCTTGATGACCGTTATCTCCGTATCCTCTACGGCTTTCTGTATAAACGGCTCGAAATCGAACCCGGCCTGCGCCTTCTCCACCTCAGCTAATGTGGGCCTGGTCTTTGGGTGCTTTGGTGTAAACACTGTGCAGCAGTCCTCATAAGGCAGTATCGAAGTCTCGAAAGTCCCTATTTTCCGGGCGATCTCCACTATCTCCGACTTGTCCATTCCCACGCATGGCCTGAATACCGGCATCCTGCACGCCGCATCAGTGCAGACCATGGCGTACATGGTCTGACTGGCTACCTGTCCCAGACTTTCCCCGGTGACAAGCGCCTGAACGTCGCCCTCTTTCTCACACAGTCTCTGTGCGATTTCCATCATGAGTCTCCTCATTATGATGGTGAAAAGCTCCTCCGGACAGTTGGCCCTTATCTTCATCTGGATCTCTGTAAAAGGCACGCAGTAGAACTTGATATCCCCGCAGTACTTCGTGATAAGTCCCGCCAGCTTTTCCACCTTCATTCTGGCCCTGTCAGACGTATAGGGCGGCGCCTCGAAGTGGACAGCCTGAATGACCGCCCCTCTCCTGGCCATCATGTAACCTGCCACCGGCGAATCTATCCCGCCTGACAAAAGCAGCATCGCCCTGCCGCTGGAACCCACTGGTATCCCGCCGGCGCCATCAATGGGTCTGCCGTGGACATAAGCCGCCGTTTCACGTATCTCCACATTGACTATAACGTCCGGCTCATGAACGTCCACGACCAGATGTGGGAACCTTTCCAGAATGGCCCCGCCGACCTCAGTGCAGATCTCCGGCGACTTGTAGGGGAACCCCTTGTCGCTCCTCTTAGCGTTGACCTTGAAGGTCCTGGCCTGCTCCAGCTGCTCTGCCAGATATTCGGGGGCCTGCCTGCAAATTTCCCCAAGGTCCTTTTCAATGACCCCGCTGCGGCAGACCTTGACGATACCGAAGATCTTCGTCAGCCTGTCTGTGAACTGGTCCACGTCCGGCTCTTCCCCCAGAGGCTCCACATAAAGTGTGGACTGGGACCTTGTGATCTTAAACTCTCCCGCCGGTCTGAGCCTGCGCTTTATGGTCTTTACCATCATGCTCTCAAAGGTGCTTTTGTTCAGACCTTTAAGCGCTATCTCTCCGTACTTGCACAGTATTATTTCTTTCATTATGACCTCTCCTGACTGAAAAATTTGTCGTAAATGCACCCTGCCGGAAATATTCCCGGCAGTGCTCAAAAAAAATGTCAAAATATGATTATTTTTACTCTCTATTATAATAGTATAAAACTTTTGTTTCCCCAGCTTGTTTTTGTTTTTGCATATGGACCGTATCTTCGCTCTGTAGGTGAGCCGGGTATTATTTTACCACTTCCTGCGGTCATTTTCTCCCCATCAGCCCAGCTTTGCCAGCTCCTGCTCCGCATCTGCTATGGCGCTTATCAGGGCGTCGATGTCCTCCTTAGCAGTCTTAGGCCCGAAACTGATGCGCAGAGTAGTATCTGCCCTCTGTTTAGGTATTCTGAATTCGTTCAGAACTCCGCTCTTCTTCCCCTTGGAGCAGGCGGAACCGCTTGATACATAGATCCCCCGTTTTTCCAGATAATGCAAAAGGACCTCACTTTTGAGCTTTTCCACAGAAAGGCTCACCACGTAGGGCGACTTTTCCCCGGCGTAGTTGGGAACGATCCCCCCGTTCTCCCGGCATTTTTCGAGCAGATAGCTCTCCAGCTCCCTTGCCTTTTCCAGCCTTTGGGGAACAGTTCCTTCAAGTGCCTTTACAGCTGCGCCGAACCCACAGATAAGCGGCACATTCTCCGTACCCGAGCGCCGGTTTTTCTCCTGTCCGCCTCCCAGCATCAGCGCCGGCAGGTGCAGGCCCTTTCTGATATAGAGCGCTCCCACGCCCTTAGGTCCGCATATCTTATGTCCGCTCAGGGATATAAGGTCCGCCCCCAGAGCTGCCGCCCTGACCGGCAGCTTCATATACCCCTGAACGCAGTCGCAGTGCAAAAGCGGCCCGCCTTTGGGAAATTTCCGCCTTATGGCGCTAAAGACCTTCCCCACCGGCAAAATAGCCCCCACCTCATTATTTACCATCATCATGCTCACCAGAAAGGTATCCTCGTTCACCTCACTGATAAAGTCCTCGGCCCGGAACTCTCCGTTCTCGTCCGGCCCTATCCTCACCACCTCGCAGCCCAGCCTTTCCAGCTCGTCGATGGGTCTGGCGGTGGCGGGGTGCTCCACCGTGGTGGTGATTATCCTTTTTTTTCTCTTCCCCTGAGACTTATATGCCCCGAAAATGGCAGTGTTGCTGCTTTCCGTGGCGCCTGAGGTAAATACCACCTGGCCGCTTTCGCACCCAAGGCTCTCTGCGATCTGTTCCCTGGCCTCCTCCACCAGCAGTTCCGCATCGACCCCCAGCCTGTGAAGTGAAGAGGGGTTCCCGAAACACTCCAGCCCCCTTACTACCGCCGCTCTGCATTCGTCGCAAGGCTCTGTGGTGGCCGCATTGTCAAGATAAACAATTTTTTCCATCGTCCCATCGACCTCTTTTCTCGAATTATACCGTACTCTTCATTATAACATATTTCCGCAGTTTTTGCAAGCTTGACAGAGGTCAGGTAACTATTTTCCAGCCATTCAGGAACTCGGTAACTTCTTCTGCCCCTCTCCGATAGCCCGATATCTCCTCATCACTGCCGAATTGCAAATTATCTTGAAATAAATTATAAAAAAACTATTGCAAAATCCTGCGGGATATTGTATAATGGATTTAAACTATCCGGCAGGAAAGCTGAAATAATAATGAGGTGAGATAAAATGGCAATTGATCCCGAACTGTTCATTCACGACTCAGACCGTTCCGCTCTGAGCGCTCTTCAGGCTATCCCTGGCTTTACCCAGGTGCTCAAGGCCTTTATGAAGATCTGGAACGAAAAGCAGTATAAGATACTGAATATGTCTACATTCGTCAGGGTAAGCGACAAGCAGATGGCCAAGTACCGTGAGATGCTCATTCCAATCTGTTCAAAGCTCGGTATTGCTGTGCCGGAGCTTTATGTTGCTCTCAGCCCCGTGGCCAACGCTTATACCTCCGGCGATACGGAGCCTTTCATCGTCATGACCTCTGGACTGATAAACACCGTCCCAGAAGAGCTTATCCCTACGGTCCTTGCCCATGAGTGCGGACATATCGCCTGCCACCATGTGCTTTACACCACCATGGGGAAGATGATACTCAACGGTGCTACCGACCTGCTTGGCCTTAGCTCACTTATCACCACGCCGCTGCAAATGGCCTTCTATTACTGGATGAGGTGCAGTGAGTATTCCGCCGACAGAGCTGCTGCGGTCTGCGACGGCGGCGCCGGCAATACGGTGGACGTTTGTATGCGCCTGGCGGGCTTTGATAAGAATATCCCTGTGGAGCCCAATAAAAAGGCCTTCATGGCCCAGGCTCTAAGCTACAGGAAAATGATGGAAAGCTCCAAGTTCAACAAAACGATGGAATTTCTCATGTTCAACCGCATGAACCACCCTCTCAACGCCGTCAGGGCATTGGAGTGCTACGAGTGGGCCAAAACCGATGATTTCAAGCATCTGGCTGAATTCGCCAAGGAAAACTCCGTCGGCATGGAGAACCATCGGTATATCCCCGTTCAGGCCTCCTCTCACTATGTTGACAGGGACCTTAACGCTGTAGTAAACGAGTTCATTGCCAACGGCTTTACTAATATCCGTTCCGAACGTGTTACTGAAAGGGCGGGACTTACTAAGGAGAATTCTGTTGTAATGGTCAGCGTTGACGGAAAGACAGACTTCCCCTTCGGCACCTGGGTGTTCTTCGAGGCGCCTATCGTCATAACCTATTTCATGCCCCTGAGCTATGAGGAAGAGTCCGCTATCCACCCCGGAGAGGTCAAGGTCCCGAACAGCAGCAGTTCCTATCTTGGAAAGCCTTATCAGGACGTTATCGCTGAGCTGAAGGCTGCGGGATTTGAGAATTTCACCCTCAGCGAACAGGCCGACCTGAGAATGGGTCTGCTCATCAAGGAGGGCGGCATCGCCCGCATCGCCATCGACCATAACGACCGTTTTGATAAGGGCACATGGTTCAGAAAGAAGTCCGTGGTCGATATCAGATATCATATCATGGCCGATAAAGCCGGCTCCGGGTTCCTTCGTTTCTGATAATACAACAAGGCCGCTCAGTCCTCACGGACCGGGCGGCCTTTTTTGGTATCCGGCGCCTATTTCGTAATGAAGTAGGCGTTGTTCTCGTCCTCCTTCACAAGCTGGAAACGGCTGTCATTTTTCAGGTAGAAATATATCCCCCGACTTTTTCCCACCAGGAAAGCGTCAAACTCATATTTGCCGATGATATCCTCCGGCTCAAGGACCCTCTTCTGCCCTTCGTTGAGCTTTGCCTCGGACTTCTGCACATAAAGCAGACCCACCGCATCTCTCAGCAGATATTCCTGTGCGAAAAGGTCCGCCCTGGCGTCAACAAAGACCTCTATGTCGTTGTAGATAAGGGCCTCCCCCAGGTCGTAGTCATTGTAGATGCGCTGTGCCGGGTGCTCCTTCACAAAGCTCACCATCTCATCGCTCAGGACCTTGTCGATGTAGTTTCCGTCGCTCTTCATAAGCCCGCTTATGAAATACCACAGCGCCCCGGCCACAAAGGCTCCGCCAACGCCAAGGACGATGACCACGTCCCTGACCTTCTTTATGTCCTTGCTCTTTATGGGAATGAAGTACGCCCCTCCGAAGAAGGACCCGGCTATGCAGAAAATAATGCAGAACCTGATGGACCTGAAAAACAGCACCAGGAAAAACAGCATAAAAAGTGCGTCCGACAGTTTCAGCTTTTTCTTGCCAAAGATCATGCCGCTGACAATAATGAATACGGGAAGGAACATGAAAAGCAGCTGACCAAGCTGCTTGGCGTCCGGCGACGCCCATTCCGAGATCACGCTGAGCATAAAATCGTCGTTCATGCTCTTGTAGGGGTAGATGAGCACGTCCATTCCCACAGGGTTTATGAGTATGGCTCCCGCCGAGGCTGCCGCTATGCAGAGCAGAGTTATCCTCTGCCTTCTGGTAAACTTGACCGACTCCACCCGTCCGAAACTGAATTCTTTAAGTCCCCCGGCAAGCATTACAATTGGCAGTATGTAGGACAGATTAGCCGACCCGCCGTGAAGATTGCTCCACAGCGCCGCTATGACCGGCACCCCGTAGATGCCCTTGAAGTCCTCATGATCCCTGAACCTGTAAAGCAGATACATTTCCCCGAACAGCAGGAAATTGCTGAAAAGATGTGGGCGCCCGTAGAAGAACATAGTCACCTGCACAGTAAAAAGCGCCAGGAAAAGGCAGGTCAATCCCATGCTCTCTTCCAGCCTTTTTCTCATCTTCCAGGCCATCAGCCCGCACATCAGGATACCGGAGCCTAAGGAGAACATAAACACTCCCAGCTCCCCGCCGGCCTTTAAGATAAGGTAAAAAATAACGTCCGAAAGCCACTCATGCGGGGTCCATTCAATATTATCCATCATACCGACCCAGGAAAAAATATCGTGGTCAGGCACCGATCTGTGCTCCACCACCCATTGCCCCACCTTGACGTGCCACCAGAAATCGTTGCCGCTGATGTGGCTGCCGTAGAATACCAGCAAAAGGCTCAGCATGAACATGAACGAAAATGTAAAAATGGTCTTTTTTGTCAGACTGCTCATTTCACTTGTGTCCCCTTTCTTATTTCATATATCTCAAAATTACCGATCTCCCCCGACTTGATGCCGTGCTCCCTGACAATTGACTTTATTTCTTTTGGGAACTGCCAGTTTGGTTCGACTTCATCCTTTGCTATCAGTATATGATCGTAGCTGTCTATACAGCCTTTCATCATCTCATCTGCTTTTCCTCCAACGTTACCTTTTAAAAGCATATCCAGGTCCTTATTGTAGATATCTAACGGTATCAGAAAAGCGGCTGCTGACGCATCAGCGATCGCCGTCCGGCCCTTCAGCTGCTTTATACTGTCATCTACTATAGCAACGCTGTTTTCAAAACTGCTTTCTGTAGGTATCAGCTCATAGTGTTTTAACTGCGAGAACTGGATCTTCCATGGCTCCTGGATCATCAGCGCCATGATAAGACTTATTATACCCACCGCAGTTACCGACAAAGTTGAATTATCACTGACTGCCATCTTTTTTTGTAGGACTTTAACGATAATAGCTGACATAAGTATAAAGCTCTGTACAGAATGGACCACATCCGCTATAGGAAACATCAACACAGTTAATGCTGCCCAGTAGCAGAGCAGTATCTTTAGAGACACTGTTTTATTCTTAGCGACGTCACAAACTGCCATGACCGCAGCGATCATGCTTAGACCAATAACAATAGCCCCAGTCATAGTACCTGCAAATTCAAGCACGCTGATATGGTTGTCAAACTCACCCACTCCCGTCACTGTATACCTTATCAGATCATTTATCGCCCCCTTATAGCTGAAATAGCCGATCATTGCTCCTAAGCTTAATACTCCCATGGCAAGGTTTATCCATAACAGTTTTACCCTCTGTTTCTTTTTATTGAATATCCTCATATTTACAATAAACACTGCCAGCCACACAATAGCGCCTACGGTCTGCTTGCAGAAAAAACAGCAGCAGCCCAATACTGAAGACCATATTGCCAAAGCGAATGTGCCGCTTTCAACGGCGTTCAGCTGCAAAAGAACTACGCCAAGCACCATGGTAAGAATAAGGAAATTATAATCGTAACTCATACATGGCGAAGTAAGGCACCCTATTACAGCTATCGAAGGTGCAGCGGCCCCCTCTGCTATACCGATCTTTCTCATTATAAAATATAACATTATCATGTCTGCGAAAGCTAGAATAAGCCCTATCACTCTGATAACGATCAGATATTCTCCAAATATCTTAATGAACCCCGCCGAAAGTAACTGAGAAAGGGGGAAGGTTATTATGCTGACCTGAGAGTAGGGTGTCAGACCCCTTGATACATTCAGTCCCATATTAAATATCCATAGTTCATCCAGCGATCCGATCTCCCTGAATATCATCATAAGGAACTGGACTGCAAAAACGAATACAAAGGCCATCAATGTGCCTATCCTGAATTTTTTTTCCATCTCACACCTCAGTACATTTTTTCATTCCCAGTATTTATGTGTATATCTCTCCCCAACACCAATAAAGCGGACGATGAATCATCATCATCCGCCTTATTTTTGTTTATTACCTCTTGTCCTTATCTTTCTTCCTGAAGATTATCAGGAAGATCACCAGGCCGATCAGAACTGCCAGACCGCCAAGCACGCCGAAGAACAGCGGCTTGTTAGTGTAAAATCTGATCCAGAAGTTGGTCGTTACGTAGAAATCCTTGATCTCTATCTCTCTTGCGTTGCCGGCATTATCGGTACCGATGATCCTTACAACGTGAGCAGAATTCGATGTTCCGGGGATATCGAACAGGAAGTCCTCGTTGGCCGAGAGCATTCTCTCGATCTCAGCCGAACCCCACTTCTTGTACTCTTCGCCGTCGAGATATACCACAACGTTCTTGAGCTGGATATTATCAGCCACGCTCATGCGAACCGTCATGTTTGTTACAGGGTAAGTCTTGCCGTCCTCAAGGTTCGTCACGATGATGTCAGGCGGTGTGTTGTCTACTGCAAAGGTTATTTCCTTGTTCTTGTTGTCAAGAGTGTTCTCGGAAACATTGCCCGCCTCGTCCTCCGAATGAACGGAGATCCTGTAGACGCCGTCGTCTTCAAAGTTCTTCTTGTAAATGGTATACTTGTACTCATACCACTCACCGTCGCCGCCCTTCTTCTCGATGGAGTAATCAGAGCCTTCCTTGAGCACGATAGTCTCATTGTTCTTGAATACCGTGATATCTATGTTCTTCAGCTCAGTGCCGTTGATCTCGGTTATCACGATATCCTGAGGATCCTTGGTGAACTTGTTGTTTATCTTCTCGATATCCTCACTGAACTCATAGGTCGAACCGAACCTGTTAACTGAGAACACCACGCTTGCGGTATTGGTGTTGCCTGCAAGATCGGTGATGACAGCAGTCAGTGTATAGATATCGTCAACGGCCTTTATCTCCTTGAAGTTGTTGAAGGTGAACACAGTGCCGTTGTTCGCATCAGCCACAGCGCCGTTTATATTGTCGCTGCCGTTGATATTCCTGCCGGTCAGGGTGAATACCTGTCCGGAATTAGCGCCGGTAAGAACTAAAGTAACTCCGCCGGCATCGTAGTTGATATCACTGAAGCTTACGCTGGGTGCTATCTTGCCGTTATAGGACTTCTTAGCCTTAACATCGCCGATAGAAACAGCCGGAGTAGTCAGGTCGATATGGAAATCGTCTCCTGCATACTTCTCGATCTCGTTGCCTGCCTCGTCGGTATAGGTGATGCCGAACTCATAGTGGCCGTCCTTATCATACTTGATAGTAGCCTTATAAGTATCGTCGCCGTCCTTTTCCCACTTGCTGACTGCGGGATCAGCTATCTCCTTGCCGTCCAGAGTGGACCTCTGGGTGATAACTACCTTACTGTCGTTGAAGTTGTGCTCTCTTATGGTGAGCTCAGCTTCTCTTGTTGCCTTATAATAGTTCGAGTTCCTGTAGTCGTTGTTGTCGTAGCTTATCTCGAATATAGGCAGCGTCTTATCGACAGTGAACTCCTTGCCTGCGGCAGTGTTCTGTGCGAACTGAGCGTCACCGCTGGGGTTGCCGGCAGTATCGTTGCAGCTTATATCGAAGGTGTAGTCGCCGTCCGCAGCGTAAGTCAGGGTGGCAGTCCATACTGTGCTGTCGCCGTTTCCTCCTCCGCCGGACCTGCTCCAGCTTGAAAGCTGAGGTACCACGCCGCCCACAGTTTCCACACTGAGCTTGACGTCGCTGCCGCTGAAGTTTCTCTCAGTTACCTGAATAGTAGCAGTTCTTTCATTCTTGAAGTACTTGCCGTTCTGAACGTCATTATTGTCATAGGAAACGTTTATCCTAGGAGCCGTAACGTCTATTTTCAGCTGCAATACCTTAGAAGAAGTGTTGCCTGCGTTATCCACAGCAGTTACCTTTACTTCAACTTCGTTGCTGTTGTTCTGTGCAGAGTTTACTCTGATGGCCGAGTTGCGCTCGAACCTCTGTACCAGGTCGTCAAAGCCTGCGTCTGTTCTGCTGAATGTGAACAGTTCGCCGCTCTGAGTGGTCTTGCCCATGTTGGTGACCTCGTAGGTCACGCTTTTCAGACCTGAGTAAGTATTGCCTGCTGTTACCGTGTCGATAACGACCACGTCAACATTCACGTCCTGATTATAGATATCATTTGCGGAGCCTCTGGTCCTGAGGGTTATCTCCGGGGCCTCCTTCTCCACCACAGGCTCTGCGTTGTCCACAATGACTCCGTTGGAGGAGATGTAGAGCTCATTGCCTGCCATATCTACAAAGTGTGCGTAAACGATGAATTTCTCGTTAGGAGAAACGCTGAAATTGTCTGTGCCTGTCTTCAATGCGCTCCAGTTAGTAACGTTTCTCAGCTGTGCCTCAGTGTAAACCTCAAAGGCTCTGAAATACTCAGCCTTGAACACGCCGCTGAGGGAGTCAGCATTGGTGATCTGTACATTGACGGGATCACGGGACCATCTGCTGTAGTTGTAGCTTGTATTATAAGCGTTCCAGGGTCCCCATGTGCCTATACTTACCGAGCCTGTAGGAGCCACCTTATCTATAGTGAACTCCTCAGGTGCAGCGGAGCTGCCGTAATCTATACCGCTGTTGCCGTTGCCTGCCAGGTCAGTATAGCTGAATCTGAACTCATAATCTGCATCCTCTGTGTAGGGGATAACGATGGTATGAGTGTCGCCTGAATTGGTCCAGTTGCCCTTGCTGTCCACAAGTGATCTAAATCTGCTGTCCTCAGCACCGCCTCTGGTAACTCTGATAACAGCATCCTGGATATCAGTATTGAAGTTATGCTCGGTTATCTCGATGGTAGCGGTCCTGTTCTCCTTGAAATACTTACCGTTCTGAACGGAGTTGTTATCATAGGAGATCTTGATGACAGGGTCTATCTTATCGACAGTGAAAATCGTAGGTGCAGCAGAGCCGCCGTAATCTACGCCGTTGTTTTTGTTGTTTGCAAGGTCGGTATAGCTGATATCAAAGGTATAGTCAACGTTCTCATCATAAGTGATCTTGACAGTGTGAACATCGCCGTCACTGGTCCACTTTGTTCTGTCATGGACAATATCTGCAAATCTGCTGTCTTCCGTACCGTCAAGTGTCACGGTGATGACCACATCTTCCAGCTTATCCAGATCAAAGTTATGCTCGGTTATCTCAATGGTGGCAGTTCTGTCCGCCTTGAAATACTTACCGTTGAGAACAGAGTTGTTGTCGTAGGAAACCTTTATAACAGGAGCTGTCTTGTCCACCGTGAAGCTGGTGTCCTTACTTACGCCTGCGTTTCCTGCCTGGTCGGTGTAGTCTAAGCTTATGTCATAGTCTGCATCGTCCTTGAAATCATAGGTCATCACATGGTGATTGCCGTTAGTCTCCGGGCCGTCCTTCCACTTCAGGTCCTTCTCGATGGCCTTATCGTTCTTCCTGATTACGAGCACCACGTCGTCAGCATCGAAGTTAGCCTCGTCAATAGACATGGTAGCCTTACGGTCTCCTTTGTAGAACTCTGTTCCGTCACGGCCTTCGTTGTTGTCGAAGACTATATCGATCTCAGGAGCCTTCTTATCAACAGTGAATGTGTCGGTTATCTCGGCAGCATGGTCTGTGGTGTCCTTGATGGCTGCCTTGAAGTCCTTGAAATCTCTGGTAAGTGCAGTCTCATCAGCCTTGAACTCATAAGTTGCTGTGTAGGTGTCTGCGCCGGTCTTAGTAAATTCAAGCTCGATGTTCTGAGCTGCAAATGACTGAGTGCCGTCGGTCCTGACAAGTATATCCGTATTCAGATAGTACTTATCATCCACGATCCTGGTGAATACTGGATAGCGCTCCACCAGAGTGAATGTTGCGGTCCTGTCAGCCTTGTAATACTTATTCTCATAAGTCTCACCGCTGTGGCCTGCATTGACGAAAGCCTCTTCGCCCTCGCTGTAAACATCGTTATTGTCGTACTCAACAGTAAATACCGGTTCAACAGTATCAATGATGAACTCTTTCTCATAGCTGCTGCTGTTACCGGAGTAGTCTGCAGCCTTTATTTCGAGACTGTACTCTGCATCCTCAGTAAATTCGATTTTGCAGGTATATTTTGGGTCCTTTTTGTCAGTGCTATCCAGTTCGAGTGGATATTCCTTATAAATGTACTCCTCATCACTATGATACCTCTTGCCCACCTTGACGGTGATCCTATCGTCATTGAAGTAGTTTTTCTCTGCTATAGTGATAGTAGCAGTACGCTTGCCGTTGAAGTAGTGAACGCTGCCTTGACCGAACTCCTCAGGCTCGTTCTCGTATTCCACGTTGATATCAGGTTCCTTGTCATCTACAACCAGGGTCTGATTTTCCGACATACCCGACAGACTTGCACTCTCATAATTACCGGCCTTGTCAAAGACCTTGATGACCACATCGCCCCTATAGTTGGGGGGAACATCCAGGTCACAGGTCAGAACGCCGTCTGTGACAGAAACGCCACTGTCCCCTGGCCTGAAAGTGCCGTTATACTTATCGCCGGTCACTGCATCAACACGCACATACTCGACACGGTCGATACCTGAGGTCTTATCAAAAGCACTGATGGCAACATAAGCGATGTTCTTGAAGAATACGAAATTCTTAGGATCAAGCTCTGTCAGATCAAAGGTCTCGGATACCGTGATATCCTTTACCTTCAGTGACAGATCTATAGGTTTCTTACTGTCAACAATAAACTGCGCACTGGAAACTTCTTTGCTTGTGCTCTTGCCCGTCTTGTATGAGATCCTCACATCATACCGGCCTTCATAAGTGAACATATCCTTGATAGTTATCTCAGTCAGCCCGGTATTCCAGTTGTTATTATCGTGGATATAATCGTTCAGTTTCTCATTATAAGCCTTGAAAGTATCGCTGTCCTCTTCGCCGATAACGGAATTGCCGTTAACATCCGTAACAGTTACTTTTGCAGTCAGAAGGTCTGTACTAATGCAGGAACCTGACCTGAAATAATACTGCACATCACCGATGTAAGTATTCTCAGAGCTGCCCTCCAGTACGTTACCACTAACCTTGCTCTCATATTTCGCATATGCATCAACGATATACTTTTTTTGCATACTGCTGACAGAGTTTCCGGCAAGGTCTGTGTATTTAGCTGTCAGCTTGCTGTAACCATATTCGTCATATATATACTTTACACTGTACTCAGTATCGCTTTCCTTGGTGATGATCACCTTCGACCTATCATTCTCATCGATATTATGCGACGAATACAAAAACGCACCGTCATTTAGTGTCAGTTCAAGATGATCCCTTATGATCTGTTCCGCATTATCACTCTGATCAAAAAGATTGTCTATGATCCTGAAATTATACTCTTTATAACTTGTCACGTAGCTGTCAAATTCCAGATGTTCGTCAGCATAATGCGTGAAACTTATCACCGGTTCATCCTTATCAACAGCTAAACCGTCAAGTTTCTTATCCTCAGAAGCCGAAGTAAAATTCTCGCAAACATTGGTGCTTATATCATTTCCTGCGCCGTCATAAGCCTTTACTACCAGCTTGCCCACAAAGGTGCCGGGTTCAAAGCTGATATCGATCTCCTTATAGTAAACGGTGTAGGTCTTTCCGTCGTAGGTTATTTCCCTGGTCTTATGCTGATACCCTGAAACATCTACCGTTTCCTCCGTTGTAAGATCATTCCCGTCAACATCAGTTAAATAATAGCCGATCCTCTGGACATCTGTGATATCGTCTCTTACATATACCTTTGCATTTACGGTAGGTTTATACAGACCGAAGGTAAGGTTGTTCAGAACTACGTCTGTGATCCTCGGCTCTACAAACTCATAGGAGATGAACTCGCTCTTATTGTCTGATGTCAGCTCAGAATTGTTGTCAACACAGAATTTTACAGTATCGAAAACAACGTCATCGTACTTAACTTTGATAACATAATATCCGTCTTTCTGGAACTCGACAACGCCAGTACCCACTAGCTCGGTTATTGCATCGTCTACGACAGTAGTTTTCCATCTTTCTCTGCGCGGTATCGTGTTCTTTGATCTTGCCTCGTCATTGGTCTTCAGAGAGCTGCCAAGATAATAGGTGCTTTCCTCTCCACTGGGTATGCCCTTCTGATCGTAAACATTTACCTCTATAGAGATCTTACCAACATCAACGAACTTTTTCAGATTGATATTGAGTTTTACTAAACCCTTATAATATGGCCAGGTGTCATAATCAGGGTATTCGGTATTTTTATACGTATAATCTGTTATCTCTGAGCCTTTAACACTGGCTGAACCGTCAGCGGCATCAAATTCATCTGAGATAACGTATTCCTTAGAATCGCTGCCCGGGTTACCGTTATCATCCTTACAGCTCGCCTGTATATGATATATGCCGGGGCCTGTCAATGATGCCGACGCAGTATATACATTTGAACCGTCAGAAGTAAGCGTGCTGAAAGCAATAGTGGTTTCTATATCCCCACCATCTTCTGTACCGTCATATACCTTCTTGGTTATCGTACCTTCAAAACTGCTTACATCAAGGTTATTATCAGTCACCTGGACCTGGACTGTATCGTCATCTATCTTGCTTATTACTACTGTAGGCTTTTGTCCGTCTATTTTTGCTGTGAATTTTATAGCATTGCTCTTATTACCAGCTTTATCGACAGCATAAACTCTATACTCGCCTTCTTCGTTAACAGTTACAAATGCCTGATACGTATCCCCCGATCCCGATAGATCAGTAGCATCGGACCAGTAGGAATATGAACTGTCTTCACCCTTCTTCTCAATAACAAACCTCTTTATCCCTGAAGTGTATGTACCAATGTCATCTGCAAATATTTTTGCTTTTACGGGAGAAACTTCGTCGTCGCTGTTCTGAGGTGTAAAAGTGTAACCTGCTTCTAAATCTCCACCAACTTCTATGCCAGAAACAGCACTCGACATTTTAGTAGCTTTAGGTCCGGTAGTATCTATGGCAAAATTACACTTGTCACTGAGTACTATCTCGCCGCTTTCTTTCTGCACATATACTCTGTTGGTACACTTACCTTCGTTGGAATATGAAAGCTGATCTTTGAATGAACCTTCATGGTAACTAAAGCCAACTTTCGAGCTGCTTTCTTTGGCCTTTATAGTTGCCGACCTGCCCACTTGGGTATTGTTGTCATCATTTTCCAACGTGACTGTATAAAGCCCTGACTCTTCCTTCATCACTACAGACAAAACCAGCGTTGCTGTCTCATCTGAATACCCGCTCTTGCTGAAAGTGACCGGGATATACGCAGTACCGAACATACCGGCCTTCACAATGAGTTTATTACCGCTTGCCTCTACCAGCTGCGCACCGGCAGGAGCCTCGGAACCGTCAGCCATGCAGACGTCACTTGTCACAGTGCCTGCACTGATACCTATGCCGCTGACTCCATTGGAGCTTTCTGCGATAAGGGTGATCTCTCTATCAGAAACACTGAGCGGCAGTGAGATCTTATTTCCGCCCTCTATGCTTGCGCCCAGAGCGCCGCCGGTCACAGTAAAGTTCTTCTTTATAGGTTCAACTACGTAGAATTCGCTTGCGCTATCCTTCAGCGATACGGTGACAGTATAGTTTCCGGGAGAAGTGCATCTTAACTTGCCGTTTTCTATATTGCACCCGCTGCCCACTTCGTATTTAAGATCATCTGCTATCGCAGCAGGAACGTTCTTCAATACATCGACCGTATCACCGACAGTCAAGTCTTTAAGTTCATCGCTGAACTCCAGATTATACTGTTTCGTTACATTGACTTCAAAGCTATCCAGCAGCTCTGATCCAGAGTAAGCTTTGACAGTAGCCTTTCCAGGGCCTACAGCAAGGAATTGAAAATAGTACTTCTCTCCGGACAATGAATTATTCTTTACCACATCTTCATTATCAATTTCGATAGTGATGTCTTTATTTCCTGAGTTAGAAAAAGCAACGCCAAAGCTCTTAGATTCGTCACCGTGCTTCAAAAGTATACTGAAACTGTGTTTTTCAAACACTTCATTTTCTGAATCATTCTTCTTGTTTACAGTAGCTGTATAATACGCCGGCTCATACTTGTAGTTGGTAGTATCAGCGGCCTCTGCCTTGACGACCACTGAACCCTCGCTCTTAAAAGTAAGCTCACCTGTGCCGCTGTCTATGACCGCATCCACAGCACATGTATCTTCAACTATGGAATATTCGACTCCAGTCACTCCGGTATCGGAGACCTTATTATTGATAGTATAGTCCTGAGGATCATCGACCTTTTCGTCTATTTCAGAATTGCTGAACATGAGCTGTACAGACCTTTTCTCTATGACAGAATAGAGTTCCAGAGCCTTAATAAGCGTGGAAGTGTCTTTCTCATAAACATTAACTGTAACATTATAAAAGCCATCACTGGCATCTTTTGCCTTTGCCTCGTTTTCTTCTTCAGACATATTTACTCTATACTTGAGATCATAGCCTGACCTTTCTGAGGTCTTTTCCGGGTCCAGTTTCACAAGCGACTGAACACCTTCATTATAGGTCACAGTCGTGCCGCTGATACCCAGATAATCCAGAGTTATCTCGTTCTCAGAGCCTTCTTTGAGCAGTACCTTGTTCAGCTTGCCGGAGTCCTTTATCGCATTGACGTCCACCGACCCCTTATTGGTCAGATATCCCGAGCAGCTCACCTCGTACTCTACAGTGATATCATCTATCACTGTGTCAGAGAAAAACTCGCTGAACTCAGCCTCGCCGCTGCTGTTAGAAGCTGCGCTCATTTCACCGACAGAGGCTGTTTTCACCTTAACATCAGCATCACTTATAGCATTGCCGTCAGTGTCCCTGACAACGACTACAAGTGACTTGACCGTCGCTTCTTCCTCTTCAGGCTCTGCTGAAACGACTGGCATATCAGCAAATGTGAATAAGAACATCAGCATTGCCAGCATGAATGAAGTTATTCTCTGGGAGAGTCTTTTTTCGTTCCTCATTGCTTACCTCTTCCTTCCGTGAGATGTCGTTTTGTCCTTGTCCGCCTTTTTCTTTATCCTTAAAACTGCCACTGTGACAGTCCCTATAAGTCCTGCCCAGAACGCTGTACCATTAAGTATCAGCGGCAGACCCGAGCCGGTGGCCAGCCGGAGCATACTCGCTCTCTTCATCAGTATCACAGATATCAGCAGCAGCACTGCAAAAACTATCTGCAATATCATCAGCACTCTGGTCCTGCTCATTTTTATCCCTCTATCTTACTCTATTATCTCTTTACTGTCGGTATAGTTTATCTCAAACTCCACCGTAAAAGGCTGTATGCCTGTCATCTGGCTCATATCCAGAGCCGTTCCGCTGCCAAGCACCGTCCCGCTGTCCGGTACAAAGCTCTGCTGCGGCAGAACTGTAGTGGCGCCGCTGTCTCCAAGGACCGTGGTCGCCCCGGCGGTCTGAGAGAGCACTGTGGTCGCATTTCCTTCATTCAGTACCGTCGTCAGCTCACCGGCCTTACCGTTAAGATCATTCAGTCTTGCGGTGCTTACCTTCTGGGTCATGCTCAGGTTCCCGCTGACGGTGCCGTAAGCCGCAAGCTCGCCGCTGTCAAGGTCATGCTTGTTGACGTTCTTGTTCCTGATGGAATCTATGGCCTTCTGTCTGTTGGCGCCGGTGAGATAGCCCACCACATTGGGTATCCTCAGCACGAAGAACAGCACTATCGCCGTCAGAAAGAATAAGCCGGCCAGTATGAAAGCCACTATCGAAAGTGTTTCCTGTAATCCTATCGACATATCATTCCCCCCTCTGCTTTGTGGAGAAAGCGATCTCGATACTGTTTCTCGCATTGGTCAGGTTGCTTACTACTTTATCGTAAAGCTCCTGCGTCTGGTCAGTAGTGGGGTCGATAGTCTTGCTGATATCCTCTATCTTATCACACATATCGGTCAGCTGCTTTTTTTCCACGCCGTCGGTCTTGAACTTGGTGGGATAGGTCACAAGAGCGTCCGCCGTGAGCTTCAAAAGCTCCAGCCTTACTATATCGCTCTCGTTCTCGTCCACTGCCACCGTGTCGAGAAGCTCGTTGAGGTCGTTCACATAGGGCTTATACTTGCCTCTGTCATTGGCCTCGATGGCGCTTATGGAAATATCGGAATAGAACTTGCCTATTCTGGAATAAACGTTTGCCATACCTATCTGTATGCTGCTCTCGTCCCCGGACTCGATAGCGTCCTCGAACCATTTCACCGAGCTGGTCCTCTTGGTCAGGTCATTGGGGTCGTCGTAGTAATACCAGTAGAGCTTACCTATCTCGAAACATATCTCAGCATACCCTGCCGGATCCTTCTTCAGCTCCTCCTCATTGTTCTTCACTACCTTGACCAGATTGTCGGCCTCATCCTTAGTGAAGACCTGGTCATTCTCCTTATAGACCTGAATAAGGGCTAAGTATGCCCTCTTATCCCCGGCTTTCTGGGGTATATTTATACACTGTGTGTAGATATCTGCCTTTTCACCGTAATCGACCTCAGTCTCAGCCTGGTCGATGAGAACATCGTACTGAGAGGAAGCGTTCCTCTTAGCCAGTTCCCTCAGGACGAAACCGCCCGCCAGAAAAAGCACCGAGCAGCATATCATGGTGATGAACGCCGCCAGCTTGCCCTTTTGCTTTTTCCTGTAGGCATCGTCTATGGTCTTGTAGTTTTCAAAGTCATACAACAGCTCCTCACAGGACTGATACCTGTCCTGAGGGTCACGCTGTGTACACTTCTGCAATATTTTTTCCAGGCCGCTGGAAAGCGAAGGATCTATCTCTGTGATCGGCTTGCCGTATTCCAGCTCGCTGGCGTCGCAGCCTGTTACCAGCTGGTAAAGGGTCCTGCCAAGGCAGAAGATATCCGTCCTTTCCGTAGTCTGTCCCATGCCGCCGAACTGCTCCGGTGCGGCATAGCCTATAGTACCCAGGCACGTAGTATCTGCCAGGTTCTTTTCTTTGAACTCACGGGCTGCGCCGAAGTCTATCAGCGTAATATCGTTCTGCCCGTTGCCCCCGTTAGGCTTGAGCATGATATTGGCGGGCTTTAAGTCTCTGTATATGATCTTCGGGTTCCTGGTATGCAGATAACCCAGCACATCACAGAGCTGCTTGGCCCAGCCTATCACCAGCTCCTGGGGCTGTGCGCCGTATTCTTCAAGTATTTTAGACAAGGGCTTGCCTTCTATGTAGTCCATAACGATCAGCAAGCTGTCCTCGTTCTCTATAACGTCTATGATGCTGGGCAGGTTAGGGTGGTTGAGCTTTTTCAGCAGCTCAGTCTCCACTATCAGTCCCTGTGTCACCTGCTCGAAATCCATGACGCCGGTCTTTCTTACCTCTTTTATCGCCCAGGTCTTGTTGGCCTTTTCGTTGATGGCAAGATAGACAGTGCTCATTCCCCCGTGGCCGATCTCTCTCAGGACTCTGTACTTATCATCGACCAGCGAGCCTATCTCAATCATATTTTCCCCCCAAGATCAATATGTCCTTACCGTTATAACGGAAATATTGTCTCTCTCGCTTCTCTGCTTGTTCAGTTCTATCAGCTGCAATTCGTTCTGTCTCATGGCGTCTGCCGACAGCATATTGTCAGGATTGAAGGCGCTGTATATCTCATATTCGCTTATCTCGTGCCTGAAACCGTCGCTGCATAGCATATAGACCGCATTTTCTCTGGTCTGCCCGACGAAGAAATCCGGCTTGACGCTGTCTGATGCGCCTATGCACTGCAAAAGCACGCTCCTTCTCGGATCTGTCTTAGCCTGCTCCTCAGTTATTATGCCGTTGCGGACCTCCATAGCTACCAGAGTCTGGTCCTGCGTAATGCACCTTACGCTGTCATATATCTCATAGGTCCTGGAGTCCCCCACGTTGACAACAACGTATTTATTGTCAGTAAGAAGTATCGCCGTCAGTGTGGTGCCAAGGTTTATCCCCCGGCCTGCACCGTAGCTTTTGATCTTCAGGTTCATCTCGTTGATGATCGAGTCCCACTCGGCCCTCAGCTCGTCCTCCGGCACCCCATAAGCCACATAGTAAGGCAGGCGCTCCTCGCCCCACTTGCAGAAGGCCTTTATAACGCTGGCGCTGGCTATCTCACCGCATTCCAGTCCGCCCATGCCGTCGCACAGCACCGCCAGGACCACCCTGCTCTCTCCGGAGGAGTAGACCCTGACATTCAGACTGTCCTGATTGGTATGCTTTACCAGCCCTATATCGGTGCTGCCCGAAATCAAAAAATTCATAACAATACCTCGTTACAGTTTTTTTCGTTCAACTTAAACTGTGTGGAAAGTAAACACCTCGTTAGCAAGTCTGACCTCATCACCGTCATTGAGCTTTATCTCAACATTGCTCTGAATGATCTGATCGTTGACATAGGTATGATTGGTCGAATTGGTATCCACCACGTAAACAGAGCCGTCCCTGCTCACGATATTGGCGTGTGCCCTGCTGACTGCGGTGTTGTCGGGAATGAAATAATCCACATAGCTTCTTTCCTTCCCCATACGGATAAGGTTCTTGTTGATAACGACCTTATCGTTGTTCTTCTTCCTGATAAGATAAGGCAGGGCCGCACCGGTCTGCTTATTATACTCGCTGAGTATGGTCGTATCAGGTGCAGCGGACTTAGGCTGGTTAAGAACGGTAGTGTCTCCGAACCCGCCTGCCGGGGCCTGGGGCTGCATGGGCTGACTAAAGCTCTGCGGCGCAGGCTGGCTGAAGTTCTGCTGCGGCGGCATGACCTGCTGCTGGGGCATTGCCTGCTGCTGAGGGATACTCTGCTGCTGAGGTTTCACCTGAGCATACATATTTCCCCCGGCGGGCTGTGAAGGCTGGGGCGGCTTCTGGATATTGACCGGCTGCGAAGGTCCCTTGCCGGAAACGCTCTGAGGTCCTGCCTCCGGAACGCCCGGTATAGCGAACCCTGCCGCCGGAGCTGCAGCGCCCTGGCCGGAATTCTTCCTTTCCTTCTCCAGCTCCTTCTGTTTCTTATACTTTTCCTTGTTCTCCTTATTATAGTGCATCATCAGCGCCATGAAGGAGATCTTGTCCCCCTGCTCCTCAGGCTGCTGTACAGGCTGAGCTGCCGGCTGCTGAACAGGAGGCTGCTGGGGCGGCATTGCAGGCCTGTTAGGCTGCATATTCCCCATATTCGTATTATTCATATTATTTACCATGCCTGCCTGAGAGCCGCCCTGGACCTGATTGGTAGGCTGCATGGGCTGAACATTGCTCCTTGCGGGCTGAACAGCCTGATTAGTCTGGCTGTACATTGACGGCGCCTGGGGCTGGACCTGCGCCGCAGGCTGTGCTGCCTGCTGGGGCGCCGGCTTTTCCTGCGCCTTGGGCTTATCCCCGTCAAGCTGACATATAAGGTCATAGAACTCCCCGATCTGGAACCCGGACTTGGAGTTCAGATAGCTGATTATCTGCGCCACATAGTCGCAGTTCTCATTCTGGTTATACTGAGTAGAAAAAACGATGTTCTTAAAGAAGTTCACCAGGCTTATCCCGTTTGAGATCATGATAGGCAGGCATACCACTTCTGCGGAGCTTGACGAAACATTGACGAATATATAATCAAGGTCAAAGAACAGCGAGTCCACCTCGATCATATACTCCTCAGCAGATATAGCTGCCGCAAGAATACTCTTGAAAACGCCCAGCATCTGTTTCTTGTTCACGGTGCCTGCAAAATACTGGCTGCAAGGGATCTTGGCGGTAACATTGTACTTCAGCAGCTTCCTGTCGTTGATCTGAGTATAAAAGATCGGCACAAAACCCTTGATCTTGTTGTTGATAAGCATACCAAGGGTCAGTGAATCCAGCTTGGTATCCTCAAGTATCTCATAAACGAGATATGTGTTCGTCCCTTGTGTTTCATACGAAAACATACATTTTCCTCCGTAAAATTAATATTGCTCCGAAATACTTTGTCTTACAGGAACCTGTAGAACATTATCAGGGTCCAGTCGCCGCCGGAATAGCTAACAACAGTTGAACCAGCCGAATTGAAATCCCTGGCGTCAGCGAAGGTATAGTCAATGCAAAGATCATACCCGTCCAGGGTTATATAACCCCACTTGCCGTTGAGCTTAACGGCTGCATAACCGTTTGAAAAGCTCCTGGCGTCCTCATACTTAGGCTCAACGACCATAGTGCCTTCCGTATCCACAAATCCCCATTTGCCGTCTTTCTTGACCGCTGCGGGAGTATCATCTGAGAACAGCTTGCAGTCCTCATAAGCATCCTCGGTGATCTTTTTACCGCTGCCGTCTATCATATAATACTTCCTGTCCTCTTTGACAAAGAGTCTGTCGTTTCTGGTATAAACTCCCTTTTCGTCGATCTTTATCTCTTCAAAATCACCGTTCAGGTCTATTGACCCGTCGGACTTGACAACGTACCACTGGCCGCCCTTCTTAACAGCAGCCTTATCGCCTATCATCGCCGAAGCTACCTCGAACCCATCTATGAGCTTGCCCTTGTGAACGTCATAATAGCCCCAGCCGTCCTCAGTAAGAACAGCGACCTTATCATCATAGACCAGGCTGATATCCAGAGCACTTTCTACTCCCTCGATATTGTCCACCTTGATACCATCACTGTTTATGATGCACGGGTGGCCGCCTTCCTCTATAGCAGCAGCCAGTTCACTTACCATAGGTGTCACCTTATTAAAATAAGGAGATATGTACACTGAACCACTGGTACTGATATACCCCCACAGATTCTTTTTGCACATCGGAGCAACTCCGTTGTTAAAGAAACCTATTATCTCATAACTATTAACATCCGTATATTCATATTTGAGGCTATCTATCGTAGTTTCAATATATTCAGAGTTTTCCTTGCATATATTAGCATATTTCCTATACAGCTCAAACGCAGAACTGTATTCATCTCTGGCCATGTACCCTCTTAAACAGAACTCATAGCCCTCCTTATTGTCAGGAAACAGAGTTGTCATATCACTGCCTAAACTTATGGCCGACCCATATTTCTCTATGCTGAAATAGAACTCTGCAAATTCCTTATAGTTTTCCAGGGTAGGTGCCAAGTCGATCACATTCACATACTCATCGATCGCCTTGTCATACAGCTTTTGATCTACATAGCTTCTGGCAGTTTGCAACGAATCATTTATCTGCTGAACCTCTTTTTTTCTGGCATTCATCAGATTAAATATCCCGCCGATCATAGCGACTATCATAACAATAGGGAAGATCAACTTATAACTATTCATATATAAAACACCTCAGAACAAAGTAAGAATTATCGAAGTATAGGTCCCAATGGCAATGGCGGGGCCAAAGGGGATAGTATCCTTGCGGCTCTTTCTTTTAGTTATAAGCACGAACAGAGCAACAAAGAAAGATGCAACTAACGAGAAAAAGACCGCACTGAAAATATTGCTCAATCCCAGACACAACCCAATGACAACAAAGAGCTTTATATCTCCTGCACCGATCGAATTTCTCATTATAAAAACACATATGAGCGATGCTACCAGCAGGATAGCACCGGCGCCGATATCCTCGACCATCGTTTCTCTGAGATGAGAGAAGTCAAAGATCAACTGGTAGATAAATACAGCCGCCCTGAGGCCAAGGCCGTACAAAACCAGCTCATTTGGTATACGGTATACCTTAAAATCAACAAAAGCCGCCGGCCATAAAATAGAGAAAATGGCCAGTGTCTTACCGCAGAATACATAATTTCCAGGATAGTGCCTACACAAAAAATAAGCAAGGACCAGATTAAAGCAAAGGGCAAGGGCACCGAAAATGATGACTTCCTTTAATGATGCTCTTCCTACTCTGTCCTCTGAAGTGTCCTCATCGTCATTATCGTCATCATCATCGTCATCTTTGTTCTCAGACAATTCCTCCGACTTCTCTTCAGACTCATCCGATACCTCTTCTGCCTTTCCTTCTTCATGCTCCCCGCTATCACCGTCATCAGCCTTGCCGTCTTCAAAGACAAAATACGGCTTTTTCCTGACGATATAGTATAAAAGCCCTGCTGAGCCCGAATTTATTAGCAGTGCATATAACATGGTTCCAAGCATATTTTTACCTCATATATTCCTTCTGAACTTCATATAAACTCTATTACTATCCCCGCCATAGGCGGGGATAATAATAAGCTTTTTCATTTTTCCGGACCAAAGGCCCACAGTTTTCCTCTCCGGGTTTACGCCGCCTCGGAGCTTGCGCCAGAGCTGCTGTTGGAAGTTGGTGTGCCATAACCATGAACAAGTCTTACAGCACATTCAGGATGCTGGCTCTGGAACTGGCTTATTCCCTGGTTTATAACGCTCTCATCTGCTCCGTCAGGAATAACTACGACCATTCTGTATTGTCTTGACGATGGGTCAGACTCAACCGTCGTTCTGTTTCCGGAGCTGTCATAAACAGTCACTTCATTTGAAAGACCGCTCACTTTATCATACATCTTAGTGTAAGTATTGTTGATAGCCCTCTGAACATTAGCAGGATCTCCATAACTGCTATAGGTTATGTTATCGATACTGATTATAGATATGAATGTGTTTCCTTCCAAAGCATCAAATCCGGCATTATATGCTGTATAAGGATAAGCCTCCTTCTTGTCAGCAACAATATACCTGCCTCTGTCAAGAGGTCCGAGCGTATCCCAGATACTCTGCTCATTAATCTGTGAGATACCGTTACCCCATGCCGCAGTCCTTGCCACCTGAGTTATTTTAAAGCTATAATCCAGATTAAGGAATTTCAGCACCTCCAGCTCATAGGTACATACCAGCTGGATGGAATTTGACCCGTGCGGGAGCATATAGGTCCCGTCAAAGCTAAGGCTGTCAAACCTGGTCTCCCCTTCCTTACGTTTAACGTGCATATTAGCAAGGAAAGACTCAACGTCCTGTCCTTCGTAAGCTTTCAGGTTCTTCTTCATGAACGTCTTAGCCAGAGTTCGGGCAAAGATCACCTTGGCCTCTTCCTTGAATTCTGAAACAGCTAGCTGACCCATACTTAGTGCAAAACCTTGTGGATCCTGCGATATCTGACTGGAGATATTATTATAAAGGTCTTCTATCGTCTGCGATCCGTTACGGACGTTTTCCATAACTCCGTCAAAATCAAACTGCTGTATATCCTCCGTTGTATCCGACAGACCGTTGACCAAACTGGCATAACCGTCCACAGTTGAATGAGCCAGCTCCTCTGCATTTGCCGTACCGCTGGAAAGATTTGAGTCCCACTCATCAGCGCCGATCTTAAAATAGAGATAGCAGTACTGCGACATCTGCTTCGATGCGTAATCCAGCGCAGTACCTATCTTAGCCTGCGCATAGGCAAGCTCGATGATAAGCATGACTGTCAATATTGCGAATATGAACGTAGTAAAGCTTATGGTCGCCTCAACGACGATAGCACCTCTTTCTTTTTTGTCTTTCATACTCATACCTCAATTTACATTTAAATTATCGGTCAGCCCTCTTCAAATTTCAGACCGTTCTCATTAGCAAAAGTCTCCGCAACGCTGCCCTTCTCGCCTATAATAGTAACTTTATTGCCGATATAGTTAACTAAGATATCCCCTGTGTATGATGCAGGAAGATGTATAGACTCAAGATTTCCGCAGTTGATGAAATTATTGGGTTGCACACTCTGAAGAGAATTTCCAAAATCAACTATCCTGAGTTCAGGCAGAGTTACAAAAGCACTCTCACCGACTTTCTCGACTCCTTCTGCAACCAAAACCTGTATCGACTTCTGTCCGCTCAGTCCGCTGTCGGGTATTTCCTTGACCGATGCTGGCAGCTTCAGACCAAGTACGTTAGTGTTGTTTCTAAGAAAATACGATTCTATTCTGGTAACAGCCTTGCCGTTGATCTCAGCAGGGATAACAACTATATCATCACTGCCATTGTAACCGTTGATAAGCACACCGTCATCAAATTCTGAATACTCCAGATCGCTTGCCGGTGTTTCAGCATGGCCCCTGACCTCATCGGCAGTGACCTGCCTGGAGGACTTTGCCTCGTCTGAACCCTTACCTTCGTCATTATTTGCCGCAGCTGCGTTGCTGTTGCTCTTTCCGTCGTCCTTATCTGAGCCGCTGCCGCATGATGCCATCGTGAGCATCATGAGCAGAGCAGCGGCTGCAGCCATTATTCTTTTATTTGCTTTCATTTTCTAATTCTGCCTTTCCTTTTTGCCATGGTCAAATTTGTATATCAGGAATATCCTCTTACTGCGCTGATCTTATAGGTCCTCCAGTCTGTATCCGATGCGGCTTCGGTACCGCTGTAGCCATTAAATATCGGCAGCGTCACCAACAGAGGCCTTACCTGTATCTCTGCTTCCAGTTTGAAGTAAACAACGCTCTTTTTCAGCGCATATCCTCCGCTGCTGGATACTTTCGATGCGTCATGACCGTTAATGACAAGGTCCATATTACACTCGATCACTTCCGCCAGTCGTTCATACATCGCCTTAGCAGTGCTGCTTTCCGACAGACCGATAAGAGTAAACAGGGTGATATAATCGCTGTAGAAGAGTCCTTCATCGACCACTGTGGAACCTTCTCCGTCCTGTTCGCCCATCTCACTCATTGCATCTCCAAGACTGGAACCTCCTGAAAGGGAGATGACCCAATCACCTTCTTCAGCCTTATAGAGCTTTACAGGGAAACCAGCCTTGAGCTTTGCCATATCTATCGCAGTCTCAAATACTGTCAGTATCGGTATAAGTATTACCTTAGTAACAGGCGCTGGAATAATGCCCAATGTTGCATCCTGGATAATTTCTGCAATTCCATTTATTACCGCTCCCGTTGTCGTTTTTGTAGGACTCCAGAACAATGCAAATCCTGACACAAGATTGAGTGCATATCTTATAGTAAATATCTGTCCGATTGCACTGTTCATATTGGACTTATTGCCTTTACCATACAAAATATACTCCATCTCACCGTTGAAGACGTAGTTATTATCTGCACTCTTCATATGGTTCGTCATGGTCTTATTGTAGGTATCCGTAAGGTCTGTGCTGACCCACTTACCCTTGTTTGTGGAAGGATCAGCTGCTGAAGAATCTCCCAGCATATCGGGGTCCTTGTAATACTTGTTAGGAGTATTGTTACAGTTAAGGAAATTCATCCCGGACTTATCTTCAAGGAGATTGTACTT
Source organism: Ruminococcus sp. (assembly GCA_017478965.1). Lineage (GTDB taxonomy): Bacteria > Bacillota > Clostridia > Oscillospirales > Ruminococcaceae > Hominimerdicola. The sequence goes on along the minus strand of JAFVCV010000045.1, from coordinate 19,913 downwards.
TCCTTCCTTCTCATATGTTGAGAAAGTGAGATTTTCCCTTATGTATGCTGTGGTAAGGATAGCATCTCTGTAATTTCTGGCAAGACTGTCGAAATCGCCGTCGCAAAGCATTGTAACGAACTCGATTATTCCTTCTATCGCAGTTGCCCCGTTGAATTTCTTACTGCCATCATTGATGTCCTTGTCCCCGCTCAGAGTATCAAGTCCAAATCGAGATGAAGGCGTATTGTCCTCGCCTTCCTTGGCCTCGCTCTCTTTCTGGTCAGCCGCACTCTGCGCAGCGTCCTGTTCGCTTTCTGCCTTATCTATCGCACTGTCTGCTTCTGAATCTATATTTTTGAACTTCTGGTGCATATAATAATACAGATGCGGTATTATATCCTCACCAACAGAACTATCAGTTACGTTAAGATATGTATTATAGTCTGCATCGTCAATATGATCTGGATAGGAAACAGAGTCCGGCTGATAGAATTCAGTGAACTTGGTTTCTATATAGCTGTCCAGCTCACCGTTCTTCTCAGGTATGGAAAGAGAGCCCATAGCTGTAGTGAACTGGTCCTTAGTGCTTATGCTGCCTATGCTGGTGCCGTTGTACTTTGTATTGTCGTACTTGCCCTTTACTGACTCCAGTATAGTCTTGATATTGCTGAGCCTGTTTGACAGGGCAGTACAGTTTTCACTTGTTACTTCATTGATAAGATCATTTTCGGTCCTGTTGTTAAGCTCTGACTGGTCACTCAGGTGCATGCTATTGTCATCAGCATTAGCCTGGGTGCTCCAAGCATTACAGTCATCATGATACTGTCCGGCCAGAGTTGCCAGCTCAGTGATCTTTACTACCTTGTCTCCATCGCCGTTGATCGGAACAGATATCTTAGTGATAAGATCGTTAAGAGTCGAGACCTTGCTGTTGACCTGTCCCGAGATATAAGCCATGCCCTCAGAGACTGTTCTGTCTGTGCCGTCGATATTTCTCTTCCACTTGCCCTCATCTATATCGCCTGCATAGTCAGAGCTTACGCTCTTCAGCTCACTAGCAAGTTTGCCGTAAGCAGTTCCTGTGTCAAGTGAACCGTCCAGGTACTGACCGTAAAGACCTTCGGCCTTAGACCAAAGCTCAGTATAAGTATACTTTGTCTCTCCGATGGTCCATCTTTCGCCGGGATTTTCTTCAGCATCTTCTGCGTTGTTTACATTATCCTTATAATCGGTAGCGTTTTCGTCCATGGGCGTAGCATCTTCCCAGCCCGTTTTGGAGATAGCGTACCTTTTCATCATCTCATCGCCGAGAGACTGGATACTGCCGAAATTACTTGACCTGACTCCATCAGCCTTTTTCCACCAACGGATAGTGTTGGTCTTGTCAGAGGTAGTCGTATCATGGGGATCATTACCTACATTGATGACGTCACTGTTCCCGTTGATGTTATTCATCTCATTTTCAAAATCCACGATGGCATTTTTCAGATTATCGATCTGTGACTCTAAAGTGCTCTTGCTGATCTGGTACACATCACCATCTTTATTGGTGTAAGTATCACCGCAGCTCGCAAGGCTGTAACTGCCGGATTTGAGAGTCCCGACATCAGATGTAGATGCAGGAATGTAGTTCTTCATGAGGGTATTAGTATCGTAAAGATACCTTATTGTATTCTCATGGTAATACTTATAGTCGTCTTTATAGTTGCCCAGCTTATCCAGGTCAGCCTTGAGATCATCGACCTTAGGGCTGATATCAGAATACTTTCTGATAGCCTTATAAGTATGATAGCACTTTGAGATAAACTCGCCTTCAGTCTTATAGAACTTCTCCTTGGACTCTACCAGCGGCTCGTTCACATTTGCCTCCTGAGTGTTGCTCAGTCCGCCGCTTTCAGCCTCCAGACCGAACCTGGCAAGTATGGTCTCGGTAATGGCTATTGGGCCACGGTACTTCATGAACTCAACTACCTGGTTCCTTACCATAGTAGCATTACCCAGGGTACCATTATCAACTGCCTTGATTATCTGATCGTCAGGAGTCTGAGGATCCACCTTCAGAAGGTCAGTGGCATTATCCACCGGATCATCAAGGTCGCCCAGGAAAGCATTCAGCTGGTTATATATAGCACCATTCTGAGTCGCTGCTGCATAATAGTCCGACAGCAGCATAACTTCATCAGTGCTGAGGTCCTGCGAAGACAGCATCCTCAGGAAGTACTGAGCTGAAAGTGCATAGTAATCGTCGATATTCTGACAAGACGCAACCATGCCATACCATTCATTCAGATCAGCATCATAATTGGTCATCAGTGAGTTGAGTGCCAGGTCAGAGGCCGATTCTGCAACGTCCCTGCTGAGCTTGACTCTCGATGTGTCTACAAACAGACTTGTCAAAAGCAGAACGGGTACCAGTATTATGACCAGAAAAACAGATACGGCGCCCTTTACCCGTTCATGACGGGTCTTCCGCTTGCGCACCTCTTTGCCTTTTTTCATCATTCCGCCTCCTCAATTTATCTATTGAACCATTCTCTGGCTTTACTGCTCATCTCTGTGATCTTGTTAAGAGCATTATGGATATCATCAGCAATGCCAAATCTTTCCAGATAATCCTCTACCATGTCAGTGTTCTGAATGAAATCCGGTGAATCCATTACCGGTATCTCATTGTGCAGAGATACGAACATATGCAGATTGTCAGATTCTCCCAGAAGCCTGATAGGCATCCTTATCTTGTAATCAAAGTTAACATCGAATGAAGAGGCAATAAAGGATTTGTTGAACTCCACACCAATATTTGTCGATGGGTTATAAATAGGCTGCATACCGTTGAAGAAACCGCTGTTCAGTCCTGCGACCTTATCTTTAAAATAGGTGTTGATGTTCTCCTCTATAGTATCCATGCCGCCAAAAACATATCTGTACGGCTCATTGTCCACTGTTCCGAAATCCGGCACTGACCCATTCTCTTCTATATGACTGAGCATCGGGTCAACACACCTTGCAGCGCCCTCTATGGCTGCCGCATTGACAAACGCCTCGATCCTTGATTTCTGATAATAGCCGTTGCCCATGAATATGAGAAGGAATATGATTATAAACATGACCGGGAATACTATCGTCGCTTCTACTATCATCATACCGGATTCGCCGCTGTTCTTTTTCTTCTTTTCATCCCTATTGTCCACATTTTCACCTCAAATCATTATTCAGCATTATTATTTAGCCACATAACGCCATTTTTCAGGCATTTTTTGTTTTTCCTCAAAAAGCACAAATAAGCAAGTCTAAATGTGCGTTTTCACGCACATATTAGACTTACTTTCTTTGTGTGGGTCATTCGACCTGAGCCTGCAAATCTGTAATTTCAGCTGTTATTATACAGGAGTCATTACGCCGTTTGCGTTGTTCTTGATCTGGTTGAACAGGCTCTTCAGAAGGTCAGAGATCTGATCCTTGAAGAATATGGCCAGGATAACTGCGATACCGATCAGAAGAACGGTAGCAACGATGTTAACCTCACCCTGTTCGTTAACCATTGCATTGATCATCTTAACGTATGCCTTGATAGACAGTTCATTAAGCTTGCTCATGTCTTTTTCCCCCTTCCTCAATTTATTTGTTACATTCCCATATTCGTGAAAATAGGGACTATAACCATTATCAAGATGCCGCCGAACATCATCATCATAGGGAGCATGAGTTTACTGGCGGCCTTTTCGCCCTGACGCCTTATCTGCTGCCTCTTGGCCTCCCATACCTCCTGGCTCTGGGTCTGCAGCATGGCTGTCAGCTCGCTGTTGCCTTTTACAAGGCCCTGTATTACGGTAGACGCAAACTTTTTGATCTCAGGTACCATACATCTGGAGCCGAAGTTGAATATAGCATCGACCTCAGAAACACCGTTGTTCATCTCGTCCACCGACCGGCGCATCTCGTCATAGATAACGCCTTCGCCTGCTTTCGATGTATCGATCCAGGCTTCCCTGAATATCATGCCTGCATTGCTCAGCAGTGCAAGCTTGGATATTACCTCTGAAAAATCTGAGAGCAGCTCCTCCGAGCGTTTCTGTATCTTGGTCTGGGCCAGGGTATCGAAATAATAATACGCCACAGCCGCAAACACCACGAACACCACAGTAATAAGTATATCGTCTGCCAGGCCGTACATTATGAACGCAAACACGAAAATCGTAAATGCGAACGTGACCTTCTGCGCATAGGAGACTCTCATATAATAGTCAACATACTTAGGACCGTAGAGGACCTCCAGCTCTCTTCTGAGCTTTCTGTCTCTCTTGTTCTTATATGTATACTTCATTGTATCCATGATCTCCATCCCGATGAAGTAGATCTCCTTCAGAGGAAATTCCTTCTCGCTGAGAGAGTCAAAGAAATTTGCCTTTTTATAGCCCCTGGCGTATATTATGAGCCAGAGTACAAGCAGTGCGCCTGCTATGATAAGCATTACCACATCTTTAGCAGAAAGCATTTATTACCCTCCATACAAAACCATTTGACATTTCCTGCCCCGGACCCGCATCCTTACTCATACCTTGATGTCAAGTATGCTCTGTCCGATATAGTAAGCCGCAACGAACATCACAACGCCCAGGGTCGTGGCGATAATGCCCGAAAACGTAACGAAGTTAGCTGCAAATTCGGGGCTCATCATCTTGATAACGCCGATAAGAGCCACAGGCATAACTGTCATTATGTTCTGATCGTTCTTATTACCCGTTACCATAGTCTCGATCTCCTCAGCGATAGCCATTTTGTCGCTGAGTATCTCATAAGTATTTCTTATGGTATCCTTGACATTAGCGCCCTTGCGGTAGCTTATCTTGAACACGCTCGCAAAGCTCATGATATCGGGATTGCCGCTCCTCTTGCCGAAGTCCTCCAGCATATCCTCGAGGTCGATATTGTTGGCCATGCCTGAAAGTATGATCTCCAGCTCCTTGATGATGAACGCTGTATCGTCATACTGAAGTCTCATATCATCGTAGACCGACTGGAAAGCGCCGGTAACGTTCTTACCTGAGTTCAGCGAAGTCGTAAGGGACTCAAGCATATCTCTGAACTGGCTGTTGAGTTTCTTGCCCCTGGCCTTGATTATCTGCTTTGTCCTGATAGGCAGGAACTTCTTGCCGGCCACCGTCCCCACAACGCCCATGACCGTGCAGTCGATGATGTGCGTAAGAGTAGTAGGCCTGCCGTAAGCATCTTTGCCGATGCCGCCGTAGAACAGATATGCCACAGCCGCACCAACGATGAATACTAAAACAAAGTAAAGCACCTTTTCCAGCTTGCTCATATAATAGACCTTATAATTGAGCGTCTGCATATTGGTAGCCGAAAGGTAATACTGCGGTTCAAGCTCTTCCTTATTTTTCTTTTTGCTCTTTTTTTCCTTTTCCTTCTTGGCCAACTGTATTCACCTTTCTCAATGGATTTTGCGGAAAATTATCAGACTTGTCCGAAACAAGGTCTGCCGGTCTCAGATATCGACCTTTATGCCCGAGAGCTGGAGCTTGAAGACCTTGACCATGGGATTTTTGGTCCTGTTCAGCGAGCCGGAGACCTTCTCGACTGTGCTCTTTTCGTCCTCCTCAAAGACGTAGAGAGGATTGAGCTGTATCTGCCCGTCCTTGTAACCGATGACTTCGGTTATCTCCATAGTCTTTCTGCTCTTGTCTCTCAGTCTTGACAGATGGACTATGATGTCCACTGCCGATGCGATCTGCTGTCTTATAGCCTCCAGAGGAAGGCCCTCAGCGCCCTGGAGCACCATAGTCTCCAGACGGCTCAGCATATCATGTGTACTGTTTGCGTGGCCTGTAGAAAGGGAACCGTCGTGGCCCGTATTCATGGCCTGCAGCATATCCAGAGCCTCACCGCCTCTGACCTCGCCGACCACTATTCTCTCAGGTCTCATACGAAGAGATGACTTTATCAGATCTCTTATGGTTATAGCGCCCACGCCGGCGGCGTTAGCGTTTCTGGTCTCCAGCCTTACCAGGTTGGCGACGCCGACTATCTGCAGCTCCGCAGAGTCTTCTATGGTGATAACACGTTCGTCTTTGGGTATGTAGTTGGAAAGTGCATTCAGGAACGTCGTCTTTCCGGAACCGGTACCGCCGCAGATGAAAATGTTATACTTTGCTCTTACCAGAAGTTCCAGCTTATCAGCGATCTCCCTTGTGATGGAGCCGTACTTGATAAGTCTTTCTATGGTCATAGGCTCTTTCGAGAACTTACGTATAGTTACCGTAGGCCCGCACAGAGCCACAGGCGGTAGCACCACGTTCACACGGGAGCCGTCAGGAAGTCTGGTATCGCATATGGGGTTGGCCTGCGTTACTTCACGTCCCGCCAGGCCCACTATCCTCTGGATTATATCCTCCAGCCTTCTTGTGCTCTCAAAGTGCTTGTCCATCTTGAAAAGACGGCCGCTCTGCTCTATAAAAATATTGTCAGGTCCGTTTATCATGACCTCGGTTATGGTATCGTCGTTCATTATAGCGTCCAGCAGTCCGAAACCTCTGATCGAGCTGAACACCTGCTCGACTATGGAGACCCTCTGCCTTATGGTGCAGTACTCGCCCTCCAGTATCTTCGCTGTGATCTCCTCGACCTTTACCTCCAGGTCCTCATCAGAAAGCTGATTGAGGGGAAGATTTTCGGTTATATACTTTTTTATCTCGCCTATTACCTGCTGTTCTCTCTCGAAATTCATACTGTAAACTTACCCCTGTTATCTGTCCGTAAGAAACTTCTTTTATGTACCGCCCGCTCAGTAGGCCGCAGGCTCGGCTTCCTCTACCTTCTGGAGGTTCGCAAAGACGTCCATGCCGGCTATCTGCGCCACGATCTGCTGAGTAGCAGCGCCCTCATACTTAGGCACGCCGCCCAAGAACTTCCATTCCAGCGAATTGAGCGCCTGTGAAGTCTTGCTGCTGAACTTATTATAAAGGATATAGGACTTGCTGGTGAGCCAGATCTCAGTCTGCTCCTCAACAGCCTTCAGCGCATTGCTGACCCTTGCGGTCTTGACCCTGGAGATCTGCGAGCCGTCGGAGACGAACACTATGCCGTCCACAAGCTTCAGCAGGTCCAGCCTTTCCTTGCCGAGGTCGAAGTCCAGATCAAGAACGATGACCTGGTAATCGGCAGTGCTGGTTATCTCATTAAGTATCCTCAGCTTATCCTTATCCCCCAGCTCCATCATATCAAGAGCGATCTCCGGGCTGCTGTAGAAATACACGCCGCACTGATCCTGCTTGACTGAGCTTTCCAGCTTGATCCCCAGATTGGTCTTCTTGCTGTTAAGGGTATAGATTATATCGCTCAGCGTAGACTGTCCCTCGCCGCTGAAAAACAGGTCGGCACAGCCGTAGAGTTCAAAGTTGAAATACAGGGTCTTCCTGCCCTGCATAGCCTGATTCCTTGCAAAAGCCGCAGCTACGGTAGAGCTGCCGACACCGCCGCTGGCCGGCATGAAAGCGTAGATCATAGCCGCATTGTCGCTCTTCAGTCTAACGCCCGTGACCAGACTGGATATCTCAGCGTAAAGTCCCAGGATCTGCTTATAAATAAGGTCAGCCTTCTGGAACTTTGATATGGCTCTCTGGTCCTTGAAAGTCTCGATATCGGAATTTTCCACAAAATATGCAAAGATACATCTCGGCGGTATCCTTCCCGTGTCGATGTCAAAATCCGTCGATGCCAGGAAAACATCTATCTTGGACTCCCTCAGGCAGGCATAGGCCTGTTCAAGGTCTGTGAACGAATACAGCTCGATCTTTTCCGAATACCTTGCCGCAAAGGCAGACACCATTCTTGATAGATAATTTGAATCCCTGTCAAGGATCGCTATCTTTATTTTCATTTCCCGAATACTCCTTAAAATATAAGCTCATGCGATGGGGATATCATAATGACAAAAAGGCCCATGCCGGGCCGCTCCGTCCCGTCCGGCCAGAGGCCTCAGGGACCTTTCCATATCAGCGGATATCTCCGGGGACATTTAACATATCCCATTCCCGTCCATACAAATACTATCCTGTTACTATCCTGTTACTATCCTGTCACCATGCTATAACAGTTACAGTATCGGCCAATGCAGTTTCTGCACAGCCGGCCCGGACGTTCTCAAATACCGCCAGTACACCATATACCGCCCTATTTCAACTTAATTATAGCAAAGTTTCACTTATTTGTCAATATTTTTTTCAAATATTATAATATTTTTTTCAAACTTTTTGGCAAGGCCCCAATGCCTGCGCAGCAGTGAACGAAAACGCTTTCTCTTCACGCTTTTCCAAGTTTCATATTTTTATATCATTTCTGACCGCTGTTCATTCGCCCCATATTTTACGTATTTTTCGGGACACGGGTCTAAAATCAAATAATAATATTTTACCAAAGTTAATTTTTCAGATACCCACCATACATCTTGTGGTCAGGCTCCGGTCATATCACAATATGCACATTGCAAAGACATTTACTGTTCATTTTTGCCCTCTTCGCCCCTGGCCCTGAAAATGAAAAGTTTGCTTATGACATAATTGAGTATTATCGTCACAACAGACACCAGCACCTTGGCGAGCACATCGTTAAGACCGATGGCGGTGGTGCAGATGTTCAGCAGGATATTTTCAATGATGAGCGTCAGAAGTCTCCCCCCAAAAAATGACAGACATTCCGTGACTATCCCCCGCCGGCCGTGGGCTTTTTCCGAGAAGACCCATATCCTGTTGGTCACATAGGCGAAGGAAACTGCGCATATCCAGGAGATGATGTTTGACACCTGAGTATTCATGTCGACGGTCAGCCCCAGAAGGGTCCTGTCCTGAAGATCCATTATCCTTGCGGGCAGGATATAGAAGATCAGCCCCACCACCGTGGTCATCCCTCCGAAGAACAGGTAGAGCAGTATCTCCTTGTTCTTTTTGTAGAATGGCTCCAGCTTTTTCAGCGGCCCTGCGGCCATTATCCTGTCAAAAATATCCATCCGGTCCTCTTGCTTTTTGTTTTCCATTCCGTGCTTTTCCTTTCCTGAAAAAGAGTGCGTGGCCCTTTGTCAGGGCCTTCCAGATAAGATTATACTACATCGTTTCCCCCAAGTCAATAAAAATTCCTCGAAAGTCCTTGCAATTATTGCTTTTATATGGTATGATATTCGTATATCTGACCGGTACAGCTGTGCCGGTATATTGGAGGAGCATTAATGGATGCAGCGCTAATAGCATTGCTGCTGGTCTTGTCAGCACTTTGCTCAGCTACTGAAACGGCCTTTTCCTCCTGCAACAGGATAAGGCTGAAAAAAATGGCAGAAGAGGGCAGCCGCAGCGCCGGCAAAGCCCTGAAGATCTGTGAGGATTTCGACAAGGCACTGACGGCTATCCTCATAGGCAACAATGTGGTGAATATACTTTCATCGGCCTTAGCCACGGTATTTTTCACTGAGCGTTTCGGCTCGGGGAGCGTGGGGATAGCCACCGCCGTGATGACAGTGCTGGTGCTGATCTTCGGCGAGATACTGCCAAAGAGTTTAGCCAAGGAGAACTCAGAGCGGTTCTCCGTCTTCATGGCGGCGCCGCTTTCAGCCTTTATGTTCATTATAACCCCGCTGATATGGATATTCAGCGGCATCAAAAAGCTGGTCATGAAGATGGTCGGCTCCGGGAAGGACGCACCCAGCGTCACCGAGGAGGAGCTCAAATACATCATTGACGAGATAGAGGACGAGGGCGTTTTAGAGGAGCAGGAGAGCGATCTGGTAAGGTCCGCCCTGGAATTCGACGAGATCGCCATCGAGAAGATCTTGGTTCCGAGAGTGAGGGTGGCCGCAGCAGAGGCCGGGGAGAGCATAGAGGAGATAAAGGACCTGTTTTTGAAGACCCGGTATTCAAGACTGCCGGTCTATGAGAAGGACCTTGACCATATCATCGGCGTTATCCATCAGAGCGACTTCTTCGAGATGTATGTGTCAAAGAAAAAGAAAGACATACGCAGGATAATAAACGAACCCATCTACCTTACCGAGAACCGGAAGATCTCAGAGGCTCTCAGGATAATGCAGAAGGAAAAGGTCCACATGGCAGTGGTGGTGGACCAGTACGGCGGCACCGCAGGCATCTGCACCTTAGAGGACATAATCGAAGAGCTGGTGGGGGAGATCTACGATGAGAGCGATGAGGAGGACACCTCCTTCGTAAGGCTCGGCGAAAACGAATGTGACATCAGCGCCGAGCTTTCCGTATCGGACTTTCTGGAAAGGTTCGATATGGACGGCAGCGCCATAGAGACGGAAAGGTTATCCATGGGCGGCTGGGTCATGGAGCTGCTGGACAGGATACCGGAGGAGGGCGAGCGGGTCTTTTCGCCGCCATTTGAGATGGAGATAAAGATGCGGGACGAGCAGAAGATCGACCGTATCAGGATAAAGCTCACAGAGGAAAGAGAAATGGAGGACAAATGATATGCCGATAAGGATAAAAAAGCCGGAATTAGGGCCTTATGACAGACGTTTCCGAAAATGGGCGGTCATAAGCGGGGCAGCATCGCTGCTGTTCGCACTGGGTGTGGGGTCCGTCCTCACCGTGGCGGGCAACAACAACGATAAGCCCATAGCCACAGTTCTGACCGTGTTCTATACGATATTTGTGCTGTGCTGCATAATAACCCTCAAATGCGCCGTGGAGGCCTACCGCAGGGAGGACGTGCTTTCAGCTCTTGGCATGGCGGTGCTTTACAGTGCCGACCTGGTGGTATGTCTGCTGAACCTGAGGTTCGTGGCAGTTATGCTGGTGTCGGTCTACGGCTCCCAGGAGATGGTATCAAGGCTGGTGGGTTCCAGCACCATGGCTATGTATATCAGGTCCCAGTACCTTAACTGGGGCATTCTGGTCATCGCCCTGGTCATCACCCTGATAATGGGCATAGCCGGCGCAGTAAAGCTCATAAAGCACACCGAAAAAAAAGAAGAGGACTAAGAGCGCAAATAAAAGGCCCCGGAGCATTCCCATCAATGCTCCGGGGCCGGTCTGTGTCTATAGAGACAGTTCCTTATCGTAGCCCATTGCCCTCATCTGTCTCACGGTCTTCAGGATATGACCGCCGCTTAAAAACAGGGGCTTTTCATCAAGCACCTTGTCTCTGTAATCGTTTATCACATAGTCCCTGAATTTTAAGATAAGCTCCTCGCTGCATCCGGCGATAGCCCTGGGGCGGCCCTTTGCGCAGAGTCTGCGGCACTCCTGATACTCCGGCGCTCCCATCACCACGCCGTTGAACCTGTAAAGCTCCCTCCACTTCTGCCCTGTCATGTCGTCATAACCGTAGCCAAGGGTCCCCAGGAACTCAAAAAGCTCCGGCTGCACGGCCTCGTCCCAGGCAATGTCGCACCAGCAGTGGAAAAGATAGCCCCGCAGAAAATCCTCACTTCCCTCAGACTCCGGCAGCTCCTTTTTGTAAAACTCCCTCAGCATCGCCTTCCAGCGGTCATAATCCCGGTCCCTGATATGTGCGGCGTAGCGGACCTCTTCGCTGGCCTGCTCCATGCCGTAGTTCACACAGTCCGGAGATATGGAACCCAGCAGGAAGTCTCCCTTGTTCCTCACGCCCAGCTCCTCAGCCATGATGAGAGCCAGCTCCAGATGTACAGGTGATGACGGCATCCTACTTCCCCTCCAGTGCTTTGAGCGCCTTGAGTTCATTGCGGTCCACCTTGATGGCGCCGTCCTTTATGACCTCCACCACGCTCTTGTTAACGGTTATCACGTTCCCCGTCTTATCCAGCTTGACTCTCAGCCTGCCGGTGAGAAGGTTCACTTCCTCCACAACGCCCCTGCCCTCGCTGGTCTTGACTATGGCCCCGGTCTTGGGCGTATGTTTGAGCAGGTCCTCATAGCTGTCCTGCTCGTATTTCAGACAGCACATCAGCCTGCCGCAGCAGCCGGAGATCTTGGTGGGGTTCAGGGACAGTCCCTGCTCCTTTGCCATCTTTATGGACACCGGCTGAAAGTCTCCCAGAAATCTCGAGCAGCAGAATGGCTGTCCGCAGATGCCAAGTCCCCCCAGCATCTTCGCCTCGTCCCTGACGCCTATCTGCCTGAGCTCTATCCTGGTCCTGAACACCGATGCCAGGTCCTTTACCAGCTCTCTGAAATCCACCCTGTTCTCGGCGGTAAAATAGAAAAGTATCTTGTTGTTGTCAAAGGTACATTCCACGTCGATAAGGTCCATTTTAAGCTTGTGAGACTCTATCTTCTGCCGGCAGACCTCGAAGGCGTCCTTCTCCCTCTGCCTGTTCTTCTCAATGGTCCTCATGTCCTGCTCAGTGGCCCTTCTGATGATGGGCTTTATGGGATTGTTGAACTTAGTCTCGTCGATCTCCCTGTCCGTCATCACCACCTCGCCGCATTCAACGCCCCGGGCGGTCTCTACGATAACGCTGTCGCCCACGCTGACCTCTTTGCCGGCCGGGTCGAAATAATATATCTTTCCCACGCTCTTAAAGCGCACACCAATGATCTTTAGCATATGCTTTCCTTTCTTCCCTCAGGTCCCTCAGAACCTGAAATACATGAACGGATTGAACGAATTCCCTGCCAGATAGGCCGACGACACTATCAGCAGCCCTGCACACATCGCCGGCTCGGCCACGGTGCTGTAAAGCTCCGGCGCCGCCTTTCTGATCTTCTCCCCTGCCTTTTTCATCAGCGGGGTCGATGCAATGATAAGGATAATAAACAGCAGCCAGTTCTGCCCGAACCAGAACAGGGTCTGCCTGTTGCCCAGGGGCAGTCCCCCCAGACCAAACAGGTTTTTAAGGTTCTGTATCAGCGCCCCTGTGTCCTCATAGGCGAAAATGCCCCATCCTATTACTATCAGCAGCAGCGCATAGATATGCCTGACTGCCCTGGGGGCTTTTTTCAGAGCACTGAGCAGAAAGCTCTTCTCCATAAGGAGTATCACGCCGAAATATACTCCCCACATCATGAAGTTCCAGTTGGCTCCGTGCCAGAACCCTGTCAAAAACCAGACCACCATGATGTTCACCATCTGTCTGCCCTTGCCCCGGCGGTTGCCCCCCAGGGGGATATACACATAGTCCCTAAACCAGCTGGAAAGGGAGATATGCCACCTTCTCCAGAACTCGGTGATGGAGTCGGAGATATAGGGATAGTTGAAATTCTCCAGAAAATCGAACCCGAACATCTTCCCAAGCCCGATGGCCATGTCAGAATAGCCCGAAAAGTCGAAATATATCTGGAATGTGAAGGCGATTATCCCCAGCCATGCCCCGCAGATGCTCAGCTCGCTCTGGGGCGCTGCCGATATCGTATCGTAAAGCTCTCCTATGGCGTTGGCTAAGATCACCTTTTTGCCCAGCCCCACGCAGAACCGCTTTACGCCCTCGGCAAATTTCTCCAGGCTCTCATGCCTTTTTCTCAGCTGCCCGGCGATATCTATATATCTTACGATAGGCCCGGCTATGAGCTGCGGGAACAGTGCCACATATGTAGCAAGGTCTAAAAAATTGCGCTGGCTCTCCACATTTCCCCTGTAAACGTCTATGACATAGGAAAGGGTCTGAAAGCTGTAGAACGATATCCCTATAGGAAGCGTCAGCTCCCAGGCAGTGATATTGGTGCCGAGAGTGCTGTTAAGGCCGTTAATGATATCGGTCTTCAGGTCCCCGCCGGTAATGCTGTCGGCTATGCCGATGAAGAAATTGGTATATTTGAAGAACAGCAGCAGCCCGATGTTCCAGACCACTGCAAAAATGAGCGCCCCTCTCGGCACCCCCTTGCCGGTCTTCCCCTTTTCCTCCCGTCTTTTCCTGTCAGCCAGCAGCCCGGTGATATAGGCCACCGCCGTTGACATCAGCATGAGTATCACATAAACAGGCTCGCCCCATGCGTAAAACACCAGGCTGAACACGAAAAGGACAGCATTGCGGCACACACGGGGTACTATATAATATGTTATCAGCACTGCGGGCAGAAACGCAAAGAGAAAAACGGTACTTGAAAACAGCATATCTTCCTGTCCCCGGCCTTATCCTATTATCTCCTCAGCCTTTGCACTGTCACCGGAAACAATATAATAAACGCTCTCTCCCTTGACCTTTACCACTGCGCTGTCAAGCTTTGGCTTCTGCTCAGGCTTGTAGTCTGTGAAGGTCTTCTTCTGGTTCTCCAGCCTGCTGTCAAGGGCAGACTTTATTGCGCTGGCGCTGTCCTTATCCGCTGCGTCAAAGCAGGCTATCTCCTCAGGAGTCGCCCCGGAAGAGCTGGCGTAGACCTTTGCCTTTTTATAGCTGCTCTCCTCGATGCCAAGTATCTTGGCGATCTTGGCGCTGTCAAACTCGACCAGGTCGTCCTCGAACTCCACAGCGTTCTTTATCTCATCGGCTACTGCGCCGGCGTCCTTGACGCTGTCCTGCTGCACAGCGGCAGTGCTCTTATCGCTGCTTCCCCCATCGTCATTTCCTCCGCAGGCTGCAAAGGAGCAGCAAACGGCCAGAGCGGCCAGCAGTACACAAACAGTCTTTCTTATCTTCATTTTACCCATTCCCTTTCCTTATCTTGGTAATGTCAAATATTCTCAGTTCCCGGCTCAGGTGTGGTCGATTATATAATTCTGCCAGTAGAGACAGTAGTCAGCATTCATATGGATACCGTCGCTGGAGGCCTCCTCCGGCAGATAGCCCTCGCTGTCCGCCACGGCTTCTGAGCAGTCAAGAAAATTGACCCCCTCTTCAGCGGCCACCTCTCTTATCGCCTCAGTGAACCTCTGTGCATTATAGTTGTTCACATCGTCCCCCTCGTAGTCCTTGGACCTTGTCAGGGGAAGTATGCCTATGAGATAGATCTGCGCCGAGGGCTGCGTCCTCTTCACCACGCTTATCAGCTCTGAATACGCCTCCTTGAAGGTCTCCGTATACGGCCAGCCCATCTCGTTGGTGCCAAAGCTTATCATCACCCTGCCGTACTGCCTTCTGCTGAGAGCCTGTTCAAGAGTCCCGGTGGTCCCGTCGCCCATGCTTATGTCGTAGGACTCCAGGACCGAGCTGATGTTCAGTCCCACTGCACACAGGAAATCTGCCCTTGGCTTATCGGTGCTGTTCATCATTCCCACCGTCCTGGAATCGCCTATGAAAACAGCGTCCGACAGATCGTCAGCGGTATCCTGCGGGTGGGTGTAGGGGTGCTCTCCATCCCAGTCACCGTTATCTCCGTCCTGCTCCCCGGAGCCGGCAGCGCTCATATCCCCGCCCATGTCCTGCTCCGATGCAGCGTCCCCGGCCATGCTTGCGCTATCGTCCTCAGCGGCGCTGCTGACGCTTGTCTCAGCTCTTGAATTATTGTCAGCCGTAGCCAGCTCAGCCCTCCTGTTCTTCTCACTGACAGCTGCATAAACGCTCCACACCACGGTGAATATCATACAGCTCAGACAAAGTGAGGTGACAAAGTTCTGCTGAAAGCGCACCCGGCTCTTTCTCTGCACAGCGGTCTTATACTCCATGTTCAGCCTTTCCTTCTGCCGAAGTCGTATTTTTCGGCATATTATAATAAGTCTATCATACCATATTTTGATACTCTTTGCAAGTACCTTTTTAGCCAAATTTTCATCATTTGCGACTTTCATATAGTAAAAATCGCTTACATACTTATCATTGCCGGAAAATGGGGAAAATATTCCTGCCGCCGAAAAAGCCTCAGGCACGAAAGGCCCCCGGCAGGAAGTCCCTGCCGGGGGCAAAAGCTATTTATCAGAGTCTGGAAAGCTTGGCAAACTCAGCCTTCAGAGCGGGATAGATCTCTCTGTAAAGCTGATAGTATTTCTCATACTCAGGCACCTTCGCAGCGTCCGGCTCCTGTATCTTGTCGGTCTTCACCACAGCCTTGCAGGCTTCGGGAACGCTGGAATAGATCCCTGCGCCCACCATCGACAGCAGGGCCACGCCCAGAGCGGGGCCTTCCTTGGAGGATGCAGTCTTTACGGGGCAGTTATAAAGGTCAGCCAGCATGGACCTCCACAGCGGTGAGCTTCCGCCGCCGCCGCAGGCCATCATATCGCTTACATTTATATCCATCTCTCTGAACACCTCTACGCAGTCTCTCAGAGAGTAGGAAACGCCCTCCATAACGGCCCTCAGCATATCCCTCTTCTGGTGCATAGCGGAAAGTCCGAAGAACACGCCTCTTGCGTTAGGGTCAAGGTGAGGGGTCCTCTCGCCCATCAGATAGGGCAGATAGAGCAGTCTGTTAGCCCCCACAGGCACAGCCTCTGCGGCCTTGTCCATGAGATAGTATTCGTCAACGCCCATTCCCCTTGCAGTCTCCTTCTCGGCATTGCAGAAATTGTCCCTGAACCACTTCAGCGAAAGTCCTGCGCCCTGGGTAACGCCCATAACGTGCCAGCTGCCCGGAACGGCGGCGCAGCAGGTATGTACTCTGCCCTTGGGGTCGATGGAGATATTTGAAGTGTGGGCGAAGACCACGCCGGAGGTACCGATGGTGGTGAAGGCCTTTCCGTCCTCGCAGACGCCTGTGCCGATAGCAGCAGCAGCGTTGTCGCCGGCGCCGCCCACAACGATGGTACCCTCATTAAGCCCCAGCTCCTCGGCCATTTCCTTTGTCAGCCCGCCAGTTACCTCACAGCTCTCGTGGACCTTGCCAAGCCAGCTCTTCTCGATGCCGAAAGCGCTCAGCAGTTCGTCAGACCACTTCCTGTTAGGCACGTCCAGCAGCTGCATACCCGAAGCGTCGCTGACCTCAGTAGCGTACTCATGGGTGAGCACGAACCTCAGATAGTCCTTAGGCAGCAGTATATGGGCCACCTTCTCAAAATTCTCAGGCTCGTTATCCCTTACCCACAGTATCTTAGCGGCTGTCCAGCCGGTGAGGGCAGGGTTCGCAGTGATCTCGATGAGCTTCTTCTCGCCCACGTTCTCGTTCATCCAGGCCACCTGGTCAGCGGTCCTCTGATCGCACCATATTATAGAAGGCCTGATAACATTATTATCCTTGTCCAGCATAACAAGTCCGTGCATCTGCCCGGAAATGCCTATGCCCTTGACATCGTCCTTCTTCACGCCGCTCTGCGCCATAACGGCCTTGATGGTATTTACCATTGCGTTCGCCCAGTCTGCCGGCTCCTGCTCTGCATAGCCGTTTTTAGGCTGATACATGGGATACTCGATGGTCTTCGAGGCCACCACTGTGCCCATCTCATCGAACAGCACCGTTTTTGTACCGCTGGTCCCGCAGTCTACTCCGATAACATATGCCATAGTTCTCATTCTCCTTTTATTTAAGATCTTTGATTTTCATACGAAAGGCAATATGCTTGCCGCCTACATACTATGATACACTATTTCTCAGATCATTTCAACCCCCCCTTTGCTTAAAACTACCCAATTCTTGCGTTTTTTCTCCTCCACCTTCGTCAGGGGAGAAAAAACGCCGTGATCCTCCAGGGCCTATCCCCATATCAAGCCGCAGCGCAACGCCCCGCCGTCAAACAAAACTTTTCTTTATCTCACACCGATAATAGGCAGACACGGCCCGTCCGGACTCAGGACATGGCCGAGGGCATCTAGCCGCTGCGTAACGCCCCGCCGTCAAACAAAACTTTTCTTTATCTCACACCGATAATAGGCGGACACAGCCCGTCCGGACTCAGGACACGGCCGAGGGCATCCAGCCGCAGCGCAACGCCCCTCCGTCAAATAAAACTTTTCTTTATCTCACACCGATAATAGGCGGACACGGCCCGTCCGGACTCAGGACCCGGCCGAGGGCATCCAGCCGCAGCGTAACGCCCCGCCGTCAAATAAAACTTTTCTTTATCTCACACCGATAATAGGCGGACACGGCCCGTCCGGCCTTAGGACACTTGACATTGGCGGCTTGATGTGATAGAATGAGAGTGGCATTTTTTGACTTTTATGATAATTTTTTGCGAATGATTTTTTAAGAATGCTGATATGGAACAGATCATTAAAAAGAATATCACAGCGGCTCTGTTCGGCGCCTTTATGTTTTTGCAGTTCACTTTACTGGGGCTCGGGAACCGTGCCGGAGAGGGCTGGCTTTCCAGCGCACGGCGGGAGCTGGTCTATTACGGCTTGCAGGCAGCGGTGATTCTCGGCTTCTGGGCATACGCCGCCGGTGAGCGCTTTATCCGCAGAGAACGTGTCCGCAAATTCGCCGGGGGGATCATCCTGGCTGTCCTTTTTGCAGGCTCCTAAGTGATGGCGGTGGCAGGTAAGGGTTCGCTCTTCTATCTGTCTGTCACATTTGCCGTCATGCCCTGTCTGGGGTATCTGGGCGGAGCGGTCTATCACCGCATGAGCCGGGAAACGGCCGCAGGCGAAAAGACCGCCCGAGGTATGGGGATAGGCTGCGCTGCGGCTGCGGCGCTGCAGTTCGTTGTTCAGATACAATGGGGCGAAACGCCGTTACTGCCTGTTTTTTGCTGGCTGCACTTGTTTTTACGGCCCTTATCCTGCGCTCAGAACTCCCTGATATAGTGCAGGATAACGCCGGACCGGCCCATCGAAGGAGCCTGCTGTTCGCCTGTCTCATAACAGCGGCCTTCCTGTTTTTCACCAGCTTTTACAACGGCTATATCCACCACTTACAGATACAGACAGGCTACACCGACTACAACGTCTATAGCTGGCCACGCCTTATGCTCGTCCCTTGCTATCTGCTGTTCGCCTTTATCGGAGACAAACAGCAGGGAAGACTGGTACCGCTGGCGGCGCTGTGCATTGCACTGGCCGCTATGCTAAATTCTGTGCTGATAGACAGCGCAGGTGCATATCGGCTGAATATGTGCCTGTTTTACTGCGCTATAGCCGCATCTGTCTCATACTATGACCTGACCTTCTGGCGGCTCGCTCACAGTACGAAGGCTCCGGCACTGTGGGCCTCGATGGGCAGAGTGCTGGACAGCTTTATGGTCCTTGTCATGGCCGGGATACAGATCTCCAGGCTCCCGGCTGCGCTGGTACTGGCCCTGGACCTTGCCGGTCTTGCCGTGCTCATAGTGCTGATGACAGTCAGCGGGGCCTTTGACCTTGGCACTGTTTCCAGACAGCAGGAGGTCCCGTTTCTTCTGACCTCAGAGAGCACTCTTGAACAGATCAGGGCGCAGTATGCGCTGACCCCGAGAGAAACAGACGTTCTGCGTGAGCTGGTGCTCACTGAGGACAAGCAGACCGCTATCAGCGAGCGTCTGTCAATAACTGTCAAGGCACTGCAAAAATACGTGACCTCACTGTATAAAAAGACCGGCGCCTACACCCGCTCAGGCCTTATGGACCTTTATCACAGGACCATGAACGGACGCTAAGCGGCTGAGAAAAGATAAGCGGTCCACCGGCCCCTCTTCAAAAGAAGAGGGGCTTTTTTTGTGCCTTTTTTCGGCATAGGCGGGGTTTCCCTACCTTTACAAATCGACCCCGGTATGGTAGGCTTAGAACAACAAATAATAATAATTTGTAAAGGAGAACTGCATATGAAAACAAAAAAGATAGTATTTGCAGCTGTTATTTCCGCACTGGTACTGACAGCCGCAGGCTGCGGCACTGAGGACGGCAATACTGACACAGATACCAAACCCGATGCTAAGAGCAGCGCCGCCCTTTCAGAAACTGAGGAGCCGGAGGAGCCTGAGGGTCCCCGGAGCACCTCGAACACCGCCTGCGATGTGGGTGAGTTTACAGTATTCGTACCCGAGGGCTGGGAGGCTATACCTGTTCCTGATCCCATTGACAGCTCAAAGACCGCTGCCAATGATATATTGCTGGCAAGGGGCGCTGAATATATCCCGGCTTCGGATCATTGGACTTATGACAGCGGTCCGTATTTCTATGTCACTCTTGCGGATAAAGAGACCTT
>JAFVCV010000044.1 GCA_017478965.1 Ruminococcus sp. | reverse complement strand
CTACGCAAAATTCAAATACGATGCCACAAAGGAACAGGACGAGGTCATCATCAGGCGGGTGGCTGAGCTTGCTGAAAAGCACGGCGTTTCCATGACTGAGGTGAGCCTTGCGTGGCTGCTCACCAAGGTGACAGCGCCTGTTGTCGGTGCGACAAAGCTTCACCACATCGAGGGTGCGGCAAAGGCAGTCGAGCTTGAACTTACCGCAGAAGAAATCACCTATCTTGAGGAGCCGTATGTACCTCATGCGCTTGCGGGCGTTATGGCGCAGAACAAGCCTGCCAACAAGGACGAAAAGCACGTCTGGTCAACAGGCTCGCAGAAAATATAAACGGAGGTTTTCATTATGTATGACAATAAGCTGACGTTAGCAAACGGTGTGGAGATCCCCCAGCTCGCACTTGGCACATGGCTCATAGACGACAGCGCTGTTACGGCGGCGGTAAAGTCTGCCATAGCGCTGGGCTACCGCCATATCGACACAGCACAGGCTTACGGCAATGAACAGGGTGTAGGCAAGGGTGTGCGTGAAAGCGGCATTGCCCGTGAGGAGATATTCGTGACCTCAAAGGTCGCTGCGGAGCACAAGGACTACAGGTCCGCCGCCGAGGGCATTGACGAGACCCTTCGCAAGACAGGGCTTGATTATCTGGATATGATGATAATTCACAGCCCCCAGCCATGGGCGCTGGTGAACCAGTCCGATGACCGCTTTGTAGAGGGCAACCGTGAAGCATGGAGAGCCTTAGAGGACGCATATAAGGCAGGAAAGCTCCGAGCTATCGGTGTTTCAAACTTCCTTAAAGGCGATATCGACAGCCTTTGGGAGACAGCAGAAATAAAGCCGATGGTGAATCAGGTGCTTTGCCATATATCCAATTCACCGCTGGACCTCATTGACTACTGCACCGACAAGGGCATCGTTATGGAGGCTTATTCTCCTGTTGCTCACGGCGAGGCGATGAAAAATCCTGCTATTAAGGAAATGGCGAATAAGTACGGTGTTTCAGTTCCGCAGCTTTGCATAAGATTTGACATTCAGCTCGGAATGATAGTTCTGCCCAAGACCGCAAACCCCGAGCATATGAGAACGAATGCTGATGTGGATTTTGTTATCTCTGCCGAGGATATGGAAGTGCTGAAAAACACAGGGCATATCGACAACTACGGCGCACACAGCTTTTTCCCTGTATTCGGCGGAAAGCTGTAAAAGTCAGGAGGTTTTATTATGAGCAAAAAAATAGTACAGACCGCTGGAAGAGACCAGCTTGGCGAATTTGCCCCGATGTTTGCACATCTTAATGACGACGTGCTTTTCGGCGAGGTTTGGAACGAGCAGGCGATAGATGTCAAGACCAAGTGCATAATAACAGTGGTATCGCTTATGGCTTCGGGCATCACCGACAGCTCGCTTGCTTATCATTTACAGAATGCGAAAGCGCAAGGCGTGACCAAGGAGGAGATCGCAGCGATCATCACTCATGCGACTATGTATGTGGGCTGGCCTAAGGGCTGGGCGGTGTTCAGGCTTGCAAAGGATATATGGAACGAAGAAACGCCCGCCCTCACTGACAAGGACAGGTATCAGAATGAGATATTTTTCCCCATTGGCGAGCCCAATCCATATGGTGATTATTTTGTCGGGCAGAGCTATCTTGCGCCGCTTTCGACTACTCAGGTGCCAGTTTTCAATGTTACCTTTGAGCCAGCCTGCCGCAACAACTGGCATATCCACCACGCAAAAAGCGGCGGCGGTCAGATGCTCATATGTGTAGGCGGAAGAGGCTATTATCAGGAGTGGGGCAAGGAGCCTGTGGAGCTGACTCCCGGCAGTATCATCAATATCCCCGCTGAGGTCAAGCACTGGCACGGTGCTGCACCCGACAGCTGGTTCTCGCATCTTGCACTTGAGATCCCCGGCGAGGACAGCAGCACGGAGTGGTGCGAGCCTGTTTCAGACGAGGATTGGGCAAGATCTATCCTCAGGACTATACCGCAGACTTCATTATAAGGAAGAATGCAGGTACCGTCACAGCGTTCAGGCTTTCCCAGCTGATGGAAAGCTTCATGAGCAACGGATATACTCTTAGCGGTATACCGATCGAAAGCATTGTGCCTACGGTATAAAACGAGAAAAGCAGATGTCTTGACGGCATCTGCTCTATTTTTGATCGGCTATTCTCCTGTTCCAAATAACTGAAGCTCCTCAGCGTGCTCCTTCATGCCCTTGATGCAGATCTCAGCGACCTCATGGATCTCCATGCCCAGCATCTCACAGCCCCTTAGTATGAGCCCACGGTCGCATTTTGCGGCGAATTTTTTGTCCTTGAATTTTTTCATAAAGCTCTTAACCTCTAGGTCTGTTATGCCATGAGGTCTCATTCTGGCGCAGGCCTGGATAATGCCAGTAAGCTCATCAACAGTATATAGACTCTTTTCAAGATCGGTCTCGGGTTTAACATCAGTGCAAATATCATATCCGTGGCTGAGTATGGCCCTTATGTCCTCCTCGGATACTCCCGCCTTACGGAGAGGCTCGGCAGTATGTTGTAAATGCTCCTCGGGATATTTTTCATAATCATAGTCGTGTAGCATTCCCACAGCCTGCCAGTGTTCGACATCTCCGCCGAAATGTTCCGCCATAGCGCCCATTGCATAGCAGACGTTTTTGCAGTGAAGAAGAAGTGACTCCTCAGTCATCATTGTTGAATTTAGTTCGATCGCTCTTTGAAGTGTTAACATAGTTATTTCTCCTTATTTGTTTTTTTTACAGTCATATCGAAAAACCTGTTGTATAGCTTGATAATGCTCCCCACCGCAAACGCTGCGATGATATTGCCTTCCTGTGACCTTGCTTATGGCTCGGTTCATGGCTTCGCCGGGGAGCATAGCTACATTGCCTTTTAGCTGTATCCATATCCCCAGAGCCAGTATGATGCAGCCTAGAATCATAAACATAAACTGCATAGGATAGCTTGATACCGTGATACCTCTAATCAGCCATACCGAGAGATCTGTAAGATATCCGTATACGAATGCAAGAACAGTCTGAACGGCAATTTCACCGTAATTGCACTTGCCTTTGAGAATAATGACTTGTGTTGCTATCTGTATCACACTAAGCAGGTTAAGCCAGCCGCCGAAAGACAGCAGTTTGCTCACAAGTGAAACTGAGTAGGGGACTGACGCCACCGGTGAAGTCCCCAGCCCGGCTTTAGTTGTGAATGCCACGCCCATTGAGGCTATGAACAGCCCGACCAGGAACAGGGCATAGCGTTTAATAAGGTCACTTCTGTTTTATCCCAATTTGGTTCTGTATTGCTCCTCCCAGCCTTCAGCGGGGGGGGGAGCAATACGAAAAAAGGTCATTTTGTGCCATCGGCAATACACATCAGAATTGGGAGATAGGAAAAAACATTCTATGCGATCATACTAGATCAGCATAAAGAGGAAGAAAAAGCTGATCAGATACCTGCACCGGGCCTCCCAGATCAGAAGGAACACCGTCAGTCCCATCAGCGCCAGGGGGAAGACGAAGGAGCGGCCCCGGAGATTCCCGACTCCCGGGGCAGTCAGGGACAGGAGCACCGAGAACAGGAGGGTGAAGTGGCAGAGCATGGACAGCCCCAGCACCGGCACGCTCCTAAGCACCGGAGAGGGGGTGTAGTAGCTGGCCATAAAGGTGCAGTCCCCCCAGGTGTAGCTGAGCTTTTGCATAAGATGGGCGGCGAAGCCCCAGGGTCCCTGTCGCTCCAGCTTTGAGGTCAGCCGCTGGAGGTCGGCGCTCTTCTTGTTCTCTATTCCCTGAAAGCTCTGGGTGTAGTAAAAGTCCTGCTCCTCGTAGCCGCCCCGGCCGTCGGCACTCATCATGACCCAGTGGACCGTGGGGAACTGATACTGCTCCCGCTCCTGAGGGGTGATATGGAGCAGGGCGTTCCCGGCGGCTGATACTGCCACGCAGACGGCGGCGAACACCGCCGTAGCTGTCCCGGCGCAGCGGAGCCTGTCCCCGGAGGTGCGCTCCTTAAGGAGGATGTCTATAAGCACGGCGATAAGGAACACCCCGGCGCTGCCCTTCATCTTATAGGCCACCCCCAGAGCCGCCCCAGCCCCGGCCAGAAGGGCTATCTTCCGGCCCTTCTCCGACCTCATGGACCTGAGGTAGAGCCAGGCCCCCAGGGTCAGGGGGAGCATGGCGGAGGTGTCTGTATAGAACACTGCCGCATAGGTCACCAGGGGTGTGAACATCAGCCCTCTCAGCGCACAGACCGCCGCCTTCTCCGGTGCGAATATCAGACCCGCACATTTACAGGCCAGGAGATAGGAGATATTTATCCCGATTACATTAAGTATCACAAGAGGAAGATCGGACAGGCACCCGGCAAGGAAATACTCTATACGGTATACAAGATATACCCACATATACAACATATGGTTGTTGGGATACACCGCAAAATAGTGGCTGTGCCTCAGGGGGAGGCCGTCATAGATATGCCCAGGGCCGTAGAGCACCTGGTTCTTCGCCCCGGTCACCACGTAGGACAGGTCGTTGATTGGCTGAGACACCCCTAAGGATACCACCGCCAACTGGAGCAGGAGCATGACCGCCCAGGCGGCGGCTACAGTCCGTTTATAAACTCTTCTGCGGTCGCCCTCCAGGGGAAAACGCTGGGCGATCCGCCGTTCCAGCTCCCTTAGCCCCAGGGCGCAGAGAAAGCCCGCCCCGACCACCAAAGCCGGGAGAATCGCCGGGCATTTATCCTTGGTGGAGGACATTATCCCTACCAGTGCGGCGCCTATCACGATAGTGAAACTCCGGCCGAAAAGCCCGTAAACTGCTGTATCTGCGGCGGCCCCCAGCCGTCTCCTCGCCCGCTGGTGGACGAAGACCACTTCTCTTACCTTATTCAAAAGAATCCCTCCCTTACCGAAGATAAGCATACCACGGGGAGCTTAAAATTCGGCGGGGGTATTTCTTAGAAAATTCTTAAAGTGTCGTCACAAAACTTGGTTGGTTTTTTAATTAAATCCCAATTTGGCTTTGTATTGCCATTTTTGCAATCACAGCAATACACATCGAAATTGAGGTTCTGTTTTTCTTTGTCTGATTTTCCATATTTGCCAAGCTCATCCTCTATCACCGTCTCAATAACCGCAGGCTTTACCGACGGCGTACATTTCCGACCTTGACTTTGAGATCATTGATACTCATAATATGACCTCCTTTTGTCAATACAGACCAGAATTAATATGGTCAGCGACCGGGGTTGAGAAAGTATATCTTATTTATCAATTCAGATAAAGAACCAGCGATCGGTTTATCGTCGGCTACTCTGTCTTCTCTCCAGCTTTCAAGATAGATCTCTCCAGTTGCTATCTTATACAAGACCCGATGAGCAGCATACTCAGTCCAGCCAATACAGATATACTTCTTTACTTCATTAACGATGTCCGGAGAAATAGGAGCTTCTTCTGCACGTTCTGCGAGATCATCGTACAATTCAGCAGTGAGATCATAAACACCGTACTTCTGAAAAAGTACGTCATCGTCTGTTTTGCCTTTATGTTTCATCACCGAAAACAGTACCAATCCTTCGTCAAATTTATAGTATCCGTCACTATCTTCTTTCTGCTTGTAGCAATCATATGCTCCGTATATGTATGGGTGCCAGTATAAATTGATATAATCCTTTATATCATCAGGAAGCTCGTGACCGAATTTTTCACGGAAGGGCTCCAGATCTGTCTTAGTAATTCTTGGAACAAGAAAACTTTTTTGTATCTCAGAGATCAGTTCAGGATCAACGCATTCAAACTGATGCTGAAAGCGGTCATAGTAATTTGTTATTTCCATAGCTTTTTTGCTATAGCTTATTAATGCGTTTTTCAATGTCCGTCACCTCTAAACTCTGGACTACAGAAGAGATCTGAGTGCCTGTCTTTATCTGTAATTATACATCATTACCAACAACAAGTCAATAGTTTATCATTCAAAAGAAAGCACCGCCAATGGACAAAGGCTCTTGTAATTGCTTACTATTATTCCCAAAACAACTATATATATAAGCATAAAGGAGCAATACTCTCCAGCTTTGGAAAACAACTTGTTATGACTTTATCAACCCGTTTGAAAAAATTTTCAAAAACCCCTTGACAAAGTGTAACGGCCCTGCTATAATTGTATACATAGAGGTTATACAATTCAGACTTTCTTAATTATATGCTTTTTGCGTTTAGTTTGGCATTTGACCGAAATATCGCAACAGATTTTGAAATTGCCGACGGTATTGTGATTCAGGCTGATGTGCATTGTCTTACACGGATACTGAATAACCTTATGTCCAATGCACAGAAATATACCGCAGACAGCTTCGGTGTTAAGCTGAAACAGGACAGTGATCGGGTG
>JAFVCV010000009.1 GCA_017478965.1 Ruminococcus sp. | reverse complement strand
GAAGGCGGTGCCCAAACACAGAAAATTCATGGCTGCTCCTTATTTTTTCCCCGAAAGGGACTTCATCAGCAGTCCTGCACCGGCGAATATCATAGCCAGCATCAGGACAAAAGCGAAAAGGGAGGTGTGTCTTATGGAAATAGACACTGAAGATATAAGGACCAGGACTATGCAGATTAGTCCCAAGGCCATTACTCCGTAGCCTATGAACCGCTTTTTGCCCGGAAGGAAAAAGGCTAAAGCTACGCCGATGAGCAGGGGCAGAAGTATGACCCCGCTGTTTATCCTGGCGGAACCTAAGTAGTAGCCCTCGCCGAAGCTGGTGTGTACCTGGAAGGTGTTCAGGAGCCAGAACACTCCTCCGCCCAGCAGCAGCAGTCCCGTTATGAACATTATCAGTTCGCTGCTGGCCTCGCCTGCTGTATTTGGCTTTCTCTTCTTAGCCTTGTCAGTAAGCATACGGTTTATTCTTACGGCCTCTTTATTATTGGCTTTTGCAAATTTTAGAGTTTTTTTCATGAACCTGTCAAGCTCCCTGGTAAGTTTTTTCATCCTGCATCACGTCCCCTTTAGCCGTTATCCGTTTTTCTTTCACGCATTGCCGGGAGAAATGTATATACATCTGTGCCCGGACATTTTTAGTCATTCTATATTATAAAGCATTTCGCCTCGATTGTCAAGCACCGAGGGCTCTGCATGAGAGCCGGGAAAATGCCCATAATATATGCAAAATCTCTTCAATCAATACGCTGTTTTGTGTAAATAGTCTATTGATTTTTAGTGGGGGGCATAGTATAATTATAGTGTAATTGTACTATTAAGGCGCTATTATGGCGTTTTGTAAATATTCTGGTGTAAAAAAGCGGAGAGGTAGATCTATGGAGATAATAGACAAGAAGAACAAACAGCTTCTGAAGGAATACGAAAACTTTGCGAAAAACAGCGTTTACGGCAACTTTATGCAGTCCCTCAGGTGGCCTAAGGTCAAGGAGAACTGGGGCTGGGACGCAGTGATATCCAGGGACGGTGAGGGCAGGATAAGGGGCACCTGTCTGGTGCTCATAAAGAAGATACCTTTTTTCGGTGTTACTTTTCTTTACGCTCCCCACGGACCCACCTGCGACTGGAGCGATAAGGAGGTCATGGCGGATATTTTCGAGGGCATAAAGGTCCTGGCCAAGAAACACCGGGCTTACCAGTTCATGATGGACCCGCCCTTTGAGGAGAAGGACAGGGAGATGTCGAAGATAATCACCGACATGGGCTTTTCCCACATAGAGGACGCAGCGGAGCTTACTACCATACAGGCAAGGAACAATTATATGCTGAGAAACATCGAGGGCAAGACCCCCGACGAGGTCATGGCAAGCTTTAAGCCGGACTGGCGCAACAGGATAAGAAAAGGCCCCAAGAAGGGCGTTTACTGTGAGGTCTGCGGCACGGAGGCTCTGGACGACTTCTATCCGCTCATGGAGGCCACGGGCATAAGGGACGGCTTTTCCATCAGGGGCAAGGATTATTTTGTGAAGTTCTTGGAGGGTCTTGGCAAGGACCATGCGAGGATGTTCATGTGCTATGTGGACGAGGACGGCAAGAAGATACCTCTTTCCGGCGCCATCACCACTCAGTACGCAGGCAAGACCTGCTATGTATACGGTGCATCGGCTAACCACCACCGCAACCTTTACCCCAACTATCTTATGCAGTGGACCATGATAAACTGGGCGATCGAGGGGAAGAATTTCATTTATGATTTCATGGGCATACCTTTCTACAAGGACGAGACAAACCCCAACTACGGCGTATACAAGTTCAAGAAGGGCTTTAACGGCGAGGTAGTGACCTATGCGGGAGAGTATTTCTACACCTTCAAGCCTGTCATGAAGAAGATAGTGGACTTTGCAGAGAAAGTCTATATGAATATGCACGAAAGAAAGAGACAGAAGCTCCTGAAAAACAGGAATACTGATATGCAATAAACAGCGGCCCCCTCGTCAGCGGCGAGGGGGATAATTATAACAGAAAGAGGGTGCAGGGAAGTGACGCTGCATTATCCTGATATTTTTTTACAGTTTCGCTGCATATGCGGGGACTGCAGGGACAACTGCTGCCGCACGGGCTGGGATATAGAGGTAGACCGCAGGACATTTGAGTTTTACAGCGGCCTCCGGGACCCTTTGGCGGTAAGATTCGTGGACAGTGTTTATGAGGAAGAGGGCTGCCTTTATATGAAGCATGAAGGTGGCTGTCCCTTCATGAACGGGAAGGGACTGTGCGGATTGCAGCTGCTTTACGGCGAGGGGCACATCTCGGAGATCTGCCGGGAGCACCCAAGGTTCTACGAATGGTTCGGGGACTACAAGGAGGCCGGCGTGGGGCTGAGCTGTGAGGAGGCCGCAAGGCTGCTGATGGGGCATGAGAGGCCCATAGTTTTCAGCGAGCGGCAGACCGACGAAGAAACTGACTCTCTGGAGTTCGACTCAAAGCTCTTCGAGGGTGTGAAAATGATAAGGGAGCGGCTCATAGACATTTTGCAGGACCGGGGATTTACGGTGCTGCAAAGGCTGGGAATGGTGGTATTCAGTGCAGAGGATATCCAGCAGGCGGTCTTTGATGAGGACGTGAAAAGGTTAAAGCAGATAAGCGGTATGCTTGCCATAGACGGTTTTCGCATAGAGATGATGAACGAGGCCGGGGACCATTACTATATCCATGAGGACCAGGGACTTGGGCGAATGGCTGAGATAATGGGGAAGATGGAATATCTGGACGGCGGCTTTGGTGAGCTTTTTTCTCTTACCCGGGAGGACATAGAGAGGATAGCGGAGTGCGAGGGCCGTTTTGACAGGGAATACGGCGGGTCTTCCTACGAGCTGGAAAATCTGGCGGTGTATTTTATCTACAGGTATCTTATCAAGGCTGTCAGGGACTACGCTGTGAAGGAGCGGCTTTTCATGGCTGTGTTCTGCACCCTGGCGGTAAGGCTGTTATTTCTGAGGGAATATGCTGAAAACGGAGCCTTGCCGGATAAGGAGCGCAGGTGTTTTCTTGTGAAGGAATTCTCCAAGGAGATAGAGTATGACGCCGACAATATGGATATTATTTACGGCGAGATACAGGACGGGGGACTGAACTCGGATATCCTTTGCGGGCTTATTTTCGGGGAGGGATAGGTAATGGGACTTTTTGTGAAAAGGCCTGACAGGGGAAAGGTCCCTGAGGAATGTGCGGGTATGGAGGTGCGAATACAAAGCTCCGCCTGCACAGGGGAGAAGACCATAGGCTTTTTTGACCGCCGCACCGGCAGGCTCATGTATGGTGAGCTGGTCCTCGGGGAGGAAGATATCCAGAGATTTTATGAAAGATACGGTATAGAAAAGACCGGCGGTCCGAAGTGAACTGCCGGTCTTATTCGGTCATTCTGAAAGATGGGTGCGATCTTATGAGGTCTGTGTATTTTTCATGCTCGCTATCAGCCTTCTGAACATTTCCTCTAAACCTACCTCCGCTCTCCAGCCGATAGCCTCGGCCCGTCCGGTGGCAAGGTCCAGTATGACCTTGGGGTTATAGCCCAGCTTTTCAGCGTCCTCGGCTATATCAAAAGTCAGCTTTGAGCCGCTTTGGGGACAAAGTCCGATAACCAGCTGTGCCATATCTTTTATTGAGATCAGCGTGTCCTTATTGGCGATATTGTAGGCCATGCCCTTTTCGCCTTTCAGAAGGACAGCGAGTATGCCTGTGACTGCGTCGCTTATATAGCAGTAGTTCCGTTTGGTACTTCCGTCTGTTCTGAGTACTATATCCTTGCCCTCGATGACGCTGCGGGCAAACTGTGCGAATACTCTGCCGTCGTTATACTGTACACCTGCCCCGAAGGTCTGACAGAGCCGGCAGACGCTGACGTTCACGCCGTATTCGCCGCAGTAGGAAGCGCACAGGTTCTCGGCCATGCGCTTTCCCTCTGAATAGCTGCTGCGCACGCTCATAGGGTCGATCCTGCCGAAACAGTTCTCGTCCACCGGACCGTGGTCCTCGTCCACCACGCCGTATACTTCCAGCGATGAAAGATAGACCATGCCCATGACCTTCTTCTCCCTGGCAAGCTCCAGCACGTTCCTGGTGCCGGAAAGGGCAGTGATTATAGTTTCCACCGGGTGTTCAACGAAATACTTCGAGCTGGTGGCAGATGCGCCGTGGACGATGTAGTCGATATCCCCGCTGACGTCAAGGGGCGAGGTGATGTCTCCCACCGCAAGGGAAAGGTCCGTTCCTGCATACCTGAACAGTTCCTTAGCCTTCTGCTCGTTCCTGACGGCAGCTATGACCCTCATGCCAAGGCCGAGACGCTCATTGGCGCTGAGAAGGGTCATTACCAGCAGCCCGCCTATCAGTCCGGTGGCGCCTGTGACCAATACGCTCCTGCCTCTGAGCTGCTCCCAGTCCACACATCCAGAGCTGCTCGCTCTCTCGATATCCTCCTGCAAAATACTGTTATCTGTAAGTTTCATAATGCTCATCACTCCAGCCAAACAAAATTATTATCCGAATTGAGAAAGTCTATATTGTAGATGCAAAGGACTTTCTGTATACCCTTTTCTTTGAGATACTCAGAGACTGTGCGCTCCTCCATGTGGTAGTACCTCAGGTCGATAAGGCTTATATGACGATAGTTCCTGCAAAGATACGGCAGCACCGCATTGGCGTAGCTGTCTTTCAGTATGAGTATGCTCTCGTCGCTGTCCGCCGAAGTCTCTATCTCGCAAAGGGCGAAGTTCCCGCCCATGATGGCGGCGTACTTATCCTTTGTCTCCATAGGCTCTGCGGCGTAAAGGCCGGACTTCCAGCTCACTCCCTCCTGCTCCTCACACTCGGCCGGGACCTGATGGTCCCCGGCGGGGGAGATATAGCTCACCGTTACCTCGCCGCACTCCGGCAGGTATACGGTGTCGGCCCTGACCCCGGTCTGCGGGGCCTTTGAGTAGAGGGTGCCCAAAAAGCCCGGAAGCTCCTTATAGCTTTCCGGCGCCGGCACCGTGGGCTTTCCCTGGCTGTCAAGGAACAGATCATAGGCGGCTCTGGCGCCTGCATCGGTCCAGTGGTGGTCGGTGCGGTAATAAAAGCTGTCCTTGTCTTCATTTTCCTGCATAAAGGCCAGGGGGCAGAAAAAGCTCTCAAAGCCCCCGTCCTGCGCCATTTCCTCTGCAATGGCCACCGCCCGGCGCTGGTCGTCGGTCTGGGTGAAGCCGGGCAGCTTTTCTGAAAGGACAGAGATAGAATTGGGGGCGAGGAGCATACTGACCTCGGCACTTCCCTTAACTGTTTCAGCGAAGTCCGTCAGGCAGCCCATGTTCTTCCTTATCATCTCTTCATTGAGCTGAAAGTCCTGCAAATAATAGCCGTCCTTGCCGAAGTAGACCCCGTTGAGATATGACTTAGCCAGTGCCCTGTCGGCAGCTGTGCGAAGTCCCACCAGCTGGTCCTTTAAAAATATCTGGTCGGACATATATTTCTCGATGTCCGAGGTAAAGGTGCCGTCCCTGAGTCTTTGCAGAGAAAACTCCGGGGCCTGCTGGAGCCTGCGGTTCTCCATATCTGAGAATTCCCTGTCCGGGCAGATGATACTGGCGGCCCCGAAGCCTAGGATGATCGTCAGAAAGACCGAAACGGTGACTATCCCTCCCGGAGCGGCTTTTTTGTCGTTTCTCTTTTTCATATCACTTGAATTTCAGTATATCCGGCGTAGCGCCGATGCCGAAGGCCTGTTCGTTCTCACGGTACTGGATAAGCGCTCTGTACATATAAACGTCCTCGGGGGTAGTGACCTTTATGTTCCCCCGGTTGCCCTCTACCATATGGGCCTCCTTGCCCAGCTTTTTGATAAGCGTGCAGCTGTCCACCAGGTTCTCATACCTTTCCGGTGTGGCCCTTATCTTTTCGTGGTCCGCTATTATCTCCCCAAGCATAAAGCTCTGGGGGGCCTGGGCGGCGTAGGTGTCCTTTCGGTAGGGGACCTGTTCCACGGTAGTGCCGTTGGTGCTCATAAGTATAGTTTCAAAACAGGGTGTGCAGGTGATGGCGTTGCCGTTTTCCCTGGCCCCCTGGATATTCCTTGAGATAGTATCATAGCTCACCCATGGCCTTACGCCGTCGTGAATGAGCACCACCGAGTCCTCAGGACAGTCCTGAGCGGCTCTTTTCAGGCCGTTGTATATAGAGTCCTGACCGGTCTCGCCGCCGGGTATGACGTCGGCCACCTTATCAAGGGCGAAACGCTTTACCAGCTTGTTCATATAGGGTATATATTCACTGAGCATCACCACATATATCCTGTCGATATCGTTGTGGTTCTCGAAAAGTTCCAGTGTGTGTACTATTATGGGTTTGCCGTTTATCTCTAAAAACTGCTTGGGTATGCCTGCGCCCATGCGCACTCCGCTGCCCCCGGCAAATATCACTGCTACGTTCATTTCATTTCCTCCCGGCATCACAGTCGTTTATTTCAGGTCCTTGGTTTCGGTCATAAAGCGCTTGATGAGGGCCACGACCCTCTTAGCGGCTTTGCCGTCTTCCTTTGAGCCACGGGCTTTCAGGAAGTCTTTCACCCCGGCGCTGTACTTCTCCTCATCAAAGTTCAGGATATTCTTCTCCATCTCGTCATTGTTCTCGGCGATGGGGAAGGGAGTGCTGTCAAGGGGATAGTAAAAGCCCCTTTCACCGTCGTAGGCTTTGAGGTCGTTGGCGTAGATAAAGCCCGGTTTGCCGGTGAGCACGTAATCGCAGATCCAGCTGGAATAGTCGGTTATGCCCAGGTCTGCGGCGACCATCAGCTCCTGGATATCAGGATAGAGGTTGCCCGGCAGGATATCCGGGTCGTTGCGCACGGCCGTGACGCTGGCCAGCTTGCCGGCTACCTTATGATGATAGCGGTTGATTATCTTCCATTTTCCGCCGAAGCGCTTTTCAGCGGCGGAAAGAATGCGCCTGTAGTCGATATCGTAAACATCGAGATTTCTGGCGTCCCTGAAAGTGGGGGCGTAGAGTATCAGACCGCAGTCCTCCCCGATGTCGAAAAAGTCCATGACCTTCTGCCTTATCCCGGCTTTCTTTTCCTCATCGCAGAAAAGGATATCGTTCCTTGGGTGGCCGAATTCCAGGACCTTCACCTTAGGGTCCGGCCAGTAGGTGGTGCGGTAGACCTCAGTCTCGAAGGAGGAATTCGATATCATGAAATTTGTTATGTTCCCTGCGATATTTGCGGCCCTTCTCCATTTGGGGTCGCTTATGGAGGAGGGGTCTATCTTTTTCAGGCCCATGGAGCCGTGCCAGGTGTTTATATATATCTGGTCCTTCTTCTTGGGTACATATGCCCAGGGAAAGCACACGGCATTATCCACCCAGACTTTTGCAGTGGCGGCCTCGTAGAAATTCTCCAGGGAATTTCTTCTCACCACCCTTACCCCCTCAGGGAAGGGCAGGGGGAACTCGGCCATCTGCTTTTTGCCTGCCACATAGACGATGTCGTAATCAAGGCCCTGCCTCAGTATCTCGTCACAGATATAGGCCGGGTTGCACTGATAGCAGTCGTTATAGTGCATGAAGATCACCTTGTTCTTTTCCACCTTGCCGGCGGTCTTCAGTGAGATAAGCTGTCTGGTGCAGAAGGCGATGAAAAGGTCGGCTTTCTGTCTTATCCTCATGAAGAAGAATTTGAAAAATGCCTTCTCTGCGGCACGTCTTTCTATCTGGCCTAATTTGCCGGTTATTTTTATCTCGCTCATCAAAACATATCCTCTCATAACTAGAATTTTACCATACACAGTGAATTATACCACACTGCCGTGGGATTGTAAAGAACACACAGAAAATTATGCCCGATTTTTAGCGTTTCACACAACATAAAATCGGCCCGGCGCAGTTTTTTGGACAATAACGCAAGGGGTGGGGAGCGCTTTTTGTGCTTTTTCCCCTCATGCGGGACAATGGCGCTTTCGGGGCTTGATTTTATTTAAAATATATGGTATAATAATTGTGTACGACTGCGGTAGGCTTTTGCCTGCCGGGATATATGCAAATGGAAAGAAGTGTTTAGAATGACAAAAATTACAATATTTTCAGGGTTTCTGGGTGCCGGTAAGACCACGCTGATAAAAAAGCTCATAGCTGAGGGCTATCAGGGCGAAAAGCTGGTGCTCATCGAGAACGAGTTCGGTCAGATAGGCATAGACGGCGGCTTTTTGCAGGACGCCGGGGTGGAGATAACCGAGATGAATTCCGGCTGCATATGCTGTAGTCTGGTGGGTGATTTCGGGGCCGCTCTGAAACAGGTCCTGGAGCAGTATAAGCCGGACAGGATACTCATTGAACCCTCCGGTGTGGGAAAGCTCAGCGACGTTATAAGGGCCGTTCAGAATTTAGAGATGGAAGATGTGGAGCTGGACGGGTTCACGACCGTTGTTGACGCTAAGAAGTGCAAAATGTATCACAAGAACTTCGGAGAGTTCTTCAACAACCAGATAACCTACGCCAGCTGCGTTATCCTCAGCCACACTGCCGGACTGAGCCAGGAAAAGCTGGACGAGGCCGTTGCTCTTATCAGGGAACTGAACCCGGCTGCGCCTGTAGTTACCACCGAGTGGGAGCTTCTCACCGGCGAGCAGCTCACTGACGCTATGACCCAGAAGAACACCATCGACGATGAGCTCCAGGCTCTTCTGGAGGAGGCAGCCAAGCACGACCACCATCATCACCACCATCACGACCATGACGACGATGATGAGGACGAGCATGAGCATCATCACCATCATCACGACCATGACGACGATGATGAGGACGAGCATGAGCATCACCACCACCATCACGACCATGACGACGATGATGAGGACGAGCATGAGCATCACCACCATCATCACGACCATGACGACGATGATGAGGACGAACATGAGCATCATCACCACCATCACGGCCATGACGACGATGATGAGGACGAACATGAGCATCACCATCATCATCACGGCCATGACCATCATCATGCTGACGAGATATTCACCAGCTGGGGCAGGGAGACTACCAAGAAGTTCACCGCTGAGGAGATCACGAAGGCTCTCCAGGCTCTTGACAACGAGGCTGAGTTCGGCAGCGTTCTCAGGGCTAAGGGCATCGTAGAGGGCGCCGACGGCAGCTGGATACACTTTGACTATGTTCCCGGCGTGCCTGATGTGCGCACAGGCTCCGCAAGCACCATCGGCAGGCTCTGCGTTATCGGCGCCGAGCTGAAGGAAGAGGCTGTTGAAAAGCTCTTCGGCGTCTGAGTTCTGATAAAAGCCCGAATTCTGGGAGGACGATAAAATGAATGAAGATAATATAACTCCTGTCTATCTGTTCTTAGGCTTTCTGGAGGGGGGTAAGACCACCTTCATACAGCAGACCTTAGGGGACAAGCGTTTCAACAACGGCGACAAGACCCTGCTTTTGGTCTGTGAAGAGGGCGTTGAGGAATACGACGAGAGCACTTTTGACAAGTATCACGTTGTGATGAAGGTCCTTGAGGACAAGGAGGAGATGACCCCGGAGAATTTGCAGAGGCTTTTTGACGAGAGCGGAGCGGACAGGGTCATGATAGAGTACAACGGTATGTGGACGGTGCCGGAGCTTTTTGCGGCGCTGCCTGACGACTGGGGCGTTTACCAGATAATGTTCTTTGCAGACGCCTCCACATTTATCAACTACAACAACAATATGCGAAGCCTTGTGGTGGACAAGCTCAACAACTGCGAGCTGGTGGTCTTCAACCGCTTTGACAGGAACAAGCAGGATAAGATGGAGTTCCACAAGATAGTCCGTGGCATAAGCCGCCGGACTGACATCGCCTATGAATACACCGACGGAAAAGCTGAATATGACGACATCGAGGACCCTCTGCCCTTTGATATAAGTGCCGACACCATCGTGGTGGAGGACAGGGACTATGCTCTCTGGTACAGGGATATCAATGAGGAGCCGGCTAAGTATGACGGCAAGAAAGTGAAGTTCAGGGTAATGGCTGCGGGCAACCCGAAGTTCCCCAAGGGGGTCATAGGCCTTGGACGGCAGATAATGACCTGCTGTGTGGAGGATATACAGTTCTGCTGGCTGGTGGCTCTGTGCGATATGGAGCTGGGACTTGCCACCGGGCCTAAGTGGGTGAACGTGACGGTAGACATAAAGTACAAATGGCACAAGCTCTACAAGGGCAAGGGGCCGGTGCTGAACGTCACCGAGCTGGAGATGACCACACCGCCGGAAAAACCGGTGGCGACTTTCTATTAAAATATTCGGGCGGCCGCAAAAGGGCCGCCCGATATGGTTTTACAGCAAAACATAGTTAACTCATATGAATAATAGCTGACGGAGGTGCGCAGGATCTTGGATCGCAAAAAGGAATTCATGGGAGGACTTGCTTCGGGGGTGCCCATAGGGCTTGGGTATCTGTCGGTGTCCTTCGGCTTTGGCATAAAGGCGGTGGGGGCGGGGCTCTCGCCCCTGACGGCATCCGTTATCTCTTTGACGAACCTGACCTCGGCAGGGCAGGCGGCGGGTGTGGACATCATCGCCGCAGGGGGGACCCTGATAGAGATGATACTGGTGCAGCTCATGATAAATCTTCGCTATTCCCTGATGGGGCTGTCCCTTTCGCAAAAGCTTGACAAAAGCTTTACTGCTGCGCACAGGCTTGCGGCCTCTTACGGGATAACAGATGAGATATTCGCTGTCTGTTCGGCCCGCAGGGAAAAGCTCACGCCGGCTTTTATGTACGGGGTGATACTCATATCTACCCTAGGCTGGGTGTCGGGGACCGTTATGGGGGCGGCGGCGGGCCAGCTGCTGCCGGCGGCGGTCAGTGCGCCCATGGGGATAGTGCTTTACGGAATGTTCCTTGCAATAATAGTACCGCCCTCGAAAAAGGAGAAAAGCGTGCTTTTCGTGGTCATTACGGCGGCGGTGCTGAGTGTGATCCTGAGGTATATCCTGACCTTCATCTCGGAGGGTTTTGCCATAATGATATGTGCGGCGGCGGCCTCTGCGGCCGGTGCGGCCCTTTTTCCGGTAAGTGACAGTGAGGAGGGCGGAGAATGACTTTAGCGCTTTATATCGCAGCCATGGCGGGAGTGACTTATCTTATCCGTATGCTGCCTTTCACCTTTTTCAGGAAGAAGATAAAGTCCCGGTACATACGCAGCTTTCTGCACTACATACCCTATGCGGTGCTGAGCGCCATGACCATACCGGCCATTTTTTACAGCACCGGCAGCAGCGTCACAGCCATAGTGGGGACCGGGGCGGCACTGGTCCTGGCATTTTTGGAAATGCCCCTTATCGTTGTGGCCCTTGCGGCATCTGCGGCGGCATTTATTGTGGGACTTATCATGACCCATATTTAGACCGGACAGGAAAAACGCACCGTAACGGAAGTCCTTTGAAAAGGGACCTGTTACGGTGCGCTTTTATGTTTCTGTCCGTTTATTCCTCTGCGGTGAACCTTGCCCACTGGTATTCTGCGGTAAGGGGGGTGGTGCCGTCAAATTTTTTCAGCCAGCTGTCTACCCCAAGACCGTTCCAGACGTTCATCATCAGCTTGCCGGGTGTGGAAGGGATATCCTCCGTGGCGGTGTAAACAGCCTCGCCGTCCACATACCAGGTTATACTGTCCTTTTCCCAGCTGAAACCGTAGGTGTGAAATCTCTCCGATGCGTCAAAGCCCAGCTCATGGATATGCTCGTGGTTGCCCTTGCCGTTGGTGAAGTAGTTGAACTGGACGATGGTGGTGTCCTTCCCAAGAAACTCAATGTCGATCTCGTCCCAGGGATTGTTGTCCGTGGGGCCGGTGTAGGTGAAGAAGGAGCTTACCACTCCGTTGTTCTTTATGGGCCTCATGCTGACCTCGTAAAGGCCGTAGCCGTAGAAGTCGCTGGTGCGGTACTCGCCGGCGGTGTATTCGTCAAAATAGTTCTTGTCGATGGTCATTTTCATGACCCCGTCCTCGAATTTTATATTGTCCTTTTTCCATGTGCAGTTGAACATATTTCCGTTTGACCAGCCATCGGAGGCCATGAACTTATCGCTCTCCCCCTTGGTGAAGTCACCGTAGAGGGTGTAGCCGGGATGTTCGTCTTCCGGCTCAGCGGCGCTTTCGGCGGCCTGCGAGTCTGCGGCGGCGGTCCCGCTGTCCTTGGCAGTGTCAGGATCTGAGCAGCCTGCGGCGGTGAGAGCGGTGCAAAGTGTCAGTAAAAGTATCCAGAGCTTTTTCATAGTGATATCCTCCCGTTCATATTTCCCTTTTTCAGTCTTTCAGCCCGGTCTGAAGCCGGAACTGCTGTTTTCTGTATGATATTATATCCTATGGGGGACTTTTCTTATATCAAGTATTTAATATAAATATCAAAAAATTAAATAATGTGATATAAATTTCACCTGATGACAATTATTTGTCTATATGCCGACGGCTTTTCTCGGCTCCAGAATTTCCAGGACGAAGACCTTGTCCTTGCAGCTCAGGCGCATCATGCCGCCGCATTTTTCAACGGTGCGCTTGATGTTTTTCAGGCCGTAGCCGTGCAGCTGCTTGTCCGCCTTGGTGGTGTGGTGGGAGTCGTTGTGCATGAGCTTTTCGCAGTCGGCATCCTCCGTGCAGGAATTGCTTATCCTGAAAAGGCGGTGGTGGTCGGTCTTCATAAAGCTCAGGTCGATGAAGCGGTCTTCGGGCTGTTCCACCTGAGCGGCGGCCTCGACGGCGTTGTCGATAGCGTTGGCGAAAACGGTGCAGATGTCCATAGGTTTCCAGTCAAGCCCGCCCTCGATCATGCCGTCCAGCCTGAATTTTATTTTCTCCTCCTCCATGCGGGTGAGCTTTGAGCTGACAAGGGAGTCCACCATCTCGTCCCCGGTGACTACTCTGGGGGAGAGTGCGCTGACCTCCGAGCGCATATCGTTCACGTACCGGAGCGCCTCCTCGTTCCTGCCCTCCTCCAGGAGCATTGCCACCACGCTGAGATTGTTCTGTATGTCGTGGCGGAATGCCCTTGTTTCTTCCTGAGCCTCCTTATACTGTTTCGAGGCGTTCAGCTCGGCCTCCAAGAAGGACTGCTGGTAGATGCTCAGCTCGTTATAGTAGGCGCTGAGCCTGTTGCGGGCAAGGAAGTAGGGGGTTATTACTATCACCAGACAGGAGATGATGGTGAACAGGCCGTCGATCCGTTTATAGTTCGATATCGCCAAATCACTGTGATCCATTGTTGTGAACAGCAGGTACATAAAAAACACATAGACGTCGTAGCCAAGCACCGTGAACACATCGCTTTTGCGCATGGTCGTAAAGATATCCTTTTTGTAGAACACGCTGTAGATATAAAGCAGGGCGCACAGGTTGATAAACATCTCAATGAGGGTATAGGCGGTCAGTGTGGCCGGGGACCTGGTATTCAGCGTATCGTAAAGCTTGGGGCTCCCGAATACTCTGGTACACATAATTATGACGGCGCTGTCAGCAGCGGCATACATAAGCATGGTAAAGACGAGCAGGACGGCACGTTTAAGATTTGACATTATGCCTGTCCCTTTTCTTATTCCGGGGATAATGAACGATAATACCAAAATGGGGTATCCGATAGCGTTCAGAACAGTGATGTCGAAGTATGTTAACATCATCTGGATAACGGCAGAGAGGGTCAGACCCGGTATCATCACCTTTTTGTTAAGGTTTACCTGGCTGTCACAAAAACAGCAAACGGTCAGCACAGCGAGGATATAGCCTATGGCAATATCGGCTGACGACAGAAGTATCACAATACTTTTTAGCATCATATCCATCAGAACGCCTCCTTGCTCACATAACTGAACAAAAGCTCCTTGAGCCGGGTCTCCCTGGACCTGCTGACCGGCAGTGAGGTGCCGTCGTCCATGATGACCTCTTTGCCGTTTATCCTTACCACACGCCTGAGGCTGGCCAGATAGCTGCGGTGGATACGGAAAAAGCCTTCGCTTTGTAAATTCTTCTCATAGTCGCTGATATTTCCACGGACGCTGTAGCTGTCCTCTGCGGTGTTTATAAGCACATTCTGGTTCTGAGCTTCTATAAACAGCACATCTGAGAGTTTTATCTTGATCTCCCCCTCGGGGGTCTTTACCCACAGGAGCTTTTCACTGTCCTGCTTTTTGAGCACGTAGTCTATGACCTCCCTGACCTTCTGTTCGTCGGCAGGCTTTGTCAGATAGCGCAGGGCGTTGACCTCATAGCCCTTGATGGCATATTCCACATGGCCTGTCAGGAACACTATGTAGACCTCAGCGCTCAGCTCCCTCAGCTTTGCGGCTAAAGTCAGCCCGTCCATACCGGGCATCTCGATATCGAGAAAGACCACGTCGTAGGGTCTGCGGCGAAAGCTTTTCAGGAGCTGTTCTGCATCGGAAAAATCGTCAGTAAGTATATCAAGGCTTTTGTAAAGTTTCGACATGATCCTTTTGAAGTCAGTAAGAAATCTCTGCTCATCGTCGCAGACT
Organism: Ruminococcus sp.; assembly: GCA_017478965.1. Taxonomy (GTDB): domain Bacteria; phylum Bacillota; class Clostridia; order Oscillospirales; family Ruminococcaceae; genus Hominimerdicola. The sequence goes on along the minus strand of JAFVCV010000009.1, from coordinate 44,405 downwards.
GCTATCCTCATATAAATGCACCTCTTTTTTATTCTTGACCCGATAGCGGCGATAAGCACCGACGCCGGGAATACTGTCCTATATATATGATAACACAGATCCCGGCTCATTGCAAGGATACAATGATGTTTTTCACGACAGTTTCCGGTCCGTTTACGACAGATCGGCGATATTCTTTCTGTTTTGTGATATGATACAGACACAGAAAAGAAACGGGACGATGCCCCGGTGGAGAACGAAAGAGAGGATATGACAAAAATGACAGACGCAAATGTGATCGACATGAGAGAAACAAAGAAAAAAGAACGGCCCCGGAGGGACTCGGTATTTATGGCAGTGGGCATAGTGCTGATGATGCTAGCGATAATATTCATAGTTTCTGCGGTGCTCGCCATTGCTGAGATCAAAGTGAACGATATCGTGCTCACCGAGGTATGTATGAGTCTTACGGCACTGTGGACCGTGTTTGCAGCCGGTAAGTTCAAAGGCACCAGGCTGAGAGAGACGGTACGCTTAAAGAACTTTGACATCTCGGTACCGCTGGTGCTGCTTTTCGGCGGCTGGGCCATGGGCGAGATAGTGAACAGCCTGGTTGGCTATATATGCTGCAATTTCATGACCACCACGCCGGAAGAGAGCTACCCCTTCAACCTTGCATACTTCATCACCACCTGTGTGACGGCGCCCATTTTTGAAGAGCTGATATTCCGTTTCGGCGTTTTCGGGTGTCTGAAAAAAAATCTGAAGCTAAGGACTTCGGTACTGCTTAGCGCCTTACTGTTCGCACTTGTTCATCTGTATAACATTCAGGGCTTTGCGGACGTTTTTGTAGGGGCCGTACTGATGGCAGCGGTTTATTACTACACCGGGAATATACTTTACGTTATGCTTGAACATTCCCTTCACAATCTGCTGTGCTTTGCTGATCTTGATTTCAATTTCTTCGGCACAGAGGTCTATCACAATATGAACGGCTTTATAAATGCCAGCGTGCCGTGGCTTATCATGGAGGGCATAGTTGTTGCCCTGGCAGCGGTATATTTCGTGAAGTACTTCAAGCCCAGGTACATCGACAGCAGAGCTGAAAAGACTGCTCAGACAGAACAGATCTTTATGTCATGATAAACAGGCGCCCTTCCACAAAAGCGGAAGGACGCCTGTTTTTACGGTATTTTCCACTCGCTGCCGAAGTAGGATAGGACAGCTCAGATCGTCTTATGAGCGTGGCGGGTCACATGACAGCCCACGTTCACCGACACCGGCAGCCCGGCGATATGGGTGGGCGCCTGCTCGATGTTCACTGCCAGGCAGGTCTGGGTGCCGCCGAAACCCTGGGGGCCTATGCCAAGGCGGTTTATCTTTTCGAGCATCTCTTCCTCAAGCCCGGCATAGAGCGGCTTGGGGTTCCTTACGCTGACCGGACGGCAGAGGGCTTTTTTTGCCAGATAGGCGCACTTCTCGAAATCGCCCCCTATGCCGACGCCGATGACTATAGGCGGGCAGGGGTTGGAACCGGCTTCTGCGCAGACGCTCACTACCCAGTCCACTATCTCTTCCCTGGTGACGGAGGGGGTCATCATTTTAAGCTTTGACATATTCTCGCTGCCGAAACCCTTTGGGGCCACAGTCAGCTCCACCTTATCCCCGGGAACAAGTTTAAGGTGGACAACGGCGGGAGTATTGTTGCCGGTGTTCACTCTCTCAAGGGGGTCCGCCACTATGGAGCACCGCAGCCGGCCTTCCACATATCCCTCGGCCACGCCTTTATTTATGGCCTCGCTGATATCGCCTCCTACGAAGTGGACCTCCTGCCCCACCTCCATGAAGATGACGGCCATGCCGGTGTCCTGGCATATGGGGACAGTCTCGTCCCTTGCCACGTCTATATTCCTTATTATATCGTCGAACACGCTCTTCCCCACCGGGGACTTTTCCTTAACGGCCCCGCACTTTATGCAGTTTTCCATATCCTCAGGCAGATAGAGATTTGCCTTTATGCAAAGCTCCTTGACAGCCTGAGTGACAATGCTCACATCTATCTCTCTCATTTTTCCGGTCCCCCCACTTGGTATTTACAGTTTATCTGGCCGTGTCCCTGCCCCCTGAAGAGGGCGGGTCATCACTGATAATTATATACTTTATTTCCGGCTTTGTCAATCTTTTTGCTGGATATCCCTCAGGCGGCGCCAGTTGAAAAAACCGTAGAGGTCGTTTACCAGAAACACTGCGAAACAGCAGACCATGGGAAGATAGCTGCTGTCGCTGCGGGAGGCCATTACCCAAAGGACTATGAGGATAATATCGTTGGCGCTGTAGCCAAGAGCATAGTACGGACTTCTCAGGAAGGTCAGGCCGGAGGCCATAAAGCTGGTGAAGACTGAGAGGGTGCTGAAAAACAGATTTGCGTTGCCAAGGGCTTTAAGGATAAAACAGAAGGCCGCAGTGACGGCGGCGGAAAGCGCTGTGAGCAGGCACACTGCGTTTTTTGTGACCCTTGCCACCCGGACGGTGCGGGTGCCTTCATAGGGATTTCTCAGCCAGGATACCACCGCAGCAGCGGCGATGGGGGCGGTCATGCACATATATGTGAGCATTTCGCCGTAGTAGTGAAAGCCGTAGGAGACGGCCCCGTAGAACAGAGCGAAGACCACCGTCAGGGCCTGGCCGAGGACATATCCTTTTGACACAAAGACAAGGGCCGTGGAGCCGATGAGGGCGGCGGCAGTCTCTAAAAAGCTGCCCCCGCCGGAGAGCAGAAAGGACAGTATTATCGCCGCCGCTGAGCCGGTCAGCAGGAACCTTTCTCCGGCGGTGAGGTCTTTGAAGGGCGAGGCTATCTTTTGCAGGTATTTCATTTTTTCCTCCTAAAAAAATAATTCGCCTGCCCCGTCTTCTCGCCTTTTTCAAGGACCGACCTGATGACGGAGCAAACGAATGTCTGTAAGTATGACATTCCTTTTCCCGGTGGAAAAGTGATCTGTTAAATTAAGATAAGTATAGCACGTTCTTTTGACCCGGCGGACAATTTTTTGTAAATTTTTTGTTTGCTCCGGCAGAGATACTGATTTATAAAATTCATAAAAAGTTTACAAAATCGGATAGGAACTGTGCTATAATATATTTTGTTTACGGCGCTGAGGGCTGCTTAGGGCCCTGGCAATGCTGAAAGTATCAACAGTAAGTGAAAGGAAGTTTTTTCAGTGAGCAGTGAGAACAAGAATAAATTTGCCGGCATGAGCTTTACCACCAGGTCCATCCATGTGGGGAGCGAGCACGATACGGCTACAGGGGCTATCGAGCCTTCGATATATATGGCCAACAGCTTTCTTCTGCCCTACGATCCCTCGACCATGAACTGGTCGGCATCGGAGGCCAACATCTACACCAGAAACGGCGGCGTCAACCAGGGTATGCTGGAGAGAAAGGTGGCCGACCTTCACGGCGGCGAAGACTGCGTTTGCCTTGCCAGCGGCGTTGCGGCGCTTTCGGCACTGTTTTTTACAAAGCTGAAAAAGGGCGACCATGTGATATTCTCCACCGTGACCTACATCGCCACCTACAGGATATTCAATGAGCTGTGGTGTGAGAAGTGGGGGCTGGAGACTTCCATCGTTGACTGCACGGACATCAACAAGATAAAGGCCGCCATCAGGCCCAACACAAAGCTTATCCATTTTGAGACGCCCGGCAACCCGACTCTTTGCATCTGCGACATCGAGGCTATCGTTAAGCTGGCCCACGAGAACAACATCGAGGTCAGTGTGGACAACACGTTTTCTTCCCCCTACAACACCAGACCGCTGGAGTATGATGTGGACTACGTTGTGGAGAGCCTTACCAAATACATAAACGGCCACGGAGATTCCATGGGCGGTGCGGTCATCGCAGACCACGAGACCTGCGAGAAGATACGCTATCAGGCACAGGTGAACATCGGCGGGGTGATCAGTCCCTTCAACGCATGGCTCATACAGAGGGGTGCTGCTACCTTCCCTCTGAGGATGCAGGTGCATAATGACAACGCCCTTGCAGTCGCCCGCTGGCTGGAGAAACAGCCCTGCGTGAGCTTTGTGGCTTATCCGGGACTGGAGAGCCATAAGGGGCATGAGCTGGCGGTCAAGCAGATGAAACACGGTTTCGGCGGAGTGCTTAGCTTTGGTCTGAAGGGTGAGCACGACCTTTACAACAGGGTAGTTACCCATCTGAACGTATTCACCTCTGCGGTATCTCTGGGCAACACCGGCAGCCTTATAGTATTCTTAGGCGAAGACGACGAGAGGATGTATCTCTATCCTGAGGAGTTCCACGGGGGATTTTACCGTGTGGCTATCGGCATAGAGGACAAGGACGACCTTATTGAAGACCTCAGGCAGGCATTTAAGGCCGAGGGTCTTGAGACTGCGGACTGATGAGCGAGGACAGGCCTCACCAGGGCCACCGGGACCGTATGCGGCAGAAATTTGCCGACAGCGGAAGTTTCAGCGGATTTGCGGAGCATGAGATACTGGAGATGCTGCTTTTTTATATCTATCCCAGGTGCAACACCAATGTGATAGCCCACGACCTGGTGGACGAGTTCGGGTCGGTGAAGGGAGTACTGGCTGCATCTCCGGAGGCCCTGGGAAAGGTCAGGGGCGTAGGGGAGAAGTGCGCCGGAGCTTTAGGCTTTTTCGGGGCTTTGCTGTCTCATGTGCAGAGCGAGGACTTCACCGGGGTCAACGCCGGTGATTTCAGGGATGTACAGGATTTCATAGAGAGACAGTTCAGGTTCGACAGCGAGGAAAAGCTGAAAATGTACTGCGTCACCGGTTCGGGGCGGATAACCAATGCCTTCACGGTGGGTAGGGGCGACTGCGGCAAGGTAGACCTTGATATCAGGAGACTTGGCCTGCTGGCGGTCATGACGGAATGTGAGTCTGTGCTGCTGGCCCACAACCACCCGGAGGGAGACTGTAAGCCGTCCCAGCATGACATCGTGACCACAAGAATGATAACAAACCAGCTCTCCGCCCTTAACATCAGGCTTTTTGACCACTGCATAGCCGGCAGGGACGGGGTGCTGTCCATGAGGGCCAGGGGGCTTATAAACGATCTTTACTGAGCCATGACGTTTGCGCTCAGCGGACGGTGAACAGAAAAAACAAAGGTGTCGCCTGAGGTGACACCTTTTTCATTGCTTATCATTTTTCCGGCATAATGACATAGCCGCTGATGTCACCGACCCTTACGGTGTGAAGGCCGGCTTTGATACTGTCGGTACTGATCGGGTCCCCGAAGGCGTAGGATACGGCAAGCTGCGGGAAATTCACTCCCACGGCGTCGGCCTTATAGCAGCCCCCGGCCATTCTGGTGTTGACCTCCATGAAGACATATTCGTCGCCGAGCATTCTCAGCTGGATATTGTAGGGATATTCCAGTTTCAGTCCGGCGCTTATGTTTTCGGAGATGGTCATTATCTTTTCGTTGAAGTCAAGTACAGTGATGTGGTTGGGCTGCTTGTACCTTGGCACTGCGATCAGGCCCCCGGGGGTCTGCATACAGTCAATGCTTATCTCAGGTTCCATCAGATACGGCATCACAACTAAAGGGCTTACCCTGCTGCGGCTTTTAAGGTCCTCCTCAAAGGCTCTGTAATAGATATCCTCCGGGAGCTTTCTGCCGTTGAATTCATCGTAGAGCCGCTTGTAGGTCACGCCGCCTTCATCGCAGTCGGCCTTGACGCAGACGTAGCTTTTTTCACCGCAGGCGGCCTTTATTCTCTCGTAGGCCGGGCCGAACTCAGCGGCGGAACTGATGACCTCCATCGGCGGCACTGCACAAAGCCCGCCTTTTTTCATAAAGTCCCTGGAGCGCATTTTGCTGGAAAGCATTTTCACAGTATCCCGGTCCCTGCTGTAGATGACCTTTGTGCCGATGTCCTCGAATTCTTCAATATGTTTGGATATCTCATATATCCATCTCTTTGCAAAGAAAACGTCCACCCGCTGCTCTTTACAGAAACTCAGCGCCCATTCTGTGTAGGCCTTCCCGTCAATATTCCGTGGCTCCGTAAAGGTCAGGTCGGCTTCGGCGCCGAAAACGAACTCGCTGACCTTGGCGGTGGCGATGATATAGTTTCTCGGGTCACGCTTTAGCAGAGAGATAAAATTATACGCCTGGGCGAACCAGTGGTTGAACCATATGACTCTTTTTCCGTCCTTCATTCTTTCACCTTTCTTTTGTTTACGGTGCGTTTTATATTGCCCTATATAGATGCGCACAGGCTGTTTACAGTCAGGGTCAGGGAGCAGTTTGCGTCGATCTTCTTCACAGTTTCACAGAGGGTGTCGTAGAGCCTGACTGCCCCGGCGGGGCTAAGTCTTTCAGCCAGCCTGCCTGCCGCAGCCTGGTCGCAGCTCACAAGGGTCGGTGCTCCGCCGGAGATAATGAGGGCGGCGTCCCTTACTATCTCCGAAAAATAGTAAACGCCGTCCCTCAGGAGCTTTTTCTTGCCCTCCGCTCCGGAAAGGGCTTTCAGGAACTCATACTCGCTGCCGGCGCTGTAGGCGTCAGCCAGGCTCCCCGCCATCATGGCAGCCTGACGGAAGTCACCGCCGGTGATGAATTCCCTGCATCGGCCGATGTTGCCGCCGCCGGCAGAGGCGGCCCTGCTTATCTCTTCATAGCTCTTTTCGGGAAAGTTCTCCTGAAGATAGTCCGCCGCCTTCTGTGAGGTGACGTTCACCATATTAAAGCTTATACACCTTGATATGATGGTCTGCAAAAAGCTCTCCTTATTTCTCGCCGTCAGTATCAGCGCCGCATGATCCGGCGGCTCCTCGATGAGCTTTAAAAGGATATTCTGTATCTGCACAGAGGTTATCGTGCTCATGTCCAGGTCGGAGATGATGAACACCTTGATATCTCCCTCATTAGGTGCCACGGCGATGTCCTCCATGACGGTGTCACGTATCTCTTTGACTATATAGTTGCCCTTGTCGTTGGGTACGGGCATTATCAGGTCAGGGTGGGCGCCGTTCTCTATCATTCTGCACGCTCTGCATCTTCCGCAGGGTACCCCCGACTTCTCCTCGCACATAAGCTGCGCCGCTAAGTATTTAGCCGCAGCCTTTTTGCCAAGGCCCTTTTCGCCGCAGATGATGACAGAATGAGGTTCACGGTGCTTTCTGACCATCTCTGCGGTCCTGGCGAGCATATCCTCATTGCCGTAGATCTTCATAGTTCCCTCCGGGCTCAGACCTGTTCAAAGCGCTCGATATCGGTGACGAAGATGGTTGCGCCGCCGATATTTACCTCCACAGGTACGGACTGACTGCCGTCGAAACCGGTGACAGTGGAGGAGGGCACGAACTGTTTCCTCTTCCTGGAATGGTCTTTGAGGACCTCTATGACCTTATCTACCTCGTGGTCATTGCAGCAGATCATGAAGGTGGTGTTGCCGGCCATGAGAAATCCTCCTGTAGAGGACAGCTTAGTGGCCCTTATACCTGCCTTTTGCAGACCTTTGTTGACCGCATAGGTGTCGTCGTTATTTACAATAGCATAGACCAGTTTCAACCCGGTCACCTCCTGAGAAATGATGTAGTCTGTATTTAGTTCCTTTCCTGCCGGCGCAGGGCGGGACTGTCACATATCTATATTACCACATTAACGCTGAAATTTCAAGCCCCGGCCCCGAAAACACGCTTTTTATCAAATACCGGGAAAAAACGGCGCATTCAGCTTTTTGCGAAGCTCTGCCCCATTGTGGGGCATACTGCGATCAGGTCATTTTACTGCATTTATACTTATGATCCCGTACTTTTTCAGGAGCTTTACGATGTCATCATTTATCCTTTCCCCGCTGACCGCTATGGGGACAGAGGGCTGACAGCAGGTCACTGTCATTGCGCAGATCCGTCCTGCGGCAAGGTCCGTGGGGACAGGCTCTGAGGGAGAAAGGGCGGCCTGCCTTATGGGGAGGCACCTTTCGGCCCGGGGAATAAGGTCCGGTGCAAAGGCGGCGGCGCTGTCGATGGGGACTGAGCTCATGGCCCTTTCAAGGGCGGCGAAGTCTTCCTCGGTATTGAACGGAGAGGTCATAAGCACAGTATAGCCCTCGTCGGTGTACTCCGGCTCAACGCCTTTTTCACGCAGAAGGTCCCCAAGCTTATCTCCGCTCAGACCGGTGTCAGCGGCGCAGACAGTTATCTTGCACGGCTCTTCCCCTACGATAGAAAAGCCCATCTCACTGAGCCGCTTTTTGCACAGGGCGGTACGGGCGGCGGCGCAGCGCAGGTCCTGGCGGAAACTGCGGGTGAGATAGTCGCTGCAAAGGTCAAGGCTTTGCAGGATAAGATAGGAGGGGCTGGTTGAGGCGAACAGTGACATCATCTCCTTGGAGCACTCTGAAAAGGCCGCAGGAGCGTCCTTTGAGATATGCAGATAAGCGCCGCCCGTATAGCAGGGCAGGGTCTTGTGGGCCGAGTCGCAGCACATATCTGCGCCCAGCGCCAGGGGGTGCAGGTCCTCTTCAAGAAAGGCCAGGTAAGCTCCGTGAGCGTTGTCGCAGACAAGCGGGATATCCATGCTGCGGCAAAGGGCTGAGATCGCCCTGATATCGCTGATGAACCCCAGGTAGTCCGGGGAGGTGATATATACGCAGTCGATATCACGGCCGCAGACGGCTTTTTCGATGTCCTCTGCGGAGACTCCTCCGGAGCACAGGGAGCGGCAGCTCTTTTCAGGATATACCCACACCACGTCGATATCTAAAAGTATGCAGGCGTTTATGAAGGCCTTGTGGACGTTTCGGGGAGCGGCCACGGTCATTCTCCGGCCTTCGCTCCTGCGGCATCGGTGTACTATGCCCATCATGGTCTTTATGCAAAGGCTGGAGCCTTCGGTGGAATAGAGTGTCCTTGCGGAACCGAAGGCGGCGGCGGTCTGTCTTTCGCTGTCCCCAATGATCCCCTTGGCGTCAAAAAGATAGTCCGCACCCCTTATCTCGGTGATGTCCAGTGCCTCCAGACCGTGGAATTTTCTGCCCTTGTGGCCGGGCATATGGAAACGGGCCGTGCCGCTGTGGGCATAGGCCTTAACAAAATCGTTTATGGGTGCTGCCAACTTACATTCCCCGCTTTCTGTTCAAGACAGTGCTCAGCGCCTGACGGCTGATACCGCAGGCAAGCCGTTCCCGACCACGGGAAATGGTTCGGGAAACGGTGGACTTGTCCACACCGAACCGCTCTGCTATCTGCCGCTCTGTCAGGCCCTCTCTGTAATATAGTATTATATAACATTTTTGTTTCTTAGTCAAATTTTTGTCCATGAGCGTCATCAGTGCGCCGGAGCTGTCAAACCTGTCCTGCCCGGTCTTTGCGCTGCTGTCCGGAGATCCCTGTCCGGTTATTTTCTCTTCAACGTCCTCGTCTCCTCCGATGACTTCAGCGGAGATGTCGTAGGATAAGCGTCTGGCCCTCATTATCTGTCTCTCCCTTCTGCGATAAGGCGGCGGGGCGATGGTGTACGAATAATCCGACACCAAACATTTGTTTTTGTCCCCGCTGTCGGACAGCTGTAATTTTCTGTCCGTTTTTTGAAATTATTATGTGACCGTTTTGATATCGGTGAGCAACTTATTTGTAACTAAATTGTAAATTTTACAAATAGAAACAAATGTTCTTAAAAAGAGTATACCATATGTTGTGGTCGTTGTCAAGGGCAAAAACTAATTTCAAAAAATTTGGTGAAATTGAGTGAAAAATATCGGACTGTTTGTGCAACTTTTTCTTGCAATTTAAAGAATAATATGCTATAATGTGTCTTGCAAGCCTGTTAAGGGCGTTTTGTTGGACTTTAAGCGGAACTGAGAAAATAAAAAAAGAATAAGATCAGACACTTTGGTCCGGGACGGACTTACGGGACGGCGGACGCCGGAGCATAATTTTTTCACACCTGTTTTTCAGGCTGGGGAAAATGAGCGGGGCGCCCGGCGAAAAATGCAGCTGTGCGGGGATCTTTTAAAATTGTGTAAGCCTGCAAAGTTGTAGGAGGATGGCCGTATCATACCCTAAAGGTTACAGAAGGGTTACATAACGGTTAAGAGCATTTCTATTACATAAAGCATGGAAATGGAGCAGTGTAAAAATTTATGGAGAAGTGGAAACTTGACAGGTTGTCGGAGCTGACGGCTATCTCACGCAAGAGGGAGCTGACGGAGGAAGAAAAGGGAGAGAGAGAGGCCCTCAGGTGGGAATACAGGCTGGCTGTAAGGTCTGATTTCACCAACACTCTGGAGCACACGACTATACTGGAGCCGGACGGTTCAAAGATCAAGGTTTCGGATATGAGACGCAGTGGGGAGGATAAATAGAAGTGGCAGGGTTATCGAGACAGAAGCAGAAGCTGCTGACAATGAGGAAGCTGTTCGAGAGCAAGACGGACCAGGACCATTCCATCACGGGGGCCAGGCTCATAGAGGTACTTGCGCAGGACGGTATAAAGGCGGAGAGAAAGACCATATACGACGATATAAAGACACTGTCGGACAGCGGTCTTGACATAGTCACCGTCAAGGACGGACACTCAAACGCATATTATCTGGGGGAGAGGACCTTTCAGGACGAGGAGCTGTTCGTGCTGGCTGACGCTGTGGCAAGCAGCAGGTTCCTGACGAAGAAGAAGAGCCAGGAGCTTATCAGGAAGATACAGACCCTGACTTCGGAGTTCAAGGCCAGGCAGCTGAGAAGGGCTGTATATGTAGAGAACCGGGCGAAGAATTTCAACGAGCAGATCTATTACAATATAAACAACATACAGTCCGGCATTTTTGAGGAGAAGGAGATCAGGTTCAAGTACACCGAACTCAATCCTGACAAGAAGGCTGTGCTCAAGCAGAGCGATTATTATGTCGTGTCGCCCTGCACTCTGGTATGGGAGAACGATAATTACTATCTGGTATGCTACTGCAACAAGCATGAGAAGATATGCAGATACAGAGTTGACAGGATGCTGTCGGTGGAGGTCACTGAGAACGATTCGAGAAAGCTCAGTGACGAGGAGAAGGCTGAGGTCACCAACCAGCAGTCCATTTACGGAATGTTCGGGGGCAAGCTGGAGAGCGTGACTATGCAATTCGACAATTCGCTGGCAAATGTTGTTTTTGACAAGTTCGGCATGAACTGCCGGCCCAGGAGGAATTCGGAGAACACCTTCTGTCTGACGGCCGATGTTCAGATAGCGCCCACTTTCTGGGGCTGGTTCTTCCAGTTCGGCAGCAGGGCGAGGATATTAGCGCCTGACCACGTTATCGAGCAGGCCAGGGGGTATCTCAGCGAGATACAGAAAAATTACGAATAAGACCCATTTTGGAGAAACGGGCAGAGAGATATATGAAAAAGCAATGGCCTTCTGACGTGCAGAGACAGTCTGCTCAGGGGGCCTTTTGCTAGAGACAGGATACAGAAGAAAACATGGGATAGGAGGAAATACAATGATGACGTTTCTTATCATTTTGCTTGTGATAGTGCTGGTGCTGCCGGTGCTTGGGCTGCTGGCTTTCGGTATCATCGGGGCGGTGATAGCTCTGATAGTAGGATTTTTCATGCTTATTGTGGCATCGGTAATAAAGGCGTTCATAATACCCTGGTTCAGCAACCGGGACAAGATGAGGTTAGACAGCGACCACAAGCTCATCATACCCGACAGGCAGGTGGTGAGGTTCGACAGCCTTAACGGCGGATATGTAATAGACTGCTACCATACTGACCCGGATACTGGCAGGGAGTTCGTTTTCACCAGTCCTCCCTTTGCAGAGGATCCCACTGCCAGGGTCAACGGCACACAGCTGGGTGTCTTTGTGAATCCCATCGACTATTCAAACTACTATGTAGATGTGAGCAAGCTCACGGACAAGAAGGACATCATCTGACCACGGTGACGGCATAAAGCCCCCGCAGAGTATTTCTGCGGGGGCTGTTCATTATTTCTCTCTGGGGAAAACGGGGAGCTTTTGCAGGAAAACTATGTCGTCCCTGTCGGCTGCCTTGCCCTCGGCCAAGACTGCGGCCTTGCCGGAGATCACTCCGCCGGCGGCCTCTACCAGCTTTTCCAGGGCGATAAGCGACTCGCCGGTGCTTATAACGTCGTCAAGGATAAGCACTTTCCTGCCGCTGAGTTCAGATGCGTCCTCCTTGGAAAGATAAAGGGTCTGGACTCCCTCGGTGGTGATGGACTTTACGTTCACCGAGATGGGGTCGGTCATGTAGACCTTCACGGACTTGCGGGCAACGATATAGTTTTTCCCGCTCTGTCTTGCGGCTTCATAGCCAAGGGGTATGCCCTTAGTCTCGGCAGTGAGTATGATGTCGAAATCAGGCACCTTCTCGAGCAGGGCTTTGGCGGCGGCCACAGTGACCTCCACGTCGGAGAACATGATGAATGCGGCGATATCCAGTTCGTCGCTGGCTTTGCAAAGGGGCAGCTCTCTGGTAAGGCCTGCCACGTTGAGAGTATAAGTTTTCATTATCATCGGTCCTTTCGTATTTTACAGGAAGATATATTTGAGCACAAAGAGCACTGCCAGCACATACATGATGGGGTTTATCTCCTTCTTCTTTCCGCAGATGAGGTTTATGACCACATAGGATATGACGCCGATGGAGATGCCCTCGGAGATGCTGTAGAAAAGCGGCATTGCGATTATGCAGAGATAGGCGGGTATTGCGCTGGTCAGGTTATCGTCATCGAGCTTGATGTCGGTGACAGTGCTGAACATCAGGAAACCTACCACTATCAGAGCGGGGGCGGTAGCGAAGGAGGGTATGGAAACGAAAATTGGTGCAAAGAGCATGGAGGCTAAAAACAGCACCGCAGTGGTAAGGGCGGTCAGGCCGGTCCTTCCGCCTGCGCCTACGCCGGCGGCAGACTCAACGAATGTGGTGGTGGTCGAGGTGCCAAGGACGGCGCCTGCGGTGGTGGCCACTGCGTCAGCCATCAGTGCGGGCTTGATGCCGGGGAGTTTGCCTTCCTCGTCAAGCATACCTGCCTTGGTGCTGACGCCGATGAGGGTACCAAGGGTATCGAAGAGGTCAACGAAAAGGAAGGAGAAGGTCACTACCACGAAGTTGAAGATACCCACATTGCCGAAGTCAACATTGAAGCACTGGCCGAAGGTCTTCCCCAGGGCAGAAAAATCCGTCAGGCTGAAGGAGGGCAGCATCGAATAATAGCCGGCCTCTGCATCAACGGTGTAAATGCCCACAGCCTGGCAGAGCATACCTAAGATCCAGGTGCCGAAAATGCCTATCAGCATGGAACCGGGGACTTTTTTGACATGAAGTATGGCGGTGGCGAGTACGCCTATCACTGCCAGCAGTGCGCAGATGCCTGCGGTATGGAAATTCTCCCTGAAGCTGACAAGAGACACCAGGGTGGCGGAATCAACGGCCAGACCTGCGTTCTGAAGGCCTATAAAGGCGATGAAAAGGCCAATTCCCACAGACACGGCTTTCTTTAGCGAAAGGGGGATGCAGTCGAAGATAGCCTCCCTTACCTTGGTGACGGAGAGTATGATGAAGATGACGCCCTCGACGAAGACCGCCAGCAGAGCCACCTGCCAGGGGTAGCCCATCTGTCCGCAGACGGTGTATGCCAGGTAGGCGTTAAGGCCCATGCCGGCCGAAAGTGCAAAGGGCAGATTGGCCATGAAGGCCATGCAGGCGGTGCCGATGAAAGAGGCTAAACAGGTAGCCAGCAGCACCGCTGTGCTGTCCATGCCGGCAGCTGAAAGCACACTTGGATTGACCGCCAGGATATAGGCCATTGTCATAAAAGTTGTAAGGCCGGCCATAAGCTCGGTCTTTAAGTCGGTATTATGCTCCTTGAGCTTGAAAAGCTTTTCCATATTCTTTTTCCTTTCATTCAGAGGTCACGGTCCGCTCAGAAGGCTTTCGCCGTTTTTACCGGTCCGTTTGCGAATCATACTCGGCTATATAGGGAAGATTGCGGTAATACTCACCGAAATCAAGTCCGTAGCCGATAACGAAATAGTCGGGAATGGTGAAAAGGGACCAGTCGGCCTTAAAGTCCACCACCCGCCTGTCAGGCTTGTCCAGCAGGGTCATGACCTTCAATGAGAGGGGACCTCTGCTCTCAAGCATCTTCACCACTTCGCTGAGGGTCCTTCCGGTGTCGATTATGTCCTCGACTATGACTACATGGTAATTGCTGATATCCTGAGCCAGGTCATAGGTTATGGTGACGCTGCCGGAGGAGGCGGTATCGGCAAAATAACTTTTTGCGGCCATGAAACCCACCTCGCAGGGTATGCTTATCTCCTTTGTCAGGTCTGAGAGAAAGATGAATGCACCCTTCAAAATGCTGACTAACAGCAGGGGCTTGTCCTCATATTCACGGCTCAGCATCTCTCCGGCTCTCTTCACCGCCGTGCATATCTCCTCCTCGGTGATGATGACCCGCTTGATTTTCCCGGTAAACTGGCTTTTGTCTGTTATGGTCATAGGCTCTTCTCCCTTCGGACTGATGGGCTGTCCACTGGTACGGGCAGCTTTTTTCACAGGTTAATTATAACATAACAGCCCAGGAATGTCAATTTGTTTTTCGGCAAAAATGCCATTTTTCTGACCCGGTACCAAGGCTATCTGACACAATTGCCAAAAGCCGGCAGCCGTCTCTGTGCAGAAAGACGGCAGGTCTTAGGGCAAGGCGGAGGGTGAGTGGATAAAATAATGAAATTTGGGTGAAATGGGGGCTTATCACTTGATTTTTTGGTAAAAAGATGTTATCATTATAGGACGTAAGGCGCTGTCAGAACGATGTAATGGCAAAGTCAAATACAGAGCGCAGACGGCTCAGTCTGTAATGAAAGGAAATGAAAACTAAGATGAAAAGTATAACTGAAATGGGGATACGCAGGGCGTTCTCCTTTGCGGCGGCGGCTGTGATGGCCTGCTCGCGTTTCACAGGCTGCGGGAAGACCGACAATGACAGCAGCGGCGCCGGGCAGAGCGGCGAGGCTACCGGGGCGGAGGACACTGCGGGGAAGTCTCAGGTAAAGAGCTTTACTGTGACCCTTTATTCTGATTACTACAAAGATACCTGTGACAGCTTTGAAAAGCTGGTGAAGGACAAGTACTTCGATGATGTTGACTTCGGCAACATATATAACGGCGTGGCTGCCATGACCAAGAAGGACGATACCAAGGCCGACCAGCTGGTCATAGCTTATGTGGATCACGGAGTATATCTCAACCAGGACCCCTTCGGACAGATAACAGAGGGCTCAGAGGTAGCGGATGCTTTGCAGAACACTGAGAGGACCCTGGACCTGGAGGGCATAAGATCCATACCTGTCAGCGATACAAGGATAAAGAAGGCTGAGATGATCGACGACGACAAGGACGGCAACCACAGGGTGGAGATAAGCGTAGAGTTCACTGAAAAGCCGGAGAGAGTCCGGAAGGAGGGCACCTTTACCATCACCCTCTATCCTGACAAGGCCCCCGAGACCTGCAAGAATTTTGAGAGCCTGGTAAGCTCGGGCTTTTACAACGGGCTGACCTTCCACAGAGTAGTGGCGGACTTCATGGCACAGGGCGGCGACCCCAAGGGGGACGGCACCGGCGGCAGCGAGACTAACATCAAGGGTGAGTTTTCCTCAAACGGGGTAAATAACGACCTGAGCCACACCAGGGGGATAGTTTCCATGGCCAGGTCCTCTGACCCGGACTCGGCCTCCAGCCAGTTCTTTATATGCTATTCCGACAAGGACACTTTCCTTGACGGTGATTATGCGGCCTTCGGCGAGGTCACTGAGGGCATGGAGACCGTTGACGGTTTCCTGGAGGTAGACCTTTCCTACGGCAGCGACGGAGCGTTCTCCTCTCCTATGACTCCCATAACCATCGAAAAGGCTGAGATGCTCGACCCGGACGGCGACGGCAACCCCAGGGCACAGTTCACTGTCAAGTACTGAGTATTTATACAGAAAAAACAGCGTCCCTTTCCGTTTCGGAAAGGGACGTTTACATTTACATTTTTCTTCTCAGCTCGCAGACCCGGCCGATTATTTTCAGGCCCAGCTCTGCGGCCTCTTTCCTGGGATCGCTGAACTCACGGAAATAGACCCTGTCGCCTATGCTCTCCTTCATCACTGCATAAAGCCCGGCGGAGCCGATATCGTTGATGCTGACAAGCAGATGGTCCCCGAACATTATAAAGGGCCGGTTCTTGTCATCACGGCAGATATAGAACCGATAATTCCCCGGGTCGGCCGAAATATACTCCTCCCCCCAGGGCTTGCTGGGTTCATCTGCACTGAACACCTCCACCTTGATGAGCTTGCTGTCAAGGGCGCCTTCACCGGGACGGCTGCTCTCGAACCCTAAGAGCGCCCCCTTAGTGGTCCCTAAGGCCTGCGCCAGGGCGGTCAGCTTATCGTCACGGGGCTTGAATTTGCCCGAAAGATACTGACTTATGAAGGATTTTGATATGCCTGTCCTCTTGCTAAGCTCGGCCTGGGTGATAGATCTCTCAGCCATGGCGGCCCGCAGGTTCTCAGCAAACGAGCTCATTTTCTGTACCCCTTTCATTTGTGATGTTCAGAAATTCTTATCAATAATATTATACCAGTTTTTTTGAACCTTGTCAAGCCCCGCCCTGTATCGCCGGGCATCGGGGGCCGTAGGGAACGATATGAAAAAAGGGGCCGTCCTGCGCATTTTTTCGGCTTTTGCCAGCAGGCACGGCTCCCTGGGGGGATTTGGTTAAAAATAAAAAATTTCTACTCTTGTCCCTGACAGTTAGCATTGCTGTCATCGGGCGGGGCCACGGGGGCGACGACTTTGTCGATGGCGGATGGCCGCAGCAGGTAGAGGGCAATGGCACCGAAGAAAATAAGGGGCTGAAACTGCCCGGAGACGCTGACCTGCTCTATGCTTTCGGAAAGGGTCCTTTGTCCGTAGACTCCGGAGGGCATAAGTCCGGCGAAGTCCTCCAGACCGTGGAGGAACACTGTTGCCAGGAGACAGCCGCTGCGTACATAGACCGCACCGAACAGCAGTCCGATGGCGAAGGCTCCGAGGGCCTGAAAGGTCACGGCCTTGAGGGTGACGTCGGCGCTGGTAAGGTTCAGAAAATGTATTGCTCCGAAGGCGGCGGCGGAAACGGCCACGGAAATATAGATCCCTTTTTTCGAGCGGGGGTCGAATTCGCTGCGGACTGCCTCCAGGATAAGCCCTCTGAACATCAGCTCTTCCCTGAAGCCGGCAGAGATGAACACTGCCAGGGTGAAGAATACGATATCCTCCGCCGGCAGCCGAACAAAGCCTTCCTCTCTGGCAACGTAAAAATCGGTAAGAAGGGACATCAGCGCCATCACCAGTATGGATGCGCCCACTGAAAGCCCTGTGAAAAAGCCCCTGGGACTGAAAATGAGTTTCAGCCGGCCATTGACGGCGGCGATCGTCAGAAAGGCGGCGATGCTGGGAAGAGAGGATATGAGAAGTCTGAAATAGCTGTTATCTATACCTGTAAGTTCCCCGAGCCTCCGGGCAAGAAAGGACCCGGCCAGGGAGGTGAGAAGAAAGGTCCCCGTCACCAGGACTATACGGATAAAGACCCTCCAGAAGGCTCCGGCAGGGGTGGGTATGGTTTCATTCATATGCTGTGCTCCTATCATCTGAGTTCCCGGGCTGAATAAAAATTTGCCCGGCGGGGGGCGGCGGCTCGGCCGGGCCGGTCCCTCAGGACATTATAACATATTGTGGGTGACTAGTCAAACCCTTGACGGGACGGGAGGGGTTGTGGTATAATCTGTAGTATAGCAAATATTTTCGGGAGGGATAAATATGATCTATAGTGTGAAAAAAGGCAGGACCGAGATAAGTGCCGATACCTTCGGAGCGGAACTCCATTCGGTGAAGTTTGAGGGAAGAGAATACCTCTGGCAAAGCGGAGAGGTATGGAAGAGGTATGCGCCGGTCCTGTTCCCCTTTGTGTGCTCGCCGGAGGGCAGAGCATACAGGGCGGGGGGCAAGGACTACAAAATGAAGGCTAACCACGGATTTGCCAGGGACATGGAGTTTGCCTTCGCCGGACAGACCGTGGACAGCGTGGAGTTCACGCTCAAAAGCAATGAGGAGACGCTGGAGCAGTACCCCTATGAGTTTTTGTTCACTGTTCGCTACACTGCCATGGAGAACGGGGTCAGGGTGGAGAACATCGTAAACAATACCGGCACAGAGACCATGTATTTCTACCTGGGGGGACACCCGGCGTTCAGATGCCCCATAGAAGAGGGGGAGAGCTTTGAGGACTATTGTATCGAATATGAGAAGGACGAGCATATCGTTGACCAGGCGGGGAACGTTTTAGCGGACTGCGGCAGTGTTCTGAATGTCAGCAGAGGGCTTTTTGACAACGACGCCATAATCATCGACTCGCCCAATTCAAAGGCAGTGAGCCTGAAAAGCAGGGTCTCCGGCAGGCAGGTAACGGTGAGATACCCTCAGTCGGAGTGCATCGCAGTCTGGTCCTCCACCGGGGACGACAGGGCGCAGTTCGTGTGTCTGGAGCCGTGGACGTCAGTGCCGGTCTATGCAGACGATGCTTATCCTGACCTGGAGAAAAAGCCTCATGCCATAGCATTAGGTGCGGGGGAGAGCTACACTTACTCTTATGACATCGAGGTAAAGTAAGATGAGGGCAGTTATACAGAGGGTCAGCCGTGCGGCGGTGGACGTCGGGGGACAGACCGTCGGGCAGATAGGGCTGGGCTTTCTTATCCTGCTGGGCGTTGGCAGGGAGGACGCTGAGAGGGACTGCGAAAAGCTGGCAGAGAAGGTGGCAAAGCTAAGGATATTTGCTGATGAGCAGGGAAAAACAAATCTGAACATCGACACCGTGGGCGGGAGCCTGCTTGTGATAAGCCAGTTCACTCTTTATGCGGACTGCCGCAGCAATCGGCCATCGTTCATAAATGCCGGGGCGCCTGAGCGTGCAAATGAGCTTTACGAATATTTCTGCCGCTGCTGTGAGGAGCGCATAGAGGGCCGGGTCGAAAAGGGCGTTTTCGGAGCCGACATGAAGGTGAGCCTGGAAAACGACGGACCCTTCACGGTCATCATCGAGACTGAGAACGGCGAGATAAAAAAATAAGAAACAAAGCGGTGCCGTTTGCGCAGGATCGTAAGATCCCGCAGGCGGCACCGCTGCTGTCCATTATCAAATTATTCAGAATATCCCTACGACCTCAACATCAGTGGTGACAAGGGTGCCGGTGTCCTCCATCAGCTCGAAAGTAATATCAAACTCTGTGCCTTCCTTGCTGGGGTCATCGGCCGGGCGGTAAACGTGGCAGTTGAGCACGTCACCGGGGGACCTGCCTGCCAGGAGGGCAGATGCGTTGTCGGTCTTGAAGATATCAAAGCCGTCGATGGAGGTGATTATGTCTCCCACCCTAAGTTCGGTATTGGCCACATCACAGCTCTCGTCTATGGTGACTACCAGCAGACCGGGCTTGATATCGGAGACATCTGCGGCGGCGGTGGGTATCTGGTAGTAGGTTATGCCTATCCTGGCCCTTCCCAGTACTCTGCCGTGCTCCATCAGGTCCTCGATTATCTTCTAGGCGTTGTTTGAGGGTATGGCGAAACCAACGCTGTCATAGCCATAGGTGGAGAGCTTTGATGAGGTTATCCCTACCACCTGTCCCCACATATTGAACAGTGCGCCGCCGGAATTGCCTGGGTTTATGGGGCAGTCTACCTGCATTACCTCGATGCGCTGGTTTATCCTTTCCACCATCACGCTGCGGTTGAAACCGGATATCACGCCCTTTGACACAGAGTTCCTATAACCCGCCGGGTTGCCGATAGCCATGACCTCTTCGCCCAGTTTAAGCTCGGAGGAGTCTCCGAAAACTGCGGGCTGGAGCCCGGTCACGGGTATCTTCACCACTGCTATGTCCGACACCTCGTCCCTGCCGATTATCTCCACCGAGTATTCCCGTCCGTCGCTGAGTATGGCCTTGAGGGCCAGGGCGTCCGGGTCGATGACGTGAGCGTTTGACACTATGTAGCCGTCGGAGCTGATGATTATGCCGCTGCCTACACCCTTAGGTCCCCCTGTGACGGATTCTCTGTAGATATCTATAGACACCACCGAAGGTACACAGTACGCCGCTATCCCTTCGGAGGTGAACCTGCCGTCCTCTTCCTTATACTTGGGGTCGATGTCGGGCTTATGCTCCAGCGGCAGGGAAAAGGTCATATGCTTATTCCCGGTTATCAGGTTGGAAAGGGTCCCCTTGCCCCGGACGGCCACTACGGTGATAGCGGCGCCCATGCAAAGGCACAGCAGGGAGCTTATGACAGTGATGAGCACTGACTTGCCCCTCTTTTCCTTCTTTGGCTTTTCGACCTTTGGCAGGGTGATGCCCTCCCAGAAATCGCTGCCTACGACCTCGCTTTCCTCCACTGCCCCCTCGGGCATGGAATAAAGCCCTTTCCCGGCGGTGTTTTCCTGTTCCCCGGCTGAGCTTTCTGTCTTTTCCGTTACTGCTGTATCTTCAGTCTCTGTTATCATAATATCCCGACCTTTACAGTTTTTTTCTCACCTGACCCGGCTCATTCCTCATCAGGCTCGCTGTCCTCCTGAGGGTCAGGCACGGTGAAGGTGAACTCTGTGAACACGTCCTTGACGCTCTTGACCATTATCTGGCCGCCGTGTATCTCGATTATGGACCTTACTATATTCAGCCCCAGGCCCAGGCCTTGTGCGTGGATGCCTCTGGACTTATCGACCTTATAAAATCTGTCGAACACCAGGGGCAGTTCCTCCTCAGCCAGGCCTTCGCCGCTGTTTCTGATAGAAACGGAGGTGCCTGCGTTATCCTTGGCAAATCTGAATTCTATATACCCGCCCTTATCGACAAATTTAATGGCGTTCTCTATCAGGTTATACATGACCTGATGGATAAGGTCAAGGTCTGCATACATCTCGGTCCTGTCGATATCAAGGCCCCTTATCTCGATCTCCTTTTCCTCGATCCTTGGCTCAAAGGTCACCAGGGTGTCCACGATAGGCTCCACCACCGAGAAAGAGGTCTTGTTAGGTTCCAGCTCGCCGGCCTCTATCTTGGCTAGGTTGAGCATACTTTTGACCAGTCTGGTGAGCCTTGCCACCTCAGAGGAGATTATCCTCAGATATTTTTTCTCCTGCGACTTGGGTATGGTCCCGTCCAGCAGGCCGTCCACAAAGCCGCCGATGGAGGTCATGGGGGTCCTCAGCTCGTGGGAAACGTTTGCAAGAAAGCTGTTTCTCATGGTGTCATAGCTTTTGAGGTTTGCAGCCATCTCGTTAAAGGCGTTGCTCAGCTGCCGGAACTCTTTGGTGCTGTAGTCCGGCAAAGTGACGGAGAAGTCGCCCTTACCTATCTTCTTGGAGATCTCGGCCACTTCCTTGATAGGCGAGGTCAGTTTCAGCACGGCGAAATAGACTAAAAACAGCACTATTATCATTACCATGACCGCAGAGGCTATGAATATCTGCATGATATTCTTCGTATAATTGTCCTGAGCGGATTTGGTGGAATAGGACAGCATCACATAATCAGGTCCGTTCGCTGAGAACCTGACGCCCATGATATGCGACATCTCGCTCATGACGCCCCCAAGGGTGCCGTAAACATAGTTGCCCTGCTGAGAAAAAGCGCTGAGCTGTGAGCTGTCGATATAGTTTATATCCGACCCGGTGGAGGCGATGACATAGCCGTCGTCGCTGCAAAGGACATAGTCTGCGTTGCTGCTGATGCCGTATATCTTCAGTTCGCCCTTGACGTCATGGAGCCATTCATCGGGGTGCTGCATCATGTCGTCTTTAGTATAGGTCGCCAGCGTCCTGGCGTTTTTCAGCATAAGGCTCTTCTTCTCATCTAAAAAGTACCTTGACGAAACCAGCAGTAATACTGTGCCTAAGCAACAAAAGCTTATCAGTATTACTGCTGAGCAGATCGCAAAGTATCTTGAAAAAATACTTTTGCTGTTATTCATTATTTTCAGCGACTTCAAATTTATAGCCGACGCCCCATACGGTCTTCAGCGCCCACTTGTCGGAAACGCCCTCCAGCTTTTCCCTCAGACGCTTTACGTGGACGTCGATGGTCCTTGAATCGCCATAGTATTCAAAACCCCATACCTCGTCAAGGAGCTGATCCCTGGTATACACTCTGTTGGGGTTGGAGGCTAAGTGGAACAAAAGCTCCAGCTCCTTCGGCGGGGTGTCAAGAACGACGCCGTTGACTCTCAGCTCATATCTTGTCATGTTGACAGACAGCTTGTCATACTTGACTTCCTTTATCTCGCTCTCCGCTGAGGACTGGCCTACTCTTCTGTAGACAGCCTTTATCCTGGCGATGACCTCCTTGGTGTCAAAGGGCTTCACTATGTAGTCGTCGGCCCCGAGCTCAAGACCAAGGACCTTATCAAAGGTCTCCACCTTGGCGGTTATCATGATTATCGGCACGTTGGATTTCTTCCTTATCTCACGGCATACCTGCCAGCCGTCGATCCCCGGCAGCATTATATCCAGCAGGATTATATCAGGCTTCAGGGCATTGAACTTCACAACTGCCTCCTCGCCGTCATGGGCTAGTATGACCCCATAGCCGTCCTTTTCAAGATAGAGCCTGAGCAGCTCGCAGATATTCTTATCATCATCTACAACTAAAACTCTTCCTAATGACATTACTACTCAACTTCCTTTCATAGCCCGCCCCGTGATGCTGCTTCCTTTCCCATATCCGGACGGGACAGATCCTTAATAAGCTTAATAGACCTAAAGCGGACTCTGTTGAAAAACAGTGCAAAACTGCACAAACCGCTTTTTTAACAAACATAATCAAAAATATAAATTACCAAACATATTATAACAAATTCACAAACTCAATGTGTGAACATAAGATTAACTTACCGTTAACAATTATTCTTTTTATTAACAATTTAATAATTACGGTCCGCATAACTAACGGTTTCACAAAAAGTACCCTTTTCAGACACTCCGCAGCCCCTGCCGATGGACTGCTGCCGGGTATTCACAAAAAAGCGAAAACACGAAAAAGGACATTTGCTTAATTGTTATAACATAATATGACACTATATATCCTTTATAATTATAACATACTATTTCATATTTTGATAGTCACATCTTGTTTGAAACTTGATAAGTTCTGACAGGATTTTTTGTGTAAATCTACAAAAATCATGATTACATCTTGCAATTTCAGAAAAAGGTGGTACAATATACTTAGCACTCAAAAGGGAAGAGTGCTAACAGAGCGTGACAAGATCAATAAAACAGGAGGGGCCGCAGAGAAATGAGCGGCCTTATCGATCAGATAGGAGGACATTTATCATGACTATCAAACCATTACAGGACAGAGTCGTTGTAAAGATGGCTGAGGCAGAGGAGACTACCAAGAGCGGTATAATCCTCACAGGCTCCGCAAAGGAAAAGCCTGAGGTCGCAGAGGTCATCGAGGTCGGCGAAGGCAAGAAGGACGTTGCTATGACTGTGAAGAAGGGCGACAAGGTGCTGCTCTCAAAGTACAGCGGCACAAATGTCAAGCTTGACGGCGAGGAATACATCATCGTCAAGATGGAAGATATTCTTGCAGTAGTTGAATAAAGGACAGTAGGAGGTAATCTATCATGGCTAAACAGATAATATACGGTGAAGACGCAAGGAAGGCGCTGCAGTCCGGCATAGATCAGCTGGCTGACACTGTCAAGATAACTCTCGGCCCCAAGGGCAGGAACGTGGTCCTGGACAAGAAGTTCGGCGCTCCGCTGATAACCAACGACGGCGTTACCATCGCCAAGGAGATCGAGCTGGAGGACGCTTTTGAGAACATGGGCGCACAGCTGGTGAAGGAGGTCGCTACAAAGACCAATGACGCTGCCGGCGACTGTACCACCACAGCTACACTGCTCGCACAGGCTCTGGTAAGAGAGGGCATGAAGAATATAGCAGCAGGGGCTAACCCCATGGTCCTGAAGAAGGGCATGGCAAAGGCCGTTGACGCTGCTGTTGATGCGATAGTCAAGAATTCCAAGAAGGTAGAGGGCAGCGCTGAGATCGCAAGAGTAGGCGCAGTTTCCGCCGCAGACGACACCATCGGCCAGCTCATAGCAGAGGCTATGGAGAAGGTGACTGCTGACGGCGTTATCACTCTGGAGGAGTCCAAGACTGCCGAGACCTACAGCGAAGTCGTTGAGGGTATGCAGTTCGACAGAGGCTATCTGAGCCCTTATATGGTAACTGATACTGACAAGATGGAGGCCGTGCTGGACGATGCACTGGTGCTCATCACAGATAAGAAGATAGGCAATATGCAGGATATACTTCCTCTGCTGGAACAGATAGTGAAGATGGGCAAGAAGCTTCTCATCATCGCTGAGGACGTTGAGGGCGAGGCGCTTAGCTCGCTGATACTCAACAAGCTCAGAGGCATATTCACCTGTGTTGCAGTAAAGGCTCCGGGCTTTGGCGACAGAAGGAAGGAAATGCTGCAGGATATCGCAATACTCACCGGCGGCGAGGTCATCTCCTCCGAGCTTGGTATGGAGCTTAGCGAGGCTACACTGGAGCAGCTGGGTTCTGCAAGGCAGATAGTTGTTCAGAAGGAGAACACCATCATCGTAGGCGGCGCAGGCGAGAGCGAGAACATCAAGTCACGTATCGCACAGATAAAGGCTCAGATAGAGACTGTTACTTCTGATTTTGACAGAGAGAAGCTCCAGGAGAGACTGGCAAAGCTTTCCGGCGGCGTGGCTGTTATCAAGGTAGGCGCTGCTACTGAGGTCGAGATGAAGGAGAAGAAGATGCGTATAGAGGACGCTCTGGCTGCTACCAAGGCAGCAGTTGAGGAGGGCATCGTAGCCGGCGGCGGCACAGCTCTTATCAACGCTATGCCTGAGGTCGAGAAGCTGGTAGATGGCCTTGCAGGCGACGAGAAGACCGGTGCTCAGATAGTTTACAAGGCACTGGAGGAGCCTGTCAGACAGATCGCAGCCAATGCCGGTCTTGAGGGCAGCGTCATCATCGACAAGATCATTTCTTCCGGCAAGGTAGGCTTTGGTTTCAACGCTTACACTGCTGAGTATGTTGACATGATAAGCGCAGGGATAGTTGACCCCACTAAGGTAACAAGGTCTGCTCTTCAGAATGCGGCATCCGTTGCAGCTATGGTGCTGACTACAGAGAGCCTGGTAGCTGACAAGAAGGACCCTCAGGCTGACGCAGCTATGGCAGCCGCAGCAGCAGGGGCCGGCGCAGGTATGTATTGATAAAAGCTGAAAAGCTCGGTCATCCGGGTATAAGAAAAGCTCTTTCCCCATAGTGTGGCGCTGATATATAAGGCTATGCCATAGTATTTATGATATATCTGTCAGAAATACTATGGCTTTTCTATTGACAGTATAGCGATGTTGTGATATAATTTTTACCAACATAATCTGAATTTATCACATCAGAAAGGAAGTATTATATGGAACAAATAACAAATATGGATGACATCGAAAATGCGCAGATTGAGCTTTGTCAATTTCTTATAAATATGATGCCTGTTGAATGGAGTAAGATATGCTTTTATGCCGAGTGTGTAAACAAGAAGATTACTTTTTGGTTCGCAAATTCGGAAAAGAAAACAGGAGAGGCTGTTACAATTGCAAGCTTTTGGAAGCGTTATGAAAGTTATCCCATATCAAGAAGTGTAGTTGATAATGACCTCTTTTATTTGACATACGCACTTTATAAGGCATACTTAAAACGATTTGGTGCTGAAAAAATATGGAAAACATATTGCTTGACAATAAATGATGATTACACCTTTAATTGTGACATTGGCTACGAAGTGCCAATTAGTGATCCTGCTGAAAAAAACAATGTCATTTTCAGTAAGTTTTTTAATACTGACTATAAGTACACTGAAGGAAAGTATCCATATTGAATTTAAAATTCTGATTTATCTCAGCAGCTGTATAGAATACAAATGCCCCGAAGCACTTTGAAAGGCTTCGGGGCAAAACTTCTGTATGGGTATTTGTCTATCGGGAAAGAGCTTTTTTGATATTTGTCAGTGAAGGCTGTCCCAGACGGAGGGAAGGGGACAGGTGGGGCCGACTTCGTAGATAAAGCCGTTTATGTCAACGATGAGCCGGTCGGTGCGCAGGCTGTCCTCTTCGGTCTGGCCTATGCAGACGTAGTTCCCGTCGGCGTCAAAGAACTCGGCCATGCGCACATAGTCTCTGGCGGCGGGCTGGCTCCCGGACAGGCCGTAGAGGTCATAGTTAAGGGGCAGGTCGTCAAGCATTCTCTTGTCCTTATACCAGGTCCGCAGCTCCTTTTCCAGCTCTGCCTGCTCAGGGTCGGCGTGGTCGAGGGTATATACTGAATCCCCTACGGTGAGGATCACTTCGTCCTCAGAGGGCAGGCGGGTGGTGACGGTAGTATAGGCAAGGCTGCCTTCCTCCTCCGGGTCATCGTAAGGGGCAGGCGCTGTCGTGACAGCGTTCACTTCATTCTCCTCAGTTCCCTCTGCGGCGGCAGGGTCTTCCATGGGCAGGCCGAAGTTATTGTAATCCTGGCCAAGGAAGTTGAGACAGTAAACGGAATATGCGAAGGTCTGAGGGTCCGTAGTTCTGATCGCTGTGTCGCCGGTGTCGGGGTCAAGGACGATATTGCTCTGACCCTCCTCTATCCTCAGCGGAGAGGGTGTGATATAGTCTTCTAAAAGCTCCCCTTTTTCGGCGTCATAGATAAGGGTGTGGTTCTCGCTGCCGCACTCGTAGGAGATGACCAGGAAGTTCTTCTCCATAAGGCTGCCGGCAAAGCTCATGCCCTTTTCCTTTACAAAGTCCGGCAGGGGAAAGGTGCTGTAATGGTCTGTGAACGGTTCTCCGGGATCGGTGGGGTCGAACACGCAGACCTGTTCATTCACAGGGTCAACGCCATAGATAGTGTCACCGTAGCTGTGAAAGCGCATTTCCTGAGCCGGGGCCGGCAGGGTGATGAACTGCTGGTCTTCGTCCTCTTTAAGCCCGGGGAGACTGCCGTCAAGACCGTCGGAAACGGGTCTTATCTCTATGATGCCCACCGCTCTGTCCTCATAGTCGGTCACTCTGGTGAAAAAGGCGTAATTCTCATTTTCAGTGATGCCAAGGTGCCCTGTTTCTTCGGAATGGAAGTTCTCGACGGAGCCTTTGAATTCGCCGTTGTCAAGGTATAAGTCAAAGTCGGAAAGGATAAACATTTTCTCTCCGCCGTTAAAAAATACCGGCGGCGAAACTATGGACTCGCTTTCCGGGTCCGCTACGGTCAGGTCGAAGTCCCTCGATCCGTTGTGGTAAAGGTCGTAGAATGTACATTCCGTTCTGTATTGATGGAACTCATCGCCCATATAGGCTTTTTCCAGACTGAAACCGCTGTCATAGACCCTGATGCGCCAGCGGTCCGAGCAGGCGGCTATCTCAGTCAGTTCTTTTTCTCCGTAGGGGTCATAGACGATGTAGTCGTATAGTCCCTCTGAGCTGTCCTGTCCGCCGTAGTAGTTTCCCCACTGCTGGATAAGGAACCTTCCGTCTTCAAGTCTCCAGACGAAGGAATTTTCTCCGAATTTATCGAAGACAGTCCTGCCATCGGGCTGGAACCGGATATATGAAAGGTCCTCGCTGCCTGCGGTACTTCCCGTTATAGCCGGGGCAGTTGCTGCGCTCTGGGGGCCGCTGCGGTCTTCGGTATCGGGCCTGGCGGTCCGGCTCATGAGGCAGGCCCCGCCCACAGCTATGACCAGGGCCGCCGCAGCTGCCGTTGATCTGCCGGCGTGGCTTATCCTGATTGCTCCTTTTTTCTGTTCTGTTTTCTTGCTGTTCTCCGCTATCTCCATTATAACGCTGTCATTTCGCTCCGTATATTTCATGATATCTCCCTCCAGGTCGTTTAGGATACGGCCTTTGACAGAGTCACCGGCACGGATAGAATCTATCTCTTTAGTCATCCTGGCGTCAAGCTCTTTATCTGTCATAAGTCCTCACTCTCCCAGTTGTTTTCTAAGTTTTTTTCTTGCCCGGTGGATATAGGAATGAACGGTGTTTTCCCGACAGCCCATATATTTGGCTGCCTGTGCGGCAGTATAGCCCTCATAAAGACACATATAGACCGCAGTCCTTTCTTTTTCGGGAAGGCTCATCACGGCGTCTAAAGTCTCGCTGTAGGAAGGTCCGACTGACTTTTTTGCTGCGCTGTCAAGGGTAAGGTCCCGGCGGCTGTGTTTTCTCAGCATAGAGCGGCAGGTATTGGAGGCGGTGACGATGAGCCAGGCTTTGATATGCTCGCCCTCCTCAGGTCCCGGCTCAGGACCGCTTTCCAGATACTTCAGAAACGTGGTCTGCACTGCGTCCTCGGTATCGGCGGTGCTGCCGTGGAAAAACATAAAGCATACACGGTAGACCGTATCAAAATATTTTTCATATATTTTCTCAAACTGGGCCTTAGCCATTCTGCTTTTCATAGCTTTATCCTCTCGGGTCTGATATGAGCCGCCCCTGTGAGACCGGCCGCCCTCAGGGGAGGGGCAGCTGCGTCTCCGGCTTTCATTAGTAATACGTTTCAGGGGACGGTTTCCTTGCATCGGTAAAGAAAAAAATTTCTGGCGTCCGGTGAATTTAAAAGCCACCGTCCGTCAGGAGCGGTGGCTTTGCCGTTAGGCTTTTTCGCTGCAAAATTTTTTGTAGAGCCTTTCTATCTTGACTGCGATGACCAGCGCCGGATAGCTCCCCGGGACGGTGTAGTGGCTGTTTTGCTTGTATTTCGGCCTGCGCTGCTCAAATCTCTCCGATAGCTGTTCCTTGGTCGAAGATGCGGCTATGGGTCGGTGGGGGTCGTTCTTTATTCGCTCATAGCAGGTTTCAAGCGCCGTATCTATGAACACCACCATTCCGTTACTTTTTGCTGTCGAACCGTTTTCATCAGAGAGCAGAGCGCCGCCGCCGGTGGCGATTATCCCCCACTGTCCTGCCAGGTCTTTAAGGGCCTGAGTTTCAGCCGCTCTGAAATAAGGCTCGCCCTTCTTCTCAAAGATCTCCGGTATGGTCATGCCCTCCTGCTTTTCGATGTAGTCGTCCATGTCGGTGCAGCGGCATCTGAGCCTTGCCGCAAGTATCCTTCCCACGGTGGATTTTCCGCAGCCCATAAAGCCGCATAGATATATAGGTGTCATTTTCTTGGCCTTCTTTCTGTTGCTCTGTCTATAAGGGGCGTCAGCAGATCCATGATGAGTATGGCGGCATAACAGGCCTCGCTGAATCCTGCCGTCAGCCGAAGGGTCATGGTGATGACCCCGGCGCCCAGGCCGAAAAGTATCTTTCCGGGGGCGGTCAGAGGCGTGGTGACATAGTCGTTGGCCATGAACACTGCCGTCAGCAGCAGCCCGCAGGCCAGGATCTGGTAAACGCCGTCATTGCCTGTGACTAATGAGAAAACGTAGGCGGTCCCCACGAATGAGCAGGTGCTCCACAGGCCGGTGACGCCCATGGCAAGCAGGTAGAAAATGCCCAGCATGGCGGCCAGGGCACTGACCTCGCCAAGATTGCCCGGCACGCCGCCAACTATAAGGTCAAAGTAAGACGCATCTCCGGAGACAAGAGGGGTGGAGCCGTAGATACGGTCTAAGGGGTCGCTCATGGGGGTTATGTAGACAAAGTCGCTTTTGAAAATGAAATAAAGCGCCAGTCTGCCGGCGGCGGCGGGATTGAGTATATTTTTCCCTACGCCACCGAAGAGCTGCTTGAAGATGACTATGGAGATAAAGGTACCAAGTATGGCTTTGATTATGGGAAATGTGGGCGGCAGGGTCAGTCCGAAGAGCATACCCGTCACGGCGGCGGTCAGGTCATCGGTAGACTTGTGCTTTCTCATCACCATCGTGCTGAGCATTTCCCAGCCCATGGCCGATATCGTGCAGGCCCCCACCAGCATGAGCGCTGTGCCGCCGAAGACAATGCCCGACATTATCAGCGCCGGCAGCATAGCCACCATCACATGGGCCATGGTCTTAGAGCCTGAGGAGCTGCCATGGATAAAGGGGGCCGGAGCCATTATGAAAGGCACGTCGGCATCGCCGTTGTCAAGGCCCTCAGGTCTGGCAAAGATATCCTTTTCGGTATCACTCATGGTCCTCACCCGCTTTCTGATCTTTTTCGTTTTCCTGTTCTGCCAGAGCTCTTTTTGCGTTCTTTATATTCTCCGTCAGGCTGCGGTCCATGGGACAGACATAGGTACATGACCCACATTCAAGGCACAGGTCAGCTCTCAGTCTTCTGACAGCGCCGAGCTTGTTTTTAAGGAAGGCTTTTTCTATCCTCATGGGCATGAGCCTCATCGGGCAGGCCCTCATACATTCTCCGCAGCGTATACACTGGCCCACCTGGCTGCTGGTGAAGAGCTTGCCTTTTTTCTTGTCCTCCAGGGGACGCATGAAGGCCAGCAGGCCATTGTCTGCCTTGCAGAGGGGAGTTTCCGGATCCGTGACGCAGACGCCCATCATGGCGCCGCCCACGGCGATCTTCTCGGCGGCCCTGAGATTTGTCTCTGCAAATCTCAGAAGCTCGCTGTAGGGAGTGCCTATGGGCGCCCTGAGATTGCAGGGGGTGCGGACGATATCGCCGTCAACGGTCACACGCTTTTCCACCAGGGGCATACCCGTCCTGAAATACTGTCCCAGAAAGCTCATGGTGGATACATTCAGCATCAGCACCTTCACCGAGGAGGGCGGCTCGCTGCCCTTCATGACTCTGCCGGTCAGGTTGTAAACAAGTATCTTATTGGCTCCGCCGGGATAG
Source organism: Ruminococcus sp. (assembly GCA_017478965.1). Classification (GTDB taxonomy): domain Bacteria; phylum Bacillota; class Clostridia; order Oscillospirales; family Ruminococcaceae; genus Hominimerdicola. The sequence goes on along the minus strand of JAFVCV010000009.1, from coordinate 13,509 downwards.
TCGTCCCTGATGGGGACCACCTCTATGCCTGTGAGGGAGCGTTCTTTTATCTCTTTCTCCAGAGCGTTTATGGCGCTTTCCATATCTCTTCCCACGGCGATCAGGGTCTTCTCTATCCCCATGAGCTTTGCTGCGGTGCTTACGCCGCTGACGATGTCGGCGGTGTCCTCCAGCATGGCACGGTAGTCGGCAGTCAGGCTTGGGTCGCACTCGGCGGCGTTGACGATGAAAATGTCAGCGTCCCTGGAGCTTTCCAGCTTATCCTTTGTGGAAAGCCCGGAGCCGCTCAGACCTACGCAGCCGGATTCGCCTGCGGCCCTTATCAGGTCCTCACGGGACTCAAGAACAGGCGGCACGATACCCTCAAGGTCCTTCTGCTCACCGTCAGTCTCTATCTCAACGGCATCACATTCCGTGCCGCCTGCCAGGGTGATCCGGCAGATGGATCTGACTGTACCGCTGACAGAGGAATGGACCGGGACCTCACCGTTTCTGCCGGTACCGATGACCTGTCCCCTCAGGACCCTGTCACCGGCCTTGACCGCAGGCTCGCAGACCTGACCCTTGCACATGGCCATGGGTATCCTTACCGCTGCCGGCAGAGGTATGGCGATAGTCTCGCTTTTGTAGGAACTTTTGCCGTCGGTGATGACGATGCCTTTTATCTTCATTGAACTTTCACCTTCTTCATAATATTCTCCCTCTGACCCGGGCAGGTGAGGGAAAAAGAACACAAGTTCACAATTTCAACATAACATATCCCTTTACAAACGGGGGAAATTGTAGTATAATATCTTTGTTGTAGGTATATTTTTACGTTTTGCAGTTTAGTATAACATATCAGCATCCCATTCTTTGATCTGACCTGTAACGGGAGTGAAACGTCATGAATACAGAAAATTCTCAGCAGTATCTTATCCAGCTCGGGGAAAGGCTCAGGGGAGTAAGGCTCCTCAAGGGCATAACCCAGAAGCAGGCAGCTAAGGACACGGGTATGTCCCAGTCCTTCCTGTCCTCGGTGGAGAGGGGGAAGAAGTCCGCCTGCACCGCACAGGTCATAGCTCTTATAAGGTACTATAAGGTACCCTATGACATGATATTCGGCAGTGAGAACGGGGATTTTACCCTTAACGATTTTCCTCAGGGGGAAAGTCCGGATATCTGTGTGGAGCTTTTAAATCAGCTTGTGGGAAAGGCACGGTGCGCAGACCTTATAAAGGGCACAGGCAACTGTATAAAGATAGTGGTCTACGTAGTCTTCCGCACGGTCTACAGGGAAAACCCCCGCAACAGCGTCAAGCTTTTCAGCATGAGCTATGAGGAGACCTTGCAGATGGCGAAGAAGATACTTACCGCAGCGCCGGCCAACATAGCCAGGTTCATAAGGGAGACCAAGTCCATAAACGCAGGCTGCTTTGAACTGCCGCCGGAGCGCAATGCAGAACTGAGAACGTTCATACACGAATGTGAGATGATGCTCAAAAATGTGGACTACAGTTCCCTCGGAGAGGACGGGCTGGGATTTGAAGATATTATAACACAAAAATGAACTTATTTCAAGTCATGAAAGGATATTTATATGAAGGGCTACAGAATAGCGTTTATCAGGCACGGGATAACTGAGGCCAATGAGGACGGAAGGTATATAGGCGTCACCGATCTGCCCCTTAGTGAATTCGGTTCAAAGGAGCTTATCGAAAAGGCCGGGACACTGAGCTACCCCAGGGTACAGAAGGTCTACACCTCTCCGCTGAAAAGGTGCAGGCAGACGGCGTCCATACTTTTCCCGGAATGTTATGCTGTGGAGCTGCCGGAGCTCAGGGAGATGGATTTCGGCATTTTTGAGAACCGCAGGGCGCAGGAGCTGATGGAGACTGAGGAGTACAAGCAGTTCATCAGAGGGGGACTTGACAACCCGCCGCCGAAGGGGGAGTCCACCAGGGAGGTAGTGAACCGGTGCTATGAGGCCATAAAGATGATAATATCCGACATGATGTACGAGGGACTGAGCAGGACGGCGGTAGTGACCCACGGGGGCATAATAATGAATATGCTGGGGTGTTTCGGGCTGCCGAAGAGAAAGCCCATGGATTACGCCTGCGATTTCGGCGAGGGCTTTGAGGTGCTGGTCACGGCGGATATGTGGCAGAGGTCCGAGGCATTTGAGGTCCTGGGACGCTATCCGGACGGAGAGTATGAAGATACAGACGCAGGGGACTATGAGGACTGATCTGCTGTGAAGCAGTCCGGTCCCTGCTGAAAACGCTTTGAGGGGAGGGCAGCGAAGATTGTCTGACAGGCAGATCAGGAACACGGCGTGGCGGAGAATGGCCCTGAGCGGGGGCAGCTGCGTTTCCGTGATGGTGTTTTTATTTTCGATATTCGCTTTTCTGGTCCTGTGCGAGGGTACCATGTACCTGGTGCTGAGGGACAACGGTTATAAAGAATTCTATGATATTGAGGCTGTATTCAGCAGTGGGGGCATAATGGCTTTCTGGGTGTTCAAGACCCTGCTGGAGTTCGCTATGTTAGCGCCGGTACTGGGACTGGTAAGGCGGCTTTTCATAGACCTGGCCAGGGGCAACAGCACTCAGGACACGAGGCAGTACATAGCGGCCCATGCTTTCAGATATTATATGAAAGCGATGTATTCCTCGCTGATACATAATGCTGTCAAGCTTTTTGCGGCGGTCCCGGGGATACTGGCGGCATATGGGATATACCATTTCAGCTATGTGCTCAGAGTGGGGGAGCTTACTTCAAGGGGGCTTTTCGCACTTACCGTATGCGTGAGCATAGTAGGGGCCTGGGTAGGGCTGCTGGCTCATTACTACATCTCTCTGGCGCTGACGCCGTTCATTATGGCCCTTAACCCGAGGACCAATGTTTTTGACGCCTGCGACCTTTCGGTCAAGCTCATGGACGGCAATCACGGGAGATATCTCAGGTTTCTTTTCCACTTTGTCAGGTATCTGCCGCTGCTGCTGCTGGTTTACCCGTTTTTTCTGATATATCCTTATTTTACGGTGAGCTATACGCTGCTGATCGATGAGATACTGGGGGACTACAGGCAGGACAAGATGCCCGGCATGGTAAGAAGATGGAGAAAGCACCAGTGAAGAGCATAGAGATAAGCGGGGAAATGAGCGGCCTGACGGTCAGGGAGATACTGAAAAAAAGCGGGGTCTCCAGAAGGCTGACGACAAGGCTGAAGGCAGCCCCGGACGGGATATGTATCGACGGCAGGCGGGTGAAAGTCAGCGAGAGGGCTTTCGAGGGCAGCACCATTATCCTTAACGAGCCTGACAGCGCTGACATCATGGCCAACCCGGAGCTTATGGGCCGGGTCGGGGTCCTTTATGAGGACAGTGAGGTCATAGTTTTCGACAAGCCTGCGGATATGCCGGTGCATCAGTCTGTGAAACACAGAGAGGATACACTGGCGAATTTTTTTGCCTGCCTTTATCCTGGCAGGACTTTCCGGCCGGTGAACAGGCTGGACAGAGACACGGCAGGCTGTGTGGCGGCGGCCAAGAGCAGCTATGCAGCGGACTTTTTGCAGAGGGAGCTTAAAAAGAGCTATTTCGGACTTATACCGCCAACACCGCTCAGCGGCGGCAGGATAAGCGCACCTATCGCCAGGGAGAGGGAGTCCATAATACTCAGGTGTGTCAGGGAGGACGGCAGGTATGCAGTGACCAACTGGGTGGTAAGGCAGCGGCGTGAGGACTGCTGTCTGTGTGAGTTCATTTTAGAGACCGGCAGGACCCATCAGATAAGGGTCCACATGGCCCATATCGGCCTGCCTCTCATAGGCGACAGTATGTACGGAGGGGATCGCTCACAGAGGGACAGCCAGGCCTTGGTCTGCGGGGAACTGAGGTTCATTTCGCCGGAGCACGGACGGGAGGTAAGGGTCAGGTCGGGGTATCTGGAGAGACTTTGATTATTTATAGCACCGTTTCTTGTTGGAGATCTTCCACAAGAAACGGTGTGTTTTTTTGTGAAAATATATGTTTATTTATTTAATTATAAAATATAAAATTAAATGTTGTACTGAAATGTACATTTACCGGGGGCCTGAAGGGCGAAGGTGAGGGGGCTTCGGCAGAGCGGCCCTCTCAGACAGATGCAGGGGCGGCGCTCCTGCGGAAAGGAGAGAACGATGAGGATTTCAGCAAAGGCTTTTGCACAGATGTTCGTCAGGACACGAAACGGTGCGGAGACGGCGGTGCGCCTTGGGGCGGAGCACAACGAGGCCAAGAGGATAGAGGCCCAGTACCTGGCAAGCCCCAGGGTAAAGAGGCTCATAAAGGGCATCGACAAGGAGGATACGCAGAACCTGTGCTATGTGAAGACCGGTCTTTCCAGGCTGGCCTTCGGCAGCGTCAACGAGGCGGCGCTGCTGGTCTTCAATGAGAGCATAACCGCAGACGAGATAATGAAGGCCGACCTTTTCAACGTGGCTGAGATAAAGAGAGTAAAGGGCGGCGGGGTCGAGATGAAGTTCTTCGACAGGCAGAAGGCTCTGGAAAAGCTGGTGGAGCTGGACCCGGAGCTGAAGGAGGTCAGTGCGGCGCAGCAGTTTTTGAATGCGGTCTACGGAAGGAACATCACCGAGGGGGAAGCCCCGGACAAAGAGAGTGACCACAGTTGAGCGCAGAGACAACAGCTATAACAAAGGTATCTGACAAGCAGAGGGAGGTCTTCCGCTGGTGGGCAGACCCGGCCACCAGCGGCTGCGACGGCATCATCTGCGACGGGGCCGTCAGGTCCGGCAAGACGATGTGTATGTCGGTGTCGTTCGTTATCTGGGCCTTAGGGTCCTTTGACCGGCAGAGCTTTGGCATCTGCGGCAAGACCATAGTTTCCCTCAGGAGAAATCTGGTCAGCGGACTGCTCACAAAGCTGGGCGGGTTCGGCTTTCAGATAAGAGAGAACGTATCAAAGAACTATGTAGATATTAGCCTTGGTAGGATAACGGACAGGTTCTACCTCTTCGGGGGGAAGGATGAAGGCTCGGCCTCTCTTATCCAGGGAGTGACCTTAGCGGGGATACTTATGGACGAGACTGCCCTGATGCCAAGGAGCTTTGTTGAGCAGGCGGTGGCCAGGTGTTCGGTGGCGGGGTCAAAGCTCTGGTTCAACTGCAATCCCGACAATCCCTACCACTGGTTCAAGCGGGAGTGGATAGACAAGGCAAAGCAGAAAAATCTGCTTTATCTCCACTTTGAGCTAAGCGACAACCCGTCCCTGACGCCGGAGGTCATCGCCCGCTACAGCAGGCTGTATTCCGGGGCATTCTATGACAGGTTCATACTGGGCCGCTGGACGGCTGCGGAGGGGCTCATATATCCCATGTTCGATGAGAAGAAGTATGTTTTCAGCCCTGAGGAAGAGGACGAATACCGGCGCTATGCGGTGAGCTGCGACTACGGCACGGTGAACCCCTCCAGTTTTGGCCTTTGGGGCGAGAGGGACGGCAGATGGTACAGGATAAGGGAGTACTACTACGACTCGGCCAGAGAGGGCAGCAGAAGGACCGATGAGGAGCATTACGACGGTCTTTGCAGCCTGATAGGGGAAACAGAGGTGGATTATGTGGTCTGCGACCCGGCAGCCGCTTCATTTATACAGTGCATCATGCGCCACGGAAAATACCCGGTAAGGCCGGCGAAAAACGAGGTCGTCTCCGGCATCAGGCGGGTGCAGGACATGATAAGGGACGGCAGGATAATGATAAGCAGCAGCTGCACTGACATACTGAGGGAATTCACTCTTTACCGCTGGGACGAAGGCTCAGGCAGGGACTGTCCCATAAAGGAGCACGACCACGCCATGGACGACATGAGGTATTTTGTCACGTCCTTAGAGGAGGACGGCGGCGGTCCGTTCACGGTCATCAGCGTGGACCGCCGATGAAAGGAGGAGCGAAGTTATTTGGTATCATTCAGAAAAAACAGGAGAAAAGGACCGGCTGCGATGATAAACCAGAGAAAGGTGTTCTGCTCGCAGCCAACGGACAGCATCTTCAAGCTCAGCCCGGACGAAGACGGTCTGGAGAGCGGGATATATGACGGGCTGAGGGCGGCGGTGCCGGTGATAGACGCCTGTTTCGGCAAGATAATCAGGCTGACGGGAGATTTCACTGTGGCGGCAAACGAGGAGCGCTTTCAGCAGGAGCTTGAAGATTTCTGCCGGGAGGTCACGGTGGGGATATCGGGAAGGTCCCTCAACACCTTTGCGGATATGTATCTTGACAGCCTGCTGACCTATGGCAGGGCTATCGGAAGGATCATCTGCGACCCCCAGACCATGATCATCAAGGGACTTTCTGTCTGCGACAGCAGCAGGTTCCGCATCAGACAGGGGAAGGGGCCTTTAGACAAGGTCATAGTCTGCGGAGACAGGGAGCAGCTGCCAAGGGAGGACGAAAGGCTCCTGTACACCACCCTTAACCCAAGCCCCAGGCACCCTGACGGAGTTTCGATAATGCGGGGGCTGCCGGCGATGAGCGAGGTGCTCATGAGGATATATCAGTGCATAGGGCAGAACTTTGACAGGGTGGGCAATGTGCGCTACGCAGTGACCTACAAGCCCGCCGCCGATGGCAGCGACAAGATGTTTGCCAGGGAGAGGGCAATGGAGATAGCCGACGCCTGGTCCGACGGCATGAGAAGTGCAAAGGACGGGGTAGTCAAGGACTTCATTGCTGTGGGAGACGTGGGCATAAAGGTCATCGGGGCCGAAAACCAGCTCATAGACACAGAGGTGCCTGTAAGGCAGCTTTTAGAGCAGCTGGTAGCAAAGCTTTCAGTGCCGCCTTTCCTGCTGGGGCTGAACTGGTCTACGACAGAGAGGATGTCCTCTCAGCAGGCGGACATTCTTACCAGCGAGCTGGAATACTACCGCAGGCTGCTGAGTCCTGTGCTCAAAGAGATCTGCGACGCATTTTTAAGGCTTTGCGGCAGCTCTGAGGGGTGCAGGATAGAGTGGGGCAACATAAACCTCCAGGACGAGGAGGCCTTAGCAAGGTCAAGGCTCTACAACGCCCAGGCAAAGGCTAAGGAGCTTGAGAACGAGAAGACCGAAAGGGAGGAATGACGATGGACACGCAGTACAAGGGCCTTGAGCCTACTGATGAGGTCATGGAGAAGATAAACCGTTTCGCAGTATCACCGCTGACGGCAGAGCAGGTGTTCTGTTTTCGGGTGGTGCTCTGCGACAACAGGATCGACAGGGACCTGGAGAGATTTTCAAGAAAGGCACTTGACGCTCTGGCAAAGCTTTATATAGGAAAGACCGGCATTTTCGACCACGACCCCCGTGGTACAAAGCAGAACGCCAGGATCTATGATACAGAGGTAAGGGAATATCCCGACAGGACGGCGGCAGGAGGGGAGAGCTGTGCGCAGCTGATAGGATATGCTTACATGGTCCGCACGGACGACAACAGATCTCTGATAGCTGAGATAAGCGGGGGGATAAAGAAGGAGGTGTCGGTAGGCTGCGCAGTGGCTAAAAAGCTGTGCTCTGTCTGCGGCAGCGATGTTTCCAGGAAGAGCTGCGGCCACGTCAAGGGCCGGACCTACGGCGGCAGGCTGTGCTATCTGACTTTAGAGGAGCCGGTGGACGCTTACGAGTGGTCCTTCGTAGCGGTGCCTGCCCAGCCCGGCGCAGGGGTCACGAAGACTTACAGCGAGGGCGGCAGGCCGGAGGGTCCAGAGGATAAGTGCCAGGGGCCTGATGAGGGGATAGTGCTTTCGGCCTGCCGGGGACTGGTAAAGGACATATTGAAGATAAGCTACTTCGCCAGACCCTACTCCTCGGCAGAGGAGGTCAGGGCAATGACTGACAGGCTTGACTACCACGGTCTTGAAAAGCTGAAGGAGGAGCTGGAAAGGGAGCTGAGAAAAAAGCCCGCCGGCAGGGAGGACTTCAGTCCTGACAGAGAGGACAGCACCAACAGGGCCTTCAAGGTCTGAAAGAACGAAAGAGGAGACAAATGATAGGCCCATAACGGGCGAGAAAAGGAGAAATGTATATGTATGACAATATCGAACTGAGAAGATCACTTTACACCATGACAGGCAAGAGCTTTACACAGGCCCTTGCAGAGCTGGACCCGGACAGCGCCTATGCCGACACCGACATGAAGGGTCTTGACGCTTATGAAAGGCAGCTGAAAAGATTCGGTATCCGTGTCAGCGGGCCTGACAGCGACCTGGTAGAGAAGTTCTTTGTCACCGCTCAGAGTGCAGTCCTGTTCCCTGAGTATATAAGAAGAATGATAAAAAAGGGCATAGACGAGACTTCCCTGGCGGGGGACATCTGTGCGGCGGTGAGCTATACAGACTCTATGGACTACAGAGGTCTTGACCTTACCACTGAGAGCGGCGAGGAGAGCAGCATAGCAGATGAGGGCAGCGCTCTGCCTGTTTCAACAGTCAGACTTTCTTCGCAGTCAAAGCGCCTGACAAAGTTCGCAAGGATCCTCAACTGCTCTTATGAGTCCGTCAGAAAGCAGAGGCTGGAGACTTTCGGGGTACTTCTGAGAGAGATGGGCGCATCTATCGCAAGGGAGATGAACAGGGCCGCCGCCAACACCCTGAGGACAGGAGCGCCCCAGACCACCGTTTCCGGCACTGCAGTGACCTATGCGGACCTGGCTGCTTTCTGGAGCAGCATGACTGACCACAACATGGACGTTATGCTCTGCACTCCTGCCATGATGGCTGACATACTGGCTCTTGACGAGATGAAATTCTGCGTCAGCGACTTTATGTCCAGCGGCAAGGTCAGGACGCCCTACGGCGTTACCATCATCAAGTGTCCTGAGGTCCCTGCAAAGACTGTTATCGGCCTTGATTCCGGCTGTGCGGCAGAACTTATCCTCGGGACTGACGTGGTGGTGGACTATGACAAGCTCATCTCCTCTCAGTGTGATGAGATAACCTGCTCCATCTGCGCAGGCGTTTCAAAGCTGACCGAGGGTTCAGTGAGCGTACTCAAGACAAACTGAGCCTGTTACCGGGACTAAGAAGGGAGGGAACGCATATGCATATGCTTGACCCGGATAATGTGAAGACGATGTTCATGCAGCTCAGCGGCTGCGAGGACACCAGGCTCGGGCAGCAGGAGGCGCTTATAAACAGCGCCATCAGCTCCCTTGAAGAGCGTCTTGACAGAGAGAAGGCCGTAGGGGAGGAGATACAGAGATGCGAGTATGCGGCGGCCTGCTGTGCGGTCTATGATTACGTATGCAAGGAATGTGCGGCAGAACGGACAGTTGCGACCCCGGTGGGAAAGGCGGCGGTCAGGGAGGACAGAAACTACCGTATAGACGCAGCAAGGGAGTTGAAACTAATGGCCCTCGAGGAGATAAGGGCACTTTGCAGCGGCACGGACTTCATGTTTTTCACAAGGGGGCCTGAAAGGTGAGCAGAGCGTTGACAGCGGCTGTTCTCACCAGGCTCTCTGAGGTACTGAGCGGAGCGGGCTTTGTGGTATACGAGGGCTTTTCGTCACTGGACAGCCTTGACCACAGGCCTGACTTCCTGGCCTTTATGACAGTGGAGAGCCTTACAAAGAAAAATATCTCAGTGAGCCTGTCTGATGAGAGCAGGCTCACCGAGGTACGTTATGAGGTGATCGTGCAGCTGATAGGAAAAAAAGAAGATGTCCCCGATATCGCTCAGTTCGACGGCCTTTGCGAACGGGCTTTCAGAGCGTCGGCCACCGACAGCGGCCTTGCTGTCCTTGACATAAGTCTTGGAAAGGTCACTGTCCAGCCGGTGCTGAAAAGGCTTTGCAGAGAGCTGAGGCTGACTTTTGCGGGATATGCAGAGGAGGACACAGGCAATGACAGAGACCTCAGCCAGACATGAGCTGAAAGTAAGGGGCAAGGTCCTCAGACCAGACACAATGACAATAAGCGCCGGCGTCAGGACCGCCCCCATCGTTACTCTTGAGGGTAAGATCTTTGACCGGATGAGCGGAGTGCTGAACACGGTCTACACTGCTGCCGGCAGGTTCCCGGCTGAGGAGCTTAGCTCTATGAAAGAGCTGCTTTCAGCGTGGGCGTCGGCAGGTCCTTCGGCGGTGAGCTTAGACGGTGAGGACCTGGGGGATATGATGCTGCTGGAGGGCACAGCGGAGGAGAAGGAGGGCAGCCTGGCGGCCGTCTACAGGCTGAGATTTTCAAAGGAGGGTTAAAAAATGGCTGATGAAAGATGTGTGATGAGTATGTGGGTCACTGACGGCGTCTCGCACCGGCTGGTGACAATGCCATACTGCGTAAAGTTCACCTTTGACAAGGACCTTTACAGGTGCTATACCCGGGCCATGGGGACCTTCTATTCGCCTGCTCCTGCGGACTTTACCGCTGACATGGTGATAAAGATCTTTCTGAGGATAAACGGAGTGGTAAGGCACGTAGGCATAGCGGACAGCGTTACCCTTTCCCCCTGCGGGTCTGGGTATACACTGAGCTTCAGCTCCCGTGGGTTCACACTTCTCTTAGCTCAGAACGAGCCTTATCCCAGGATAAACCAGAACGTGGACCTGAAAAGCCTTATCGAGAGAAATCTTGACATCAGCGACATAACCTGCGAAAACGATACTCCGGTGGTGAACTATATATATGTAAAGGAACGCTCCACCATCTGGGAGGCTGTGGCGGCATATGCTATCAAGGCCATGGGGCATTATCCATATATCCGCAGCCACAACAAGGTCAGTGTGAGCTATGATGTGGGAAACATCGTGAGCCTTGAGGGGGTAAGGCTGACCGCTCAGAGCAGCGCACTTTCCACCGCCGACCTACTGTCAGATCTACACATGATGGACATTGACGACACCTATAGCTATGAATATCACGACAGTGAGGCGGGAAAATACGGCATCGTCCGCAGCCGCTATTATCCCCTTGACAATCAGTGGCTCTATTCACCGGTCCGGGGATTACAGGCTAAGACCGACTACAGCAGGCGAGGTCAGAAAGTCAGGTCCCTGACCTATCAGGGCTGTCTTAACGAGGACCTTATGGACACAGTGACGAACTGCGGGGCCATGACGGGCATGAGGGTAAATGCGGTCAGGGTGACAGGCGACAGACGAGGGATGTTCACCACGGTAAAGGCCTATATCGACGGCTACGGACAGATAAGCTAGGGCCTTGATAAAACAAAAAGAGACTGTTGCGAAATGCAGCAGTCTCTTTGCTGTTATCTGAAAAATATCAGCCCTTAACGGAACCCAGAGCTATACCACGGATAATGAACTTGGACAGAGCCAGGTAAACAATAACGACCGGCAGTATGGCAAGCACCATATAGGTGTACATGATACCCTGGTGGGCCACCTGCGGGTTGCCCTGGATATTAGCTTTCATGGTCTGGAGAACCAGAGGAATGGTCTTCTTGTTCTGGAGGATCATTCTGGGCATGAAGTAGTTGTTCCATGCAGATACGAAGCTGAATATACCCTGAACTGCGAATGCAGGCTTGAGTATCGGCAGAACTATCGTATTGAAGGTCCTGAACTCACCGCAGCCGTCCATACGGGAGGCCTCGACGATCTCAAGAGGCAGTGCCGAATCCATATACTGCTTCATGAAGAAGAAAACAGCAGGAGCGGCAACAGCGGGAACTATCAGAGGGATAAGCGAGTCAGTCAGCTTCCACTTTATCATCATTCTGTAGAAACCGATAGCAGATGACTGCGTCGGGACCATCATGATAAGCAGTATGAAGGTGAAGACTGCGTTTTTCAGCTTGAAGTTATAAACATGGATAGCGTAAGCTGTCAGTGCTGAGAAATAAACCGAGCAGGCGCAGCTCAGTGTTGAGATAACGAAGCTGTAGCCGAAGGATGACCAGATATTGCCGTAAAGGCTCTTGCTCTGAGCACCGAACAGGTTCTTTATATTATTGATAAGGTTGCCGCTGGGGAAGAATTGCAGACCGTTCTGCACCTTGCCTCTGGTGGCATTGATTATAAGCAGATAGAAGGGGAAAAGCGAAAGGAATACAAGAATAACAAGTACCACATAAGCGATTATCCTTCTGATCCGTAACTTGGTCTGGTCTTCATTCTGACCAACTACATCAGGTGTCATACTCATAGATCTTTTCCTCCTTTCTTAGCCTTTGGCCGGTCTGCTGGAACTCTGCTGCTTCTTGGCAGTAGGATAAGCAGATACAAGTTTCTGATTTTTCTTCTTTTTCTTCACAGGTCTTTCGTTCATCGTATTGAAGGCGATGAAACCAAGCACTGCGGAGATTATGAAGATAAGCACGCTTACAGCAGCCGTCTGGCCAATGTTGGAGTCCTTACCGGTCTGGATGACCATTACCAGAGTCTTAACAGAACCCTTGGGGTTACCGAAGTCACCTGCAAGCAGTGCAGGAACGTCGTAGGTCTGAAGACCGCCGATCATAGAGGTAATAAGCACGAATGAAAGTATAGGCTTGATATGGGGGATAGTGATCTTCCAGAAGGTCTGTGTGGGGTTAGCACCGTCGATCTGTGAGCTTTCATAAAGGGACGGGTCGATACCCATGATCGCAGCCATGAGAAGAATGGTGGTATTGCCGTACCACATGATGAAGTTGATGAAACCGATTATCCCACGCATACCCCATACAGTAGTGAGCAGGGATTCGCCCTCCTTGGTCTGCATGATCTGATAAAGAGCACCGCCCTTTGTGAACAGCAGGAAGAACAGCAGTGAGATAGCCGACGCCATGATAACGTTAGGCAGATAGATAACTGTCTTGAAGAAACCCTGAGCCTTGATCTTCAATCTCAGATCGGTGAACCATACTGCCAGCAGCAGCGAAAGTATGATCTGAGGGATAAAGCCCAGCAGCCATACAACAACGGTATTTTTCAGTGTCCTGAAAAACTCACCGTCACTTCCCATAACGGCCTTGAAGTTGCCCAGAGCGCAGAATCCGTTGTCAACGATACGGTCACCCTTGCTGAAAATGGAGATCGAACCGGTGTCAACATAGTATTCTTTAAACGCAAATATAAATGTCTGGATCAAAGGCCACATGGAAAATACAAAATAAACCAGGAAGAACGGGATCAGAAAAATATAACCCCAATAATCCTGACTGATACCCTTTTTTTTCATATAGATCTCACCTTATACAGTCTTAGTTTTAATTCGAGAATACAGGGAAATTACCCATCAAACAACACAAAAGCAGTTGTATCGGCAGGCATATCTGCCTGTAGATACAATTACTTTGCTTAATAAAATACAAATAAATCCATATAAAATAAGGAGGAGGGGGAAAACCCCCTCCCCCGTTCATTTTATAGTGACTGGAAACTTACTTTTCAGCAAATTAGTCCATCGACAGGTTAGCGTAAAGGTTAGTGATCTCAGTCTTGAATGCTGCGAGAGCATCTTCATAAGAAGCGGTGTTGCCAAGGAAGTAGTCCTTCATAGCAGCCTGGAACTTCTCGTTGCAGCCCTGGTCGTAAGCACTTACCTTG
>JAFVCV010000043.1 GCA_017478965.1 Ruminococcus sp. | reverse complement strand
ATGACAGGCCCCGAAATAGAGCTTGTAAAGTTCATCATGGGAATGGTGAACAGAGAAAACAAAAAGCTCCTCAAACAAGTCAAGGAGCTTAAAAAACGAATAAAGGCACTTGAAAAGAAAAAGTGACCTTTGAACCTTGGGCGGTAGGCCAAATCTACCGCCCGAAAATATTATAGCATAAGACAACGGTATTGTCAAGCCCCACAAGGGCAAAACAGCACGCTGATAAACAAGCTGTGAATATTCTGTGTCTGCTTTATTATCCGCTCCCTTGCCCCGAAAGGTGGCGGTAAGGTGAAAATGATGTGGAAGAATGTAAAAATACCTTGACAAGCAGGGAAATGTCTGTTATGATTATATATGAGAGAAAGTGTGCATAGTATGGTAACGGAGATTTTTTTTGTACACTTATCAATTGCATTGAAAGGAAAATGATCTTGATGGACGACCCGGGACGATGGTGGCAGGGTGCGGTGATATGCGCTGCGGCAGGACTTATATCGGCGTTTTTCTACGCCTGCGAGGTGGCTGCGGCTGAATTTGCGGATAAAAAGCTCAAAACTCTCTCGAAGACCGACCCAAGGGCTATGGAGCTGCAAAAAATGCTTGACGGGCCGGGCAGGTTCATGAGGCTCAACTCCATATCGAGGATATTCACGGCGCTTGTCATGTCGGGGGTGAGCATGGTGTATTTTTTCGCTCCCCTCAGGGGCGCTCTGTGCAGGCTTTTCGGCGTGGGGCAGGGTGAAGGCGGATACGCAGCGGTGTCGGCTCTTTGCATATTGCTGCTTGCGGCAGCGCTTTCCGTAGTGATGGGCACAGTGTGCATGAACATACCGAGGCGGCTGTGTCTTGCTGTCAAGGACAGCGATGGGTTCATTCTCAGGTCCGTCAGAGCTTACAGGCTTTGGCTCGGGCTGTTCGTGCCGGCGGAGCTGGCGGGGGGAGCTGTCTCGGCGGCGGTGTTGAGACTGTTCGGCGTAAAGGGCCGGGACCCTGACGATAAGGTCACGGAGGAAGAGATACTCATGATGGTGGACGCCATCGACGAGACAGGCGGCCTTGAAGAGGGCCAGGCTGAAATGATAAGCAATATCTTCGAGTTCGACGATATCGAGATAAGCGACGTCATGACCCACAGGACCGAGGTGGTGGCCATCGAATCCGGCTCGCCGATAAAAGATGCGGTCAGGCTGGCTATCGACAGCGGCTTTTCCAGGATACCGGTCTATAACGACACAATAGACAACATAGTGGGGCTCATATATGCAAAGGACCTGCTGACCATGGTCTTTGGCAAGGAGGACGGAGAGTCCGCCGTCAGGGATTTCATGAGGGAGATAGTCTATTCTCCCGGCAGCCGCAAGTGCGGGGAGCTTTTCAAGGAGTTCACAGAGAATAAGATACAGATGGCCGTGGTGGTGGACGAATACGGGGGGACCGCCGGGGTAGTGACCCTGGAGGACCTGATAGAGACCATCGTGGGAAGTATACAGGACGAGTATGATGACGAAGAGGAGGAGATACTCAAGGTATCCGAGGGCGTTTTTGAATTTGAGGGGAACGCCGATTACTCCGGGGCCATGGAGGCCCTGGGCAAGGTGCCGGATGAGGACTCGCCTTTTGAGACCATAGGCGCTATGGTCATAGACCTGCTGGGAAGGATACCTGAGGAGGGGGAAAGGCCTTCGGTCCGGTGGGAGAACATAAGGTTCAGCGTGATAAAAGCCGAGGACAGAAAGATAGAAAGGCTGAGAGCCGAGGTCGTCGGCAGCGGGACCGGGGAAGATAAGGGATAAGCAACCGGGAGAGTGTGAAACGAAAGGTCGTAATGCCATGACAGTAAAGAAGATATTATCGGGCCTGCTGACTGCGGCGCTCCTGGCCGCAGCTGCCGGCGGCGGCTATTATGCTGTCAGGGAGCTGACAAAAAGTGAGCAGACCACAGTGGTCTACACCGACGACGGCAAGGTGGTGGCCGGCGGCCGCCATTCCCTTTTCGGCGGGGAGACCGAGGAGATAGTGGTAAGGGAGAAAGAGGAGGAGGTCCCTGACAACAGGTATCTTTCCGAGGAAGAGGCCGGTGAGGTCAGGCTGCCATATGCGGTGGAGTATTATTCATCTCTGCTGCCTGAGGAGCAGGAGATCGTCTGCCGGCAGCTGTATAACGGCATAAAGAATTTCGACGAGACTATATATATAACCAAAGACGTGGTGGATTCAGATGAGATAACGGAGTTGATAGTCATGTGCATGACATCTGCCCCGGCGGTGGACTATATCGACTCCAACTATTCCGTGACAGTGGACGCCAGCGGCTATGTTTCGGCAGTGGAGGTCACTTACAGTATGACCCGGGAGGACAGCGAGGCCCGTTCCTTTCTGCTGAACAAGAGCATGGGGGATATAATCTCCCACGCAGCCTCCGGCATGAGCGATTTCGATAAGTTCAGGTATATCCACGACTGCCTCATAAAGGGCTGCACCTATGACGAGGAGGCCGAGGACGCCTATACCGCCTATGGCTGCCTTGTCAGCGGGAGAGCGGTCTGCGAGGGCTATTCAAAGGCACTGATGATGCTATGCAACGCCATGGGGTTGCCCTGTCTGCCTGTGGTAGGGCAGGGGATAGACGATATGGGCAATTCTCAGGGCCATATGTGGAACGAGGTAATGATAGACGGCAAGTGGTACGCCACCGACATTACCTGGGACGATCCCATCTTCGATGGCTCGGACAGCTATGTGAGGTATGATTTCTTTGCACTGACTGACGAGATGATGGGGAAGAACCATGTGAAGGACGACAATAAGTTTTTTGCCCCCCCTGCGTGCGTTTCGGAAGATGCGGATTATTTTGTCTATACGGACTGTTATGTAAGAGATATGGACGGGGCTTATGACGCATTGAGAAATGCGGTGCTGACCGCAATGTCGTCGGGTGACGACTATGCCAGGATAAAGTGCGCCGATGACGAGACCTTTACGAAGTGCCTGTCCTGGGTCTTCGGGGAAGGGACCGGGGCCGAGGACATATTCAGGCTCCTCAAAGAGGGCGCCGGGGAAAATCCGGATATGGGCTACAGCATCACCGGGTATTCGGTCATAAACAATAAGACCTGCCGGACCATTTCTGTAAGGCTCAAAAGAGAGTGAAAGTACGCAGAAAGATGAGATATAAGTTAAATTAATGAAAATTTGTAGCCCAAACGGTTGAAATTTGCAAAACGATGTGTTATAATAATAGACAGTGTGATTTTCAGCATTATCATAAATATCCGTAGGGAAAGGGACGGCCGGTGTTAAAAAGGCTGTTCTGAAAGCTTTGAAAGGAATGTTTAATTATGTCTAGTGCGACTACGAACAAGAGATCGAGTGCGGGGAAGAACGTGCTGGTGTTTTTCATAGTGTTCATTATACTTGAAATGCTGCTGATATTCGGCATAGGCAAGGTGTTCAAGAACGAGAACGTTACCCCCAGCATCGCAGGCTACAGCGTGTTCATCACTAACGAGGACCTGCTGAAGGAGACTGACGCCGGAATGGTGACAGCTGTGCCGAAGAATGTGCTGGTCATAGCCTCTAACGGGCTCAACGACGCCAAGAACAAGATCGGCAGCGCTATCCTCTGCGAGGAGATGAAGGGCCAGGCTACCGGCGTATACTGGCTGGCTGGGGTGAATACCGGAGAGGATCAGAGCGGTCCTGTCTATACCATCGCTAACGGCAACAATTATTACGAAGTCAAGTCTTCAAATATCGTTGGCGTGACTTCAAGCTATTACAAGACTGCCGGAAAGGTCATCAAGTTCATAACCAGCAAGTTCGGAATGATCTGCTGCGCTGTGGTGCCGTTGTTCTTCTTGGTGCTGCTGGAGCTTATTATCGCTATCGCTACCCATACGCCCGACGATGACGAGTATGAGGAGTATGAGGATGAGGAGACTCAGCCTGTAAAGCAGCTGGACGACTTCCTCTTCGGCGGAGACAAGGACGAAGAGCAGATCGCAAAGTCCCGCAAGCAGGCTGCTGAGAATATGAAGGCCGCCGAGGCAGAGAATGCTCCTGCTGATAACAGGAAGAGCTTTGACGGTTTCGACTTTGATACCGGCGACAGCTACGGCAGAGACAGCAAGAAGGAGAATAATGGCTTTGAGAGCCTTGAGGAAGAGTTTGCACCAAAGTCAAGGCCGCAGGCAGTGGAGCAGCCCGTGGCTCCTGCAGCACCTGCTGTTGAAGTAACTGAGCAGACGGTACAGCCCGAAGTGAGACCGGCCGCAGAACCGCAGCCTGAGGAGAGCTTTGCCGCTCCCGCACAGGAGAACAGGGCGCCAGCACAGCGCTCAGGTCAGAGAAGAAGACCAAGAAGGACCACTGCTTCGTCGGCAGGCGCCGGCAGCAATGCTTCTCTTGAGGAACTGATGAAACTCATGGAAGAGGAGCAGGCCAAGCTGAAGAGCAAGCTGAAATAAGGATACAGGAGCCGCCCGTAAAAAGGCGGCTTTTTGTGTATTCCGGGACCGAATAGGACCAATTAGGGGAAACGACAGGAACATTCAACAAAGGGACAGCGGTAATGTTCAGAACGACTGACTTCAAAAAAGTTCAAATTTTTTGAAAAAACCACTTGACAAATCAGCGGCGATGGTGTATAATTAATAAGTCGCTTGGGGGTGCCGTATGGTCCTTCGAGAGAAAACGGGGGTTTAGCTCAGCTGGGAGAGCATCTGCCTTACAAGCAGAGGGTCATAGGTTCGAGCCCTATAGTCCCCACTAGGCAAGGCTGCAAGAGCGGCTTTGTTACGGCCCGGTAGTTCAGTTGGTTAGAACGCCGCCCTGTCACGGCGGAGGTCGTGAGTTCGAGTCTCATCCGGGTCGCTTGACAAGAGCGGGAAAGAACGCTTAGGTCATCTGCTTCTGTAGCTCAGTCGGTAGAGCGCATCCTTGGTAAGGATGAGGTCACCGGTTCAAATCCGGT
>JAFVCV010000042.1 GCA_017478965.1 Ruminococcus sp. | reverse complement strand
GATAGCGCCGACCAGCTGCTCCTTAGGATCGCTCGGGAAGTCAGAGCCTATCTTAGCCTTGTACTCAGCCTTGAACTGCTCAGCCAGCTCCTTAAGGTCGTCAGCATTCAGCTCAACGTCCTGCTTAACTCCTCTGTCAGCCTTCATCTTGTCGATGAGCTCTTCAAAGTACTTCTTGCCGACCTCCATAACAACGTCGGAATACATCTGGATAAATCTTCTGTAGCAGTCATAAGCCCATCTGGGATTGCCGGACTTCTCTGCGATAGTCTCAACAACAGTCTCGTTCAGACCGAGGTTAAGGATAGTATCCATCATGCCGGGCATTGAAGCTCTTGCGCCGGAACGAACGGAAACAAGAAGAGGATTTTCCTTGTCGCCGAACTTTTTGCCGGTGATCTCCTCCATCTTTACGATATACTCGTTGATCTCAGCCATGATCTCATCGCTGATGCCGCCGTCCTCATAGTACTGTGTGCAGGCCTCAGTTGTGATGGTGAAACCCTGGGGAACAGGCAGTCCGATGTTTGTCATCTCAGCCAGGTTAGCACCCTTACCGCCGAGAAGCTCTCTCATAGTAGCATTGCCCTCTTTGAAAAGATAACAATATTTTGCCATTGGTGATCTACCTCCAAAAAAATTGAATTCCGTTATCTTTGACTTCCTCCGCCGACACCATCTCGGTTTTTTCATGAACCGGGCGGAAAGATCCATAACGGTGGTACATATATTATAACAGATTTTGCTGAGAATTACCATAGTGTTTACACATTTTTAACCAATAAATATTGCACAATTTTTCGCCAAATATTTTATGCAGCATAAACAAAAAGTGCGCAGATAGGCGATTTTTATCTGCACACTTTTTTTATGCTGTTTTCATATTACCCTTATACCCAGTACTGTCTGTCAGTCAATAAAAGTCAGAAACCAACGGCGTCCTCCTTTATCCAGCCCCAGCCGTAGTTATAATATACGTAGAGCCACTTGAGATCCTCGGAGAAATCATAGACCTCCACACGTTCGCCAGCGGGAATGTAGAATGTTTTGTCGTATGACTTTCCTGCGCCGGAATAGGCGTAGGTACCGCTCTTACTGGTCTTTGCGGTAAACAGAACGTATGAATTGTTGTACTCCGTGGCAGGCTTTACATGGGTCATGGAGCTCATAGGCGCCCAGCCCTTATAGCCTCCGCTCTCCACATAAAGCCACAGCTCTTCGTAATCATCGTCAAACTGCTGAGCATAGATCTCGGCCTGCTCTGAGACTTTTATCCCCACATTGTTGACATAGCCGTATGCGTAGCCCGGGCCCTTGCGAAGATAAAGATCTCCGGTCTTTGAGCTTACATACATAATGTCCATCAGCGAGGTGCTCTCAGGGACCTGAAGAACATCGTAGCGTACTTCCTCTTCGGTATCGTCTTTCTCTTCCTCAGGCTCCTCCCAGCTGTATCTCCTGGACGTGGCGGTCGTGGTGGTGGTCACCTCGTCCTCGACATTGCCCGGGTCTATGAGCCATTCCCACAGGTCCTTCTCAGCTGAGGACGTTGCCTTTGTGGTGGTGTCGGCAGCAGTCTCGCTCTGAGTTCCTGAGGTCGTTGAGGTCTCCGTCTGTGAAGTCGTCCTCTGTTTTGTCGTGGTCTTTTTCTCGGCTGTTGATCCTATATCCTTATCTGCGCTCTCTGCCTTATCTCCCCCTGCGCCCTGAGCTGGTATCATGGTCACCGGCGGCTGGGTATATCCGCCGCTGCCTTCCTCCGCCTCCAGGCTGATAGTCTTGTTTATGCGCTTGGTGCGCATATCATATGTGATAGCGTAGGCCAGTACTGAAACGCACAGTGCCATCACGCAGATAAGCGATACTACTGAAAAAAACATAGGCAGAAAATTCCACCTTCTGGTAATGCCCGCCGCAGCGGTCTGAGAGACGCCCCTGTCAGGGCCTGACCCTTTTCTCTCCTTCGGGTCAGCGTTTTCCGGGATACTGATACGCCCCTCTTCGTCACTTTCGTCTATGCCGAAGTCCACCAGGTCCAGAAGAGGGATCCTGGTATCTTCCACATCGACTCTGGTGCCGCATCTATCACAATAGAGACTGCCGCCCCGCAGCTTAGTCCCGCAATTTTCGCAATACATCACAAACACCCCCGTGCTCTTTCCTCTTGTCACATCCTCACTTTACAGCTCCCGCTGTTCTTCTGCACTCATTATACTATATTTTTCCGAAAATTTCAAGGGTTTGCGAAAAATGTTCCGAACTGTAAATATTTAGTACGATTTTTCGGAGTTTTGATAACAAAACTATTAAAAAACAGCCCGTTTTGCTTTTCGGCTTTAATCGGGCTGTCATCATTGTGATGGTTTCCTAAAAACTGCATGACAGGACTTTTCGCAGTTCTTTGCTGATTTAAAGGGATAGGGGCTGCTCACGGCTATTTATGATACCTTCCGCCCTTTTCTATCATAAAGCTCCTGTAGACCTGTTCCAGGAGCATGACTCTTGCCAGCTGGTGAGGAAAGGTCATTTTTGACATAGAGAGCCTCAGGTCACAGCGGCTCTTTATCCCCGGCGCTATCCCGAAGGAGGAGCCGATGATGAGATTAACAGTGGATCTGCCCATGGTGCCGCACCGGCTCAGGACGGCTGAAAGCTCCTCGCTGTCAAGCATCTTCCCCTCGATGCACATGGCGATGTTATAGGCCCCGCTGATGTTAAGATACTTTTCCATAGCTGCCCCCTCGATCTCCAGGGCGGCGGCTATCTCCTTATCCGAAGGCTCGCCGGCCAGCCGGCTCTCCGCGATCTCCACCACCTGGGCCTTACAGAAGGCTCCGAGCCTTTTGAGGTACTCCTGGGCAGCGTCACGCCAGTATTTTTCCTTGAGCTTTCCCACCGTTATAAGATTTACGTGTATCAGAATACCACCGTCCTCGTACCCTCGGGGCTTGCCACCGTCAGCAGGTAGTCCTCGCCCCGGACATATTTTTCAAGATATCTCACAGCGCTCCTCTCTGCCTTTTCAGGAGTGTTGTTGTGGGGACTGAGATGCCCTAGGATGAACCTGCATACCCCTTCCTCCACCAGCCTGCAAAGCTCCCTGCCGCAGCTGTCGTTGGAGAGATGGCCGTGGTCGGAGGATATGCGCTGTTTAAGGGCATAGTCATAGGGTCCGGTCCTGAGCATATCTTCATCATAGTTAGACTCCAGAAGCACCAGAGAACAGTCCTTCAGGTTATCGTGGACGGAGGAGGTCACCCGGCCTAAGTCCGTGCAGACAGCACAGACCCTGCCTGAGGGCAGCTCTATCTTATAGCCGCAGCTGGCCGGGGTATCGTGAAGTGTCTCAAAGCCTGTGACCCTGATATCACCCGCAGTCACAGGTCCCTCGTCAGTTCCCTTCAGGGTGCAGCCTATGAAGACCTTATCACTTTCTGCCAGTATCCGAAGATTTGTCTCCTGTGCGAACACCGGTACGTTCAGCTTTTTACTCAGCACCTTCAGCCCGCTGATGTGGTCGCTGTGGGTGTGGGTCACAAAAATTCCCCGGACCGCACCGAGAGGTATGGAGCGGTCCTCCAGTGCGGTGACTATCCTTTTGCAGCTCACTCCGGCGTCGATGAGCACGCCGCTCTTTTCGTCACCGACATATGTACAGTTCCCGCTGCTGGAAGAAAACAGGGGATATATCCTCGCCATCAGCTATTCTCCTTTCTCCATGCCTTTTCAAGATATCCTGCCACGCCGTTATCAAGATTGCTTTCAATGACGGTATCTGCGGCGTCTCTTAACTCCCTGACGGCGTTTGCCACAGCGATCTTCCGGTCTGCCGCCTCGAAAAGGGGCAGGTCATTGGTATTGTCCCCGAAGGCTGTTACCCTTTCAAAGCCGCAGTTTTCTTTCAGCCACCTGACTCCTTCGGCCTTTGAGGCTTCGTGAGAAAAGACCTCCAGATACCAGGTGCCCGGGCTGTAAACATCATTGTAATATGTAAAGCACACATTGTCAAGGGCTTTTACTTTATCTCTCAGAGGGCGGAGCCTTTCAGGGCTGTCTATGAAGGTGAAATAGATCTTCTCACCCTCCACGGCTTTTAAGTCGTTTTCCTGCCTGAAAGACTTATAGTAGCGCTGTTTTCGCTGCTGACAGAATCCCTCCATGGCCTCACCGACGATACGCTCATACACCGTTTCCATCTGCCCCCGGGAGTTCAGTAAATACATAAAGCAGCTAAGGCCAAGCTCTTTGCTTATGTCTATGACTCCGGCGGCTGTCTCTTTTGTCAGACTGTTTACCTTGACATAGGTACTTTTCACCGGGTCGAATATGAGCACCCCGTTCATAAGTATCATCGGCAGCCTGAGGTGAAGTCCCTCCAGTATCCGTCCGGCCGAGGCGATCGTCCGGGCGGTCGCTACTGTAAAGCTGAGTCCCTTGTCTATGAGTCCGTTAATGACAGCGAGAGTCTGACCGGACAGCCTTGCATCGTTATCCAGCAAAGTTCCGTCCAGATCTGAAATGTAAAGCTCCATAACTTGTCACGTTCCTTTCCGGTTTTCTTTCAGCGGATAAAAAACACTTGATTTTTGACGCAAACTGTGTTATACTTATAAAAATCTGAAAAGGAGGTATTTCTGTATGAAATATGTTTGTGATGTTTGCGGCTATATCTATGACCCCGAGGTAGGGGAGCCTGACGCAGGCGTTGAGCCCGGCACTGCCTGGGAGGACGTTCCTGAGGATTTCGTATGTCCCCTCTGCGGCGTAGGCAAGGACCAGTTCTCGCCCGCCGAATAAGCCCTCAAAAGAAATCAAAAGCAGTAATCGACACTTCGGTTACTGCTTTGTTTTTCATATTAAACTGAAAGCTGAACGCCCTCCAGCTCCGGCTCGGGAATGTTCACCCTGTGTATATCTGCGCCAAGCTCCCTGAGTTTGAGGTCGATGTTCTCATAACCTCTTTCGATATAATAGATGTGGTCCACCACCGTGGTGCCCTCAGCGGCAAGCCCTGCGATGACCAGAGCGGCGCCGGCTCTCAGATCGGGCGCCGAAACGGCTGCGCCTTTAAGGCTCTTTATGCCCTGCACTACGGCTACCTTGCCGTTCCCGTCAACAGAGATATCCGCACCCATCTTCCTCAGCTCCGTCACATACCTGAAACGGTTGCTGAAAATGTCCTCGGTCACTATGCTCGTCCCCTCGGCCACGGTCAGCAGTGTGGTGAACTGAGGCTGCATATCAGTAGGAAATCCAGGGTGTACCATGGTCTTGATAGTGGTCTTCTGGATAGGAGCATCCACCCATACATGGACACTGTCATCGTTTTCTTTCACGTTAACGCCGCACTTGCGCAGCTTTGCAGTTATTGATTCAAGATGCTTGGGGATAACGTTTGAGATAACAACGTCACCCTTGGTGGCAGCAGCTGCTACCATATATGTTCCCGCCTCTATCTGGTCGGGTATCGTAGCATAGGTGGTACCCTTCAGATACTCAACGCCCCTTATCTTTATAACGTCCGTACCTGCGCCCCTGATATCGGCGCCCATGGAATTCAGGAAGTTGGCCACATCGACGATGTGCGGCTCCTTGGCTGCGTTCTCGATGACGGTCATGCCCTTAGCCTTTACAGCGGCGAAAATAGCATTCATGGTGGCGCCTACGGTAACGAAATCAAAATAGATCTGGTTGCCCACCAGGCTGTCTGCCTTCAGGTGGTTTGAACCGTTGACGATGTCCCACTCCGCACCAAGAGCACGGAATGCCTTGATGTGCTGGTCGATAGGCCTGTCGCCTAAGTCGCAGCCGCCGGGCATCGGCACAAAGGCCTCGTGGAACCTGCCCAGTAAAGTACCCAGAAAATAGCTTGAAGCCCTCATGGTCTGTGCCAGCTTATAGGGCACAGCCACAGTGTTGATGTTCCTGGTGTCAAAATATACCGTATTCTTGTCCTTCAGCTGTATATCTGCACCCATATCCTTCATTATCTTCATGCACTTGGTTATATCGCTTATCTGGGGAACGTTTTCAAGGATACAGGGTTCATCGCAAAGTATGGTAGCGGCGATAAGAGCGACAGCGGCATTTTTCGCACCGCTTATGCTGACAGTCCCTTTCAGCGGGATACCGCCGTTTATTACAAATCTCTCCAAAATGATACACTCCTCATTTCCGGCGCCCTGTGAACCGTATGGCCCCTGCGGATCTGACCGCTGTTTTTTCTTTAAGGGACTTTCGGCATAGCGCTTTTATTTACTGCGGCGGGAGAAAGGGCGCTGCTGTATCACGCAGATAGTAATACGCCTTTCCGTAGCGTCTGCCCGCAGGATATAGTCCTAAAAAAATGAACTGCATATTTTTAGACTTATTTATTGTACCATACTCTTCTCAAAAAATCAATAGTTCTTTGAGTTATTTTTTTAAAAAACACAAAATTTTTTGGAAATAAAGCA
The DNA here is from genome assembly GCA_017478965.1 of Ruminococcus sp. Classification (GTDB taxonomy): domain Bacteria; phylum Bacillota; class Clostridia; order Oscillospirales; family Ruminococcaceae; genus Hominimerdicola. The sequence continues at coordinate 100,981 of JAFVCV010000042.1, read as the reverse complement.
TTTTTTGCGTCAAAAAAGAGAAATTTTCTGTACAGAATAATGGCTCTCAGAACGGAAAAAAAGCCGATTTAGGCTGAATTTTGTACAAAAAACAGTACTGTAAAGCTTGACAGGCCTGCCGTCGGGGCCATGGGGCCATTATATCAGCCGCCCCAGGGGCGTAAAATGATAGAAAGGTGAAAATCGGCCCGGGGCCTTGCATTTATATAAAAAGTATGTTATAATAAATTGTTATTACATAGCTGTTATGCAGGGAGGACGTCAAGTGAGGATACTGGGTATCGACCCGGGCTATGCCATAGTGGGCTATGGGGTCATCGACACCGATGGCAGCAGGATGAAGCTGGCCGGGGCAGGGGCTGTGACTACGCCTGCGGACATGGAATTCTATCAGCGGCTGCGGACCATCTATCTTGATATGGGTCAGCTGCTGGAGTATTACAGGCCCGATCAGGTCAGCATAGAGAACCTTTACAGCGGCCGCAACGTGACCACGGTCATAAACGTGGCACAGGCCAGGGGAGTTATACTGCTGCCGATGATAATGAAAGGCCTTCCCATATTTGAATACACGCCCCGACAGGCAAAAAACGTCCTGACGGGCTACGGTGAGGCTGACAAGAGGCAGATGCAGGAGATGACCAGAAATCTGCTCCATCTGAAGGAGACTATAAAGCCTGACGATGCGGCGGACGCAGTTGCTCTTGCGATCACCCATGCCTTTTCTGTCAACACCAGAAAGCTCATCAGCAGGGCGGAGAAAAAGTAAGACCGTAAAAGAGGTAACGTCATGATATATTCAGTAAGAGGAAAGCTTATCCACACCGACAGCGAGCTGGCGGTGGTGGAATGTGCGGGGGTGGGGTATGCCTGCAAGACCACCTTCTACACCCTGCAAAAGATACAGGGCAGGGAGGAGGTCGCTCTTTACACCTACCTTGCGGTAAGGGAGAACGATGTGGACCTGTTCGGGTTCTCCACTTTGGAGGAACTCAAATGTTTCAGGATGCTCATAACCGTGTCGGGGGTCGGCCCTAAGATGGCACTTTCGATCCTTTCGTTCAACACGCCCTCTCAGTTCGCCCTGGCTGTAGCCACGGGGGACGCCAGGTCGCTGACCAAGTGCAGGGGCGTTGGCTCTAAGACCGCCCAGAGGATAGTGCTGGAGCTGAAAGACAAGATCTCCAAGGAGAACACCATATCTGTCAGGTCCTCCGGCGAGGGCATCGGCACTGGGGCGGCTGTGCCGGCGGGGAGCGCTGCGGACGAGGCCATCACGGCCCTGGTGGTCCTTGGCTACGGCGAGAACGAGGCCGTGCAGGCAGTTGGGGGCCTGGACCCGGCGCTGTCTGTGGAGGACATGATAAAGCAGGCCTTGAAAAAGCTGGCTAAATTCTGATAAAAAACGCTGACGGCCCGCCGGTGAGGGCGGGTGGGGAGGTCAAGATGATAGAAGAATCCGAGTTCGATTTTGAACGGGCAGTGACCCCTAAGGAAACGGTGCAGGAGACTACCGACGATTTCGAGGTCACGCTCAGACCCAAGACCCTGGACGAATATATCGGGCAGGACAAGGTCAAGGAGAATATGAAAGTCTATATACAGGCTGCCAGGAACCGTGGTGACAGCCTGGACCATGTACTGCTATACGGTCCGCCGGGGCTGGGGAAGACTACGCTGAGCAACATAATCGCCCATGAGATGGGTGTGAACATCAAAGTCACTTCCGGGCCTGCTATCGAAAAGCAGGGGGACCTGGTGGCGATGCTGACAAATCTGGAAAAGGGCGATGTGCTTTTCATAGACGAGATACACAGGCTCTCCCGGCAGGTGGAGGAGATACTTTATCCGGCCATGGAGGACTGCACGGTGGATATCGTCACAGGCAAAGGCCTTGGGGCAAGGTCCATCAGGCTGGAGCTGAACAGGTTCACACTTATCGGGGCGACCACACGGTCCGGGCAGCTCAGTGCGCCGCTGAGGGACAGGTTCGGGGTGATACAGCACCTGGAGCTTTACAGTGTGGAACAGCTGGCGGATATTATCCAGCGCTCGGCAGTGATCTTAGGTATCGCCTGCGGCAGGGACGGGGCAGAGGAGATCGCAAAGCGCTCCAGGGGGACGCCCAGGATAGCCAACAGGTTCCTGAAAAGGGTCAGGGATTTTGCGGAGGTCATCGGAGACGGCAGGGTCACCGAGGAGATCGCCAAGCTCGCCCTTAACCGCATGGAGGTGGACAGCCTGGGGCTCGACACCTTAGACAAGCGGCTGCTGACTATGATAATCAAGGGCTATAACGGCGGGCCGGTGGGACTTTCGACCCTGGCTGCGGCCATAGGCGAGGAGGCTGTGACCTTAGAGGACGTCTGCGAGCCTTATCTCATGCAGCTGGGCTTTTTAGCAAAGACTCCCAGGGGCAGGGTGGCCACTCAGCTGGCATATGACCATCTGGGTATATTGAAGGACGGGCAGGTCCATTTCTAAAAAAGTTATGAAAATAGTATCAAAGGAGTTAGTTGAAGATGGGTAGATTATTCGGTACAGACGGCGCCAGAGGTGTGGCGGTAACTGAGCTTAGCTGTGAGACTGCCATGCAGATAGGACGTGCGGCAGCACTGGTGCTCGCAAAAGACTGCGACCATAAGCCGAAGATCATCATAGGCAAGGACACCAGGATATCCAGTGATGTGCTTGAGGCAGCGCTCTGCGCAGGCATATGCTCGGTGGGGGCTGACGCTTACATACTTGGCGTGGTGCCAACGCCGGCAGTGGCAATGCTGGTGGGAAAGTATAATGCAGACGCCGGGGTAATGATCTCGGCCTCACATAACTCAGTGGAGTTCAACGGCATCAAGCTCTTCTCCGGCAGCGGGTTCAAGCTTCCGGACCAGGTGGAGAATGAGATAGAGGAGCTTATCCTTGACAGGCCGGAGGATATCAGGCTCTGTGAGGGGACACAGCTGGGGCGCATCTACCGGGAGGAGAATGCGGTGAAGGATTATGCCGACCATATCATGAGCACGGTGGACGTTCGCTTTGACGGCATAAAGGTCTGCCTGGACTGTGCGAACGGTTCTTCCAGCGTTTGTGCTGAGAGGATATTCAAGGGCCTGGGAGCCGACGTGGTGATGATACACGACAAGCCCGACGGCACCAATATCAATGACAACTGCGGCTCGACGCATATGGAGAGCCTTAAAAAGGCCGTAGTGGATAACGGCTGCGATGTGGGACTGGCATTTGACGGCGACGCCGACAGGTGTTTAGGCGTTGACGAGAACGGGGAGCTTATCGACGGCGACAAGATGCTGGCTATATTCTCAGAATATATGAAGGCCGAGGGTTCACTGAAAGAGAACTGCTGCGTGGTGACGGTCATGTCGAACCTGGGATTTTTCAAGTTCGCTGAGTCGAAAGGCATAAAGACCGCAGTCACCAAGGTAGGGGACAGGTATGTGCTGGAGGAGATGCAGGCTAAGGGTTACAACATCGGCGGCGAGCAGAGCGGACACATTATCCTGCTTGATAACGCCAATACCGGAGACGGTGAGCTGACGGGGACGAAGTTCTTACAGATAATGGCAAAGTCCCGAAAGAAGGCCAGTGAGCTTGCTAAGGTCATGGAGAGTTATCCTCAGGTGCTGGTGAACGTCAGGATCACCCCGGACAAGAAGGGTATGTGGGACAAGGTGCCTGAGATAACCGGCGCTATAAAGATGTATGAAGAAAAGCTTGGCGGCGACGGAAGGATACTGGTAAGGGAGTCCGGCACGGAACCCCTGGTGAGGGTCATGATCGAGGGAAAGGATATCGGCCTTATCGAGGAGTATGCCCATGCTATAGCGGCTCTGGTTGAAAAGATGTAAGAGGTATAAAGTAAAAATGCTTGTGCGTGCCTTCCGGGGAGATGTGCCGGCCGTGCATATATTGACGCTTGCTGCGGCGGCCGTTGCTTTGTTCGCTTATCTTTTCCGTATCCTGCGCATTATAAAAAAGGTCAGGTCCGGCGAGTTCGTCAGGCTTGCTGCGGGGGTAAGAGTGAGCATGGTATTTGGCTTTATACTGAACCTGTGCCTTGCAGCGACGACGTTTTTGAACGCTCTGGATGAACGCAAAGAGCATTTTTCGGCGGTGAACGCCGGTCACATCAGGGTGCAGGACGGCTTTGCCTTCAAGATGGCCGCATTGACGCAGCCGGCGGTGTTTTTGATGATAGCGGCGGCCTGCGTGGTCACGATGCTTATACAGAGGCATATATATATCGGCAGCGAGGGCATTTATGACGGCGGCGTTTTTACACGCTGCGGTGAGCTTGAATATCTGAATGACGAAAGGCTTTTGACCATTCAGAAAAAGAAAGACGGGCCAAACAGCGGCCCTCGGGCCAGACCGTGGATATTTGAGCACAGCAAAGCGGATCTCAGCGCAGCTGTGGATATTTGCGAAAAGTATTATTCCAAAGCGCAGACCACGGCAGAATTTTTAGACGGTTTTTTTGATAACTGACCGGTCCGGTCAGATCTGAGGCGGTGTAACTATGAGATTTGTTTATTGCCCCTGCTGCGGGACGAAGACGGTGGAAAAGGTCCTGGGGGACGAGGGGGCGGTGCCCTGGTGCGGGAAGTGCGAAAGGCCCCTTTTTGATATGTTCTCCACCTGTGTACTGACGGTTGCGGTGAATGGTGACGGGCAGGTCCTGCTCATCAGGCAGAGCTACGGCGATACTGAGAGGTTCGTGGGAGTAGCGGGCTATATGAAGCCCGGCGAGACCCCGGAGCAGGCAGCTGTCCGTGAGGTCGGGGAAGAAACGGGCCTTGGCACCAGGGAGATAAGCTACATAGACAGTGCCTTTTACGAGGGCCGTGACCAGCTGATGCTGGGAATGCTGGCAAGGGTAGAGGATGGGGAGACAAAGCTCTCCTCAGAGCTGCTGGAGGCACGGTGGTTCGGTATCGACGACGCCATCGCCACGGTCCGTGAGGGCAGCATAATACAGCGGTTTTTGCAAGCCGCAAAGAAAAGTATCTGAGTTTAGCGGGAAGTGATATAATGAGAATGACCGACAGATGGAAGGACTACCGTATCCTTGACGCTGCCGGCGGCGAAAAGCTAGAGAGCTGGGGCGGGAGGATACTGGTCAGACCTGATCCGCAGATAATCTGGAAGTCTCCGAAAAGGACGGATATGTGGGACAAGGCAGACGCCGTATATCACCGTTCCTCAAAGGGCGGCGGCAGCTGGGAATACCGGAGCAGGCTGCCTGAGAGCTGGAAGATAAGCTATGGGGAGCTGAATTTTATCATAAGGCCCACAGGCTTCAAGCACACCGGGCTTTTCCCGGAGCAGGCGGTGAACTGGGATCTTATGGCAGAGAAGATAAGGACGGCAGGGCGGCCTGTGAAGGTGCTCAATCTCTTCGCATATACCGGCGGGGCCACTCTGGCCTGTGCTAAAGCCGGGGCCAGTGTTTCCCATGTGGACGCATCGAAGGGCATGGTGGCCTGGGCGAGGGAGAATGCGGCTGCGTCGGGGCTTGAGGACCGGCCTATAAGATGGCTGACGGACGACTGTGAGAAATTCGTCAAGAGGGAGATAAGGCGGGGCAATTATTACGACGCAGTGGTCATGGACCCTCCCTCCTACGGAAGAGGTCCGGGGGGAGAGGTCTGGAAACTGGAGGACTGTATCTATGACCTGGTGAAGACCTGTTCGCAGGTGCTCAGCGACAAGCCCCTGTTCTTTCTTCTCAACAGCTATACCACCGGCCTTTCACCAAGTGTGATGGCTTATATACTTAAAGACGTGCTCTGCCGGGATCTGGGCGGAAGAGTAAGTGCGGACGAGATAGGACTGCCGGTAGAGTCGGTGGGGGGAGCGCTGCCCTGCGGTTCAACGGCCATATGGGAAAATGACTGATAAGGCGCCGAGCCTTTCAAATATATTTTAGGAGGAACTTTACTATGGGACTTGAAGACATCAAGAACACTATCGACAAGGCGGAGAACGTCAAGAAGACTGTCGAGAAGATCGACAAGGCGATCCCTGACAGCGTGAAGGACCAGGCTAAGAAGCTGGCCACCAAGGAGAACATCGAGAAGGTCAAGGACGTTGCTGAGGACGTTATCAAGAAAGTAAAGAAGTAAGACTGACGGCAGTCCGGGCGGCAGCCGCCGCCCGGTAAGTTCTGCCGGAGCGTGGGACGGGTTATGGATATGGCTGAAAAGAAAAACAAGGAAAAATTCATTGAGATCAGGGACCTGAGGTTCTCATATATAAACGACCTGGAGGAGCCGCCGGTGAAGACCGAGGTGCTCAAAGGCGTCTCCCTTGATATATGCAGGGGAGAATTCGTGGCGGTGCTGGGCCATAACGGCTCGGGAAAGTCTACCCTCGCCAAGTGTATCAATGCTATCAATCTGCCGGAATCGGGCGGAGTATTCGTTGACGGCATGGATACTCTTGACGAAAACGATCTTCTGCCCATAAGACAGCGGGTGGGAATGGTCTTCCAGAACCCGGACAATCAGATAGTAGCCACTATCGTGGAGGAGGACGTGGCCTTCGCCCTGGAGAATATGTGCGTTGAACCGGCAGAGATACGCAGGCGTGTGGACGATGCTCTCAGAACTGTCGGTATGTATGAATACCGTCTCCACGCCCCCCATAAGCTTTCAGGCGGACAGAAGCAGAGAGTGGCCATAGCGGGGATAATCGCAATGAGGCCGGAGTGTATACTGCTCGACGAGCCTACGGCCATGCTTGACCCCCACGGCAGGGACGAGGTCATGAGGACCATAAAGCTGCTGAACTCCCAGGGTGTGACCATCGTTCTCATCACCCACTACATGGAAGAAGCTGCACAGGCTGACAGGATAGTGGTCATCGACAGCGGCGAGGTCGTCATGGACGATGTGCCGAGAAAGATATTCTCCAAGGTGGAGAAGATGAAAGAGCTGGGCCTGGACGTGCCGCAGGTCACTGAGCTGGCCTGGGAGCTGAAAAAGGCGGGCTACGATATATCGACTGAGATAATCTATGAGGAGGAGTGCGCCGAAAGGCTCGCTCAGCTCCTGAAAGACTGAGTGACAGAACAACAGCGGGGTGATGGATGAATGTGGGCGATGTGGGCGGTACTTGTGCTCATGGCCGTGGCGGCGGTGCTGGGTATCACTAAGGCGGTCAAGTGCAACTCTATGGGAATGAGCCTGGTGCATCTTGTGGGGATACCGGCGCTGCTCTGTCTGCACGGAGTGCTGATGGGCAGGGAGGCTTACTTTATCTTCAGGGAATTCTCCGGCGGCAGGCTTGCGGGGCTGATAATAAACGCTCTGATGGCTCTGCCGGTGGCGGTCATGATGCTCGTTATCCTTTACAGGATATGCAAAGAGCCTATCAGCCGGGAAAGCTGGGACGGGCATCAGGACTATGACATAAGCTGTGCCAGGAGACAGCTGAAGCTGCTGTGGGTGGTCTATCCTCTGGGGAGGATAGCTGTGCTGGCGGCCCTGGCGATGGGGATAGTACTGACAGCGGCGGCAGCGGGAGCTATCCTGCTGAGCCTTAACCCGTTTTTTATATTCATTTTTGTCTGCACCCTTGGCCTGGGACTGCTGCTCTATGCGGTGATAATGATAGGGGCGGCCTCACCTCTGCTGTTCTTTTTCATGGCGGCGGGGCTGATGGCTTTTCTGCTGATAGTCACCTCACTGGCCCTTGGAGGGACCATGCTCTACAGACTGAGGAGCAGGGTGAGGTACACTAAAGTGCAGTATCTTCTGAAGGCGGTGTCGCTGTTCGTGCCGATCTGGGGTCTTGTGACCCTTATCGGGATAAGCCGTGACGTAAAGAGAGAAATGGGCATCAAGCTTTGAAAATATAAGGAGAGTAGGAACATTGGCAATTATCAAGACCGAGGGGCTGACATATGTCTACGGCGAGGGAACGCCCTTTCGCAAGGTAGCCGTTGACAGCGTGGACCTTGAGATAGAGAGCGGGGACTTTGCCGGTATCATCGGGCACACCGGCTCCGGCAAGAGCACACTCATACAGCATTTCAACGGGCTTTTGAAACCGACCTCAGGGTCTGTCTGGATAGACGGCGAGAGGCTATGGGACGATAAGGCTAAACTGCGGCCTGTAAGATTCAAGGTGGGGCTGGTTTTCCAGTATCCGGAGTATCAGCTTTTTGAGGAGACTGTCTATAAGGACATCGCCTTCGGACCTAAGAACATGGGCCTTGATGAAGACGAGATAGACCGCAGGATAAAGGAAACGGCCCGGCTGGTGGGGATCGGCGACAGCCTGATGTCCAAGTCGCCCTTTGAGCTTTCAGGAGGGCAGAAAAGGCGTGTGGCCATCGCAGGGGTAATGGCTATGGAGCCTAAGGTCCTGATCCTTGACGAGCCGGCCTCCGGCCTGGACCCCAAGGGCAGGGAGCATATACTGGGAATGATAAAGGAATACCATCAGGAGACTGGAAATACTGTGCTGCTGGTGTCACATTCCATGGAGGATATCGCAAGGAACGTGCAGAAGATACTGGTCATGAACGACGCTAAGCTTTTCTGCTATGATGAGACGGCGAAGGTCTTCCACCGCAGCGAGGAGCTGAGGGCCATGGGCCTGGCTGTGCCGCAGATAACAAGAGTTTTCGAGAGGCTCAGAGCAATGGGCATAGATACCGGGGAGGACGTTTATACGGTGAAGTATGCCGCCCGGCTGCTGCTGGAAAAACTGAAAAAATAGCCTGCTCCCGTTTCGGGGACGATTAAGGAAGTGAAGGGACCTTTGATAAAGGACATTACTATAGGACAATATTTTCCCGGCAGCTCCGTTCTTCACAGAATGGACTCCAGGATAAAGATAATACTTACTGCGGTATTCATAGTCATGCTGTTCGCAGCGAAAGACATAGCCGCTCTGGCGGTGGGGATCCTTTTTACGTTGGTGACGTTCCTCATCTCGAAGATACCGCTGAAAATGATGGGGAAAAGCTTAAAGCCAATAATCCCGCTGATAATCTTCACGGCGCTGCTGAATTTGTTTTTTATACGCTCCGGAGAGCTGCTGTGGCAGTGGAGGTTCATAAAGATCACCGACCAGGGCATTGATACCTCGGTGTTCATGGTCATAAGGATAATCTGCCTTATCTGCGGCACTTCGCTGCTGACCTACACCACCTCGCCCATCGACCTGACGGACGCTATCGAGAGACTTCTCAGTCCGCTGAAAAAGATAAAGGTGCCGGTCCATGAGCTGGCTATGATGATGACCATAGCCCTCAGGTTCATACCCACCCTGATAGAGGAGACCGATAAGATAATGTCTGCCCAGAAGGCCAGGGGAGCGGATATGGAAACAGGATCGCTCATCCAGAAGGCTAAGGCTATGGTGCCGATACTTATCCCGCTGTTCGTGGCCTCCTTCCGCCATGCGGAGGAGCTGGCCCTTGCGATGGAATGCCGGTGCTATCACGGCGGCGAGGGCAGGACCAGGATGAAACAGCTGAAACTGAGCATGATCGACCTATACGGGTCGCTGTTCACAGCTGCATTTCTGGCATCGGTCATTGCCGTGAATATTCTGATGAAGAAATAAAGCTAAGGAATGAAATAAAAAGGGAGGAAACATTTATGGGAATGATAAAGGACATGGAGCAGGACAGCCGTATCGAGGAGCTGACCAGGAGGACCGGAGGCAGAGAGTCGAGAGTACTGCAAAAGCTCATAGGGCAGGAATGTACCATGCAGCTGGATTTCAGCGATGTAAGGTGCCGGGTGATCGACGTTGACGCCGACTGGATAATGCTGACCATTTACGGCAAGAAGGCCAACGAAGTCGTTATACGCCGTATAAGCGACGTCGGAAGGATAAAGCTTGACAAAGAGCTGATATAGTTATATAATATGAGATATTTCAAGCTTACCATAGCCTACAGGGGGAGCGCTTACCATGGCTGGCAGAGGCAGAGCAATGCTCTGGCGGTCCAGGAGGTCTTCGAGGAGGCTCTGTATAAGCTCACAGGAGAGAGAGTCGTGGTGCAGGGCTGTTCGAGGACAGACGCCGGGGTCCATGCCAGGGAGTATGTGCTGAGCTTCGGGCTGGATTCGACCATAAGCTGCCGTGGCCTTCAGCTGGGACTCAATTCCAGGCTGCCGGACGATATCAGCGTTTTAGGCTCCGAAGAGACCGGAGAGGATTTCCACGCCAGGTACTGCTGCAAGGGCAAGGAGTATGAGTACATCGTCCACAACAGCAGGATAAAGGACCCTTTCAGCGCCGATACAGCCTTTCGCAGTACCTTTCACATCAATGAACAAGAGCTGGACCGGGCGGCTCAGGCCTTCGTGGGGACCCATGATTTCAAGGCGTTCTGCTCGACAGCCTGCGATAAGGAAAATACTGTCAGGACTATCTATAGATTCAATGTACGCCGTGAGGGAGATAAGGTCATCTTTACTGTCTGCGGCAGCGGATTTTTGTATAATATGGTCAGGATTATGGTGGGGACGCTGCTTTTCGTAAACGAGGGCAAGATAGCTCAGGAGGACCTGGGGGAGATACTGCTCTCCAGAGACAGGAAAAGAGCCGGAAAGACCGTCCCGCCTCAGGGCCTTTACCTGAACAAAGTCTACTATGATCGAATGGGGATATGAGACCGTTGAGTGATAAAAGCAAGGAAAACGAGGATAATAAGAAGATAGAAAAGACCGTGCCGGAGGAGGAGCAGGAGCCTGTTTCGCAGGAAGTCCCTGAGCAAACGCAGGAGGAAAAGAAAGAGCCTGCCGAAAAGCTGCCTGAGGAAAAGACGTCCGGGGAAGATGTACTGGCTGAACAAGTCCCTGAGGAGAAGAAAACAGAGCAAAAGCAGGAAACTGCGCCAAGACCCAAGAAAAAACGCCGTCCCCCTCAGGAGAGACAGGAGCGCAGGGAGGGTGAAAAAAAGCCCGCCGGCGAAAAGGCCAAGGACAGTCCGGAGGAAAAAAAGACTGAGGAGGAGAAGACAGCCGGGACTGAAAAGCATCACAGGCAGAGGCCGCCCCAGGGCAAAGGTCAGGAAAACGGTAAAAGGCGGCCCAACAGCGGCGAAAGAGCTCACATCAAGGCCACCAACGGAGGCCGCCGTCCTTCGAGGCCCAGGCCCGAGGATATCAGGGCGGCAAGAAGAAGGGAAAAGCTGAAAAAAAGGCTGAAAAACCTTATCATCTTTCTGGTGCTGGTGCTGTTTGCACTGATAGTTTATATCACGAAGGAGATATGGGTGCCTAAGCTGGAGGGGATACTTGATAAACCCCAGAAGACCGTAGTCAACGACGGCACGGTCAAGCAGGGCAACTTCCCCATAGAGCTGGGGGAGGGGTCGGTAAAGGGAGTGACCAATATCGGCAGCTACCTGCTGAAACTCGATAAGAACCAGCTGAAGATATACAATGAGGACGGGGCAGTCACCAAGTCGTTCAGCCATAATTACGCAGACCCGGTGCTGAAGGCTTCGGAGAAGAGAATGCTCATCTATGACAAGGGCGGCTCCTCCCTGATGGTAGTCAACAGGCAGAGCCAGCTGTTCACAAAGACCACCAGCAATAACATAATCATGGCCGAGATAGCGTCAAACAACAATATCGCTGTGATAACCAAGGACGAGAGATATGCGGGGATACTGTATATCTTCGATCAGAACGGCAGGGAGATATTCAAGTGGTCCTCAAACGCAGATATGCTAAGCGTGACCTTCACCGATGACGGCGATGGCTGCTATGTGACTACCTTCGCCGGAAAGGACGGAGCGCTCAGATCAGCCATGAGGTATTTCAGGTTTGACCAGAGCGCCGAGCTTGTGAAGAACACCGACCTGCCTGTGATAGCGCTGAAAGCCTGCGAGACTGACAGCGGCGAGTTCCTGGTGGCAGGGGACACTGCTTTTCTGAAACTGGACAGCGCCGGGAACATCGTGCTAAGATACGATTATCCCTCCACCCTGGTGGACTATGCCCTTGACAGCAAGGGCGCCGCACTGGTCTTCGGGGGAGTACAGCGGAAGTCCTCAAGACTGGTGCTGTTCAGCTCCGGCTCGGACAGTGCGGAGCCGGATAAAGTCATTGATTCTGCTGACGGCTCGCCTGTAAGGGTCCACGTTTATGACTCGAAGGTGGTGTTCCTGAAAAAGCGGTCTGTGAACTGCTACGATTTTTCGGGTGACCTGCTGGCCACCGCAGACCTGACGGGCAATTATACTGATTTTGTGTATTTTGGCGACAATATATATTTTGAAGATTTTAAAGAGATAAATAAGATAAGCTTTTCTACAAAAGCGTGAACAGGGAATAACAGACACGGAGGAACGAAATGGCATTATTTTTAGACTGCGCTGTGGTGGTCATAATAATAGTGACCTGCATAGTGGGCTATGTCAAGGGCTTTGTGAAGTATCTGGTGGGCATGGTCTCCACGGCGGTGGCCGCAGGAGTGGCGCTGTGGGGCTCAAATATGCTGGCAGAGCCGGTCTATGTAAGGTATTTTGAGAAGGATGTGAATACGAGGATAGAGAAGGCCATGGCAGATGTGGACGTGGCCGGCTCGGTGAGACAGCTCCTGAGCGAGCAGGGACTGCCGATACTGCCGGAAACAGGCGATATAAAACGGGCCGCCGAAAAGGAAGGTGACCTTAGCCGGAACCTGAGCGACCTTGTGGCAGAGAGCGGCGGCGACATAGAGACGGTAACGGCCGTCAGGGAAAGGCTAGACAATTATTTCGGCAGCGGTCTTAAAGAGGATATAAATGAGGAGCTGAAAAACGCCGGACTGGATAAATATGTGGGCAGCGTGAATTTCAATGCTGAGGAGCTGAAAAGCTGCTTTAAAAAAGCCCTGACCGGCAGCAGGTCCGAGGCGGCGGAGTACATTGCCGAGAAGACGGTCAAGAGGGTCCTGATAGGAGTAATAAGGACGGGGCTTTTCGCAGTCTGCTTTATCGGCGCAGCTCTGGTGCTGAAACTCATTGTATTCATATCGGGAGTATTCGACCTGATACCTGAACTGAAAGCGGCGGACCGTTTCGGGGGACTGGCCCTTGGGGCCGCCAAGGGGCTGCTCTACTGTGCTCTGGGGGCATTTATACTCAGCACTATGGTCAGCGCCACTAAGGACAGCCTGACGGTGTTCAATTCAGGCGTCAGCAGCAGGACCTATCTTTTCAGATATTTTTTTGATTTTTTCTATAGGTGAGCGCCGCCCGGCGGCTCAGACCTTGTTTTAGAAAGGAGCAGTAGCTATGATAAAGTGTTCAAGATGCGGCAAACGGCCCGCTGTGGTCTTCGTTTCGGCCACAGACCCCAACGACCCCTCAGCAGGGGTGAAGAACCGGGGACTGTGCCTGAGGTGTGCCAGGGAGATGAAGATACCCCAGGTGGAGGATTATATAAAGAATATGGGTCTGTCCGATGAGGATATCGACGCTATGGACGAGACCTTTGAGGACTTCGGAGACAATTTTGAGATGGGCGGGAACGGCACTATGCCTGATTTTCTGTCAAATCTCTTCGGCGGGATAGGCGATATGGCCAACGGCCTGATGAACAGCCTCGGGGGCAATAAGAACAGCGCCAGTGATCCCGGCAATCAGCAAAGGCCCAGGACTGAGCGCCGCAGCGAGCAGCAGGGCCCCAGAGAGGGCGCTGCCGGATCTAAGAAAAAGCTGAAATTCCTGAATAATTACTGCACCAACCTTACCCAGAAAGCCAGGGACGGTCAGCTGGATAACATCATAGGCAGGGAGAGAGAGATCTCCCGTGCGATGCACATACTGTCAAGAAGGCAGAAAAACAATCCCTGTCTCATAGGCGAACCCGGCGTAGGCAAGACCGCTATAGCAGAGGGTATAGCTGAAAAGATAGTGGCAGGGGACGTGCCGTTCCACCTTATCGGCAAGGAGGTCTATCTGCTTGACCTGACGGCGCTGGTGGCAGGCACCCAGTTCAGAGGACAGTTCGAGAGCCGCTGCAAGGGCCTGGTGGAAGAGGTCAAGAATGAGGGCAATATAATCCTGTTCATCGACGAGGTCCACACTCTTGTAGGTACCGGCGATTCCGAGGGGTCGATGAATGCGGCGAATATCTTAAAGCCCTCCCTTTCCAGGGGCGAGATACAGGTCATCGGCGCCACTACCTTCAAGGAGTACAGAAAGTATATCGAGAAGGATTCTGCTTTGGAAAGGCGCTTTCAGCCTGTGACGGTCGGAGAGCCTACGGTGGAGGAGACTTTCACGGTATTGCAGGGCATAAAGAAATATTATGAGGATTATCACAGGGTACACATTGATGACGAGGGACTCAGGAAGTGTGCGGTGCTGTCGGAGAGGTATATCAACGACAGGTTCCTGCCTGACAAGGCCATAGATCTTCTGGACGAGAGCTGTGCTGTGACGAGCATCAGATCCCCTGAGATAAGAGAATACGACAAGCTGAAAGAGCAGATCGAAAACCTCAGGGCAAAGATAGAGCAGAGCGAAAGCAGCAGCGAGCCGAATTATGAGGAGATCGCCAAGGACAAGGCGGAGCTGTTAAAGAGCGAGAAACTTTTTGAGGACGCTGAGGCAAAGCTGGCGGAGGTAAGGGTCACTGACGCTGACCTTTCAAAGGTCATCGAGCTGTGGACGGGCATACCCGCCAATAAGATCGCCGAGAGCGAATATGAGAAGATCAAAAATCTCAGGGATGCTCTGGCAGCCAGGGTCATAGGCCAGGATGAGGCAGTGGATAAGGTAGCCAAGGCCATAAAGCGGACCAGGGTGCAGCTCAGCAAGAGGAGAAGGCCGGCGTCGTTCATCTTCGTGGGACCCACGGGCGTGGGAAAGACGGAGCTGGTGAAGGTCCTGGGAGAAACGCTTTTTGATGCCACAGAGCCGCTTATCAGAGTGGATATGTCGGAGTATATGGAAAGGCACAGCGTATCAAAGCTCATCGGTTCTCCTCCGGGATACGTGGGCTTTGACGAGGCCGGTCAGCTTACCGAGAAGGTAAGGCGCAGGCCCTACAGCGTGGTGCTTTTCGATGAGATAGAAAAGGCCCATCCGGACGTTATGAATATCCTGCTACAGATACTTGACGAAGGCAGGATAAACGATTCTCAGGGCAGGAGCGTGTCCTTTGAGAACACAGTGATAGTCATGACCTCCAACGCAGGCTCCAACGACAAGGATACCGGCGTAGGCTTCAACAAGACCGATAATGAGATCGCCAAGGACAAGGCCATGAAGGCTCTCAGAGACTTCCTGAGGCCGGAGTTCCTGGGCAGGATAGACGAGGTCGTGGTCTTCAATAACCTCACCGAGGAGGACTATGCCCGCATAGCCGGACTTATGCTCGACGAGATGAAACAGCCACTTGGCGAAAAGGGCATCACGCTGTTCTATGACGAGGCAGCGCAGAAACTCATCGCTAAGAAGTCCCACGGGCAAAAGCTCGGTGCCAGGGACATCAGGCGTGTCATCAGGAGCGATATCGAGGACAGGCTGGCAGAGCTTATCGTTGAAAAGGGCGAAGGCATGGTCAGGACCGTCAGTGTTACCGCTGAGGACGGCGAGCTGAAAGTAACAGCTGAGTAAAAAGCGTACTGTGGATCGCAGACCGCTCATATAGAAATACAGCCCCGGAGCAGTGCTCCGGGGCTTATTATTTCTATTATCCAACTCATACAGAGCAGGATCTGTCATCAAAATTCTGGCGCACTTCTTTGTCAAAAGGTTGACAAAAACGGGAAAAAGTAGTATAATACCATGATATAAGACAGGCTCAGTCACGGAAAACGGCAGAAACAGAGAAACGCCGCCGGGCAGAAGAGCCGCAGACCATGGTAAGAGACAGCAGGACATGAGCATCAGTCCGTTTGGATGCGGACCGTAACTAAGACCTATTTGGAGGGGATCATATCATGGATATTCGTTCAAGAGCTGCCGCCGTGCTTTCGGCCGCAGTCATGTTAGCAAGCGGCGCAGGCATCACCGCCTACGCTGATGAGGAGACTGCTCCCGCCGCACAGGTAACGTCGCTTTCGGCGCCGGAGATAAACACCGCCTACGATAATTCGACCTCTGACGTGCGCATAAGCTGGTCAAAGGTCACAGGGGCCACCGGTTACTATGTCTACAGGCGTGTTTCCGGCAGTACCTGGACAAAGCTGGCAAAGCTTTCTGCAAACACCACAGAGTATATCAATTCTGACCTTGCCTCCGGCAGGTCCTACGGCTACTATGTAGCGGCTTTCAACGACAAGGGTTCCTCGGAGATAGTCAGCGACCCCAGCGCAACGCTTATGACCACCACCAAGCCCTCTTGTGTCAGGCTCACTGCGCCAGAGGTCACTGAGAATGCGGTAACGGTCAAATGGCAGAAACTCAGCGCCTCGGGCTACGTTATCCGTTACAAGGCCGAGGAGGAAGCCAGCTGGAAAACAGTCAGCGTTCAGTCCTCCGGTGCGACGCAGTATAAGGTAACAGGACTTACTGCCGGTAAGGATTACACCTTTAATGTTTATGCCTATTGCTTTGATTCCAAGAGGAATGTGTTCAGCTCTGATATTGTACAGAGCGTGAGCGTCACCACCCCAGAGACTCCGAAAAAGTCCGCCTATGAGCTTCCTGACGACCCGTCTATCGTTACTCAGTTCCCTGGCGTATACTCTCCGGAGGCCGACAGGCTCAACTCCGCTAAGCTCACCCCCGGCAAGACTTCGTTTAAGTCTGTAAACGCCCAGGGCAGCGTGGATTCCACAGGTACGGTGTATCTGTCTGAAAAGGATATCGCTATCCTTCAGGCCTTTGCGGACAAGTATTTCAAGCCCGGCTGGACCAATGCGGAGAAGGTAAACTATACTATCCGCTGGATAAACAGGAACATCGCCTACGCTAACGGCGTCCTCGGACCGTCCTACGGCTCCATTGCCGGCCTGTCCTATGTGGAGGCTACCTTTGTCAGGAGAGCCGGACAGTGCCTGCAATATAACGGCGCTATAACCGCTATGCTGACATATCTTGGCTACGATGCGGCCCTTGTCCAGGGTTACAGAGGGAGGACAGCAAACGGCGGCTGGCAGCATTTCTGGTGCGAGGTATATATAAACGGAGAGACTTACGTCTGCGACAGCTATAACTACGGCGACAGCGGCGACTGGCTCTTTGTATGCAACACCTACCAGGAGACCTGCCCTTATTCCTATAACGCACATTATATAAAGAATTATAAGCTGCTCTGAACACAGTGAAAGACATCGGCCCCTGGGAAAGCCCGGGGGCCGTTTTTTATCCCAAGCTCCGATGATCCTGCCCCGGCCCGGCCCTGTCCGGTCATCTGTCAGCCTTCGGAGGTAAGCCGTAAGAGGTATCTGCCCGAGCTTGACAATATGGACGGAATATGGTATAATCATGATTAACATTTTGTTAACAGGCGGTGAAAAAATGAAGCTGGAAAAATTAGGACCGGAGTTCACAGTCTGCAAGCTGACTTCTCTGGAGGGCGTCAGGCTGGGAGAATTTTGTTTTCTTGGCAGGACCGATGAGGAGATATCTCTGGTCTGCCCCACGCAGGAGACCCCTGAGAACACCACCCACAGGGACGGCGGCTGGCGTGGCTTTCGCATAACAGGTCAGCTGGAATTCTCGCTCATAGGCATCCTTTCCCGCATCTCGGGGATACTGGCCGGCGAAAAGATAGGCATATTTGCTGTTTCCACCTATAACACTGACTATATTCTGGTCAAGGAGGAAAATTTTGAAAGAGCGCTGGATGCTCTGGCTAAGTCAGGCTATGAGATCACAGGCTGAAGGACAGTAGAAATGACAGGAGTGGTATGATGGACATAAAAAGAATTCTGAGGACCCTTTCGATGGGTGCGCTTTCAGTGGGCATATGTGCTGCCGCCGCTGCTGCGGGGCCGGTCATGAAGGCCTCGGCAGAGCTGCTGCCCCTTTCTGCATCGGGCAGCTATGTAAAGGGCGATGTGGACGGAGACGGAGACGTGACCTATCTCGATATCTCAAAGCTCATATCTGTGATAAACGGTGAGGAAAAACTGAGCGGCACTGTAGGCAGGTCCGGCACCGGGCTATGGGCGGCTGACGTTGACGGCAGCGGGGCAGTGGACTATATAGATATCGACAGGACCATAGCCATTATCAACAGCGAGGTCCTGACGTCCGACCGGCACAGCAGTGAGGAAACAGACGAGAGCGGCTTCACTTCGACCAGGTCCGCTCCTTCATATCTGGTCCTTAAAGAGGACTATGAGGGCCTTGTGCATACAAGAGAGTATGATGCGGATCGTACCAGCGGTGTCATGTATGATAATCTATATTACGGTTATCAGGTGGATGAGGATACTTACGAGCTTTACTATCGCAACAGCACCGTCAGGGTGCCGAAGGACAAGATAAGGGACGGGGTATTCGTTTCAAATCCCCTTAATCACATTCTTCCCATAGGTATGATATCTCAGTTCGATGAGGAGCTAAACGACGTTTCACTGACCGGCAAGGACCCCTCACTCAGCTGCGGGCCGGCCAGCATAGCCATGACAGTGGTCTATGACCTGGGGAAGACCGATGCGACCGTTACCGATGTGTTCCTGGACGGAAATGCAAAGGCAGAAGCCCTGGGGACCTATCCCAATGACCTCTACGGGCATAATTACAATTATCACAGAGAGGATTTCAGGTGGTGCGAGACAGGCTATACCGGCACGACCCACAATGGGATCTGCCGTCTGCTGGAGATCTATGCCGACAGAGAGGGCAAGACCGTAGCCGACCCGGGTGTGGGATACTGCGAGCCAAACAACACTACCATCGACAAGATCGACAAGGCTCTCAGCCAGGGCCATCTGGTCATCGCTGCGGTAAGGTTCAATTCAAGATACAGCAGTACCGACCCTGATAAGGCGGCTAATTTCCTTCCCAGCTACAGCTATACCCACTATGTGGTGATAGCAGGGGAGTGTGACGGGTCAAATAACTACGACGGCTGCTACGCCATAGCCGACCCCTATAAGCAGAAGACAGTGAACAGCAGCGGCAAAGTGATCTGCGATGATACAAAGTCAGGTCTGACCGTTGTGAAAAAACAGGTCCTGGCACGCAGTATCAACAGCGTCAGCGAGAACATGAGCTGGTTCAGAGGTATCGTCTATATACAGGACTGATAAAAAGCATAACGCCCCGCCGCTGACCCCGGCGAGGCGTTTTTGTGTGAAAAGAGCTGTCTTTCTCTATGAGAGATAGCTCGCCCACTATTGATTATACCATCAGCCGGTCCGATTGTCAACGAAAAGAAATCGTGGCTTTCCGTACTTTTTCGAGCTTTTTCGAGAGATATTGCCCTGCGATTGACTTTCGGTGAAGTATCTGTTATAATAAGAGAAACAAGTCTATGTATGCAGAGACAGGGGGAGATAATATGAGGATACTTATAATTCGCCACGGCGAACCTGATTATGCAAAGGACTGCCTTACTGAGAGGGGCAGAGAGCAGGCGGAGCTTCTGGCGGAAAGGATAGCGCCCATGGAAATAGCGGCCTATTACGCTTCGCCGATGGGCAGGGCGCAGGAGACCTGCGCTGCGACCGTCAGGAAAGCTGGAAGGGAGTTCACGACCCTTGGCTGGCTCCATGAGTTCGATGTGCAGTTCGAGTACGGCAAGGCCGGAAGGCTCCAGACCTGGGATATGCCGCCGAAGTACTGGGCGGAGGAAAACGGCTATTACGACCTGGATAACTGGTGCTTTGACCCGGGCATGAGGAACAGTGATATCGAAGAACGGGTAAAAATGATATATGATGGCCTTGACGGGCTTCTGGAGGGATACGGCTATGTCCGCAGGGGCAGCGCATATGAGGTCAGAAAGCGCTTTGATGGCACCATTGCGCTCTATTGTCATTTCGGTGCCGGCTGCGTGATGATCTCAAGACTGCTGAACCTTTCCCCGGTGCTCTCATGCAACAGCTTCAGCTGTGAGCCTACGGCCATAGCCCAGCTCTGCACCGATGACCGTTTCGGGGGAACAGTGAATTTCAGACTTCACAGCTACGGAGACATCGCCCATCTTTCGGGGGACTTCTCCGAGATCGGAAAAGGCACGCTTGTGGCCAGGTAGGAGGATAGTATGAGAAAACAGCTTCTTGTGGGATTGTCAGCTGTCCTGATGTTATTGTGCGGCTGCTCAAATGCTTTGACAGGCAGCAGCAGTCCGGAGGATAATGACAGCTCCGAACAGCCTGTACCTGAGACAAAGGAGAAGGCCACCTGGCTGTTCACCACGACCACCAATGCCCCTGAGCCGGTGACAGAGACAGAAAAAAATACGACCGCCGCATCTTCGGCAGCTGTAACTACCACAACTACTGCGGCCACCACGACTACCTCGGCTCCGCCTGAGGAAAAGCCCTCGGACTTTGTTCCGATAAAAGCCGTGAAACGGCCGGAGCTTACCGAGCCGGTCAGGATAGATAGCTCCGATAAGGGGAAGAGGACGGAGCTTGACACCATGGAGTATTATTACTGTCAGCTTGACGAGTTCCACCGCAAGATATATGATGCTATGCTCAATTCGCTGTATAAGGCCGAAACTGCGGACTATAAGACCTTTATAACGGTGCCGGACAGCCTTATCTGGGATTTCAGCGACGATTTTTATTTTGTATACGCCGCCGTTATGGACGACCACCCGGAGTATTTCAGATATGACGAATTCGGCGCACAGCTTTCCTGGAACTATGTTTCCACTGAGCCTAAGGACGGCTGCTATGAGCTTTATATCTATTCCGCCGGCGATCTGGAGGGCATAGATAAGGAGATAGAGGAGCTGGAAACGGCGGCGGACGCATTCCTTGCGGACATCGACCTTAGCGGCAGCGAATACGAAGTGGCGCTGAGGGTACATGACAAGCTCATCGACCTGGTGACTTATGAAGACCCTGGCCTGACAAAGAACGGGATAAGCTATGCCCAGAGCTGCTACGGGGCCTTAGTCAGC
This sequence comes from Ruminococcus sp., assembly GCA_017478965.1. Taxonomy (GTDB): domain Bacteria; phylum Bacillota; class Clostridia; order Oscillospirales; family Ruminococcaceae; genus Hominimerdicola. Next base: position 79,964 of record JAFVCV010000042.1, on the reverse strand, counting down.
AACGGCGTTACGAAGAATGCAGCCGTCTGCGAGGGCTATGCGGACGCATATTCTTATCTTTTGAAACGCCTTGGGATAATGTGCCTGCCTTTAGAGGGCGGCGTGGCCTCCGGGGAGGAATATGAGGAGACTGTGGAGGCTGCCTCGAAGATAGAGGCCTGCCATACCTGGGACCTGGCCAGACTGGACGGCATATGGTATGAGATCGACCCTACCTGGGACGATTATTCTCTTGAAGAGCAGACAGATTTCGTTCAGAGCCTTCTGGCAGACAAGCAGGACCTTATCTACAGTAAAAAACATTTCTACTGGTGCAGGACTACCAGGGAGATGGAAGACCTGGATAACTTTGCGGACTATGTTTATTATACCGACGGCGACGGGGGGGAATACTCCCTGGTGTGGGCGCATAATATCCATATCAGAGCCAGCGACCCCGGTTCCTATTACTATTATGACAGCGGCGAATATAATTACAGAAAGCTGATAGGTATGCTGCCTGAGGCATGAAAAATATTTTGTCCGGAGGAGAAAGGGTAGGTTTCTCCTCCGGGCTTTTTCATAGCAGGAAAGCTTTTTGGCCCTTGACAATAGGGGACTAAAGTGATATAATTTAAGGTAAATTCAATTACTTTTTATTGAATTTCAACAATTGGAATGAAGGTGATAGGAAAATGTATGATGTACTCATTATAGGCGCCGGCGTAACGGGCTGCGCTGCCGCCAGGGAGCTTTCAAAGTATCAGCTCAGTGTCTGCGTTCTGGAAAAGGAGAGCGATGTTTGCGAGGGGACCAGTAAGGCAAACAGCGCCATAGTCCATGCCGGCTTTGACGCAGTGACCGGCAGTCTGAAAGCAAAACTCAACGTCAGAGGCAACCAGATGATCCCGGAGCTTTCAAAGCTGCTGGATTTCGACTTTGCTATGAACGGCGCTCTGGTCCTTTGCTTTGACAAGGAACAGCTGCCGCAGCTGGAGGAGCTTAAACAGAGGGGCATCGACAACGGTGTCAAGGGACTGGAGATAGTCTCCGGCGATAAGGCCAGGGAGATGGAGCCGGAGCTGAGCGATGAGGTGGCCTATGCACTTTATGCCCCCACCTCCGGGATAGTCTGTCCCTTCGAGATGACCTTGGCTTTTGCGGAGAACGCTTACGCTAACGGAGCAGAGTTCAGGCTCTCTGAGAAAGTTATATCCATAGAAAAGACCCCTGAGGGGACCTTTGGAGTAAAGACCGACAAGGGCCTTATAGAGACTAAGGTCGTTATAAATGCGGCAGGAGTCTATGCAGATAAGATACACGGCATGGTAAGCGAAAGACCCATGACGATCACCCCAAGGAGAGGTGAGTATCTGCTTATGGACAGAGAGGTGGGCGGCAAGGTCAGCCATACTGTTTTCCAGCTGCCTACCAGAATGGGCAAGGGTATACTGGTAACACCTACGGTCCACGGCAATCTGCTGGTCGGCCCCACTGCGGATAATATCGAAGACAAAGAGGACACATCTACTACCCGCAAAGGCCTTGAAGAGGTCAGGGCCAAGGGAGCGCTTTCGGTAAAGGACCTGCCTTTCAATAAAGTAATAACCAGCTTCAGCGGACTGAGAGCCGTGGGGGATACCCATGATTTCATTATAGAAGAAACTGAGGTGCCGGGCTTTATCGACGCAGTCGGCATCGAGTCGCCGGGACTTACCAGCGCACCGGCCATCGCTGAGTATCTCAGGGATATCGTTGGTACCATACTGCCCCTGGAGCCTAAGGAGAACTTTATAAGCGAGCGCAGGGGCGTGGTGAGATTTTCCAGGCTCAGCCCTGAGGAGCAGAACGAACTTATCAGGAGGGAGCCGGCTTACGGCAGTATAGTCTGCCGGTGCGAGACTGTTACCGAGGGGGAGATACTTGACAGCATCGACCGGCCACTTGGCGCAACCACCCTTGACGGTGTCAAGAGAAGGACCAGAGCAGGCATGGGCAGATGCCAGGCCGGATTCTGTTCACCAAGGACCATGGCACTTATCGCAGAAAAGCTGGGCATCGGCATAGGCGAGGTCAGAAAGAACGGCTGCTATGAGAACGGCAAGGGAGGTGAAGGCGATGCGTGAGTTTGACCTTGTGATAGTAGGCGGCGGCCCTGCGGGAATGGCGGCGGCAATAGCTGCCAGGGAAAAGGGCCTTGAAAATGTGGTCATCTTTGAGAGGGACCATAGTCTGGGCGGCATACTTAATCAGTGCATACACAACGGTTTCGGCCTTCATACCTTCAAGGAGGAGCTGACGGGTCCGGAATATGCCTACAGATATGCTGTTAAGGTCGATGAGCTTGGCATACCGTATGAGACAGGGACCATGGTGCTGGATATAAACGACAAGCGTGAGGTCACTATCATCAGTCCCGGCAGGGGAGTCGAGACGGTGAAGGCCGGTGCAGTGGTGCTGGCCATGGGGTGCAGGGAAAGGCCCCGTGGGGCGCTGAATATCCCCGGTTTCAGACCTAAGGGAGTCTATACCGCAGGCACCGCCCAGAAGCTGGTGAACATCGAGGGCGTTGTTCCGGGGAGAAGCGTGGTCATACTTGGCTCCGGCGATATCGGGCTTATCATGGCAAGAAGAATGACCCTGGAGGGCGCAAAGGTAAAGGCCGTTGTGGAGCTGATGCCTTATTCAAGCGGTCTGAAAAGGAATATCGTCCAGTGTCTGGAGGACTATGATATCCCCCTGATGCTCAGTCACACAGTGGTGGACATAAGAGGGAAGGATAAGCTGGAGGGCGTTTATGTGGCTGCGGTGGACAGCAAAAATGTTCCCATAGAGGGAACGGAGGAGTATTTCGAGTGTGACACTCTCCTGCTGAGCTGCGGACTTCTGCCCGAAAACGAGCTTTCCCGCAGCTGCGGCGTGGTCATAGATCCGAGGACCGGCGGCGCTGTGGTGAACGAGAGCCTGGAGACGAGCATCGAAGGCGTTTTCGCCTGCGGCAACGTTCTCCATGTCCATGACCTGGTCGATTTCGTATCGGAGGAATCTGCCCGTGCCGGCGCAGCGGCGGCGGACTTTGTGAAAAACGGACGCAGGACAGGAGGGGAACAGATAAAGCTGATACCGGGAAACGGCGTGAGGTATACCGTACCGGGCACAGTTGACGTCACCAATGTGGAGCAGGAGGTACACATCAGGTTCAGAGTGACCGGAGTGTTCAGGAACAGCTCCATAGTGATGACCTGCGGCGGCAGCGAGGTCTTCAGGCGCCGGAGCAGGATACTGGTCCCCAGCGAGATGCAGGACGTGGTCATCAAAAAGGAAAAGCTGGAGGGACTTTCCGGCGAAATGACCGTTGAGATAAGAGGGGAGTGAGCGTGATGATAAAAGAGCTTACCTGCATATGCTGCCCTATGGGCTGTGCTCTGACCGTTGAGGTGGAGGGAGACAAGGTCGTGAAGGTCGAGGGGAACACCTGCAAACGTGGGGCCGATTACGCTGTCAGCGAGATAACTGCCCCCACCAGGGTAGTGACCACTACGGTCATCTCTGTCCAGGGCAGACCGGTCCCGGTGAAGACAGCGGTGCCTATACCCAAGGACAAGATCTTCGAGGTCACTGAAAAGATAAAATCCGCAGAAGTATCCCTGCCCGTCAACGTAGGGGACGTCATAATAGAGGACCTTTACGGTTCGCCCATAGTGGTCTGCGCTAAGGTCGGATAAATAATTCAGGCTCCGTAAGCTTTACGGAGCCTGTTTATATTTGTTTGTGTTATCAGCCCTTGATGATGCCGGCAACAAGAGAACCCATCTCTTTGCAGCCCACCTGTTTCATGCCTTCCGACATGATATCGCCGGTGCGGTAGCCCCGGGCCAGGACCTCCTTGACTGCGCTGTCGATGGCGTCGGCCTCCTGGTCCATATCGAAAGAATATCTTAGCATCATGGAAGCGGAGAGGATAGTGGCAAGGGGATTTGCCTTGTCCTGACCTGCAATGTCCGGAGCGGAGCCGTGGCTTGGCTCATAAAGGCCGAACTTCGTGTCGTTCAGCGATGCAGAGGCCAGCATACCCAGAGAACCGCTTACCATAGCAGCCTCATCGGAAAGTATATCACCGAACATATTCTCAGTCAGTATAACATCGAACTGCCTGGGGTCACGGACCAGCTGCATGGCGCAGTTGTCCACCAGCATATGCTCAAGCTCGACCTCAGGATAATCCTTTGCCACCTCGTTGACTACCTTCCTCCAAAGCCTGGAGGAATCCAGAACGTTGGCCTTGTCAACGCTGGTGACTTTTTTGCGGCGCTTCATGGCGATGTCAAAGCCCTTGACAGCTATCCGCCTTATCTCCTCCTCGCTGTAGGTCAGTGTGTCCACAGCGGTCATAACGCCGTTTACCTCTTCGGTCCTTCTCTCACCGAAATACAGTCCGCCGGTCAGCTCTCTCATTATCATCATGTCAAAGCCGCCCTCAATTATGTCGCTCCTCAGAGGGCAGGCGAATTTCAGCTCTTCAAAAAGCTCTGCCGGACGCAGATTGGCGAAAAGTCCCAGCTCCTTGCGTATTTTCAGAAGTCCTGCCTCAGGTCTGAGCTTAGGCTCCAGCTTGTACCAGGGGGAGGTGGAGGTGTTGCCGCCGATAGCGCCTAAAAGCACGGCGTCAGCAGCCTTTGCCGTGGCGACCGCCTCATCTGTAAGCGGCACCCCGCAGGCGTCTATAGAACAGCCGCCCATGAGAATGTCGGTATAATTGAACTTGTGACCGAACCTTTCACATACGGCGTCAAGGACTTTGACAGCTTGCGCAACTATCTCAGGCCCGATGCCGTCGCCCTTTATCACAGTGATATTCTTTTCCATAAAATGACTTCCTTTCATTGTCCGGTCAGGCTGCGCCGCCGGCTGATTATCTCACCGTATAATTATATCACATAATGCCCGCTGTGTCAAATCATTCATGGCGGTCGATGACTGTGAAGATAACGTCCTCAGTCCTGTTGTCCTCTGAGCGGAACATATCTATTATCAGGTCGATATCTCCGTCGCTGCTGCCCCGTCCGGCGATGTGTCCGTCTATCACGAACAATTCATAGTCTGATACTGAGTCGGTGATAAGGCAGTCCCCGTATTCCTTTTCAAGATAGTCGATGGGTATATCGACACCCTCATAGCCTAAAAATTCGATATCGTGCAGGCTCAGATCTCCCTCACTGTCATTGAAGATGTAGCTGTAAATGGTGCTGTGCTCGTCCTCACGCTCCTCTACCATAGCCAGCTTCAGGGCGACTTTTTCAAACTTTGTCCCCTTAGGGTAGGAAAAATCCAGCCACTGGCAGTAACTTTCTCCCAGAGCATCCGCTACAGCCTCCTCCCCATCTTCAAAGGGGACCTCTGTCCCGTCTATTTTAAGTATACTGTCCTTTGTGACACGGCTGCTGCTGTCGCCGGCGCTGCTTTTCTCTGAGCAGCCGCACAGGCACAGCGCCGCCGTTAAGGCCGCTGCGATCAGTCTTTTCCTGTTCATCATCTTCCCCCGTTTCCTATCCTGTACTGTATTTATTATATCAAAAAACCTGTCCTTTGTCAATAAGTCCTAAATATTGGACTATAATATATTTTGGCAAAATGACCCTTTACAAATCCGGAAAAAGGTGATATAATAACTTTGTCTGTGAAAATAAGCTTGTTTAAGCACAAATGTTTTATTTATACAATGATGTGAGGTATGCAGATGTCACCAAGAAAAAAACAGGAATACAGCAATGACGATATAACCATGCTCAAGGGTGCGGACCGTGTACGCAAAAGGCCGGCGGTCATCTTTGGCTCTGACGGAATCGAGGGGTGCCGCCATTCGGTGTTCGAGATACTTTCAAACTCCATAGACGAGGCCAGAGACGGTCATGGGGACAAGATCACTGTGACCCTTTACAGTGATGATTCTATTGAAGTAGAGGACCGCGGCAGGGGCTGCCCGGTGGATTATAACCAGACCGAAAAGCGCTATAACTGGGAGCTGGTCTACTGCGAGCTATACGCCGGCGGCAAGTTCAACAACAATGCGGAGGAGAACTATTCCTTTTCACTGGGACTTAACGGTCTGGGCGCCTGCGCTACGCAGTATGCGTCGGAATATATGGACGTTGAGGTATACCGTGACGGTTACAGATATGAGCTGCATTTTGAGAAGGGCGAGAACGTGGGCGGCCTTAAAAAGGAAGAGACCAGGCGAAGGCAGACCGGCACCCGCACCCGATGGAAGCCTGATCTGGACGTTTTTACTGATATAAAGATAGGCCGTGAGTTTTTAGAGGACGTAATGAAAAAGCAGGCGGTGGTCAACCCCGGGGTGACTTTCCTGCTGAGGATACAGAGGGAGAATATGTCCTTTGAGGAGATGACCTATTATTATGAGAACGGCATTTCCGACTACGTGAAGGAGTTGGCCGGGGAGGATACCCTGACCAATGTGCAGTACTTCACCGGTGACAGGAGGGGACGTGACCGTGAGGACAAGGAGGAATACAAGGTAAAGCTGGGCGTGGCCTTTGTTTTTTCAAACAAGGTCCAGCTGCTGGAGTATTTCCATAATTCCAGTTTCCTCGAGCACGGCGGTTCTCCGGCAGATGCGGTGAAGTCGGCCTTTCAGTCACAGATAAATGCTTATCTTAAAAACAACAACAAGTATCTGAAAAACGAAAAGCCCATTAGCTTTCAGGACATAGAGGACTGTCTGGTGCTGGTATCAAGTTCTTTTTCGACCCAGACCTCCTATGCTAACCAGACCAAAAAGGCCATTACAAACAAGTTTATCAGAGAGTGCATGACGGAGTTTATAAAGCACAATCTGGAGATATACTTTATCGAGAACCCTGACGAGGCCCTGAAGATCGCCGAGCAGGTACTGGTCAACAAGCGCTCCAGAGAGAGCGCCGAGAGCTCCAGGCTCAATATCAAGAAAAAGCTCCAGGGCACCATCGACCTTTCAAATCAGGTGCAGAAATTCGTAGACTGCCGCTCCAAGGACCTTTCCCGCAGAGAGCTATACATCGTGGAGGGCGACTCGGCCCTCGGTTCGGTAAAGCTTGCCAGGGACGCTGAGTTCCAGGCGGTGATACCGGTAAGGGGCAAGATACTCAACTGTCTCAAAGCGGACTATGACAAGATATTCAAAAATGAGATAATCACCGACCTTATCAAGGTATTGGGCTGCGGGGTTGAGGTAAACACAGGTAAGAAGAAGGATCTGAGCCAGTTCAATCTGGAAAATCTGCGCTGGAACAAGATAGTTATCTGCACCGATGCCGATGTGGACGGTTTCCAGATAAGGACCCTTATCCTTACCATGCTTTACAGGCTGACTCCTACCCTTATCGACAAGGGCTATGTTTACATCGCAGAATCGCCGCTTTTCGAGATAACCACCAAGGATAAGACTTATTTTGCCTATGACGAGCCGGAGAAGGACAAGATACTGAAAATGATAGGCAAAAAGCCGTTCACCCTCCAGCGCTCCAAGGGACTTGGCGAGAACGAGGCTGATATGATGAGCCTTACCACCATGAACCCGGCTACCAGAAGACTCATCAAGGTGAACCCTGACGATATCGAGATGACCCAGTGGATGTTCGATATGCTCCTTGGCGACGATCTTGCGGGCCGTAAGGAATTCATAACCAACAACGGCGCCGACTACCTGGATATGGCGGATATATCTTGATAAAAACGCAATAAAAAACTCAGGCACATTCCTGTGTGCGCCGGGTTTGAACTGAAAGGAAAGATAGAATGGCAAAGAAAAAGTCCGAGCCAAAAAAGAAAACGGCCGAGCCTAAGATGGACGCTTACATCGAGGGCGCAGGGCTGGTGGTGGAGGAGCCGATAACGCAGACTCTGGAGAAAAACTATATGCCTTATGCTATGAGCGTCATAGTCTCCAGAGCATTCCCCGAGATAGACGGGTTCAAACCGTCTCACAGAAAGCTTCTTTACACCATGTATAAAATGGGCCTGCTGACTGGCAAGCTGACCAAGTGCGCCAATATCGTGGGCGCCACCATGAAACTGAACCCCCACGGCGATGGGGCTATATATGAGACTCTGGTAAGACTTTCCAGGGGCAACGAGGCACTTCTTCACCCCTATGTCCAGAGCAAGGGCAACTTCGGCAAGGCCTATTCAAGAGACATGGCTTACGCAGCCTCACGTTATACCGAGGCGAAGCTTGAGCCTATCTGCGAGGAACTTTTCAGGGATATAGACAAGGAAACGGTGGATTTCGTGCCGAACTACGACAACACCATGACCGAGCCGACCCTGTTCCCTGCGACCTTTCCGAGCATACTGGTCAATGCCAACGTGGGCATAGGCGTTTCCATGGCATCGGCAGTGTGTCCCTTTAATCTTGGGGAGGTCTGCGACACGTCCATAGCTCTCATGAAGGACCCTCAGGCCAACGCTATAGATACCCTGAAGGGACCGGATTTCCCGGGAGGGGGTTTTCTGCTGTATGACGAGGACGAGCTGGATAAGATCTACCGCACCGGCAGGGGTTCCATCAAGCTCAGGGCGAAGTATAGGTTCAATAAGGAAGAAAAGTGCATAGAGATCACTGAGATACCCGCAACTACCACCATCGAGGCGATCATTGAGAAGATAGTGGCGCTGATAAAGGCGGGTAAAATAAAGGAGATATCTTATCTCCGTGACGAAACGGACTTAGACGGTCTTCAGATAGGCATAGACATCAAAAAGGGCGTTGACCCTGACAAGCTCATGCAGAAGCTCTATAAGCTCACCCCCCTTCAGGACAGCTATTCGTGCAATTTCAATATCCTTGTCCACGGGTATCCTAAGGTCATGGGCGTATATGAGATACTGAGGGAATGGACCGCCTTCCGCATGGACTGTGTGCGCAGGAGAGTCAGGTTCGATCTGGAGAAGAAGAAAGAAAAGCTTCACCTTTTAAAGGGCTTAGGAAAGATACTGCTCGATATAGATAAGGCTATTGCGATCATCAGGGAAACTGAGGAAGAGAGCGAGGTCGTACCGAACCTGATGATCGGTTTCGGCATAGATGAGATACAGGCGGAGTATGTGGCTGAGATAAAGCTCAGACATCTGAACCGTGAGTATATCCTCAAAAGGACCGCCGAGACTGAAAAGCTGGAGAAGGAGATAGCCGAGCTGGAGGATATCCTTGGCAGTGACAAGCGCATAAAGGACCTTATCATCAGCGAGCTGAAGGAGGTCAAGAAGAAGTACGGTCAGGAGAGAAAGACGAAGTTCTTCTATCCCGGCGACATTGAAGAGGTCGAAGAAGAGGAAGAGATAGAGGACTATCCCTGCACTCTGTTCATGACCGAGAGCGGATACTTCAAGAAGTGTACAGCCCAGTCCCTGAGAATGGCCAGTGACCAGAAACTCAAGGAAGGGGACCGTATGATAGCACAGACTGAGACTACCAACCGCACTGAGCTTTTGTTCTTCTCAGACAAGGCGTCGGTCTATAAGTCCAGAGCCAGCCAGTTCAAGAACACCAAGGCCAGCGACCTGGGGGACTTTATACCCGCTGTGCTGAGCTTTGAGAACGGCGAGGGCTTTACCGCCATGGTGGAGACTGTGGATTATTCAGGCCATCTGCTTTTCGTTTATGAGAACGGCAAGTGCGCAAAAGTGCCGCTGAACGTCTATGAGACTAAGACCAACCGCAAAAAGCTGGCCAACGCCTACTGCGAAAAGTCAAAGCTGGTGGCCATTTTCAAGCTCACGGACAATGTGAATATCATGCTCAGGACCACCAACGGCAGGGCGATGATGTTCGATACTGCGCTGCTGCTGCCTAAGACGACCCGAAACACTCAGGGCGTTCAGGTCATGACCCTCAAAGGCAAAAATGCCGCTGTCAGCAAGGCATACATCGTCAGCGGCGAGGCTGCCGCCGGTCTTGGCAAGTTCCGCAGCAAGACCATTCCGGTGGCTGGCTGCCTTGATAAGGATCTGGAGGATCCGGACCAGATGAAATTCTGATCTGTAATAAAAAAACAGCCATTTTCCTTGATGCTGGAAAATGGCTGTTTTCATTTTTGTATGCAGATGAGCATTGCTATGCGACGGTCCTCCCGACCGGTCAGTTTCTGCTCTGCTGGCCGGAAATCTCTTATCAGGTAGTCAGGATAGTCCCTGACCATAGGCAGGATGTCAGTGCCGTCAATAATGTCCTCTTTTTTGTACTCTTCTTTAAAATACCGGCCTGCCAGGGCTGTTATGAGTGCGTCAAGCTTGCCGCAGTCCACCGAAACGCCTTGGCTGTCAAATAGCCCGCCATCGAAAAGTCCCGCAGCTTTCAGTTCATCTTCGCAGACCTCCAGCATGGAAAGCCCGGCAGTCAGCAGCAGATAGACACGTTCTGAACTGTCCGTTATCTTGTACAGAAATAGAGTGTTCACCGGCTCGGCTATCCCCACTCCCTCAGCAAGACAAGCCCCTATGCCCCCAAGTCTGAGGTCTGTCCGCCTGCCGTTCCGCTTGGATACAAAGTCCGAAACTGCCTGAATGGCGGCCTCCGGACCGGCGCTGTAGACAGCCAGGTCCGAGGAATACCAGCGCTCGAAAGTCTCAGGGGAGCCGGCCTTTTTGTAGATCTCCCGAAACCGCTCCAGGCTCTCCTCATCAGGTGAAAGCGCTCTGCGGACCCTGCCGTTAAGCCTGAGTTCTCTGCCTGTGTCAAAAAAGGTCCCGGCTGCAAAATATCTGCCGTAGGTCCCTGCCATCTGCCGCAGTTCCTCTGTGAATATGCCCATATCCGCCGCCTCCTGCAAAAAGGGCACCTGCCAAGCAAGTGCCCGTGTTTTTAATAAAACCTGTTTTTCAGCTTTATGCCGACTATGACGCCCACAACTGCCACCACGATGACGATGGCCACAATGCCCACGATGGAGAGCACGTGCTTTACTTTCGAGCCTGTGGACTGAGAGGCTGTCCCCAGATCCTGGCGGACCCTCTCCTTCTTCTCAGTGATCTGTATTTCCAGAGCGCCGTCCTGCTTTTTGGCATTGGCGTTATAACCGTCAAGATTCATGACCTGAAGACCAGTCTTAGAAGTGATGGTAAAATTATCCATATAAAAAATATCTATGCTTTCTGTCTGATAAAGCAGAGGGATACTGATGACAAAATATTCAGCCCCGCTGTTATCCGGCACGGTGGTGACACATTTGGCGTACTGAGTCACATTATTAGAGTCAGAGTCGTTGTATTTGAGCGCCTTGGAATTGCCTCCTGCGACTGGCATCAGCTCGCTGTCCGCTCCATAGCAGTAAACCGAGTCGTCCATCAGCAGCCCATAGGCGTCAGGGTTGATACGGTAGCTGAAATTTATCATGCCCCCGTCAAAGTAGGTCATTCCGAAATCCTCGGCTTTGAAGACAATAGCCTGATTAGAATATTTCAGATCCTTGTTGTAGCCGTCGGTCTTGTCGCCCCTGGTCTCAGGGTATAAATAAGCATCATCATCGCTGCCCTCTGCGTCCGGCTTTTTCACTGACCATGCGAAAAGCTGATAGCCTTCGACGTCCTTGCTGCTGCTGACATTGACCTTCAGAGTCTGCCCCTGGTAAACTGTGGTGACGTTATTGTCGTTTGTCACCGTCATGCCGGAAATGCTCTTTCCGTCCTCAGAGACAGATACATAGTCCTTATACTTATCTGAATCAAATGACAGGGTCGGTTTGCTGTCGTCTTCTGTCATCATCTCCTCGTTCTCGGTATACTCTGCCAGCTCCGCATCTGCCCACGCAGGCATGACAGAGGTCAGACCGATAACTATTGCTGCCCCTAAGCAGCTGAGCTTTTCAAAAAATCTCATTCTACTCCCTCCATAGTATAAAAAATATTAAACTGCCGTACTTCCTTATCCGTTATTCCATATCCTTATATATCTGAAAATACAAATATTATTATACTACATATTATTAAGTTTGTCAAGCAATTTATTCAATTCACATTAAATAAAAGCAAGAAAAACCCTCCGGTCCATTCCGGAGGGCTTTCATATCCGAACGTCAAATGCTTTTAGGTGATGCCAAGGAATTCCAGATACTGCTTTTTAGGCATATTTTCCGGAGTAACGGAGCTTTCCTTCATACCGCTCTCCGGCGACAGTCTGTAAAGCACGTTCTGGGTGCCGTCATCGTCCACAGTCCAGGCCACGTAAGGCACAGTGCCTCTAATGCCCTTGTTGGAGATAGTCTTCCTGATACCCTTCTCCTTGAGGGTGAAGAACCTGAGCTTTTTATCGTTTCCGTTAGGTATGACGCAGATGTTCACACCGCCCTTGTCACTGTCCTGAACGTCATAAAGTACTATCCTGTACTCGCCGTCAGGCGACAGCGCATTGTCGTCCCTGGTCATTTCGCATATCTCAGTGAAATGGGGCTTGTAAAGTCCGAAAACGTCAGTGTCTCTGCTCATGTCAGCAGAAAGCTCAGTCAGAGTAGAGCCTGCAAAGAGCATATTGAACACGAAATAAGCCACCAGGCCCAGGACATACATCAAAAGGTATATGGTACCCATGATGACCTTGAGAGTCTCGTTGGTGTCGGCCACGAAAAAGATTATCAGCGCTACTGCGAAGGGTGGTATTATCAATATCCAGTCGTACATATTGAACAATATCATGCAGAACACCACAGTCAGCATAAGTACGCTTATCAGCTTTGTGACGAATACTTCTCTGGAATATATCATAAGTCCGAGAAAGACCACGCTGGCAGCCACGTAAACTGTGAAAAAAGACCTTTCCTGTCCCGCCGTGAATTCCAGGTCATACAGGAAGGTAGCCAGGGTAATAAGGGTAATAACAGCGAAGTACACAAGGTTGAATACTCCGACGGCCCTTTTTACCCATGGGTTGGATAAAAAGTCCTTCATTTTGGTAAAGCCTCCTAGAAACGTTTTGCAGTCTTGATATCACCGGGGCAGCAGGGCAGGATCTCGTCAGCCAATACATACCCACATTATATTATTTTATACTAAACTTTGAAAAAAATCAAGTGCTAAAGACAAATTTTATATTTTTCGCCCTTTTGCACAAGGTCAATGCACAATATGTGCTTATCTCAGTAAGGCATGGAGAGATCTGCCCCTCCTGCCGGACCGTCAGTTCAGGATAAGTTCCTCGCCGCCGCTTAGCCCTGCGGTGACTTCTATGTCGTTATTATCCTCGATGCCCGTCTCGATGTCCTGCTCGACCTTGACGCCGTCTATGAGGAGATATACGAACTTCCTTCCCCCAAGCTCCTTGATGGCCTTCTTCGGTATCACCACCGTGTCAAGTCTCGAATAGATATCGAACACCACTCTGATATCGCCGAAGTCGAAAAGCTCGTCCTCATTGTCCAGGGTGATGACATAAGTATAGCTGGAAAAATCGCCGTTGTCGTTGAACACCACATCTGTCACGGTCCCCGTGGAGCTGGCAGCTCCCTGGTCAAGCATAACTGATGTGCCGAAATTTACATTAGTCAGCGGATCGTCATAAACGTCCACGCACAGATACTGCTGCGTCCTGTCCGTAGTATATCCAAAGACCGATCCCTGGTATACCTGGCTGTTGACCGTGTAGGGGTTACGGCCGAACTGCATATTGAACTCGCCGTCGCACGGAGCGTAGACATTATAGTTCTCGAACTTGTCCAGGAGCCTCTGATATCTCAGTTCCTCCAGCTCAACGTCGTATTCGGCCATGAGTATCTGATTTGCGTCCGCATCAGCGTCTTTTAGCTTTTCCACCGTGCCCCTGACCTGTTCGAGCCTGATCTCCTCCTGCTCGATCTGTTCCTCAAGGTCGTCAGTGTAAAGGGTGCAGAGCAGATCCCCTTCCTTCACGTCTGAGGGACTGTCCACCTCGATGCTTTTTATCATGCCGTTAGTTTTGAACTTGACGCTTTTTCTGTACGGCGTACCGAAATAGCCGTCCTGATAGTATTTCTGCGAGATATCCCTGACCTCGGCCTTGCAGGTCTTGTACTGGATCTCCTTGGCCTCCAGGATAGGCACTACTATCTCGTCCTTCTTTTCCTCCTTGCCGCAGCCCGGGAGCACGCAGGCGCCCATACAGAGCGCACCGGCTACAGCTATTTTTATAAAACCTGATCTGTTCATTCTCATCACCGTGATCTTTATATCAAAGGCACAGCCTTCCCCACTTTCTGCGGGGAAAGAACGCCGTTTATTATGGTCAAATATTTTACGTTTTTGTTGTATGATACAGCTGCCGGCCATACATACTACAGAGTTATTATAACACTTTTTCGCAATAATTACAACAGACTTCAAATTAATCGTATATCTGCACAAACCTTGGCCCGCTGTTTTGTGCATACTTACCCGGATGCGGCATCTATCAGCTCACATATAATAGTATTTGAGATAAGGAACCCCTCCGGGAGAAGTGACAGTCTGTCCCCGCTCATCTCAGCGTAGCCCGCCCTGCAAAGCTCTCTCGCCAGCCTTCTGACCCTCTCTTCGCCACGGCCCGAAAAAAGCTCACCTACTTTTTCAAGTCTTATGCCCTCTGTGAGCCGCAGTCCCAGCATAAGATACTCCTCGCCCCTGTCCGGGTCCCTTTCCAGGACTGTCTGCTGCTGAAGAGGGCTGTTGATAAAGCTGTCCAGGTCCTCCGGGCAGCAATAGCGCACTCCGTCAAAAAAAGAATGTGCCGCCGGCCCGAACCCCAGATACTCCTCGCCGTGCCAGTATTTAAGATTGTGCTTTGACCTGGCATGGCTGTTAAGGGCGAAGTTTGATATCTCGTACTGTTCAAAGCCCCTCTCAGCAAGCAGCCTGACACAGCTGAGATACTCTTCGCACAATAATTCTTCGTCCGCCACCAGTTCGTCATATTGCTTACCCGCAAAAGGGGTGCCTTCCTCACGTTTGAGCATATAGGCTGAAACGTGGTCGATGGGCAGCTCAGTTATTTTTTTGATAGTCTCCTCCAGCTCTCCGCCCCCAGCGCATAGTCCCAGCATCACATCGCACGAGATATGCTCAAAGCCTGCCGAATAGGCCTGTATCACTGCATTCTGCCCCTCATCGAAACGATGTGCTCTCCCGAGCATCTTCAGACGCTCGTCAGATGCCGACTGTATCCCGAAGGACAGCCTTCCAACTCCCGCAGACCTGAGGTCCCTGAGCTTTTGAACGTCTGCGGTGCCGGGATTGGCCTCCAGAGTGACCTCCGGCGAGGACAGTACGAAAGTGTCAGCACAGCAGTCCAGAATTTTACTCACTTGTCCGGCACTCAGCAGCGAGGGCGTCCCACCGCCGAAATAGACCGTATCAGCGCCTATAGCCCGCCCCTTATAGCTTGAGATGTTGCGGCAGATCGTTTCTGTATACCTCCTGGCTCTCTCCTCATCGTACCTGAGCGAATAAAAGCTGCAATAAAGGCACTTCCTCAGGCAGAACGGGACATGGATATATATGCCGGTCATTTTTCGCCGTCCTCATTTTTTTCATCGTCATCGAAAGCATTGTCGATGTAGCTGCCGGCCTTCTCACTGTTGCTCTTCAGTTTCAGAAAGGCCTTTGTCAGCCCAAATCTTGCCAGCCATATGGCATAAAGCCCCAGGAATATAAAAAAGCAGTACATCACAAAATATGCCTTGGCCTGAAGGCTCAGCTGGAAATAGACCGAGCGCTTTATGAGTCCCTCCATTATCAGCGGGTGTACTATGAGGTAAAAAACGAACCCAAGTATGCCCGTATAGGCAATGACGCAGGTTATGGCCAGCATTGCCTCCTTAAAAGACAGCCCCGACAGCCTGATGCCCGCAAAAAGCACCCATGCGCCGGCCAGGACCAGTCCTATCGTCATGGAAACGTTCGCATAGATCTCATATATTATCGGTATGACGGCAGCGCCCCCAAGGCCGAAGATCATGGAAAGTTTCATTGGTCTTCTAAGATCTGTCATATTGCTCCTTTTCAGATATTCAAACGAACAGCACCCTTGTTATGGCATAGACTCCTATCATTGACAGGCTGCCAAGGCTTATGCCAAGCATCACGCATACAAAGGCGTTGGTGTCGTAAACGGTCTTTCTCTTTTCATCTAATCTTACGGTGCATTCCTTTCCCACAGGGTAGAGCCTGTTTCTCAGCACCACCTCGCAGGGGAAAACGTTAGGGTAGACCTCGCCCTCCGCCTCATAGAATGCCGCCGGGTAATTGAATTTCGGGTGTTTTTCCACCTTTTTCAGCACCGCTCTGCACCTGCGGGTCTTTAACAGCAGCATGGCATGAATGAGGAAAAACACCACTGTCAGCCCCAGAAGTGCTATCATAAGTATCATCAGCCCAAGAAGTATGGCTGCGACCTCAACTCCCATCATTAGGAGAAGGGCTGTTATAACTATGAAAATTATAAGCAGTTCCAATCGAACACTTCCCCCAAGAACATCAGTCGTCCAGTTTGAGCACCGACATAAAGGCCTCCTGCGGCACCGCAACGGTACCCAGCTGCCTCATGCGCTTTTTGCCCTCCTTCTGCTTTTCCAGCAGCTTTTTCTTTCTGGTGATGTCGCCGCCGTAGCACTTGGCCAGCACGTCCTTCCTGAGGGCCTTGATGGTCTCCCTGGCGATTATCTTGCCGCCTATGGCAGCCTGTACAGGCACCTCGAAGAGCTGTCTGGGAATGTTTTCCTTGAGCTTTTCCGTCAGCCTTCTGCCTCTTGCATAGGCCTTTTCCTCATGGACGATAAAGCTCAGTGCGTCAACTATCTCGCCGTTTAAAAGTACGTCAAGCTTTACAAGCTTCGAGGGCGCATAGCCTTTTAGCTCATAGTCAAAGGACGCATATCCTCTGGTCCGGGATTTCAGAGCGTCAAAGAAATCGTAGACTATCTCGTTGAGAGGCAGTATATAGTGCAGGTCCACCCTGTTCTCGTCGATATACTGCATATCCGCAAAGCTCCCACGCCTGTCCTGACAAAGCTCCATGATGTTGCCCACGAACTCTGAGGGGGTGTATATATGTGCGTTCACCACCGGCTCCTCAGCCTGCGAGATCGAACCGGGGTCCGGATAGTTTGTAGGGTTGTCGATATATCTGACCTCGCCGCTGGTCATCGTTACCTTATATATAACTGAGGGCGCAGTTGTTATGAGGTCAAGATTATACTCTCTTTCCAGTCTTTCCTGGATTATCTCCATGTGCAGAAGTCCCAGAAAGCCGCACCTGAACCCAAAGCCCAGGGCGACCGAGGTCTCCGGCTCGAAGGACAGCGATGCGTCATTTAGCATGAGCTTTTCCAGAGCGTCCCTCAGATCTCCGTACTTGGCCCCGTCGGCGGGATAGATGCCGCTGAACACCATTGGGTTGACTTTCTTATAACCCGGCAAAGGCTCAGCGCAGGGCCTTGCTGCATTGGTGACAGTATCGCCCACCCGTGTGTCACCGATGTCCTTTATAGATGCGGCGATATAGCCCACTTCGCCTGCATGGAGCTCGCCGGTAGGCACAAGCTCCTTAGCGCCCATATAACCTATCTCCACGGTCTGGAACTCAGTCTCCGCCGCCATTAGCCGTATAACGTCCCCGGTCTTCACATGGCCTTCCTTGACCCTGACGTAGATGATAACGCCCTTGTACTGGTCGTAGTAGCTGTCGAATATCAGTGCTTTCAGGGGCGCTGCATCGTCTCCCTTTGGGCAGGGGATATCGCTGACCACCCGCTCCAGCACCTCCTTGATATTGGTGCCCATCTTAGCGGAGATCCTCGGTGCGTCCATGGCCGGGATACCGATAACGTTTTCGACTTCGTCGCAGGCCCTCTCCGGATCCGCCGAGGGAAGGTCTATCTTATTTATCACCGGCAGGACCTCCAGGTCGTGCTCGATGGCCAGATAGGTGTTTGCCAGAGTCTGCGCTTCGATGCCCTGGGAAGCGTCAACGATAAGTATAGCACCCTCGCAGGCCGCCAGGGATCTGCTGACCTCGTAGTTGAAGTCCACATGGCCGGGGGTGTCGATAAGGTTGAAAATATAAGTCTCACCGTCGTCCGCATGATAGTTCATGCGAACGGCCCTGGCCTTGATGGTTATGCCCCTCTCCCTTTCGATGTCCATATTGTCCAGGAGCTGGTCCTCCATCTCTCTCAGCTCAACAGTGTCTGTCAGCTCCAGTATCCTGTCCGCTAAGGTAGACTTGCCGTGGTCGATGTGAGCGATTATGCAGAAATTTCGTATTTTATTGGGATCCATTAGCTTTCCTCCGATTATTCAGATGCTGTTTTGCATATTTAAATCAATTATACCATAGATACCGGTATTTGTCAACAAATCGGGTACCGGCTCAGCCTTTGTGAAAGTTGATACAAGCTGACATATTAATTAGTTGATCTTAGCTTACCAAAGTGCCTTAATAAACAGAATTTATAAATATCTGCCTGATTTTACAGCTCTTGCGCTTATCATAAATTGCTCTGCCGAAATGTTTAAATTTCTGTATACCGGACTGCGAAAAAGCCGGAAATACATCGGATGACCGCACTTTTTAAAAATGTCGGAATTAACAGAAAATACACAAATAAAGCAAAAAATGAATTGAAATATCGCAACTATCGTGTTATAATCAAACCAACGTCGAAAGCGTTAATTATTTAACAATATGGAGGTACCGAACAATGAGTGATGTCGTAAACATCAGTCCTGAGCTGCTCACTAAAATGAACCGCTACTGGGACGCTGTCAACTACCTCTCCGCAGGTCAGCTCTATCTGCTTGACAACCCGCTGCTGAGAGAACCCCTGAAAAAGGAGCATATCAAGAAGAAGATAGTCGGTCACTGGGGCACCGTTCCAGGACAGAACTTCATCTATGTACACCTGAACCGTGTCATCAAGAAATATGACCTTGATATGATATATATTTCCGGTCCCGGCCACGGAGGAAACTTCATGGTGGCCAATACTTATGTTGAAGGCTCCTATTCAGAGGTTTACCCCAATATCTCCCGTGATGCGGAGGGCATGAAGAAACTGTTCAAGCAGTTCTCCTTCCCCGGCGGCATCTCCTCACACGTTGCACCCGAGACCCCCGGTTCCATCAATGAGGGCGGTGAGCTGGGCTATTCTCTGGCCCATAGCTTTGGTGCAGTGTTCGATAACCCTGACCTTATCACTGCCTGCGTAGTGGGCGACGGCGAGGCTGAAACAGGTCCTCTCGCTACTGCATGGCACTCGAATAAATTCCTGAACCCCGTTACTGACGGAGCTGTTCTGCCTATTCTCCACCTCAACGGTTACAAGATCTCCAATCCCACTGTGTTCTCGAGGATCTCCAGAGAAGAGATAGAGAGCTTTTTCAGGGGCTGCGGCTGGAAGCCCTACTTCGTAGAGGGCGATGATCCCATGACCATGCACAAGCTCATGGCCGAGACTCTTGACACTGTGATCGAGGAGATAAAGGCTATCCAGAAGGCTGCACGTGAAGATGGAAAGACTGAAAGACCTATCTGGCCTATGATAATCTTCCGTTCTCCCAAGGGATGGACCGGTCCTAAGATAGTTGACGGCAACGAGATCGAGGGCACTTTCAGGGCGCACCAGGTCCCTATGGATATGAGCCAGCCTGAGCATATGGCTCAGCTTGAGGAATGGCTCAGGAGCTATCACCCCGACGAGCTCTTCGACGAGAGCGGCAGACTTATACCCGAGCTGGAGGAGCTGGCCCCCACAGGCGACAGAAGGATGGGCTCCAACCCCCACGCTAACGGCGGGCTGCTGCTCAGAGATCTGAGACTGCCTGATTTCAGGAGCTACGGTATCGACGTTCCCGCTCCCGGAGCGGTCGAGGCACAGGATATGATAGAGCTGGGCGGATTTGTAAGAGACGTCTTCAAGCTCAACGCCGAGAGCCGCAACTTCCGTATCTTCGGACCTGACGAAACTATGTCCAACAGGCTGGGCAAGGTCTTCGAGGCCACCAGGAGAGACTGGAACGCTGACATGAAGGACAACGACGAGTTCCTTGCCAACGACGGCAGAGTCATGGACTCGTACCTTTCCGAGCATATGTGCGAGGGCTGGCTGGAGGGCTATCTGCTCACAGGCCGCCACGGTTTCTTCGCAAGCTATGAGGCATTCATCAGGATAGTTGACTCTATGTTCTCCCAGCACGCCAAGTGGCTGAAGGTCACCAGCGAGCTGCCGTGGAGACAGAAGATCGCTTCTCTCAACTATATCCTTTCCTCAAATGTATGGCAGCAGGACCACAACGGCTTTACTCATCAGGACCCCGGCTTCCTTGACCACGTTGCAAACAAGAAGGCAGATGTGGTAAGAATGTATCTGCCGCCTGACACTAACTGTCTGCTGAGCGTTTTTGACCACTGCATAAGGTCCAAGAACTATGTGAACGTTATGGTCACTTCAAAGCATCCCCGCCAGCAGTGGCTGACTATGGAGCAGGCTGTAAAGCACTGCACTCAGGGTATCGGTATCTGGGAATGGGCTTCCAACGACCAGGGCCAGGAGCCTGACGTGGTTCTTGCCTGCTGCGGCGACACTCCTACTCTGGAGGCTCTGGCTGCTGTTACTATCCTTCGGAAGAATATGCCTGATATCAAGATAAGGTTCATAAACGTCGTTGACCTGTTCAAACTTCAGCCTAAGAGCAAGCACCCTCACGGCCTTTCCGACGCCGAGTTCGACGCTCTTTTCACCAAGGACAAGCCCATAGTGTTTGCTTTCCACGGCTATCCTACCCTTATCCACGAGCTGCTCTACCACAGAAATAACCGTAACCTTTATGTGTGCGGCTATAATGAGGAGGGCACCATCACTACTCCCTTCGACATGAGAGTGCAGAATGAGATAGACCGTTTCCACCTGGTGCTGGAGATACTCAAGAGACTTCCCCAGCTGGGCAATACCGGCTCCTATCTCTATCAGCTCATGCAGGACAAGCTTGTGGAGCATAAGCAGTATATCCATGAGTATGGCATAGACCTTCCTGAGGTCCGTGACTGGAAATGGGATCTGTGATCTGAAAATACACTATTATAAAAGAATAAAGAGGGACAGTCCGGCGGGCTGTCCTTTTTTGTTTGCGGTACTTGAAAAATCCGGGGATATATGATATAATTGAAGTGAACTATATTTCCCGAAAGGAATTGATGATATGCTTTCTGATATCGAAATAGCTAAACAGGCGAAAATGCTGAAGATCTCCGAGATCGCTGCCAAACTTGGCATCACTGACGAGGAGTATGAGCCATACGGCCACTATAAGGCCAAGCTGTCCGAGTCTCTTTATGAGAAGACCAGGGAACGTCCTGACGGCAGGCTCATTCTTGTCACCGCTATCAACCCCACCCCAGCCGGTGAGGGTAAGACCACGATCTCCGTTGGCCTTAACGAGAGCATGAACAAGATAGGCAGGAAGTCTGTTCTTGCCCTGAGGGAGCCTTCCTTAGGACCTGTTTTCGGCATAAAGGGCGGCGCTGCCGGCGGCGGATATGCGCAGGTGGTGCCTATGGAGGATATCAATCTCCATTTCACAGGGGATATGCACGCCATAACTGCTGCCAATAATCTGCTCTGTGCCCTTATCGACAACCATATGCAGCAGGGCAACTCTCTGCGTATCGACCAGAGGAGGATACTTTTCAAGCGCTGTCTGGATATGAACGACAGGGCATTGAGAGACATCGTCATAGGCCTTGGCTCCAAGGCCAACGGTATCCCGAGGGAGGACTCCTTCCAGATAACCGTAGCCTCTGAGATCATGGCTATACTCTGCCTCGCTGCTGACCTTGATGACCTGAAAAAGCGCATCGAGAGCATTCTGGTCGCCTACACTACCGATGGCAGGCCCGTATACGCTAAGGATATCGGCGGCTGCGGAGCCATGGTGGCCCTGCTGAAGGACGCTATGAAACCGAACCTGGTACAGACTCTGGAGAACAACCCGGCGCTTATCCACGGAGGACCTTTTGCGAATATCGCCCACGGCTGCAATTCTGTCAGGGCCACTAAGCTGGCACTGAAACTGGCTGATTATACCATCACCGAGGCCGGCTTCGGCTCTGACCTGGGGGCGGAGAAATTCTTTGATATCAAGTGCCGCTTTGCCGGTCTCAGACCCAGCTGCGTGGTACTGGTGGCTACTATAAGAGCGCTGAAGTATAACGGCGGAGTGGCCAGGAACGAGCTGACGCAGGAGAATGTGGACGCCCTTGAAAAGGGTATCGTCAACCTGAAGACCCATATAGAGAATATGCACAAGTTCGGTGTTCCGGTGGTGGTGGCCATAAACCGCTTTGCCTCCGATACCGAAGCTGAGATCGGTGTGATAAAGAGAGTCTGCGGCGAGCTTGGCGTTGAGGTCAGCCTTGCCGAGATATTCGCTAAGGGCGGCGAGGGCGGCACCGACCTTGCCAGGAAGGTCGTGGATACCATCGACAGGAATGAGGGCAAGACGGACTTCAGGCCAATCTATGACGAAAAGCTGCCTATCAAGGAAAAGCTGGCGATCATCGCTAAGGAGATCTACAGGGCCGACGGCGTTATCTATACCGCTCAGGCTGAGAAGGCTCTGAAAGAGATAAACGACCTGGGATTTGACAAGATGCCCGTCTGCGTTGCGAAGACCCAGTATTCACTTTCGGACGATCCGGCGAAGCTGGGCAAGCCGGAGGGATTTGAGATCACCGTCAGGGACCTGAGAGTTTCTGCCGGCGCAGGATTTATCGTGGCCTATACGGGCGATATCATGACTATGCCCGGCCTGCCGAAGGTACCGGCTGCGTATAATATCGACTGCGACAATAAGGGTAACATCTACGGTCTGTTCTGACCGTTGGGAAAAGGGCGGAGATACGCTGTCTCCGCCGGATAATAAATTGAGGTTGAATATGGATATAAATAAAGAAAGACAGCAGTCCCTGCCTGCCGGGAACGATGGCTCCGGCGGCAATGTTTCGTATCCTTTGCCATCACAGGGTCAGCCGCAGGGTCCGGCACAGCCTATGTTCGGCCCGACCCAGCAGCTGGACAAAGGCTTTGGCGATGCCGGGGCGGTCCCTCATGGGGGACAGCCGGCCTATCCCGCTCAGAGCGCTCCGGTGCCGGCGGCGCCGGACCCGGCAAACTCCACGGTCGTTTACCCGAACGGTACCGTGGTCTGCCCCAACGGGACAGTGGTGTATTCAAATACCCCTCCTCCGGAGGAACAGAAGAAGAAGGACGGCTTTTTCAGGAACCATAAGCAGCTCACAGCGCTGCTGATAGTGTTTCTGACCTGCCTGGTCATAAATATCATCGCCAGGTGCAGCCCCGGTTTCTGTAACTGGCATCAGAGCCAGGTCTACCCGCTTTTCCTGAAAACTGCGGGCAAGCTCATCTCAAAGATACCTTATTCATTCGGTGAGCTTTTCATAGCTATCCTTGTTCTTTATATACCTACCTCACTTATCGACCTGGTCATAATGTTCATATCCAGCACCAGAAGACCCAGGGTCATCAAGACCTTTGCCTTTTCCTACGCTTGGCTGGCTGCGTTTTTCTGCGTGACCTGGACGCTGAACTGCTCTGTGTTGTATCATACCTCGCCTCTGGCTGAACGCTGTGATATTGAAGTTTCTGAGCACACTGAGGAGGAGCTTTTTGACCTTGGAAAAAGGCTGGCTGCGCAGGCAAACTATTATTCAGGCCTGGCAGCCCGTGAGGAAAACGGTGACTTTGTGCTGAAAGCCGATCCGGACTATACCGCTATGGCGGCGGTGGAGAGTCTGGGCGGGGAATTCAGGGATCTTGACGGGGAGACTCCCAAGCCTAAGAGCATTTTCAGCTCGACCATGATGAGCCAGATGCGTCTAAGGGGCATATATTTCCCGTTTACTCTGGAGCCTAACTATAATAATAAAATGTATGCCACTATGCTGCCCTGTGCAGTCTGTCATGAGATAGCCCATAGCAAGGGCTATATGAAGGAGGACGAGGCTGCATTCATAGCCTTCGCCGCCTGTGAAAGGAGCAGCAGCAATGATTATCGGTATTCGGGCTATCTTACAGCTTTGAGGATATTCAGGGACAGGCTTTTCGAGAGCTGTGACGAAAAGACGAAGACTGAATTCAACAGCCTGATCAACGGTGCAGTTGCCCGAGATCTTGCGGCGGAGGACCAGTACTGGGAGGACGTCGCTAATGAAGAGCTGCTGTTCAGCAGCGAACTGCTGGCCGGAAAGACCGATGACTTTGTCAACGGCTCCCTCAGGTTCAACGGACAGGAAAAGGGCAGAAAGTCCATGGAGGACATGACACAGCTCATGCTGGACTACTACGGCAGCAGGAATTTCACTGACGAGAGGACCGGCAAAGAGCTTTGAGGTATCTGCTCTGAAATGAAAGCAGGAAAGTGATAGATTTGACTTTGGAATTCAAGACTCTTTCTCCGCAGGAGACTATAGCCCTGGGGGAGGAGATAGGCAAAAGGCTCCGTGGAGGAGATGTGATAGCCTACAGAGGCGGCCTGGGGGCCGGCAAGACCACCATTACCCGTGGGATAAGCTCGGGCATGGGACTGGGGGACGAAGTGACCTCCCCGACCTTTGCTCTGGTAAACGAGTACAGAAAAAAGGATAGAAGACTAAGTCTTATCCACTTCGATATGTACAGGATAACCTCCGGAGAGGACCTGGAGACTACAGGTTTTTTCGATTATATGGACGAAAACAGCGTTCTGGCAGTGGAGTGGTCTGAGAATATCGAAAGCGAGCTGGGGGACTGCATAGTGATAAGTCTTGAACATCAGGGCGGGGACAGCAGGCTCATCAGGATAGAAACTACGGACGGAGATGACAGATTTGAAGATATTGGGGATAGATACCAGCGGTAAGGTGGCGTCGGTGGCTGTTTCTGACGGCGGGGTGCTGCTGTGGGAGCAGAGCGTTTACACCAAGCTGACCCATTCCCAGGTCATAATGCCCATGGTCAGGCGGGCCATGGAGGACACAGGCATTGGTTTTGATGAGCTGAACTGTGTGGCCGTCGCCAACGGGCCGGGGTCCTATACGGGGCTGAGGATCGGTATCGGTGCGGTCAAGGGACTTTGCATGGGGGCGCCTATGCTGAAATGTGCGGGAGTTTCCACACTGAAAGCTCTGGCATATAACTGCTGTGCTTTTGAGGGAAGGATCATCGCAGTCATGAGGGCTAGACCCGGGATAGTCTATGCCGCTGAGTTCGATGCCGAGGACGGAAAGATCACTAGGGCCAGCCCGGACCGTGTCTGCGCCGAGGAAGAGCTTTTCGGTGACTACAAATGCGTAAGACCTATCATGCTGGTCGGCGACTGGGCCGGGGAGGTCAGGAAAACATACTTTGACGGCAGAAACGGGGTCAGAAAAGCTGAATTCACTGAACTGCTGCAAAGAGCAGGATCCCTGTGCCTTGCTGTGGAGTCCGAGCCTGAACTGATATGCGGACCGGAGGAGCTGGAGGTGTCCTATCTGCAAGCAACCAAGGCAGAAAAGGATAAGGCACATTCCTAGTGTCTCCGGACAGGAGATAAAGGTATCAAAAAATAAACGGAGGTCAAGAAAATGAAATTAGCTATCGGCTGCGATCACGCAGGACCTGAACTGAAGGCTGAGGTCCTGGAATATCTGAAAGAGAAAGGTATAGAATATGCGGACCTTGGTGTGGGTGAGGGCGAGAAGTGCGATTACCCCGACAAGGCGCAGGAGGTCTGTGCAAAGGTCATCAGCGGAGAGTGCGACCTGGCTGTGCTCATATGCGGCACCGGCATAGGTATGTCAATGGCTGCGAATAAGATAAAGGGCATAAGGGCAGCCTGCTGCTCGGACTATTTTTCTGCGAAATTCACCAGGGCACATAATGACGCTAACGTCCTCTGCATAGGCGCAAGGGTGGTGGGCGCCGGCCTTGCCTGCGAGCTTATTGATGTGTTCGTGAACACGCCTTTCGAGGGAGGAAGACACCAGAGAAGGATAGACAAGATCACTGCGCTGGAAAACGGCTGACAGTAATATTTTTATTGAAAATAATAATCTTTTGTGCGATAGGCAGAAAGTCGGCTCTGTTTTCATAAGTTATTTGTCTAAAACTTATGAAAATAGAGCTTTGCTATTATTTTAAAGGTTACAAAAAGTTGACAAATCGGAGAAAATTTGGTATAATGATAAGCGTTTAATAAGAAACCAAAAGCGACCGATGATGAAACTTTGGGAGGTTTGTAAATGAAATTGTTCAAAGCAGCCGCAGGGGCTGCGGCAGCGTTTATGATATGTGGCGCTGCAGCAGTGACTGCATATGCAGAAGACACAGCATACATAACTGAGGAGGCAGCTGTCGAGGCTGCATCGGTGCAGGGGGAATACAGAGCAGATGAAGACCCCGGATATTACAGATACAGACAGAATGTTATAAACGGCGCCCTTGGCGAGTTGAGCCCGGCGGTACAGTTTTCAAAGAAATATCAGGAAGCTGCGGCTTTTTCAGGTTCCGCCAATCTTGTACACAGTGAGGTATACAACGGCCTGACAAGGAGCTACGGCGTCGATGTTTCCTATTACCAGCCAAATACAGACTGGGAGAAGGCGAAGGCAGCCGGCGTGGAGTTCGCTATTGTCAGGATAGGATACAGAGGTTACGGCAAAGCCGGGACCCTGGTCTACGACGACCTTTTCTGGAGCAATGTGGCTAATGCAAAGAAGGCCGGTATCAAGGTGGGAGCTTATTTCTACACCCAGGCCATCACTACGGCCGAGGCAGCTGCCGAGGCTAAATTCTGCATGAAGGCCCTGGAGGGCATCGACCTTGATTTGCCCGTATATTACGATATTGAGAGCGTTGACTATGCAGTCGGCCGCCTTGACAGCGCAGGGCTGACAAAAAAGCAGAAGACCGAGCTTTGCAGGAGCTTCTGCGATACTATGATAAGCGGGGGATATGAGAGCGGCGTCTATGCCAATGCCTACTGGCTCAACTCTATGATAAACGGCCCCGAGCTCGGGGAGGATTATCCTATCTGGCTGGCCTGCTACGGCACTAGGCCCCTCTATTACAGCGATTACGATGTGTGGCAGTACAGCGGCACCGGAACGGTCTCCGGTTTCCAGGGCTATGTGGACCTGAATGTATCCTACGGTGTTGACCATGCTCCCGAGGGCAAGCCTGCCGCTGAGGTCAGCATAAGTACAGTGAAGTGGAACGCCGTCGAGGACGCTGACGGCTATACGCTTTATAAGATAGACGCAGACGGACAGACCGAATACCAGTCCGTAGACGCCGATACTCTGAGCGTGACCGTTCCGGAGAGCCAGGAGGGCAAGTATGCAGTTGCAGCCTACAGTCTTTACGGCGGCAAAAAGTGGTACGGCCCGCTTTCCAATACGGTGTCGGTGGAGAGCAGGATAAGGAACGTTGTCTGTGAGAGAGCGGGCAAGAACATGGTCAAGGTCACCTGGGACGGGCTTACGAACGCCCAGTCCTATGAGGTCTATACTGACATGACCGGGTCTTTCCGTCTCTGGAGCAAGACTGATACCAATGAGGCTTATATATGGGGATTTGACCTTGAGAACTATAAGGTCAAGATAAGACCCCTGCTTGTCACCGGAAAGCTTGGCTATATGTGTACCCCTGTCCAGCTGCCCGGAAATGCGCCTTCGGGCGTGAGCGTTCTCAGCGCAGACGAGAACTTTATCAGCTGGACCCCTGTGGCCGACGCCGATGGCTATGAGCTGACAGGAAGGTATGAGGACGGCGGGGAGTTTGATGTTAAGCTGAGTTCGGGTGACCAGCTCTATGCCTTCGTTGACGGCGGCATTACTGCCGATTACCGGGTGAGGGCTTATCTTACTCTTGACGGCGAGGATTTCTTCGGCGGGTATTCCGATGCTCTGAGGGTCAATGCCTCCTCCGGCATGGAGGACGTGGTGCTGACAAGTATCGGCAATGAGCTTTCCTGGAACGATGTAGAGGGCGCTGAGGGCTATGTGCTGCTGAAGACAGACAAGTACGGCAACACCGGCGTAGTCTCTTATCTTGATAAGAACAGCTGCACAGTCCAGGAGCAGAAGGATCTGACCTACAGCGTCAAGGCTTACCGTGTATCAGGCGGCAGAATAGTTTACGGCGAGGAGTCAAATAAGGTCGCAATAAGGTTCGCACAGCCTGAGTCCCTCAGGACGATCTGCTCGACCCCGAACTATCTGGTCATAGGCTGGGATGAGCTGAACGGCTGCGACGGCTATGACGTATATATCGACAATGGCTCCGGCTTTGTGTCCTATTCCCGTGTGAACGGAAATAACGTCATCATCAGAAGGTCAGCATTCGATACCTCCGCCAATGTCAGGGTCTTCGGCTATAAGGAGGGCGACATACCCGCCTATGGCTTTGCGGCTGAACTGACTGTGGGATAAGTAAAAAAAGCATAACAAAAGGCAGCTTTATCGGCTGCCTTTTTTCTCGCCATGGGGCTTTACTTTTGAAGCGTTCTGTGTTATAATGATAGTGTGTGGAAATTTTGTGGTCTGGAGATGGTCGGTATTGCACGGTAAAATAAAACAGGGCGCCGCAGCGGTAATGTGCCTTCTTCTGACAGGCTGCACCGGTATGACATTTACGGTCGATTCTCTGCTGAACGCCCCCAAGCTCACTGAGGAGCAGGGGGAGATACATCAGGCACTTATAGCGGCCGTGGGCGGCAGTATAACATTGAAATACCCCAAAAAGGGACAGAACAGGTCCGCTTTCGTTATCGCAGATATAGATAAGGAGCCGGGAGAAGAGGCCCTGGTGTTCTATGAGTACAACTCGGGCAGCACCAGCGATGAGGGCATAAGGGTCAATCTGCTGGATAAGGATGATGACGGTAACTGGTACTCTGTGAAGGAGCTGGCCGGCGCAGGCACTGATGTTGACAGGGTGATAATAACCCCCATGGGCGGCAGGAACAATACCAACGTCCTGGTGGGATATCAGTCTATAGCCAACAGCGACTGCACCCTGGAGATATATAATTATGTGGACGACGATTTCAAGCGGGTGGGGCATGATACCTATTCCGTTCTGGAAACTATAGATATAAACGCCGACAGTTATAAGGAGCTGGTCACCATAGAGCGGCAGGCCAATGCTGAGAGCGGCGCCATCACCGCCAAGGCCTCCCTGCTTGATCTGGAGAACGGGGAGATAGTCAAGTCGGACAGCATAGATATGCTGTCTAATGTGAGCAGCTATGCCTCTACTGTGACCGGGCTGCTGGATACGGAGCATGAGGCCATTTTTATAGACGGTGTGAACCCGGAGGGTATGCTTCAGACGGAGATAGTCTATTACAGGTATTCAAGCCTGCAGAACCCCATGCAGCTCAGTCCCCAGAAGCTTTTGCCGCTGTGTACCAGGCCGCTGAATTACTACAGCGCTGACGTGGACGGCGACGGCATAGTGGAGATACCCTCCACCAGACCCATGACCGGGTATGAGAATGCCATAATAGACGAGATGGTCTATATGACTACCTGGAACGTGTATGAGGATTTCTTCAATCTGAAGGAAAAGTATAAGGGCTACTATTCTCTGTCAAACGGATATTTTTTCGCTTTTCCCAGAAGGTGGAACGAGCAGGTCACAGTAAAGAGGGACACGGGCACCGGTGAGCTGGTCATATATAGGTATGACGGAGATATCAATATGTCGAATTTTGAGATAATGCGCATAGCCGTCTCAGCCAAGAACGACGCCCAGCAGCTGGTGGACGACGGCTACAGGCTAATAGATAACAAGGGCCAGCTGGATTATTATGTGAAGCTGCCCGAGGATAAGCGTGAGCAGCTGATACTGACTATGGACGAGGTCAGGAACAATTTTTATATCGTTGACTGACAGCAGAAGGGAGTGCGGTAGGAAATGAAAAAAGTACTTGTTTGTGAAGACGAGGATTCGATCCGTGAATTTGTTGTTATAAATCTGGTGAGGAGCGGCTATGAGGTAGTTGACGTGGGCTGCGGTGAGGACGCTCTCAAAGCCTATGAGGAGAACGAGGGCGCTTTCGACGTGGCGCTGCTGGATATAATGATGCCTGGGATCGACGGTATGCAGGTCTGCAAAAAGATAAGGGAGAAGAATTCTTCCATGGGCATTATAATGCTGTCTGCAAAGAGCCAGGAGATGGATAAGATAAGCTGCCTTATGAGCGGGGCGGACGATTACATAACCAAGCCCTTCTCTATATCCGAGCTTATCGCAAGAGTCGATGCAGTGTGCAGGCGTGTGAACAGGTCTGCCGCCAAGCCTGAGGAGGCCTCCACCATAACCTCAGGGCCTTTCGTGCTCAATCTGAAGAGCAGGACAGTGTTCAAGAATAACCGCCAGATAGATCTTACCCAGGTGGAATACCAGATAATGGAGTATTTCTTCAAGAACCAGAACACTGCCTTAGACCGCTCCAGCATACTCAACCACATATGGGGCGAGAGCTATTACGGCGACGATAAGATAGTAGATGTGAATATCCGAAGGATTAGAATGAAGATAGCGGACGAACCATCAAGCCCTAAATATATACTGACCATATGGGGCTTTGGCTATAAGTGGTCCGGGGGGAACGGCTAAAAGTTGGCAGTAAACAGCGGAAAACACCGCAGCCACCGCAAGGACAGCATTACCCAGCACTGGCTGAAAAACAGCCTTGGTATAGTGGTGGGCATACTGGTCCTTATCGAGATAGCGGTCATAGTCATTGTCAGGAATTATTATTACACTGCCGCCAAGCAGTACGTCACTACCAAGATGAACGTGCTCACTGCTGCGGTAATGAATTCCTCGGACACCACCAATTATAATTCTGAGATAAGGA
This sequence comes from Ruminococcus sp., assembly GCA_017478965.1. Taxonomy (GTDB): domain Bacteria; phylum Bacillota; class Clostridia; order Oscillospirales; family Ruminococcaceae; genus Hominimerdicola. The sequence continues at coordinate 49,085 of JAFVCV010000042.1, read as the reverse complement.
ATATGGTGGAGAGCTACGGTGATAAGGATAAGATAGAGCTGATGGCCATAACTGCCGACGGCAGGGTGGACGTTACTTCGTCGGGGTTCTCTCTGCCCTCCGGGGACAATATGGAGGACTATACTGACGCCAAAGGCTCCTCTACGGGCATTGCGTCCCAGATATACGTTACTGCCACCGGCGAAAAGGTGGTGGCTGTGACGGCGGTCATATCTCCTAAGGGCTGCGAGTACGAGGCCCTTAGGATGCTGTCGTCGATCAAGAACGTTGATACCCAGATAGGGCGGATAATCATTTTCGTTACCGTGCTGGTTCTGCTGGTCATTGCGCTCATGGTGTTCTCCAGTATGTATTTTATCAAGCAGATAGTTATACCTGTCAGAGATATTGCAGAGATAAGCCACAAGTATGCTAAGGGGGACTTCTCAAAGCGTATCGAGAAAAAGTCCGATGATGAGCTTGGACAGCTCTGCGACTCCATAAACAACATGGCTGAGGAGCTTTCAAATACCGAACAGATGAAGAATGAGTTCATATCATCTGTGTCTCACGAGCTGAGGACCCCTCTGACCGCTATCAAGGGCTGGACCGAGACGGTAGAAAGTATGTACGGAGACGTGGATACCTTCAAAAAAGGCATGAGGGTCATAAACAGCGAGACTGAGAGACTCTCACAGATGGTGGAAGAGCTGCTGGATTTCTCAAGGATACAGGATAACAGACTGATACTTATCATGGACACTATAGATATCCTGGCAGAGCTGGGTGAGACTGTGCTCATCTATCAGGAAAGGGCAAGGTCATTGGGGATAACCCTGAACTATTTCGAGCAGGATATGCTGCCCTTTGTCTATGGTGACAAGAACAGGCTGAGACAGGTGTTCATCAATATCGTCGATAATGCCATAAAATACTCCGACAAGGGCGACACCGTAAGCGTTGAGGCCTATGAGGAGGGCGGGGAGATCTGTATCTCCGTTTCCGATACGGGCATAGGCATCTCTAAAGAGGACCTGCCAAGGATAAAACAGAAGTTCTTTAAGGCCAACCATACCAGAAGAGGGTCGGGTATAGGACTTGCTGTGGCGGACGAGATAATCCAGCGCCACGGCGGCACCCTGACTATAGACAGTGAGCAGGGAGTAGGCACAACCGTCATGATAACGCTGCCCTTTATAAAGCCCAAGGACAAGAGCGAGAAGAAGGAAGAAAGCAGCACCGTGGACGTTGAGCTTATCTCCAGCGATGACCGTGGGCAGGACAGCGTGGTAAAGCCTGAGGAGCATTGAAGTCAGATCAGCCCCTGCCTGAGGGCAGAGGGAATGAAAGGATAAGTAGAATGAGCAGTAAGGGTCAGAAAAATCCGACCAACGAGAAATTCAAGTCGAAGATAGGCGGCCAGGCCGTCATCGAGGGAGTTATGATGAGGGGGATAGATAAGGCCTCCATGGCTAACCGCCTTCCCGACGGCACTATCGACCTGGAGATATGGGAGATAAAAAACGGCGCAAACCCGCCATGGTACAGGAAGACGCCGTTCGTCAGAGGTATATTCAGTTTCCTGACCTCGATGATAGACGGATATAAGTGCATCTCCCGCTCGGTGGATAAGCAGATGACCGATGAGGACGAGGAGGAGCCGTCGAAGTTTGAAAAATGGCTGGAAGATAAGCTGGGCGACAAGCTCATGCCGGTAGTTTCGGCGGTGTCTATGATAGTGGGCGTGGGACTGGCGCTGTTTCTGTTTATGTTCGTGCCGTCGGCGCTCATAAAGCTCATCGAGAAAATTGCCGGCACCGAACTGAATGCAGTTTTAAAGAACGTTATCGAGGGACTTATAAAGATAGCGATATTCTGCGGCTATACCGCACTGACGGCCCTTATGCCCGATATGAAAAGGCTCTATGAATACCACGGAGCCGAGCATAAGACCATCGCCTGCTATGAGGGAGAGACTGAGCTGACGCCGGAGAACGTGAAAAAGTTCATCAGGTTCCACCCAAGGTGCGGGACCAGCTTTATTTTCCTGGTGCTGTTCATCAGTATCTTTGTGAACACTGTGTTCAGAGTATCCTGGTCAAACGTTTTTGTAAGGGTGCTGATAAAGCTGGCACTGCTGCCGGTAGTGACCGGTATAGCCTATGAGCTCATAAGACTGGCCGGCAGGTACGACAATCCCTTTACAAGGATATTTTCCGCTCCGGGCCTGTGGATACAGAGGATAACCACAAGGGAGCCGGAGGAGGACCAGATAGAGTGCGCTATAGCCGCTCTGAAAGCCGTTATCCCTGAGAATAAGGAGGAAGACCGCTGGTGATGCTCAGAAAAGATATGCTTTCTCTGGCCGCCCGAAGACTCAGCGAAAAAGGCGTTGACGACGGGGGATATGAGGCAAGGGAGCTGATGGGACTTGCAATGGGCGCCGACTGCCGGGGCCCGGAGTTTTTAGAGCATCTGAAAGAAGAGCCTGCCGTCGGGGAAGAAAAGCGCTTTAACGAGCTTCTGGAAGAAAGGCTCCGGGGCCGGCCGCTGCAGTATATCCTGGGAGAATGGGAGTTCTATGGTATCAGGATAAAGGTTGGCGAAGGCGTGCTGATACCACGGCAGGATACTGAGATGATGGTGGAGATATGTGAGAGCAGGCTGAAAGGCCGCCGGGACCTGCGGGTCATCGACCTGTGTGCCGGCAGCGGCTGCATAGCCCTGGCTATGGAGAAAAGGCTGAGCTGTCAGAAGATAGCCGCAGTGGAAAAGTCCCCGAAGGCACTTAGTTTTCTCAGAGAGAACATCAGTCTTCACGGCTCATCGGTCGATCCGGTCGAGGGCGATGTGCTGGACCCGGGAACTGTGGGCAGACTGTTCGATGCGGACCTTATCCTTTGCAATCCGCCTTATCTGACTTCCATGGATATGGAGCATTTGCAGACCGAGGTGGGCTTTGAACCTGAGGAGGCTCTTTTTGGCGGCGAGGACGGCCTGGACTTCTACAGAGGGATAACCAGGCTCTGGAAGGAAAGACTTCTGCCGGGCGGAATGATGCTTTACGAAATAGGCAAAGGGCAGGAGGACGATGTCATGGCCGTCATGATACAGCACGGCCTTCAGAACGTCCGCTGCCTGAAGGACCATAACGGCATTTACCGCAATGTGATCGGGGTCAAGCCTGAGTGATGCGCTTTTCAGGGCTAGTGTACATTTTTTGGTACTCATTTCCCCGGCCCGCAGAAAATGCGGTCCAGTACAGACAAATGGACAGTTAATGTGTTATTATATATATGCGGCAGAGAGGATATGCTGTGCCGACTTTTTTTGTGATGAAAGGAATTGAGCGAAATGGCGATCGATAAGAAGAAGAAAGAAAAAGCTGCCGTACACAAGATAACCGATGCAGAGGAGAAGAAGAAGGCCCTGGATACGGCCATAGCCTACATCGAAAAGCAGTTCGGCAAGGGCTCTATAATGAGGCTTGGCGAGAACAGGGAGATGGACGTTGAGGCTATCCCTACCGGCTCTATGACTCTTGATATGGCCCTCGGTATAGGCGGCGTTCCAAGAGGAAGGATAGTTGAGATCTTCGGACCGGAGTCCTCGGGCAAGACTACCGTGGCACTTCATATCATAGCCCAGACCCAGAAAATGGGCGGCGAGGTGGCCTTCATCGACGTTGAGCACGCCCTGGACCCGGTATACGCTGCCAATCTTGGGGTGGATATAGACAGCATGGTAGTCTCCCAGCCGGACAGCGGCGAGCAGGCTCTGGAGATAGCCGAAGCCCTGGCCAGGTCCGGCGCAGTTGACTGCATAGTCATTGACTCCGTTGCCGCCATGGTAACAAAAGCCGAGATAGACGGCGAGATGGGCGACACTCATGTGGGCCAACTGGCAAGGCTAATGTCCCAGGCCATGAGAAAGCTCACCAGCGTTATCTCAAAATCAAATACCACCGCCATCTTCATAAACCAGATACGTGAGAAGATAGGCGTTATGTACGGCAACCCCGAGACTACCCCCGGAGGAAGGGCACTGAAATTCTATGCCTCTGTCAGGATAGACGTCCGCAAGGGCGAGGTCATCAAGGAAGGCTCTGACTTTGTAGGCTCCAGGACCCGCTGCAAGGTGGTAAAAAACAAGGTGGCGCCGCCGTTCAAGGAGTGCGAGTTCGATATCATCTACGGCAAGGGCATCTCACGTACCGGCGAGGTGCTGGACGCTGCGGTGGAGCTAGATATAGTCAAGAAGGGCGGTGCATGGTTCAGCTATAACGATGTGAAGCTTGGCCAGGGCCGTGAGAATTCCAAGCAGTTTTTGCAGGATAATCCTGAGATAATGGAAGAGATCGAGGGCAAGATAAAGGAAGAGAGCGCAAGGCTTCTGGCCGAGACTAAGTCAAAGGCCAAGAAGAACAAACTCGAAGAAAAGGCCAACCAGAGCGCCGGTATAAGTGCCGGGCAGGACGAGAGCGACGGCAGTGACGATAACGGCGGCAAGAAGATAAAGAAGGCTGTGAAGGAGGTATCCCCGGAGCCCGAGGAAGATTTCGAGGAATTTTCGCCTGTAGATGTCTCCGACTTAGGCGACGATTGATATGGGAACGGTAAAAATAACCAATATCTCAAAGTATAAGGGCATGACATATATGGTGGAGTTCGAGGAGGGCGAGCCTGAGTTCGTCAATATCGGGATCCTTAATATGTTCAACATCAAGGCAGGCGCAAGTCTGCCTTTGTCTGCCTGGGAAGAGGTGAAAAATGAGGACCTTTTCCGAAAGGCAAAAGAACGGGCCCTCTATTTGTTGGACTATAAGGACTATTCCTATATAGGCCTTTATGAAAAGCTGGAGAAAAATTACAGTGAAGAGATATGCCTGAGGGTATTGGATAAGTTGGTGGAGATGGGCGCCGTCAACGACCGCAGGTATGCAGAGGGTATGGCCAGGCATTACGTGGAGGTCAAGCATTTCGGACGGTACCGTGCCTTCAGGGAGATGCGCTCCAAGGGCCTGACAGCCGAGGTAATAAATGAGGCCCTGGACGTTTATGACGGGGACGTGGAAGAGAGCTGGTATGACCGGCTCAAGGAGCTGGTCGAGAACAGGTATCTGAGATATCTTGATGACGAAAAGGGTATCAATAAGGTAAAAAATGCCCTTGTCAGGTACGGCTACACCTATGACCTGATAAAGGAGGTCATAAACGACGTGCTTGAAGAGTACAGTGAAGAATAAGGGAGGATGATCGTATGGCAGGGATAAAATATGACCCGCAGCAGGAGGCATATGAGCTTAACTACGTCCTGTGGGACAAGGACGTGACCGTCCGTTTTTACGTTGAGGAGCAGCAGGAGATAATAGATGCTCTTACTGATATCGCACAGATGCTGGATAAGATCAACCGCAATAAAAAGAAGATCGCAGAGATAATCCTCCGTGACGGGTGGGCCGGCGGTAAGAAGTCTGCGGAAGGCGGAGCCGAGGGGCTGGAGAAGTCCCTGTTCATAGACAGCTGCTCTGTGGAGCTGGACGAGGATATCGGTATAGTTATAAGCCTTCTTCTTGGCAGCGATGACGGCAGTCTCAAAGGCCTTCTGTCTGTGGAACTGGGCGAGGACAGCGGTCTTGAATTCATCGGCTGGGCAGAATGATGCAGTATATAAGCAAAATGTAAATAAAGTATTACTTGACTTTACAAATAAGGCAAAACGTGGTATAATACTATAATACTAATGTAATGATTGGAGTAAAGAGGTATGGCTACCAGAGTAGGTATGGTGTCACTTGGGTGTCCCAAAAACCAGGTCGATGCAGAGCATATGCTATATGACCTTAAAAAAGAAGGATATCAGATCGTTTCCGACGCAGCCTTGGCTGACGTGGTGGTGATAAATACCTGCGGGTTCATCGAAAGTGCCAAGCAGGAGGCTATAGATACTATACTGGAGTTCTGCACGCTGAAAAACGAGGGCAGGATTAAGGCTGTCGTAGCCACAGGCTGTCTCGCTGAAAGATACCGTGACGAGATGAAGAAAGAGATACCTGAGCTGGACGCCGTGGTGGGCATCGGGTCCAACAGCAGGCTGCCGGAGATAATCAGGGAGATCTTCGCAGGCAGTGAAACGGTCTGCGCCTACGGGTCAAAGACCGAGCTGCCGATGGAGGGCGGCAGGATAATATCCACCGAGCCCTTTTACGCATATATTAAAATAGCCGAGGGCTGTTCCAACAACTGCACCTACTGCGCTATACCGGCAATAAGGGGGAAATTCCGCAGCAGAAAGATGGAGGATATCCTTGATGAAACGAAGTGGCTGGCTGAGAACGGCGTCACCGAGCTGGTGGTCATAGCACAGGATACTACCCGCTATGGGGAGGATATCTACGGAAAGTCGATGCTGCCGGAGCTTCTGGGGAAGCTCTGTGAGATAGAGGGGTTCAAATGGATAAGGACCCTTTACAGTTATCCTGAGAGGATAAGCGATGAGTTCATAGATACCCTTGCGGCAGAGGAAAAGCTGGTGAAATATGTGGATATGCCTATCCAGCACTGCAACAGCGAGGTGTTAAAGGCAATGAACAGGCCTGCCGGGAAGGAATACCTTCTGGAGCTTATCGAAAAGCTCAGGACCAGAGTGCCGGGGATCGTGCTGAGGATCACACTGATAGCCGGTTTTCCCGGGGAAACGCAGGAGCAGTTCGAGGAACTTTGTCAGTTCGTCAAGGACGTGGGTTTTGAGAGACTGGGCTGTTTCGCTTATTCTCCCGAGGAAGGCACAAAGGCATTTAAGATGGAGCAGATAGATGAGGAGGTCCGTGAGAAGCGGGCCGAGATAATAATGAACGAGCAGGCTCTGGTGGCCGAAAGGTACAATCAGTCTATGCTTGGCAGGACCGTAGAGGTGGTCTGCGAGGGCTTTGACAGATATGCCGAATGCTATTTCGGCAGAGGTACTGCCGACGCCCCTGAAATAGACGGAAAGATATTCTTTACCTCTGAGAGAAAGCTGCGGGTGGGAGAATACGTCACCGTGGAGCTTTATGATACGCTGGACTATGACCTGCTGGGCAGCGTCACTGAATTAGGGGGTGAAGAGGATTGAAGAGCATGAATCTTCCAAATAAGCTGACGGTCCTTCGTGTGGCTCTGCTGCCGTTTTTTATGGTATTTCTGCTGTGTTATGAGCTGGGGCCAAGGCTCCATACCATACTGGCCATGGTGGTGTTCATTGTCGCTTCTGTCACAGATATGCTTGACGGTAAGATAGCAAGGTCGCAAAATCTGGTCACGACCTTTGGTAAGTTTTTAGACCCATTGGCAGATAAGCTGCTGGTAATGGTCGCTCTTATCAGCTTTACCTTTGAGCGGTGGATAGACCCGGTAGCCGTGGTCATCATTCTGGCAAGAGAATTCATGGTGACGGGACTCAGGCTTGTGGTGGCCGGCGAGGGCGTAGTGGTCCCTGCGGGCATCTGGGGCAAGCTCAAGACCGCTTTCACCATGGTGGCTATGATAGCGATAATGTTTTTACAGATACTCTTTCCTGACATGAAAGGCAGCCCGGACCTTAACTGGGGCTCGCCCATTTTCCTGATAAACGAGGTGCTCATCTGGATAGCAGTGGTGCTTACGGTCATCTCGGGGGGGATCTATGTCAAGGCTTACGGAAAGTATATCGACCCTAACGAATAAACAAACACGGACCTCTGGTCCGTCACAGATCAAATGCGCAGCGGCAAAAGTAGCCTTGCTTATGTGATTTCAGAGAGGGACCGGGCGGTGTGAGGTCCTGTCAGGGCAATGCGAAGTGCGGCCGTCAGCAGGAGATGGGGAACAGGCCCGGCGGCCTCAGTATCCTCTCACGCAGCGTCAGCGTTACGGACGTAGAGACTGTACAAAAATATGTACAGTAAAGACGGAGTGGGACCGTAGATAGAAATGACTATCTGCCTCCGAGTGCGGCGCAGGCTGCCGCATTCGGGGGCTTTTATAATGACAGAGATGTGTCTGTGCTTTCCTTTCCGAGTCCTTGGCGGGGAAGGCCTGAAAGCACAGATGCAAGAAATAAAAGTGAACGGAGGTTTGGTTATTGAGCTTTATAAGCGATATCAGACACGAGATACAGTCCATCAAGGACAGAGACCCGGCAGCCACCAGTATATTGCAGATACTGACTTATTCGGGTCTTCATGCCGTGGCTGCCTATAGGGTGGCCCATTGGTTCTACCTCAGGGACATGAAGTTCGTAGCAAGACTTATCTCGCAAACGGCAAGGATGTTCACAGGAATAGAGATACACCCGGGTGCAAAGATCGGCAAGGGCCTGCTCATCGACCACGGCTCCGGAGTGGTAATAGGCGAGACGGCGGAGATAGGGGACTACTGCCTGCTCTACCAGGGCTGTACCCTTGGAGGGACGGGCAAGGACCAGGGCAAGCGCCACCCCACCCTCGGCAATAACGTCATGGTGGGCTGCGGGGCGAAGGTCCTGGGACCCTTTAAAGTAGTGGATAATGCCAAGATAGCCGCAAATGCGGTGGTGCTGGAGCCGGTGCCGGCCAATTCCACTGCGGTGGGGGTACCTGCCAGGATAGTGAGACAAAACGGCAAGCGTCCTCAGGACTTAGATCAGGTCCATATACCTGACCCGGTGGCCCAGGAGCTGTGCAAGGACCGACTGGAGATAGAAAGGCTGAAAAACCGGATAGCCGAGCTGGAAAAACGGCTGGAAAACCAAAGCAATAACTGAACGCAGCGAAAACAGACCCAACGTAAAAAGGTCTTTTGAGCTGAAAAAACGGAACCGGACATCAAGGAGGAATTAAAATGAAGATATTCAACACACTGACCCATAAGGTCGAAGAATTCGTACCCAACGTTCCCGGAAAGGTGAATATGTATACCTGCGGACCTACGGTGTATCACTATGCTCATATCGGCAACCTCAGGACCTATATCATGGAGGATGTGCTGGAAAAGTATATGAGGTATACGGGCCTTGACGTAAAGAGAGTCATGAACATCACCGACGTGGGCCACCTGACCTCTGACGGCGACACCGGCGACGATAAGATGTTAAAGGGAGCAAAGCGTGAGCATAAGACCGTCATGGAGATCGCAAAGTTCTATACCGACGCATTTTTTGACGACTGCAAAAAGCTGAATATAAAAACGCCGGACGTTGTCGCACCAGCTACCGGCTGCATCGGCGAATTCATCAAGGTCATCAGCGCACTCATCGAAAAGGGCTATGCCTATGAGGCCGGGGGAAATATCTACTTTGATACTTCAAAGCTGAAAGAGTATTATGTCTTCCACAGCTTCAACGAGGAGGACCTGGAGGTAGGCGTCAGAGAAGGAGTGGAGGAGGATACCAATAAGCGCAATAAGGCCGACTTCGTCCTCTGGTTCACCAAGTCAAAGTTTGACGACCAGGAGCTGAAATGGGACTCGCCCTGGGGCGTGGGCTATCCGGGCTGGCATATCGAGTGCTCCTGCATATCCATGAAAAATCTGGGTGAGTATCTTGATATCCACTGCGGCGGCGTGGACAATATCTTTCCCCACCACACTAACGAGATCGCCCAGTCGGAGGCATTCTTAGGCCACAAGTGGTGCAATTACTGGTTCCATGTCCACCATCTTAACACTAACGACGGCAAAATGTCAAAGTCAAAGGGCGAGTTCCTGACTGTGTCACTGCTGGAGAGCAAGGGCTATGACCCTCTGGTCTACAGGTTCTTCTGCCTTCAGTCCCACTACAGAAAGTCTCTTATGTTCACATGGGAAAATCTGGATAATGCAAAGACCGCTTTCGATAAGCTCATTTCAAAAATAGCCGCTCTGGAAAACGAAAGCGACAAGGGCGCCGTCGATGAGGAGTGTCTGGAAAACGTGCTGAAGGCCAGGTTTAAGGAGCAGATGGACAGCGATATCAATACCGCCAATGGCCTGACAGTGCTGTATGATGTGTTAAGGGCCAACGCCAGCGCAGCCACTAAGCTGGCCGCTATAGAGGACTTTGACAGGGTGTTCTCCCTGGATCTTATCGCAAAGGCCAAAAAAGCCGCCCAGGAGCAGAAAGACAGTGCAGCCGATATCCCCAAGGAGGTCATGGCCCTGGTGGAGGAACGAAAAGCTGCCCGCAAAGCCAAGGATTTCGCTAAGGCCGACGAACTGAGAGATAAGATAACCTCCTTAGGCTATGCAGTCAAGGAGACAAGACAGGGAACTGAAATAACTAAGATCTGAGCGGAGGAAGTATGAAGGAAAAAGAGAACAAAAGCTATGCGGACGTGAAAAAGAGCCAGCGGTTCCGGAGCTATTTCCAGTTTTCCATGATAGCCGTGGTGCTGGTGCTCATCTTTGCCCTGTTCAACCTTTTCACCGGCCGCAAGGGGGTCAAAAAGGTGGACCCGGATACGGTGGAGCTTATCCAGTTTGAGATACCGGCGGACGATGCCCCGGTGGCGGTCTTTGAGACTAATATGGGCACTTTCAGGGCCGTGGTCTATAAGGAGCAGGTGCCTCAGTTTTCGGAGTATTTTATAGGCAAGGTAGGCGAGGGCTATTATGACGGCACCAATGTTTTCGCAGTCCAGAAGGACGTGTACTTTATGGGCGGCTCTAAGTCTAAGGACGGCGCCGACACCTCCGATACCGACAAGACCGCCATCGAGCCGGAGCTTTGCCCGGACCTGTGGCCGTTCAGGGGAGCGCTGATCTCCTACGGCGACAAGGGGGGGAATATCTTCAACCAGAAGATAATGTCAGGCAGCAGGATACTTTTCTGCGATACGGTGGAATTTACCGATGAGTTCAAGGAAGAGATGGACTCCACAGTGGGGCAGAACAAAGTCTCCGATGCCTTTAAGCTCAAAGGCGGCATACCCAATTTCTCCCAGCAGTATACCGTCTTCGCCCAGGTCTATGATGGATTTGATGCCTACGATAAGATCTGCGCCGCCGAGGTGGTCAGCGAGGATAATATGCAGCCTAAGGACTCTGTGGTCATAAACAAGGTCTATATGTCTACCTACGGCGAGAATAAGAACGACAGCTTTTTCTCTCTGGAAGACGGCGAAAGCTCTCCGCAGGCAGATCGTTTTGGCAGCGAGTGAAAATACCATTCCCAAGGCACCCTTGAAAGGGTGCCTTTTGTTCTGCATAATGTGCCTGTCGAAAAAATAACATACTATATATTGTGGCCGGCCTATTGACAAGCAGAGAAAAATGTTGTATAATGAATAGGCTGAGAAAAACAGGCGGGAGGTAGAAAACTATGAAGATACTAAAGCGCAATGGCACAGAAGAGAATTTCGATGTGACCAAGATAATAAATGCAGTCAACAAAGCCAATGAAGCCGCTGAGGGCGGCAGGATAAACGAGGCCGAGATAAATGATATCGCCGACTATGTGGAGTGGAAATGCACCAAGATGAACAGAGCGGTCTCCGTGGAGGAGATACAGGATATGGTGGAGAACCAGCTGATGGCAAAGGGCGCCTTTGAGCTGGCAAGAAGGTATGTGAGATACCGCTATACCCGCTCCCTTATAAGGAAGTCCAACACCACCGACAATAAGATACTGTCTCTGATCGAGTGCGTCAATGAGGAGGTAAAGCAGGAAAATTCCAACAAGAACCCTACCGTGAACAGTGTCCAGCGTGACTATATGGCAGGGGAGGTCAGCAGGGACATCACCAAAAGGCTGCTGCTGCCGGAGGATATAGTTGACGCTCATGAGCAGGGGATAATCCATTTCCATGATACGGACTATTTCGCCCAGCATATGCACAACTGCGACCTGGTGGACCTGGAGGATATGCTCCAGAACGGCACCGTCATCAGCGAGACTCTGATCGAGAAGCCCCACAGCTTTTCCACCGCCTGCAATATCGCCACCCAGATAATCGCACAGGTGGCCTCTAACCAGTATGGCGGCCAGAGCATCAGCCTGGCACATCTGGCTCCTTTTGTACAGATATCCAGGGAGAAGATAAGAAGAGAGCTTATGGAGGAGTTCAAGGTACTTGACGTCAGGCCCGGTGAGGATAAGATAGCTGAGATCACCGAGGAAAGGCTCAGAAAAGAGATAACCAGAGGGGTCCAGACAATACAGTATCAGGTAGTCACTCTGCTGACCACCAACGGTCAGGCGCCCTTCGTCACCGTGTTCATGTACCTGAACGAGGCGAAGAACGAGCAGGAGAAAAAGGACCTGGCCATGATAATCGAGGAGACGCTCAGACAGCGCACTGAGGGCGTCAAGAACGAATCCGGCGTGTGGGTGACGCCTGCCTTCCCGAAGCTCATCTACGTTCTGGAGGAGGATAATATCAGGGAGGGGACCCCATATTTCTATCTGACCGAGCTGGCCGCAGGATGTACTGCCAAGCGTATGGTGCCGGACTATATCTCCGAGAAGGTGATGCTGAAGCTCAAGGTCGATAAGAACGGCGAGGGCCACTGCTATACCTGCATGGGGTGCAGGAGCTTTCTCACCCCATATGTGGACGGGAACGGCAAGCCTAAGTATTACGGCAGGTTCAATCAGGGCGTTGTTACCCTGAACCTTGTGGATATCGCACTTTCCTCAGGCAGGGATATGGACCGGTTCTGGCATATATTCGACGACAGGCTCGACCTGTGCTACAGAGCGCTGATGTGCCGCCATGAAAGACTCAAAGGCACACTTTCTGACGCAGCTCCGATACTCTGGCAGTACGGCGCACTTGCAAGGCTCAAAAAGGGAGAGCCTATCGACAAACTGCTGTACGGAGGCTACTCTACGATCTCTTTAGGTTATGCAGGGCTTTATGAGTGCGTAAAATATATGACCGGCAAGAGCCATACGGACCCCGAGGCTGAACCTTTCGCCCTTTCCGTCATGCAGTATATGAACGACGCCTGCAAGAGGTGGAAGGCCAAAGAGAATATCGACTTCTCCATTTACGGTACTCCTCTGGAGTCTACTACATATAAGTTCGCCAGATGCCTGCAAAAGCGTTTCGGCATCATAGAGGGCATTACCGACCGCAGCTATATAACCAACAGCTACCACGTCCATGTCACTGAAAAGATAGACGCTTTCACCAAGCTGAAATTTGAGTCAAAGTTCCAGCACCTCTCCCCAGGCGGGGCTATAAGCTATGTTGAGGTGCCGAATATGCAGAACAATATCCCGGCCGTTATCAGGGTCATGCAGTTCATATATGAGAATATCATGTATGCCGAGCTGAATACCAAGAGCGACTACTGCCAGGTCTGCGGATATGACGGAGAGATACAGATAGTCGAGGACGAAGGCAAGCTGGTATGGGAATGCCCGAACTGCAAAAACAGGGACCAGAATAAGATGAATGTAGCGAGAAGGACCTGCGGCTATATCGGCACTCAGTACTGGAACCAGGGCAGGACCCAGGAGATAAGAGAAAGGGTGCTGCACCTCTGACAGAGGACCATTGAAAAAGGAGGGCACCTATGTATTATGGCGAGATAAAAAATTTTGATATCGCTGACGGACTGGGAGTCAGGGTGAGCCTGTTCGTTTCCGGCTGTACCCATAGGTGCGAGGGCTGCTTCAACCCCATGACCTGGGACTTTGAATACGGTCAGCCTTTTACGAAGGCCACCGAGGAGCAGCTGCTGGAAATGCTCAGCCCGGGCTATATCGACGGGCTGACCCTTTTAGGCGGCGAGCCTATGGAGCCGGATAACCAGAGGGCGCTGACCCCATTTCTAAGACGGGTCAGGGAGAGCTGTCCGCATAAGGATATATGGTGCTACACAGGCTATACCTTTGAAAGGGACCTGCTGGGTATGAGCAGGGCAAGGTGTGAGTGTACGGATGAGATGCTTTCTATGATAGACATCCTGGTGGACGGTGAGTTCATTCTTAAAAGAAAGAATATCTCCTTAGCCTTCCGGGGATCTGATAACCAGCGCATAATTGATGTGAAAAAGTCCCTTTCCACAGGCTTTACCGTTACTATAGAGCTATATGACCGGAGGCGGACCGAAACGGCCCGCCTTGTTTTTTGTCCGTCTGTGAAATACAAGCGTATTTCACAACCGTACATTTAAAATGTCAGTAAAGTTTGTATGTTTGACTATTGACTAATAAGGATAAATTGGGTATACTTGTAAAGGTTGAGAAAATAGAATGTTGTTGCTAGGTTCTGAACAAATCTATCATCAGAAGGGGTTTAGTGTATAATGACAAAGGTTGTAAAATTCGGCGGCTCGTCTTTAGCCAGCGCCGAACAGTTTCGTAAGGTCAAGGAAATAATCACAGCTGAGGAGTCAAGAAGATTCGTGGTCCCCTCCGCTCCCGGCAAAAGGTTTTCTGCCGATACTAAAGTGACCGATATGCTCTATGGCTGCTATGATCTGGCAGTAAAGGGCAAGGATTTCGATAAAGAATTCGAGGCCATAAAGGCCAGATATAACGAGATAATCTCCGAGCTTGGGCTGGACCTTTCATTGGAAAGCGAGTTCGAGATAGTCAAGGCTTGCTTTATAGGAAAGGCCGGCAGAGACTATGCCGCATCAAGGGGCGAGTACCTTAACGGCATCGTGCTGGCAAACTATCTTGGATACAGCTTCATAGACTCCGCTGACGTCATCTTTTTTGACGAGAAGGGCCAGTTCGATCCGGTCAAGACCGGCAGGGTGCTGTCAGAGAGACTGGCAGGGCTTGAAAACGCAGTGGTGCCCGGTTTCTACGGCTCCATGCCCAACGACACTATAAAGACCTTCTCCAGAGGCGGCTCTGATATAACCGGTTCCATAGTTGCAGCCGCTAGCAATGCGGACCTTTATGAGAACTGGACCGACGTTTCCGGCTTCCTGACCTGCGACCCCAGGATAGTTGATGACCCTGCGCCCATCACGACCATTACTTATAAGGAGCTCAGAGAGCTTTCCTATATGGGCGCTACCGTTCTGCATGAGGACGCTATCTTCCCTGTAAGAAAGGCCGGTATCCCCATAAATATCAAGAACACCAACAAGCCTGAGGACCCGGGCACCCTGATAGTTGAGTCCACTTCACAGAAACCTGCCTATACAATCACCGGAATCGCAGGCAAGAAGGGCTTTACTGCGATAAATATCGAGAAGGATATGATGAACTCCGAGCTTGGTTTCGGCAGAAAGGTCCTGTGGGAATTTGAGAAGAACGGCGTAAGCTTTGAGCATATGCCTTCGGGTATCGACACCATGTCCATCGTCGTTTCTCAGGACGCCTTTGCCGATAAGGAGCAGGAGATACTTGCAGGTATCCACCGCAACTGCCAGCCGGATTCGATAGATATCGAAACAGACCTGGCCCTCATAGCCGTTGTGGGACGTGCGATGAAGTCCAACAGAGGTACCGCAGGCCGCATCTTTTCGGCCCTTGCCCACGCCCATGTGAACGTCAAGATGATAGACCAGGGCTCCAGTGAGCTGAATATCATCATCGGCGTCAGCGAGAGCGATTTCGAGGCTGCCAACAAGGCTATCTATGATATATTTGTAGCGACCAAGCTTTGATAAGTGACATTCATGGGGAGACGGTCTGAGGACTGCCTCCCCATTTCTGTTTTGGACAGCGTCCAGGCGTCAGTGAAGAAGAAAAGCTTTGCGGGCGTTCGGGATAGTGTTGACTTATGTGGGAAAATAAGGTATAATATGTCTGTATCCTTTTGTTTTTAAATGAGGTGATGAATTGAACTCTGAATTTCTTCAGAGCTGTGTCGGTCTGCTTTGCCATACCGACCTCAGGACTATGATAACAGACAGATCATTGCACTGCGTGTGGAAAAACAGCAGTGAACTTCCTGATGATATAGATGTTGATAAATTCGTTATGCCGACCGGTTCTGTGCTGGTTTTCCCCATCAAGGAGACCGTTACGTTTAAATACGGCGGCGATGACAGGACCAGCGGCTCCTCGGCTGCAATGAGGGTCCAGCCGCTGTATAAAGGCGATGAGGTGGAGGGTTATCTCGTGACTGTCCTTACTGCCTTTGATGTGGAGATGCTTTCCGTCAGGACCGGGTATTCTGAGTATAAGACCAATACGCTCACCAATATCAGGCTGTGCCTTGGGGATATAGTGGACCATTTTGAGGACCGGGGAGGGGAGGACTATGATTTTGTGGCCTCCAAAGCCTCTGAACTCAATTCCTATATGGTCAATTATGAGGAGATAGGTTACTATCTGAGCGGATTTGGTCTGAAGGGTAAGGACGAGATGGTGGCAGAGGTCCTCGACAGGCTATGTTCCCGAATAAGCAAAAGGTGCGCCAAAAAGGGCTATGTATTTGCCGCAGACCTTGACTGTGACGGCGTTGTGGAGCTGAACGGCCCAAGGCTGGAGGCAGCCGTGGCTAATCTGGTGGCTAACGCTTATAAGTATAATAACTCCGCCGTGAAGGAGTGCAGGCTCAGCGTGTATGCCAAGGGTGACAGAACTGTCATACAGGTGGAGGATAACGGCGTCGGTATGGACCGGGAGCAGATAAAGAACGCTCTGGTCCCCTATGGTAAATTTTACAGTTTCGGCAAGTTTGAGCATCTGGGTCTGGCGGTGGTGAACGCCTATTGCCAGAGGTTCGGGGGAGAGCTGAAAATAGACAGCCGTCCCGGCGGTCCGACCAGAGTCATTATGGCTTTCAGGACCAGGCCATTGAGCACCGCAGAGCTGCGTATGCCATTGCCGGTTTTCGAGCTGCCCTTCGATACCGTGGCCAATATTCTGGCTAAAGGGCTCCTTTAGATAACACTGACCGTGCAGTTCACGACAGAAAAGGTGCGTTTTACGATGTTTTTTGTCAGGAATGGGCTGGATCATGTATAATATAAGAGGACAAAGGAAAGAGAGCAAAAACGAACGGCTTTCTTCACAGACCGGACCGGTCCTCACTGCTAAGGCAGGAAAAGCGGTCCCGTCAATATCAAAAAACAGAGAAAAGGAAGGTATTCACAATGAGAAACAAGAAGATCGCAAAGGCAGCAGCGCTTTTCTGCGCAGTAATGATGAGCGTGGGTATGTTCACCGCCTGCACTGACAGGGAGGAGGGCGCAGATACCTCTTCCAAGGCTGAGTCGCAGGCCGAGGAGAGCAAGCCTGAGGAGACTACCACCGCAGCCCCTGAGGAGAGTGAGCCTGAGACGGTAGGCACCACCGCCGCCGCAGACGAGACTGTGACCGATGATGAGACCGGTGAGAAGGACGAACTCAAACCGGCAATGTGGAAGGTCACCGGCGAGAACGGTAATGAGCTGATAATGCTCGGCTCCATGCACGCTCTGAAAGAGTCCGATATCCCGTTCCCGGACGTCATCGAGGACGCTTATAAAAACAGCGATATCTTAGCCCTTGAATGTAAGGCCAGCACAGCCCAGCAGGATATCAACTACCAGTCCAGTCTGCTGGCTATGGTATATTATGACGATCCCGCTGACGGACTTTCCAAGCATATAAGCGCTGAGGCTCTCCAGATACTGGATACCTATCTTCAGAACTACGGTATGAATGCAGAGGCTGTTGAGACACTCATGCCATGGTATGTGTATATGTTCACCTCACAGCTTGGCATGGCTGAAGCAGACCTTTCCTATGAATTCGGTCTGGACTATTACTATGAGGACAAGGCAGTGGCAGAGGGCAAGGAGATCTATGAGATCGAGAGCACCGATTTCCAGCTGACGACCCTCAGGGAAATGCCTGACGAGGTCTATGATCTGATAATCAGACAGCTTGAGGACTCCTCCGAGGAGGACAGCGCCGAGACATATACCAAGCTTTATACCGCTTGGCGTCACGGTGATGTAGACGCTCTTGGCGAGCTTGCTGACGGCGACATATCTGAGGACGGCCTTTCTGATGAAGATCTTGGATATGCAGAGATGTTCAACAACGCCATGCTCTATGACAGAAATGTCGGCATGAAGGACGCCGCAGAGGAATTCCTCAAAGGCGACAAGGACGTGTTCATGGTAGTCGGCGCTGCCCACTACGTTGGCGAGAAGGGTATAATCGCCCTGCTCGAAAAGGACGGTTATACTGTAGAAAGGATCCAGTAAGGCCGGCAGGCAGCACAGCATAATGACCAGTTTATAGCAAAAACGCCGCAGAGGGACTTCCTCTGCGGCGTTTTTTAAGTATAAATCCGCACCCAGCCGCATATCATCTACTAGAACGAAGATCATGAGGTGCGTAAAAATGATAAATACCGACAAGGAACGAGCAGTGCTCTTCGGGGAATACACCGTCGAGCATAAAGCAACGGTCAGAGCAACGGCAAAGGCCTTCGGGGTCAGCAAATCCACTGTCCATAAGGACCTTACATACGTGCTGCCAAAGCTCAGCCCCGGCCTTTTCAGAAAGGTCAGGGCAATACTGGAGGAAAATAAGGAACAGCGCCATATCCGTGGAGGCCTCGCCACCAAGCATAAGTACGAGAGCGTCCATGAAAAACAACAGCAGAAATAAAAATAGGGCTGCGTGAATAACACTCACGCAGCCTTGCTGTCGGTCAGAGGTGTAAAGTCATTCTCTCAACTGGCTTATGATGGAGTTGGCTTTTTTGATATGCCTGAAAAAGGCGATATAATATACCGCAGCGCTGACCACATAGGGAACAGTCACCGACAACAGCATCTGCCACAAGGAATTAGTCGAAGTGCCGGCCATCAGATCGACCAGTTTTACAAAACCTGCCACAAGTCCGATGATAAAGACATACTGTCCGATAAGAACAGGTATCAGCGGAAATCTTTGCAGATGATTATGCAGAGCCAGCACAGCGGTTATCATCACAGAAAAAAACAGGCAGGTGAAGATGTTCTCGGTGTAGTGCCTGTCAGTAAAGCCCGCCATTTTTTCGATGAGCAGCTTTCCGCATACGATGAGCGTAAAGCTCATGCACACAATGTGTATGAAATTTCTTTTGTTTATCAGCTTCATGTTTTGTTGTTTCCCCTTATCCTTTCAAGTCCGTCAAATAATCCCTGTCGGTAGCCACGGTTCATTATGAGCTTCTCGCCGTTTTTCAGAAAAATGATGACCCGCATATTCAGGTCCCCCTGCAAATGGTCTATCTTGTAGACATTTACCGCTGCGGACTTGCTTATCCTCAGAAACCCGGTCCCGGCAAACCTGTCGATGACATTTTTCAGACTGTCCCGGATCTCTACACACATTTTGTCGGTGTAAGCAAAGGTCCTGCGGTCAACGCTCTCAAAATAGAGCACATCAGCCGCAGGAATGATAATGCGTCTGCCATCCGCAGTGCCTTCTATATTTGAAAAAGTGTTGTCCAGCCTTGAAATGATCTCCGCTGTTTCATCGTCAAGCTTCTCGTAGTGGAGTTCAAGGTAATTTTCTCTCAGTCCTTTTTGCTTTGTTTTGATAAACCTCATCATTATATGTCCTTATCGGTCATTTTTTACAGTGCATTCCAGTAAACGAAAAATATCAGCACACAGCCCCAGGCGTTGCCCGTCTCTTTCCTCACTATAAGCATACCATATATAAGAAAAACCGTCAAGAGCATTTCTGCCAGTGCATCGGCAGTTACGCCTACCGCTCCGTGTATGACTATGCACATCACCGCACACATGAATGCTCCCACGTCCCAGAACCTGTATTTTGAGGGGAAACGCTCGCTGAGCTTATCTCTTATCACAACATAATTAAAGCCTTCAAAAAAGCCCCAGGCTGCTGCCGTGAGAATAAAGCCTGTTATTTTAACAGCAAGGCCGGCACTGAGCAGCTCTTTTGTGGTGAATACATCGTAGAATGGACACCAGGGGTGAACGTGTCCCCTTGCAAGCTGATAGATGAAGTCGGGCACACAGCACCCGAGACTCAGTAAAAGCGCTGGCAGGATATTCTTAGTGTTCAGCCCGAACCGTGTGAACCTTTCTTTCCTGAAAATGCACACCGCAGTAATTCCCACCCCGGCTAAAGCAAACTGTCCGCAGACCGCCGCAACCGCCACCCTTGGCAGCACCGGACGGCTGGGATCATAAATAAAGCCGTTGAACTGCTTGCCGAAGACTGCCATCACCAGCGTCAGTGCTATGAAGGTGATAACACCTATCATTATAAGGTCATGGTCCAGCTGCTTTTTCCGCAGTCTGTCAGGCCCTTTTGTATCGTCCGGAGTATTGAGTTTTGTCATAGTCGATCACCCTTTCCTTTGGTATGTCTGTATCATACCACAAAGTAAGCCCCAGCGCAACAGTTTCCTGCACAAACTGCGAAATACAGTGTCTGTACTGCAAAAGACGCCGTAAAAAAACTTCCCCCGTAAAAGGCCGGGGGAAGAAAAAGTCTTTTTATACAGATCAAGCCATGCCAGCGGTGATGATAGCCATTTTGTAGACCTCGTCAGCGTTGCAGCCTCTGGAAAGATCGTTGATGGGAGCGTTGAGTCCCTGGAGGATAGGACCGTAGGCCTCAAAGCCGCCAAGTCTCTGAGCTATCTTGTAGCCAATATTTCCAGCCTCGATGAGGGGGAAGATAAAGGTGTTGGCCTGTCCGGCGACCTTGGAGTCAGGGCATTTGGTCTTAGCGACCTCGGGTGAAACGGCTGCGTCGAACTGGAACTCGCCGTCAATAGTCAGCTCAGGAGCGATCTTGCGGGCCTCGATAACTGCATCATGGCTCAGCTGAACAGTGCCGCCCTTGCCTGAACCGTAAGTAGAAAAGCTCAGTACAGCTACCTTGGGGTCTATACCGAAGAAATCAGCAGTCTTGGCAGTCTCAACGGCTACCTCAGCCAGCTGCTGTGCAGCAGTCAGCACCACATTGCCCTGCTTGTCCAGCCTGTCACTGTAGCCAAGATTGATAGCGCAGTCGCCCATGGCGATCTTCTCTTCCTGGCCGTCCTTCTCTCTGAAAAGAATGAAGGAGGAGCTTACCAGATTGGAGCCCTTCTTGGTCTTTACTATCTGGAGAGCCGGTCTGACAGTGTCAGCGGTGGAATAGGTAGCGCCGCCCAGCAGAGCGTCAGCCTTGCCGGCCTTTACCAGCATGGTGCCGAAATAGTTGGACTTTTTGAGCGCCTCTCTGCACTCGTCCTCAGTCATCTTGCCCTTTCTCAGCTCAGCCATCTGAGCGACCATAGCGTCCATCTCTCCATAAGTCATGGGGTCAAGGACCGTGGCCTTTGCTACGTCAAATCCGCCCTTTTCAGCAGCTGCCCTGACCTCCTGCGCATTTCCGCAAAGGATAACGTCCATCAGGTCTTCTTTCAGAAGTCTGTCAGCCGCAGAAAGTATCCTGCTATCGGTGCCCTCGGTGAAAACGATGGTCTTCCTGCTCGCTTTAAGGTTAGCGAGCAACTTGTCAAACATACCCATAGTAAACCTCCAATAATAAAATGATGAAGGGCCTTCGTCCCATAAAAGTCAAAAAGACCCCTTATATACAGATTATAACACATTCTTCAGAGAATTTCAAGACCCTGAGGACAACTATTGTCTAAGGAAGAGAACGGGAAAGGTTATTTTTTTGGACGATTTTTATAAAAAATCAGCCTCCGTGACTTGACAAGCTGGTGATAATTGTTTATAATAATAGTGTCTGAAGATGAGTTTTAAGTTCGTTTTCGGACGAAGTGACGATTCTGAGGGCTGTGAAAAGCCTTGAAGGAGGAAAAAATATGTTGATCTGTGATAAATGCGGTCAGACCTTTGACCATGGCAAGTTCTGTAAGAACTGCGGCGGTGCGCTGAGAGATTTTTTCACTGTCAGAGGGGAACCCGGCGGCGCTGAGAAAAAGTGCGCCAAATGCGGCAAGACTGTCACAGGGGGCAAATTCTGCATCTACTGCGGCAGCGAGCTTGACCTTGTAAAGGCCCCGGAGCCTGCGTCCGTCTCTGCTGCTGCTCCTGCTGCTGCTCCGGCTGCCGAAATCGTGCCCACAGTCAGGCTCAGGTGTGACGCCTGCGGAAGTGAGTTCGACAGCGGCAAGTTCTGTAAGCGCTGCGGCTCTCCTCTTATAAGGGTCGATGAGCTGGAAAAACAGCCGGCTCCCGAGCCGGAGGTGGTCAATGTTCCCAGCCAGTTCAGTCCTATTGGACAGATCAAGCCTGCCGGGCCGGAGGTCAGCGATCTTACGCCCAGGACCCAGCGAAAGTTCGATATAAACGATGCGCCTGCGCCGAAAATGAAGTGCGCCAAGTGCGGCAATATCTTTGAAAAAGGCAAGTTCTGCACTGTCTGCGGCGGAAATCTTGTTGCAATGGGCGGCACTGCGCCGCAAACGCCGGCGGTTTCCGATGCGCCGGGACCTGTGGCTGACGTAACCGTACCTGTTCCTGAACCGGCTGAAAAGTTACCCAAGACCGCCGGACCTGCAGCCGATGCACCTAAGGGCATGATCTGCCCCGGCTGCGGGAAGACCTTTGAAAAGGGCAAGTTCTGCACTGTCTGCGGTGAGACACTGGTCCCTGCGGCTGGACAGGGGAATGTTGCTGCGGCAGAGAAACCGGCTGATATCCCGGCTGCTCCGGCTGCTCCGGCCGCTAATACAAAGCTTATCTGCGTGAAGTGCGGAAAGAGCTTTGAAAAGGGCAAGTTCTGTACAGTCTGCGGCGGCGACCTGGTGGGAGCTGACGGAAAGACTGCAAAGAGCGATCCTGCGCCTGCGCCGAAACCGACTCCAGTATCAGCTGCTGCACATATCCCGGCGCCTCCAAAGCCCGAAAACGTTTCAGCACCTATATCTTCACCTACAGCTCCGCCGACGCCCCCGGCGCCTTCTGCTCCCGCTGACCGTTCGTCTGCGGGCCAGCTGAGATGTACCTCCTGCGGCAACATGATGGCAAAGGGCAAGTTCTGCACTGTCTGCGGCGGCAGGCTGGAGCCTGTTGGCGGTGCTCCTTCGGCCCCCACTGTGACTGATATTGGTCCTGCTGCTCCGGTCGTGGGCGGTAAGCTCCATTGTGAACAATGCGGAAAGACCTTTGAAAAGGGCAAGTTCTGCACCGTCTGCGGCGGCAATCTTGTAAGTTGATACATACGCCCTTCCGTACCTTTGGAAGGGCGTTTTTTTGTACAAAAAGCGAAAAGACCTCCGTTTTTACGAAGGTCTTTTGACTTTACAAAAGTCAGCTCGTCTCTCCCCACATCACTTCTGAGAAAGCTCAGAAATGATCTGTATGAATGAATCCACGTCATTAAAATCCTTGTAGACCGAGGCAAAACGCACGTATGCCACATGATCGAGCTTTTTCAGCCCTTGCAGCACCATATTGCCGATCTCTTCTGTAGTTGTATCGGTCTGCATTTTATTGGCGTAGGTATTCTCGATATCGTCCACCATACCCATCATCTGCTCCACGCTCACAGGGCGCTTTTTGATGGCGTTCTGGATGCCCTTGATAAGCTTTTGCCTGTCAAAAGGCTCAAAGGAACCGTCCTTCTTGTAGACCATGAGCTGGGGCTTTTCAACGACTTCATATGTAGTGAAACGCTTTCCGCACTTGGGACACTCACGTCTTCTGCGCTTTTTCCCTTCACTGGGACGTGAATCAACGACTCTTGTATCATCATTGTTGCAGTAGGGACACCTCATGGCTTTACTCCTTTTCCTGATCATTTTTTCTCACTATTCTACTTCCATAAAAGGGCAATTCCCGTCTGAGCTGTACAAATAATTACTTTCTTTCAGCTCATTGACCTTATTATAACACATATTTTCACAAATTTCAAGTGTTTTTTGCAATTTAGTAAGAATTTTTTTGGACTATCGTCAATGATAGTTACATTTTTGGTACTGTCTTAATTATCTGTACGATAAATTGTATGTTGCAATTTGTCTGATAATATGATATAATTGAAATATGATATGTGCTGTAAATGTTCTGTAGAAAACATTGCTGCTTTGCGGTCCTGTTCAGCTGGGGTGCAAAGACAGTGATAAAGAACGGAGGAAATGTCCATGCTTAAAGGAAAAACTGCGGTCATCGGAGTCACCGGCTCGATCGCCGCTTACAAAATACCGGACCTGGTCAGGATGCTGAAAAAGCAGAACTGTAACGTTGAGGTCCTGATGACGAAGAACGCCTGCAATTTCATTCACCCCATAACCTTTGAGAGCCTGACCGGAAACAAGTGCCTGGTAGATACCTTTGACAGGAATTTTCAGTACAGTGTCGAGCACGTTGCACTGGCAAAAAAGGCAGACGTTCTTATGATCGCCCCTGCCTCCGCAAACGTTATCGGCAAGATCGCATCCGGTATAGCTGACGATATGCTGACCACGACCGTTCTTGCCTGCAAGTGCAAAAGAATGGTCTCACCGGCTATGAACCACAATATGTATCATGACCCTATCGTTCAGCACAATCTGGATAAGCTCCGACGTTTCGGCTATGAGATCATCGAGCCTGCCACCGGTATGCTTGCTAACGGAGATATGGGCGATGGCCGTATGCCAGAGCCTGAGGAGCTTTATGAGTATATAATACGTCAAATAGCCTTTGAGAAGGATCTTGTCGGAAAGAAAGTCCTTGTGACTGCCGGCTCCACCAGAGAGAGTATCGACCCCGTAAGATTTATAACCAATCATTCAAGCGGTAAAATGGGCATTGCCATCGCTAAGGCTGCTATGCTACGAGGGGCGGAGGTCACTTTGGTGGCCGGCCATACCGATGTTCCGCTGCCGCCTTTCGTGAACAATATCAGTGTTGTCAGTGCAGAGGATATGTATAATGCAGTTTCACAATTGTCCAAAGAACAGGACATTATAATTAAGGCTGCTGCCGTGGCGGATTACACACCTATCACTACTGCCGACAGCAAGCTGAAAAAATCTGAAGGCGAAATGTTCATCGAGCTTAAACGGACCAAGGATATCCTGAAATATCTGGGAGAGAACAAGCGGCCCGGTCAGTTTATCTGCGGCTTCTCTATGGAGACAGATAACGTTATCGAAAATTCGTCCAAGAAACTGTACAGCAAAAACTGTGATATGATCTGTGCCAATTCTTTGAGGACCGAGGGAGCAGGGTTCGGTACGGACACTAATGTTATTACACTTATCACCCGTGAGGGCGCAGAGGAGCTGCCTAAAATGACTAAAGAAATGGCCGCTCACAGGATACTGGATAAGATAACAGGAAAATAAGCAGCCTGGTTTAGTACAGATCTATGGACTGATATAAGAAGGAATTTATGGTATGAAAAGAATACACATCTGCGAAAACGGCGTTAATATCGTTTTTGAGGTGAATGACTCTAATGAGATCAAATTACTGCATTTTTCGGCACTCCCGTTTAACGAAGACGATATCGTCAGCCGCAGCGGCACAATGGGGTTCAGACTTGTTGAACTCCAGGTCAGCGGCATTGACCGTCCCGGAGAACGCCACGGCAATAAATATATAGTCACCGCACCGGGTCATCGTATGAAATTCAAAGAGTTCAGGGACCTCAATAACGGATCCGGCAGAAAGCTCGAAATAACTTGTGCTGACGAAGAGACCGGACTTGAAACTATCTCTCATATGCAGTTTTTTACAGGTATACCTGCGGTAAGATGCTATACTGAGGTCGTTAATAATGGTACTGAAATATGGACAGTTGAGTATGTTTCTTCCTTTGCCCTTACCGGTATCGGGAAGGAGGGACTGCTGTCTCAGGACGATAAGATCAAGATAGGAATATGCCATAATTCCTGGCAAAGGGAGCTTCAGTGGCGTTTTTATACTCTTGATGAGGTCGGTCTGGGCCTTTCTCAGCCCGTTAGCGAGCAGCGTTCCTCAAAGGTTTTCGGGGCTTCAAACGTCGGTAACTGGTCATCAAAAGAGTATATCCCTATGGGATATCTGGAAAACACCGAAACTGTTTCGGCACTGATGTGGCAGATCGAGCACAACGGCTCATGGCACTGGGAGATCTCGGACCAGGAGGGTCAACTCTATCTTCAGATAAGCGGCCCTGACGAGATCGGCTCCCATTGGTCCAAGGACCTTCGGCCAGGTGAGAGCTTTACTTCCGTACCTTGCGGAGTGTGCGCAGCGGCCGGGGGATTTGACGATGCTGCTGCTGCCATGACTTTATACCGCCGGCAGATTAGACGCAGAAACCGTGATAATGAGCGGCTTGGAGTCATCTTTAACGACTACATGAACTGCCTTTGGGGGGACCCCACTGCCGACAAGGAGTATCCATTGATAGATGCCGCAGCTGAGGCGGGGTGTGAGTATTATTGTATAGATGCAGGCTGGTATGCTGACGGACTCTGGTGGGACGAAGTCGGAGAGTGGCAGGAGAGCCGAAAACGTTTTCCGGACGGAGTGAGAACTGTCACGAACTATATCCGCAAAAAAGGTATGATACCAGGCCTGTGGCTTGAGATCGAGGTCATGGGCATAAACTGCGCCTTAGCGAAAACTTTTCCTGATAGTTATTTTTTTGTACGCCACGGCAAAAGGGTATTTGACCGCAGCCGCTATCAGCTGGATTTTCGCAATGAGGAGGTCCGCCGGCACTGCGATGCGATCATCGACCGCCTTGTGAGGGATTACGGCGTCGGGTACATAAAAATGGACTATAACATCGAACCCGGCATAGGTACAGAGCTTGGCGCAGGCAGTCCCGGTGAGGGCCTTCTGGACCACGAAAGAGCGTATCTGCGGTGGCTGGAGGGCGTCTTTGAAAGGCACCGCAGCCTTATTGTCGAGAACTGCTCCAGCGGGGGGCTCAGGATGGACTATGCTATGCTTTCCCGCTGCTCTTTACAGTCCACTTCGGACCAGGACGACTATAGGCGATATGCCACTATCGCTGCAAATGCCCCCTCGGCCATCTGCCCTGAACAGGCCGCAGTATGGTCATACCCCATGACCGGAAGTACAGAGGAAACGGTCTTCAATATGGTGAACGCCATGCTGCTGCGTATTCATCAGAGCGGCAGGCTAACGGATATAGGCCCTCTTCACAGCGCCCTTGTCAGCGAGGGTATAGGGGTATATAAAAGTATCCGTGGCGATATCCGCAAAAGCGTTCCCTTCTGGCCTTTAGGACTGTCCAAATTCTCGGACAGCTGGACGGCTCTCGGACTTCGCTGCGGGCGGAAGACTTACCTTGCCGTCTGGAGAAGAGAGGGGAAGGATACCTGTATCCTGCCTGTTTCACATCTGAAAGGCAGGGCTGTGAGGGTCAGCTGCATATACCCCTCCTATAACGATCTCTGTTTTTCCTTCAATAAAGTTCCCGGCACTCTCAGCGTCCGTTTCAGCGAGCCTTTTTCAGCCCGGCTCTTCCTGCTGGAGGACATTGAACTGCCCTGAAAGGAGAATTGTAAATGAAGATAAACGTCCCGCCTTATGTTTCAGCAGTCATCAGCCGACTGGAGCGCAGCGGCTTTCAGGCCTATATGGTAGGCGGCTGCGTCCGTGACAGCCTGATGGGGAAGGAACCTCATGACTACGATATCTGCACCGATGCTTTGCCGGAGGAGATGCTGAACGTTTTCGGGGACTTTCATACTATTGCGACCGGTCTTAAACACGGCACTCTTACCGTGATGTCAGACCATTTTCCTGTGGAGGTCACGACCTTTCGCAGCGACGGTGACTATACCGACCACAGAAGGCCTGATTTTGTCAGATTTGAGCGTGAACTGAGCGAGGACCTCAAACGCCGTGATCTCACTGTGAACGCTATGTGCTATAACGAAAAACAGGGCCTGGTGGACCTTTTCGGCGGCGCCGATGACCTGAACTCTGGGATCATACGCTGCGTCGGAAGGCCTGAGGAGCGTTTCAGTGAGGACGCTCTGAGGATAATGCGGGCAATGAGGTTCGCTTCCGTTCTTGATTTCAGGATAGAAGAAGGGACCGCTGCCGCCATGAGGACAAAGGCAGATCTTCTGAGATTTGTTTCGGCGGAGAGGATATTTACCGAGCTGAAAAAGCTGCTCTGCGGTCCGGCGGTGGAAAGAGTGCTGCTGGGATATAAGGACCTTATGGCCCTTATCATTCCGGAGCTTGGCCCTTGTATCGGCTGCGGACAGAACTGTGTCCATCACTGTTTTGACGTCTACGGACATATCTGCCGTTCGGTGGCAGAGATCGAGCCTGATGAGGAGCTGCGCCTGACCATGCTTTTCCACGATATCGGCAAACCCCTTAAAAAGACCACCGATGCTGCCGGTGCGGACCACTTCAAGCTCCACCCCTTAGCCGGGGCCGATATCGCTGAGAGGGTACTGTCAAGGATGAAAAGTTCCCGGAAGACCGTCAGGCGTGTGGTCCCCCTGGTCCTTGAACACGACAACCGCATACCTGCCAGAAAAAAGAGCGTCAAGCGGCTCATATCAAAATATGACTATGATTTTATGACGGACTGGCTGAAGGTCCGCCGGGCGGATACTCTTGCACAGTCTGAACATATGAGGGCAGAAAAGCTTGCTGAGCTTGACAGGATAGAGGAGCTAGTGGAGGAGATAAAGGCTGAGAACAGCTGTCTGAAACTTTCTGACCTGGCTGTCAACGGCACTGACCTTATGGCTATGGGGATACAGGGACGGGCTATAAAAGAGCGCCTTAACGCTGCCCTGGAGGCCGTCATCGACGAACGTGTCCCCAACGAGAGGGAGGCTCTGCTCGGTTATATAGGAGGTCTTGAAGATGGAGAGGAGCAATGAGAAAATGCCCCTGACCTTCCGTGAGATCTTCCGGTGGCTGGTCTTTGCGGCAGTCTGCGTGGTCATTTTCAGCTTTTCTTCACGCAATGCGGTCCAGTCCTCAGGACAGAGCGATGGGATAGTCGATAAGGTCATAACTCTCTATTTAGACGATCTGGAGGACGCTGACAATGCCGGGGCCGGTGCGGTCCGCAGCCTGCTCAGCTTTGTTATAAGAAAGCTGGGCCATTTCAGTGAGTTCGCACTGCTTTGCGCATCCGCCTTTGCCGCCCTGATGAGAGTCCCCAGGTATAAGCTGAGACTGCTTTTTGCCTGCGTTATCGGACTTGTCTACGCCTGCACGGACGAGATACATCAGCTCTTCGTACCCGGCAGGGCAGGCATGATATCTGATGTGGCTATAGATCTCTGCGGGGTGATAGCCGGTGCGCTTTTCGCATTTCTCGCTGCTGTGCTCAACAGGTGTATAAAACTGATAGAAACTGAGTCTGAAACTATGGAGGAAAAATATAATGAACGAGATAAGGATAAGAAAATATGAGACACGGGATCTGCCCGGAATGATAAGGATATGGAACAGTGTGGTCGCCGCCGGTAACGCCTTTCCCCAGGAGGAAGAGCTTGACGAGGAGCAGGGGAGGGAATTCTTCGCTTCACAGACCTTCTGCGGTGCCGCCTGTGATGAGGAGGACAGGGTAGTGGGGCTATATATCCTCCACCCGAATAATGTGGGCAGATGCGGTCATATCTGTAACGCCAGCTATGCTGTTGACCAGTCTCTCAGAGGACTTCATATAGGCGAAAAGCTGGTCCTCCACTGCATGGAACAGGGGGCTAAAGAGGGCTTTCGGGTGCTCCAGTTCAATGCAGTTGTCAGCACCAATACTCACGCCCGCCATCTCTATGAGCGCTTGGGCTTTATCAGTCTCGGTACGATAAAGGGCGGTTTCCGCCTGCCCGACGGCAGCTATGAGGATATCTGTCCCTACTATATCACCCTTGTCTGAGACTGTCTGGGTATTTACGACCGATGACCGGTATCCGGTTATCGGTCTATTTGTTTAATATAAGCAATATCCTTTTGAGGAAATTGCATAAAATTATCAGATTATTAAGCGATTTGGTTGACATTTCCATATAAATGGTTTATAATAATCGGTAAGGGATTTTTTTATTTATATGTCGTTGGTTTTCGACGTAAGAGGTGAGCCTATGGAAAAAAATGAAAAGACCAGTTTGAAAGATAAGCTTTTGCTCTATACCGGACTGCAAAAGCAGACCCCGTATGTTAAGGATTATTTTTATGCCACTAATATGCGTGCCAGCATATATATGTCCGTGCTTGTCATCGTGCTGGAACTGTGGATGATAATAAGGCTGACAAGGAAGATAATCAATGAGGGGCTTCAGAAACAGCTGTCCTATCTTATCAAGAATTATTTTATCAACTACTTCATTCTTCTCGGCGCCGGTACGGTGATGCTGATCTTTGCTGTAAGGTTCGTCACCGGCCGCAAGGACAATAAGTTCCTCAGCCTGGGTATGCAGTACCTGTTTTCATTCATATGTATCTATTTCGGGATAAAAGTCTCCAGCCACGACTATGTGAAGGGCGAGCAGATACTGACTTTCCTGACTATGGAGCTGTTCGTGGTCTGCCTGCTGACCTGGCGGCCATTTGTGGGCTTTCTCATACTGACTTCGTCCTATCTGGTGTTCTTTTATAAGATAGGGGCCGAGCCCGCATTCAATACCGGCACCGTAGGCCTTACCGACGCCACCAAGATAAACGGTTTTACCATGTGGCTTTCCACCATGCTGTTCTGTATCAGCAACTATAATAAGACGCTTTCCCAAGCCTTGAAGGACGAACGGCTGGAGAAAGTAAACGACCATCTGAGGAGCATATCTATCCACGACGAACTGACGGGTATACATAATATGGTCTACTTCCGCAGCGAGGCTGAAAAGCTCCTCAATTATGACACCACTGACAAGAACAGCATAATATTCCTGTTCTTTGATATCGAGAATTTCAAGTCATATAATGAGAAATACGGTTTCCACCAGGGCAATGAGGTGCTGAAAAAATTTGCCGGCCTGCTCAATGAGGTGTTCAGCCATTCTCTGGTGTCAAGGTTCTCTGATGACCACTTTGTGGTCCTGACCCGAGAGGAGGGCTGTCAGGACCGTGTCAGGGAGCTTTCATATGAGCTTAAAAAGCTGCAGGGAGAGGTGCAGCTCCAGCTCAAATGCGGCGCATATAAGCCAGGGGACACTGAGAGCGATCCCAGCCTGGCCTGCGACAGGGCAAGGTTTGCGTGCAATTCCATCAAGAAACGCTATGAAAAGTCCTTCAGGCTCTATGATAAGACCCTTGAAGACAAGTTTATGCTGAAACAGCATATCGTCAACAATATCGACAATGCTGTGGAGAATGACTGGATAAGGGTATACTATCAGCCGGTAGTTTCCACCAGGACCGGTGAGGTCTGCGGACTGGAGGCCCTTGCCAGGTGGAAGGACCCCAAGTACGGCCTGCTGCCTCCGGGGGTGTTCATCGAAGTCCTGGAGGAATACAGACAGATACATAAACTTGATAAGTGTATAATCAGGCAGGTGTGCCGTGACTACCGTGCGGCCACCGATAAGGGCGAGGGATTTGTTCCGATCTCGCTGAATTTCTCACGGCTTGATTTCGAGCTTTGTGATATCGTCGGTTATATGAGGGAAACAGCCGGCGAATTCAAGGTACCCAAGGAATTTCTCGACGTTGAGATAACCGAGAGCGCACTGACCGATCAGCAGGATTTCCTGCAAAAGGCCATCGTGGTGCTGCGTGATGCCGGATATAAGGTCTGGCTGGACGATTTTGGAAGCGGCTATTCGTCGTTGAACGTTCTGAAGGACTATCATTTTGACGTTCTGAAGATAGACATGAAATTCCTTTCGGGCTTTGCGGATAACGAAAAGACCAAGCCTATCATCAAGAACATAGTCAGTCTGACTAAGCAGCTCGATATGGTTTCCCTTACTGAGGGTGTCGAGACTAAGGAGCAGTTCGAGTTTTTAAGCTCCATCGGCTGCGACCGTGCCCAGGGCTACCTTTTCAGCAAGCCCATACCCATTGACCAGCTGAGAGAGAAGCTTGATAAAGGCGAACTGAAATTCACTGAGGATTATAAGCCAATACAGTTTTGAACTGATAAGCCCCGTCTTAAAGGCGAGGGCTTATTCTGGTTTGCAAAAAAATTAATATATATATACATGATTTTTAACTTAATTAAAACGTTTTCAGATTAATTTTCTGATATTTCGGAAAATTATATAATTGAAATCCTCAGGGAGATATGATATAATTTTGATTGTAAACGAAATATGTGCATAAGAGGGATATATGTGATATTTCAGCCTGTTCCGGTCCGTTATGGGGACAGGTCATCCAAGGCGATATGAAGGTATTATAAAAGACAGAGACTGCACTTTGCTGCGCAGTCTCTGTCTTTGTTTTATCTCAGATCAAGCTCCACCGGGCAGTGGTCGCTGCCCGTGACTTCGGTGAGTATCCTGGAATCCTCCACCCTCTCCATCAGGCGCTGTGAAACTATGAAATAGTCGATCCGCCAGCCTGCGTTGTTCTTTCTTGCATTAAAACGGTATGACCACCAGGAATAAACTCCCTCGGCGTCAGGATAAAGCTCCCTGAAAGTGTCCACAAAACCGGACTCAAGCAGCTTGTCCAGCCTGCCACGCTCCTGTTTGGAAAAACCGGCGTTCCCTTCATTGGCCTTGGGGTTTTTGAGGTCTATCTCGTTATGGGCCACGTTCAGGTCCCCGGTGTAGATGACAGGCTTCTTTTCGTCCAGCCCGCAAAGATAAGCCCTCATATCGTCCTCGAACTCAAGCCGATAGTCTATCCTTTTCAGTTCCGGCTGAGCGTTCGGCACGTAGCAGCACACGAAATAAAAGTCCTCATACTCGCAGGTGATGACCCTGCCTTCGTCAGTGTGCGTTCCGTTTATGCCGAAAGTAACGTTCAGCGGCTCGGTCCTGGTATAGACCGCAGTGCCGGAATAACCCTTTTTTACGGCGCTGTTAAAGTATTTGTGATAGCCCTCAGGAGAAAAATCTGCCTGGTCAGGCTGCATTTTAGTCTCCTGCAAGCAGAATATGTCAGCGTCAGCCTGCTCAAAAAAATCCCCGAACCCCTTTGTCAGGCAGGCTCTGAATCCGTTTACGTTCCATGAGATCAGTTTCATTTCTTTTCATCTCTCCGTTCGTTTTTCTGCATTTTCAGCAGCGTGTCATAAATATATCTTGCGCACCCTTCTGCCTGCTCTCCGAAGAACCGCTGCCGCTCCTCCTGCTCCTCAGGACAAAACGCAAGGTCCCCGGCCAGAGCTTTTTTCAGCATCCCGCAAAGCTCTCCGGCATTTTTTGCCTGCTGCGGCCTGAAATATCCTGCCGGCCGTTCCTTGCCGCCGGTGCTGAAAAATATCCCCGGCCGGAGCGCAAAGCTCCTTCTGCAAAGCAGCTCTGTGTCAGAGCAGACCACAAGCTCCGCCTTTTGCAGCCCGTCTTCCTCCACGGGTCCGATGACCGCACTTATCTCCTCCTGTGCGGTCAGCTCTCCGGTCTTGTCCTGCCAGGTCCTGTCAAGGACCAGCGTTATCACGCAGTTTCTCTCGCTCAGTGCCGCACAAAGCTCCCCGTCCCCGCAAAGTTCATTGACGAGCCTTCCGACCTCGGTGTCTGCCGGATCCCGTCCCTCGCTGAGCCGGTCGTTTATTATTATGAAGATCTGCCTTTTTTCCGTCACTGTTTCTGAGATCATCTCAGGCTCAGCACCCGGCTCCGCATTCTCAGAAACTTCCTGACTTATCTCTTCCGGGAGTTCTTCTGCGGTTTCCTTCGGCGCATCTGCTATGCTGTCTTCTTCGGTTTTTACTTCCGCTGTAACAGTGTTTTCCGTTCCCTCAGCGTTTTCACCGGCTGCATCGGTGTTATCTGTATTATTATCAGTTTCTGAGCTTTCAGCCTGCTCCGGTTCCGGCGCCTCCCTGTTCTCTGCCTTTACCTTGTCGATAGTCTCTCTTATTGCGTCAAACAGCTCTTCTTCGCTGCCTTCGTCCTTTTGGGGCTCTTCCTCTGACCTAAGTCCCTCATAGCCCGGCAGTCCTGAAAGGGCCAGCCGGTCCTCCCTGTAGCCGTAGGCGGACTTTTTCAGCTCTTCCATAGCTGCTGCCGTCCCGCAGAAAAAGATATCCGTGTCATCAAAAAGCTGCTGGTCCCTGATGGCGTTCAGCTCCTCACAGGCCCTGTCCTGCACCCTTGCCCTTATGGCTTTCGGTATGTCGCAGAAATAAGGCTCCTGTTCCGGTCCAAATCCGTTCAGCCCGGCGATTCCCGGCTTTGAGGAGATGATGACCTTTGAGTTGAGATAGATCAGCCTGCTTATGAGCCCGCCGCTGTAAAGCGGCTTATAGCCCTCGCTTTTCAGTCTTGCGCTGTCTTCGCTCTTTTTATCTATGAGGTAATAGCAGTACAGCTCGTCCGTCCTGGTCATGGCGTATTTAAACATCAGCTCGCCGGCCTCGCCGCCCTTGTTCACCCCGTCTGTGAATAGCCAGATGTTCTTTTTCCTGAAAAACGGCCTTGAAAGCTCATAGGCCAGCCTGGTACCAAGCCTTCTGCATCCGGCCGCCTTTGCCGCAGACCCTGCCCTCAGTCCGAAACGTTTGGCCCGCCCTGCCGGCTCTGTCCAGATCTCGCCGTCCACATTCCGGCAGATGAGCTTTTTGTCCAGATAAAGATAAGCATTCCCGTTTTTTCCGGAAAGCACACTGTGTTCTCCGCTGAAAGAGGTCCTGACCCCGAACCTCATACCCTTGAACATTATGCAGAAACTCAGCCTGCAAGCCTTCACCTCGTTCACCGGCACACTGAGATGAATGCACTTGTTCTTATATGCGCAAAGTCCGAAAAACTCAGTCGCCGAGTATCTTCCGCTGTATTTTACGGTGTAAAGCTCGTTGTTGTAAAGCGCCCCGATCTTTACCCTGCGGCTGTTGAAGATATCCTCATAGTCAGCCTCGATATGCAGCTCGTTCCCGGAAAAGCTCAGTTTCCTTACGTTTATGCTCAGCATATCGTTGCTGCCCGGCAGCATATCCTTGCAAACCGCAAAGAGCCTGTCGTGGTCATAGCTCAGCTCGAAATTATAATACTTCTTCCCGTGCTTTGCCCCCAGCAGATACCTTTTCAGCGAAATATCATAGTCTCCCATATCCAGCCCGTGGATATTGCAGATGACCTTGTCGTCGATGTTTTTCAGCACCTCGGCAGCGGTGTTCAGAAATGTCTGGGCGTCCTTTTTCAGCAGCACACCCTTGTTCCTGCTATCCTTGTTCTCGAAAAACCTGCACAGCAGCATCCTCAGCACAAAATACTGAATGAACAGAGGTATCTTTCCGTCCTCGCCCCTGGCGGCATCGCAAAGGGGAAGTAATGACCTCAGCAATGAGGGAGTGTACCACTGCTCGTCATATATGTATCTGTAGGTACTATGGTCGTCCATGGGCCGGGTCCCTGTCAGGCTCACCTCTGACACATAAACGAACTCACCGCAGTCCTTCAGCATCATCATTATCCCGCACTTCTCCGCATCTATCCCGGGCGCCGGATCAAAAAGGTGGGCTGCGGCAAAATCCGTCCTGATAAGGGTCCCATCGAAGCTCCTCGGCAGACAGCCGTAATTCTCACCAAGGTCGATAAGGCCGCTGTGAGTGTCCGGGGGACAGAAAATATCCCTTACCGTCCTGCCGCCGGTCCTGCAATACTTCCTCCCCATTCCCATCTGAGCCTTAGGGAAGAACTTCATGCCGGAGAGTATGCCGGAATAGTATTCCTTGTCTATGCTGCTGCCCGAAAAGAAAACGGTGCAGTAATCGGCGTTGGCGTGGGTTATGAAACTGTTGAAAAGCCCTGCGTCGTTGTCGGCGGTGAAATCTATAAAGGCCGTCAGCCCCATTTTCTGCGACTTTTCAAGAAACATCTGCTTTCGGTCGGTGTCAAGCCCCTTTCCGGCTATGACCAGAAATATGTCCGACGAGCTTATCTCGCCGGTCTGCGCCCCGATGCTCTCCACCGCACGCAGGTCGTCATCGTCATTTTCGTTAAGGATAAGCAGAACTGAAAGTTTCAATGCGATACTCCTTTCCATTATACTCTGTGTCTATACTTCTGAAATGCCCTCTCAGGAATGTGAGAAGACCTTCTTTATGATCCTGTCTGTGGCCTTCCCGTCGCAGTACATCATGTGATAGTTATAGCAAAGCGTAAGCTCCGCCCGGCTGCGTCTCTCCAGCTCTTTTTTCATGGCTGCCGCAAGCTCTTCGCAGTTTTCGGCACAGGAAGAGGGAAAGCTCTCCAGGTCAACGTAAAGTCCTCTTTTTGCCAGATACTCTTCCTTGTCCGGAACAAAGAACACAAAGGGCTTGCTGTATGCCAGATAGTCGAACACCACGCTCGAATAGTCCGTTATCAGCAGATCTGCCACAGCAAAAAGCCTTTCGGTGGGGATAGTCTCCCCGCCGCCCCTCATGTGCGGGTGGAGCTTTTTGATGAGGTAGAACCCACACTCTCGGCAGGCCTTCTCCACTTCCTCTTCACCCACCACATATGGCTGCGCCGCATTTCCCCGGAAGGTCGGCGCCCAGAGGACCACGGTCTTTCCCTTGGCGTCAGGGTGCTTTTCGTAGAATTTTTCCACGCACAGCCTGTTGTATCTTTCGTTGAAATAAACATCGGTCCGGCTTATCCCGGTGGCCTGCACTACCCCCTCAGGCTGATGCATGGAGC
Organism: Ruminococcus sp.; assembly: GCA_017478965.1. Classification (GTDB taxonomy): domain Bacteria; phylum Bacillota; class Clostridia; order Oscillospirales; family Ruminococcaceae; genus Hominimerdicola. The sequence continues at coordinate 12,577 of JAFVCV010000042.1, read as the reverse complement.
TTTCCATCACCGGAACCACGCAGGGTGCGCTGACGGTCCAGAGGTCGCAGTTCCCATATACCTCGCCCTTATAGTATCCCGGCACAGTCTCCTCAGTGTCATACCCAGCCTTTTTCAGAAGTCCGCCTGAATGCCACAGCTGTATGACCTTGGTGCCGCTGCGTTTTTTGCAGCTGGCCGCCGGCAGGAAATTATCACAGATGAACACATACTCAGCCCGTGCGTAAAGCGCCATAAAGTCCCATAAATACTTTATCAGCCGCAGCTTTGAGCAGCGCTGGAAGTCCAGATACATATCCCTTATCTCAAGGCCGCCGATCTTAGCGGTCTTGTACCGAATCATCTTCATGCTGAAAGGACAGCTGTTATGATGAGCGTCAGCAAATACCACCAGCCCCTTCTGTATATCCTTTTTTGCAGCTCTGTTGTAAAGAGCCGGCAGCAGCCTTTGCTGTAATAACATCTTGCAAAGCTGTTTGATATAAAACACAGCCTTCAAATCATCATTCCCTTTTCTGCATAAATTACCATGATAATTATAGCATACTTGAGCGTCCCTGTCAAATAAAAAAGCGTTCCGCCTGATGGGAACGCCTGAAAATGAGCCATATTATTAAAATTTATTCGCCGCTGTCCTCATCGCAGTCCACATCGACCCAGACCTCAGTCAGGGTGATAAATCCCGAGACTATCATCAGCGCCGAGATCACCGCCAGAGCGATCTTAGTGGTGCGGGTCTTTTTCTTGCCCTTGACCCTGTCGTTTATCATAGCGCTTATCATTGAGAGCAGCATAAATTTGTTGTTCATCGTCGTACCTCCCGTAGTTATTATCCTGTACTGATATCCGTTACCTGAGCGCCTGCCCTGACAGTCTATTTGCAGGATCAACGTCCCACAATGTTCACAGCCTGGCTCTGTCCTGCCCAGGACAAAGGCATGACAGCTCAGAAAAAAACTAATATCTTTGTTATTATTCATTTTACCATGTTCTGCGGTCCCTGTCAAGGACCCGCAGGCAATTTGCATAAGATTTTTTAAGAAATAATTAAGACTGTCCCCCTTGATAAAGTGAACGATCTGTGATATCATGTATTCAGGGCCGAAAGAAAGATATGGCCTTATATAAGAAAACAGAACAAAAACAAAAGCGAGGTAACAAAAATGAACAGAAAAAACGAAGAGCAGGGCGGAGTCTCGGCAAAGGGCCTTATACTCTGGGCGGCAGTACTGGCCCTGGGTATAGTCACGGCCTGGCATATCGGCGGCATAAAAAGACTTATCCGCTACCGTGCCGACAGTTTCGGCTCCTCCTACATCACCCTTCTTCATGAGCCCGGCAGCAGGGAGCTGGAGGTCGGAAAGGAGATATGTCAGGAGGCCCGGGACTGCATGACCTATATGGGCGATGAGGGCGATGCTCCCGCTGCGGAGGGACTTAGCGGGTTCTATTACTTTAACAGCGGCACAGTCAGGCCGTCGGACGTCTACTGCGATATCGACCTACAGACCGTCAGCCTTCACGGCAGCAGCGGCGTGGTCTGGTTCGAGTATTCATTAGAAAGATATGATGCCGCCGGAGACAGTCTGTCCGGCAGCTGGCATATACTTGTCAGATGTGATCTCGAGAAGGACGGCTCCGGCAGTTATGTGGTAAAAAACACTGTGGAGGATATTTGAGCAGGGAAGTGACAAGGCCTGGGTCTTTACATATGTTTTTTATGCGATTTGTAAACAAATAGTTATTGACGAAGTGCGGATAATATGTTATCATAGTGTTATGACGTGATGCTGTCAGCAGCATCATGCACCTTTTATCGGAGAGAACGTACTGAAAATGAAAGAAGGAGATGGCACTATGAAAAAAATATTGGCACTGATATGCTCTGTAGTACTGACAGCAGCAGTCTTCGCAGGCTGCGGCAGCAGTAACGGCGAAGGCAGCAGCAAGGCAGCTGAAAGCGTCTCAAGCGCAGCAGGGGACAGCGAGAAGGAAAAGGAGAGCGCAGGGTCTGAGAGCGAAGGAGAGGAAAGCTCTGAGAGCAGCAACGAAAACAATGCAGAAAGCGATGCGGACAGCAGCACCGCATCCAGCAGTTTACAGGGGCAGTCTGCGGACAGCTCTTCAAAGGCATCAGACAGCAGCACCGCTGACGCCGGGTTTTCTGAGGAAGATATAGTACCGGCTGATACTGCGATCGGTGAGTACGGACAGAAGTATAACGACCTTCTCAAGAGCAGGAAGTTCGTGATAGAAATGTCTGTAGATGATGAGATGCTGGGTTCTTCATCCATGCTGGTGGAATACAACGGGGCAAACTATCATATGAGCGTGGAAAGCTCTTTTTACTCCGCAGATATGTACTGCGTTGACGATGCCCTTTATATGATGGATGCCTCCTCTAAGACCTATTATAAGCTCGGCAGTGCTTCTGCCCTTTCTGAGGATGACGATCCCGCCGACGTCGCAATGGGCATAGGTGACGGATATGAGTTTATCGGCACTGTTGACCAGGGCGACACGGTGGTGGAGATCTACAGGCGCAGTTTTGGCGACCTGGGCATTGACGAGCTAAACGATACGGATTCTGAGAGCAGATATTATTTCAACAAGGCTGACGGCACCTTAAAGAGGATAGAGTCCAGCGCTTTCGGTGTGACCGAGAGCGTGAATGTGACCCGCATCAGCACAGATGTGAGCGAGATAAAGCTCCCGGACCTGACAGGCTGGACCGAGGAGAGTATGGACACTGACCTTGATATGGAGTATGACTATGAGGGCGATGACCTTGGCACCGCCAGCGTAGCTGACGAAAGGTCACAGGAATAAAAGCATGAGCAAAGCCCGGAGATCTTTCTCCGGGCTTTTTGTTTTTACTCAGTTTTACGGTATCATAGCCTCTATTACCTGCGGGTCCATAAGAGCGACCACACCGGTCTCCATGTCGAAGTTGAAAATCATCTTTCCGTTGGAGTCGATAGTGTCATAGCAAGGTTCGCTGTTGGTGATAAAGTTTCTTATGAACCAGGCCAGCCTGTCGTTGTTGTTGAATTTCATCAGCATCATGCCGCCGTCCTTCACCCTGTCCTTGATGATGGAGATGTATTCCTCGTTACTAAGTTCATCTTCAGCGTATGCCTTGCCGTCGTAGATATAGGTGGTATTATATTCCTCATCGGTGCTTACCATCAGATCGTAGATCTTGGTGCCGGGGGAATTAACGGAATATATATCGGTAGTTGCGGGACTGTTGTAGATGCCGATGTCTGACATCGAGGTGGTCTGTGTCTTGGCTTTCCTTTCCACGCCGAACCATCTGTAGAACCCGTAGCCTTCGCCCTCGGTGATCTCGTCGCTCTCATCGAAGTAGTACCTGCATATGTCCCAGGTGGCGTCGAAATCCCAGACCTCGTCGCCTATGAAGGCATAGTTCCACACATGGCCTGTTATGTTTCCGTTGTCATCGTAGGCATGACCGTTGACCTTGCCGCAGTCGATGCCCGCCATGCAGAACAGCAGCTGAACAGCGCTGGCTATGCCGTCGCAGACAGCTCTCTTTTCCACCAGCGCCCCGTAGGCCGACTGAGGTATGTTGTTGACATACCCGGTATTCTCAGCGTGGAAGTAGTCATACACCACATTCCGGCAGACCCAGTCATAAAGATAATATGCCTTGTCAATGTCTGAGGTAAGCTCCTCCGGCATGGACTCTACTATCTCTTTAGCCGCATCAATAGTCTCCTGATACTTTCCCGAGGCCTTTCTCATGGAGTCGCTTAGATGTATCTGATAGTAGCCGTCCTTGTCAAGGGTCTGGACAGCGCCGGTGGTAGCCACAGGGATATTGGGGAAACTCAGGCTTGCGTAGCCCCAGCCGAAATTCAGTTCATAAGCGTCATACTCGATAGGGAACTCGATATATTCGATATCGTTTTCGTAAGCATACCGCAAAGCAAATGCTATGACCTGTACGTGGTCGAAAACACCGCTGCCGTCATCGTTCAGCAGAGGAACATACTGGCTGAAAGGGCTTTCATATGAGAGCCACTCCTCATAAGGCACATCCTGAAAATTGAACCTTATAGGCTTTTCATATACCTGATACTTATAGTCTCCCGCAGTGATGAGGTCCGTTTCTGTCAGCAGACCCAGGCCGGCGTTTCCCTCAGTCTCTCCGGCGCTGCTCTGCGTGCTGCTGACGGCTGCGTCTGCTTCTTCAGCGGCGTCCTGTGTGCAGGCTGCTGCTGATACAGCCATTGTTAAAGCCATTATAAATGCGGCTGATCTTTTGAGTCTCATTATCTTATCCCTCCTGAGAAGACCGTTAAATATTCTTCTCTTTGCTTTCCCGGGCCTTCCTGTCAGTCATCAGCAGTCCGGCCGCACTCATCAGGGTCACGCCGAAGAAGGCTATCCCCGCAGCGGTCTTTTCAAAATTCAGCAGAACGTCCGCCGTTATCAGCGACACTGCAAATCCTATGCTGAAAACCTTTTCAGAGGTCCTAAGGCCCTTTATCTTGCTGATCATCTCTTTCATTTTGTCCTCCTTTTTCTTTCTCATTCAAGGTCCCCCACAGCTGCGGGGGACCTTTGTACTTTATTCGTGCGGATTCAATTGCTCTTCGGTGCTATCAGCTCAACGTCCTTAGGGTCCATCTTCTGGACCTCTTCCTCGGCAACTCTCTTGATGGCCTCTTCCCTTGACTTCTCCAGTGCGTCTCTGATGTCGGAACCCAGGAACTCCGGCAGTTTCATGCCTGCCTGGTCAAAGAGATCGTTAAGGGGCGGAACGCTCTGCATCAGTCCGCTGAGAAAATTAGCAGTGGAGCCTTTCCCGTCTGAGCCTGCGCCGGAATCCCAGACAGTTATCTTGTCTATCTTTATGTTCTTGATAGCCTCTACCTGTATAGCTATGAGCTGCTCGAGCTTGTCGGCAACGATGAGCCTTACTGCTGCGTCAGCGTCTCCGCCGGCGGCGGCAACTATCTGTTTGAGACCCTCTGCCTGCTTGGTCAGTATCTCCTGATTACCCATAGCCTCTGCCTGCATCTTAGCGAAGATAGCGTCAGCCTCACCCTTTGCCTTGCGCCTTGTGACCTCTGCCTGTGCTTCGGCCTCGATCTCGGCCTGCTGCTGTGAGATCTCTGCCTTTACGATAACGTCGGCCTTCTGTGTAGCCTTTTCCAGCTCCGCTCTGGTAAGCTCGGCTTCCTGCTGGGCTATATAAGCTTCCTGCTTAGCCTTTGCAGCCTGAACGGCCTCGGCGGCGGTAGCCTTTCTCAGGGACTCGGCTTCTCTTTCTCTTCTCTCAGCCTCGGACTGTGCAACGGCGACTTTAGCGTCGTTCTCACCCTTGATGGCCTCAGCGTTGGCGGCAGCCACCTCTATCCTCTGCTCCTTCTGAGCGTGTGACTGACCTATCTCACCGTCTCTGTGCTTTTCTGCAACGGACTTCTTGGCGTCGTTGATAGCCTTGGCGGCTGCTTCCTTACCAAGAGCCTCCAGATAGCCCGACTCGTCGGTGATATCTGTAACGTTTACGTTGATAAGTTTAAGGCCGATCTTTTTCAGCTCTATCTCCACGTTGTTTGAAACTGCGATAAGGAACTTGTCTCTGTCGGAGTTTATCTCCTCGATATCCATGGTGGCGATTATCAGTCTCAGCAGACCGAAGATTATATCCTTTGCCAGCTCCTGTATCTCCATGAGTTTCAGTCCCAGCAGTCTCTCGGCAGCATTCTGCATGATGCCCGGCTCGGTGGAGATGCCCACTGTAAATCTTGAAGGGACGTCTATACGTATATTCTGCTTTGAAAGTGCGTTTTTAAGGTCAACGTTGATGGATATGGGCGTGAGGTCCATATACTCGTATGCCTGTATTATCGGGACTATAAATGCGGCGCCGCCGTGTATGCAGCGGGCGCTCCGTGCCTGACCGTTCTTGTCGGTCCCGACCTTACCGTAGATGACCAGGACCTTGTCAGAAGGGCACTTTCTGTACCTTGAAAGAATTGCCATCAGTGCTGCGAAAAGCACTGCTGCGATGATGCAAATGATGATAACTGTCTGAGCTCCCATACTTATTCTCCTTTACATATAAAACGTTTAAGATACTGCACCTGTCTATTTGTCGGCGAATATCCCTATACATATTAACATAGTTTTAACCTGATGTCAACTTTTTTCTTTGTTCTCTATAGTTTTCCTGTCTTCCGCAGACCTTCAGGCCTCCCGTTCGACTACCACATCGTCACCCCGGACGTCCACAACTCTGACTATGGTGCCTGTTTTAAGGATATCGTCTCCGTTATTGAAGGCCCTCACCTCAGTGAGCTGTCCCTGGACGGTCAGTGTGACCTTTCCCATGCCCTCATTTCTGGGCGGGCAGGGGATATATACCGTAGCTGTCTCTCCCAGGGCGTTGTGCAGGTTTATGGTGCCGTTCTCAGCAAGCCTGGAAGAAAGCTGTACCATCTTGGCTACTGCTATCATTGTCGCCAGGCCTAAGCTCATGCCTATCACCATCGCCAGCACTGCCGGCACCTTTGAGCTTACCAGAACTATGGCCGACCAGCTGAACACCGTCAGGAAAGTCACTATAGTCTGCAAGGTAAAAAAGTGCATTGTGGTGAAATCGCCTGGGTCGCCGCCGTCCACCGAGCTGTGCATATCGCCGTTATGGATATCCGCCTGTCCGTGACCGCTGAGGTCACTGACGTCATGGTGTATCCCTACGTCATGATGCAGCCCTAAGTCGTGGTGAAGCCCCACATCGTGATGAAAACCTATATCGTGGCCCACGCCTCCGATGTCATGTCCTCCGAACCCGTGGCCCCCAAGGTCCGTGTGCATATCAAGTCCGGAGGTATCGCTCATGTCATGGCCCATGCCGCCGTTGTGCATACCGAACATGGCAAGTATGGTCTGTATTATCAGCAGGAGCGTCGATGGAAAGGCTATGCAGTAAAGTGCTTTGAGCAAGCTCCCAAGGGTGTCCCACCATTGGCTGAAATTTGCGAACATAATAACGCCTCCTTAAACTAGCAGAAATAATATTTACATCTATCTCTTTTTGATGTAAATTTGATTTACTTAGATTATACTATATCCTTTTCGTTTTGTCAAGACCTTTTTAGAAAAATTTTTACATATGCCCCGATTTTAAATAAAAAATGTCTGTTTAAACTATATTTACCCTGAGTAAAAAGGAAAATGTTAAATTTCTGTGAAGTACTTGCAATATGAGAAAAGATATGTTATTATATAGGTAAATTATATTTACATAAGAAAGGAGAACAGAGTATGGATACACGAAACATCGGCAAGATCATCAAAGAGGCCCGTTTAGCCAAGAAGATGACGCAGAACGAAGTTGTGGGAAATTTCATAACACGCAATATGCTAAGCCAGATCGAGAGCGGAACAGCCATGCCTTCAGTAAAGACACTAGATTATCTCTGCAAGGTCCTTGATATAAAGATCGAGGCCTCGGAGCTTTCTGCCATGGACAACAGCGAGGGAGACAGCTATCTGAGCATCAGGCAGCTGTTTAGGGACAGACAGTATGAAAAGGTCATAGGGAGCGAGTGCAGGGAGGATTTCAAGGACGAGGTCATTGCCCTGAAGGCCATGTCCTACCTGGCTCTGGCAGACAGGCTGCTAAAGACCGAGGACATCAAGGACAATCACCAGGCGGTCGAATATGCCAGGAAGGCCAAGGAGCTTTCGTCCAAGGGCATTTTTTCGGACCTTGGCACCGAGCTGCGGGCCGATGAGACTCTGAAAAGGGCGGCAGCGGCCCTGAGTGCATATTATGCAGATATGCTGTGAGATATGAGAATTATTTGCCCGGCAGGATACTGCCGGGCTTTTTACTGACAGATACGATGAAAATAGTGTAAATTACCTAAAACGATTGCGCTGTATTGGTCATAATTACTAAATGAACGAAAAAATTACTCTATTCCCTTGAAATAATGATGAAAATATAATATAATAAAAAAACAGGATATCATCGAAAATCCATTGTTATATGCAGAACGGAGTGAGATCATGGCCATTGATACAGAACACGCCGGCAGCGCCATCAGGTCTGAGGACCTTTATCTGCTGGCCGGGAAGTGCTTTTCAAGACATCTGGGCTATCCGTCCTTTAAAAATTATCTGACAGAGTGTACTTTTTTCAGCGCTGACCTTACTGAAAACGTTATAGACGAGTGCTATTTCAGCGACACCGTCGGCAGTCTCTTCGACGGCAAAAAGCCGGACAGCTACAGCGGCTTTATCGACGCCCTTTCCAGGTGTTCCGTCAGCATAACCAGCTCTGAAAACATCGCCAGGCTCTTCGATAAGAAAAGGCTGGCTGTGGTCTTCAAGCTGGGGGACAGCTTTGTGAATGCAGACTTTTCGTGCAGCATTAACGGCAGCTTTTACCGCAAAAGAGTGGCCTGCCAGATCTACGAGAACGGGGGACATATCTGTGCGGTCTTTCTGATATCTGATGTAACAGATATATATGACGCAAGCTCAAAGCTCATCAGAAAGGTGGACCATGACGGCCTGACGGGTCTGCTGAACCACACCGCCTGCGATGAGAGGATAGCTGAGTATCTGAAACAGTATCCCTATGAGGATGCTGCCCTTGCGGTCATTGACCTGGACTTTTTCAAACGTTTCAATGACCAGTACGGCCACGACATGGGGGACCATGTGCTTGTAAGCGCCGCAAGGGTGCTGGAAGGCTGTTTTGGCAAGGAGTCCGTCATAGGGAGGACAGGCGGCGACGAATTCATGGTCCTGCTGAAAAACCGCAGTCCTGAGGAGGCGGAGGAGGAGATCAGAGCCTTCAGCCGCAGGGAAAACTATGTGGAGCATATGGGTACAAAGGTCAGGTATACGTTTTCGGTAGGTTATGCTATGCACCCCAGGGACGCAGGAGATCATGTCCAGCTGAGGAAACTGGCGGACACGGCTATGTATCATGTGAAGATGCACCACCGCAGCGACTATTCCTGTTTCCTGCCCTCTATGCTCAACCAGAAAAGGACCTCACTGAGCTTTGATCTGGGGAACATCATTGACGGCATACCCGGGGCGCTGCTGATATATAAGGCTGACGAGGGGGAAGAGATTCTTTTTGCAAACGAACAGCTTTTCCGCCTTTTTGAGTGCAGCTCCATGGACGAGCTGCTGAAGTACAGCGGAGACAGTTTCAGAAATCTGGTCCACCCCGATGACGTAGAAAGGGTGGAGGGCGAGATCAAGGCCCAGCTGAAGGACGGCCGTTCCGATGTGGACTATGTGAGCTATCGGATAATCACCCAGAAGGATCGGGTACGCAATGTTGAGGATATAGGCAAGCTTGTGGATACCGAAGAGTTCGGCAAGGTGTTTTATGTTTTCCTCTATGATGCGGACGAGAAGAAAAGGACAGTTGAGGGATTATAGTGGCTATCTGCTGAGTAAGGTGTGGCAAATTGTGTGAAATAGACATAATTAGTTGCAACTAACTGTAAGATATTTAGAAATTATTGTTCTTTGCTTGCAAAAGTATTTAAAATATGTTAAAATAATCTTATGCCATATGGGGCGAAAGAAAAAAGGTAGAAAGTCATGGAGGTGTAGTTTTGAAAATTCAGGAATCTGCTGAGAATTATCTTGAAAGCATACTGATGATAACAGAGAGAAAAGGAGAGGTCAGGAGCATTGATATCGTTAACGAGCTGGAGTTTTCAAAGCCCAGTGTCAGCATAGCGATGAAGAACCTCAGGGAAAACGGTTATATCCTGGTGGATAAGGACGGGTATATCAGTCTGACGGACAAAGGCCGGGTCATTGCTGAGAAAATGTACGAAAGGCATAAGCTGTTTTCGGAGCTTTTCGTCAGGCTTGGCGTGGACAGGAGCATTGCCGTGAAGGACGCCTGCCGGGTAGAGCATATCCTCAGTGACGAGACTTTTGCCGCCATTAAGGATTATGCGGCTAAAATGGGCGTGACGGTGGAATAGGTCCGGATACTTACTTTAATAAAAAACGATCGGTCCACTTAGTGTGGAGGACCGATCGTTTATTTTTTTACGGTGCAAATCTTTTCATCAGTGAAAGAGCTGTGTTCAGCCCGTCCACCGCTGCGCTCATGATGCCGCCCGCATAGCCTGCACCTTCTCCGCAGGGGTAGATGTCCCCGCAGCTAACTGAGCAGCGGCGCTCAGGGTCACGGCTTATCCTGACAGGTGAGCTGGTGCGGGTCTCCGGCCCGGAAAGTACAGCGCTGCCAAAGCCAAAACAGCGCATTTTGTTTGAAAAGACTTTCAGTCCCGTCCTCATCATATCTGTCACGAAGGCGGGAAACAGCTTATCATAGTCAGTCTCGCAAAGTCCCAGGGCATAGCTGGGTCCGATGGCCCCATCAAGGGAGGGCTTTCCTTTCAAAAAGCCCTCCACCGTTGTCCCGCAGGCCTTATATGACCCGCTGAGCCGGTAGGCCCTTCGCTCTAAGTCCCTGGCGAAATACATACCGCTCAGTGGCTCCCGTCCGAAGTCCTCCGGCGAAACTGACACTACCAGGGCAGAATTTGCGTTGTTTGCGTCCCTGGCGTACTCGCTCATGCCGTTTGTCACTATGCCTCCCTCTTCCGACGCCGCCGGCACCACCGTTCCCCCGGGACACATACAGAAGGTATACACGGCCCGGCCGGACCTGTCACGGTGGGAGAGCTGATATTCGCCCACAGGCAGCAGAGGATTGCCCTTATGCCTGCCGTAAAGGCTCTGATCCACCCACTCCTGCAAATGCTCTATCCTGGCCCCCACCGAAAAAGCTTTAGGCTCCATGAAGATGCCTTTTTTGTGCAGCATCTCAAAGGTGTCTCGGGCTGAATGACCTATGGCAAGGACCACTGCCCCGGCCTCGATCCTTTCCCCGGCGCATATCACGCCTGTGACTCTGCCATTCTCAGTCAGGATATCGTCCAGCCTTGTGCCGGTACGGACCTCTCCGCCCATTTCGATGATCCTTTCTCTCAGGGAACTTACCACCTCCCTGAGTCTGTCCGTGCCGATATGGTGCTTGGCCTTTGTCAGTATCTCCTCCGGTGCTCCGAACCCTGCCATTCTTTCAAGAACATATCTGCAAAGGGGGTCTTTTATCCTGGTGGTCAGCTTTCCGTCTGAAAAGGTCCCGGCGCCGCCTTCACCAAACTGAACATTTGTCTCCGTGTCAAGTCTGCCGCCCGACCAGAAGCTCATGACTCTGCTGACTCTGTTCCCGACCTTTTCACCACGCTCGATTATAAGCGGTCTGTAGCCCTGTTCCGCCAGCGCCAGCCCGCAGAACATTCCTGCCGGGCCGAATCCGGCTATGACTATCCGACCCCGCAGTTTCTCGCTGCCCTTTTCCGGCTTGAAGCTGCTGTCAGCGGCATAGCTGAACCGGGGGTCCCCCTTGCATAGCTCTTCTTCCTTAACAGGGTCACAGAGCCTGACCATTACTGAACTGACGAAATGGATATCGTTCTGCTTTCTGGCGTCCAGAGACGTCTTGTAAAGATGGGCCTCAGCGACCTGACCGCCCCTGTCCCCGAGTATTTTCAGCGCCTTTTCAGTTATCTCCTCCGGCGATGCACTCAGGGGCGAGCTTATCATATTGACTATCAACGGCATTTCTTATCCTCCCGAAACAATAACGGCCCCATAGCCTTGGGGCCGTATGATATCGTTTTTTCTAGTTCTCCTGCGAGCTGTCGCTCTGGCTGCTGTTCGTGCCGCTTTCGCCGCTGCTGTCAGTTTCCATCTTCTGCTCACTGACCACTATCTGCACCTCGTTGGTGCCGAACACCCAGGCGTTCTTGCAGTTCTTGGGGTATACCACCGCAGTCCTGCTGTAGGAGCCGATGGAGTGGATATCGCTGATGTCCACCTTAGCGTAGATATCCTCGTCCGTCAGCGCAGCGACCACGTCCTCAGGTCCGTAAACGGTAATATTGTTGAGCCGCTGAGTTTCCACAGTGGTGTCCATATTCGCAGGCGCTCCGCTTAGCTCTATCCTGCTGCTGTCGATGGAGAATGTCCTGCTGGCATAGCCCTTGCTGTCAAAGGTGACGGTCACAGCATCGGTGCCGGTCTGGTTTATTTCGCTGCTGGTCACAGGCACATTGAAGGTATAGCTCTTTTTCAGGTCTATCTCCGAAAGAGGTATATATCCTACGGTGATATCCTCCTCCGCCTCCTCGTCCAGATGAGGCGTGATAACAGATATGCTGTCCTCCGACAGCGACATAGGCAGGCTGGATATATCGAAATCCTGCGGCGCACCGGTGATGCCTACGTTGAGGTTTATGGTCTTCTTTTTGTATACCTGGAACTCCACGGTGTAGTCGCTGCTTCCGATGACAGTGAACTTCGAGGTGTCTGCCTTGGCATCGTCCTCATCGTAAAACACCAGTTCGTCCGCTGCCATATCCGTGTCTTCGCTTATTTTCTTGGATTTAGATATCCTGGCAGAGACGCTGCTTATCTTGTCAAGGTCCTTCTTAGGCCCCTCCACCGTTATTTCTGCCGGCGAAACGGTCTTGTCTTT
>JAFVCV010000008.1 GCA_017478965.1 Ruminococcus sp. | reverse complement strand
GCGGCTCCATGATCTTCACGCCGTAGGGGGTGTTGAGTATCTCATGAACGCTCTCCAGGGCAGTCTCAGCCTGCTCCTTGCTGGCAAACCCGGAAATAACCGACCATGACTGGGGATTGAGCCACATGGAAGCCTCGGGGTCCTTCTTGGCGCCCACGATCTCGCCGTTCTCCCTGTAGCCTCTGATGAACCTGTCCTCGTCCCAGCACTCTGCCAGGCTCTTGCCAAGCTCAGCCTGCACCTTTTCGATATAGGCCACATACTCAGTGTCGTTCCTGTCCTGGGCATAGCCCTTGATAACTGTCATAGCATAGTAGAGCTGGAAAGCCACGAAGGAAGACTCGCCCTTCTTGCCCAGTCTCAGACAGTCGTTCCAGTCGGCATAAAGGCCGGCGGGCATGGAGTGTGCGCCCAGTCTGTTCATAGAGAAGTCGATAGCCTTTTTCAGGTGGTCATAAACGGTGTCCTCGCCGCCGTTGGCGTAAACGATGACCTCGTCCAGGAATGCCTTATTTCCGCTCTCGCCTATGTACTTATTGACGGTGGGGAACAGCCACAGCGCATCATCAGCACGGTAGCAGGGGTGGCCTGTCTCCTTGGCGTAAACTGAATTCTCATCGTTCTCGTCAGGGCAGGTCTCATGGCCGGCGTTATGGTCAAACTTTACCAGGGGCAGACCGCCGCCGTTATCGACCTGTGCGGAGATCATGAACCTGATCTTCTCAGCGGCCAGCTCGGGATTGATATGTATAATGCCCTGGATATCCTGAACGGTATCTCTGTAGCCGTAGCCGTTTCTCAGTCCGCTGTAGATGAACGATGCGGCTCTCGACCAGATGAAGGTTATAAAGCACTGATAAGCGTTCCAGACATCGACCATGTTGTTGAATTCCTCTGAGGGAGTCTCCACCTGGAAGTTATTGAGCTGGCCGTGCCAGTAATCAACAAGCTCCTTGACCTCAGCATCCACCCTGCCCTCGGCCTTATACTCATCAAGGATAGCCTGAGCGGCTGCGGGGTCCTTCTGACCCAGTACATAGATAAGCTCCTTTGTCTCGCCGGGCTGGAGCACGAAATCAGTCTGCAAAGCGCCGCAGGCATTGGAATTGTAGTTCATTGCCCCGTCGCACCTGCCGTTCTCAACGGCTATGGGGTCGCCGTAATCTCTGTAGGGCCCGATAAAGCTGTTAAGATCGCCGTTTGCAGCAGTAACGTCAGCGCCTACCAGTCCAAAAAATCTCTCTCTATGGTTAGAGCCGGTCTGGTCCTTGCCGCTGTTCTCGTTGATGTGCTGGATTATCTTGTTGCCCTCCAGCGAAGTCCTGGTGATGAACAGGGTGTACTGGAGATTTACCTGGTCCTGCTCATAATTGTTCTCGTTGGTGAACTCGATAAAGCCCCATGCAGACAGGTCTCTTGCCTTGTCTGAGGTATTTGTGATCTTTGTCCTCCATACCTCATAGGTCTTGTTCAGGGGAACATAGTAGGTAAGCTCTGACTTAACGCCCTTGTACTCAGAAGTGATGGTGGTATAAGCCGTACCGTGACGACACTCGGTCTTATATTCATCAAGGCTCTTCCCCACAGGCTGCCAGGTAGCAGACCAGTAGTCTCTGGCCTCATTGTCCCTGATGTAGACATATCTGCCGGGAAGGCCGATATTGGTATTGAAACGGTACCTGGCTATCCTTCCGTTAGCGCCGCTCTTTACGAAGCTGTAGCCGCCGCCGTTGTTGGAAACGATAGCGCCGTACTCAGGAGAACCCAGGTAGTTGGCCCAGGGCGCCGGAGTATCAGGCCTGGTGATGACATACTCTTTGTTTTTTAGATCGAAATAACCATACTGCATAGTTTATTACGCTCCTTTACTTAAAATTTTTCCACTTTACTGTCTCTGACACCTCAGAGATCTGCACACTGACAGACTGTCCGTCAGCGCACATTTAATATGTTTAATATATCATATTCTCACAGTTTTTACAAGGGGGGCTGGGGGATTTTTTTCAATTTATACATAACTTTTTTCAGCCGCAGAAAGCTCAATCGTTTTCGCTGGTCCAATAAACCAACAAAGTCGAATTTATCCACATAATGCGCACTTTCCGTTGGCGGCCAGAGCACCCGACAGCCCCGGCGAAAATTCCGGGGCGGCGGGAGTTTTTGGGGGCTGAGAAGTTCAAAAAAGTCTGTTTTCAGACAGGAAAGGCTGAAATATTGTAGAAAGTAACGATTGAAAAAAGGACAGAGGTGTGGTATAATGGTATGCGGGATAGTTTTTAACTGATAACAGGAAGTGAAAAAATGAAACTTATGAAAACAGGCGTTCTTTGTCTGGCACTGGTCTGCGCCGTTTCGGCTGCGGGCTGCGGACAGGTGGGGAACGCTCACGGAAGGATATACAGAAACCAGGCGGTCACAGAACCGCCGGAGATAACTGCCATTCCCGAGGGCGGCGAGGCTCTGACGGGAGCGCCTGAGATAAAAAGGGTGGTCCACACCGTTACGGAAAAGCCCGTACAGACTCAGGAGCCGGACCCGACCATAGTCATATCAGATACCGAGCCGCCGGTCACTGAGACGCCGGAGGAAAGCGAGCCTGAGGTAACAGAGTCCGGGGTGAGCACGGAGACTTCACGTTCTGACGAAAGCGGCACCGAGACTTCTGAGAGCGGCACCGACGGGGTCGGTGAGCCTGGGGACGGTCCGGCTGAATGTATAGTCTATAAGGACGGCGACACCACCCCCACAGGGGCAAGGGTCGAGGTCATCGACGGGCTGACCTATGTGGACGGTGTGCTCATAGTCAACAAGAGCTACGGTCTGCCGGAGGAATACGCTCCGGGCGGACTGATGCCCGAGGCTGAGAGCGCCTTTTACGAGATGGCGCAGGCTGCGGCTGAGGACAACATCTGGCTTTATATAGTTTCGGGCTACAGGTCCTACTGGTACCAGAGCGAGCTTTACTGGGGCTACCGCTCCTGGAGGGGGCTGGAGACGGAGAGCTTTTCTGCAAGGGCAGGCTTTTCGGAGCATCAGAGCGGCTTTGCGATGGACATAAACGACGCCAGCAGGAATTTCGTAGGCACACCGGAGGCTCAGTGGATAGAGGAACACTGTGTTGACTACGGATTTATAATCCGCTATCCTGAGGGCAAAGAGAGCATCACCGGATTTGTCTACGAGCCATGGCACGTGCGCTATCTGGGAAAGGAAAAGGCCAGGGAGATCGCAGATTCGGGGCTGACCCTGGAGGAATACTACGGGCTGACCTCGGTGTATGAGGTGCCGGTGGAAGAGTACTGATATCATCAGAACAAAAGAGGTATCGCCATATGCGACGTTTTTGCCGTCGTTCAGGCGATACCTCTGTTTTTTATCCGTGCTTTACAAGGCTCACGAACAGGTCGTCAAGAATAGCTGTCTCGGGTACCTGCGCAGGCGCAAGGGAGTCCGCATAGGCTTTGAGCTGCGACACGCCGCTTTCGATAAAGCTGTTAAGAGACGAAACTTTACCGATCTTTCCTGTCTCGGGGACAGCGACCTTCAGCCTCACCAGTTCGTCCACATCTTCACGAAGCTTTTGTGGAAGAACGCTGTCAGTAAGTTCGGAGAAAGGCACCGGAGGCGGGGTATGACGGTCCCTTATCCACATGGTGCAGAGCAGTGGCCGGAGGGCATAGAAGTACTTCTTTACCGTCACCATGTCCTCTTTCAGATGCTTTTCATAATGGCTACCGGCTATGCCAAGATAGTGGAGAATCATGGTCTTTTCTTTGAAAAACCGTCCCATAAGCCCCCTGACCCTCTGCCAGTCCTCAGAATCCCTGTAGACTATCGGCGAGCCTGCCCACTCGAAGACCGTCGGGTTTGAATTATACAGCAGCCGCAGGGTCTTTTGCAGGTCCCAGCCGCTGATATCGTAGACCTCGTCAAGCTGGCTCTCGATAACGTCACGGGTCTTTTCCAGTTTCAGGTAATCCTCAAGGGGCCTGACATATACGAACCTTACGTCATAGTCGCTGTCCGGCGAAGCAAAGCCCCAGGCCCGGCTGCCGGACTCGGCGGCATAGATGATCCTGACATTTTCTTTTCGCTCGATCTCACAAAGCTTATCTTTGATGCTCAGTTCCATTTTACTGTCCATTCAGATCGCTCCCCTCTTCTCCTTCGGCAAGACTGCTGTCCTCCTCAGGCCGCAGTTCCTTCAGGATATCCTCTCTTGTCATGCCGCTCATCAGACTGCGGGCCACGAATATCCCCCCTGCTTTCACTCCATGCCCGTCCCCGCAGGACCAGGCGGTCACGTCTTTAAAATCGTATCTGTAGCCGTCCTTATATACGCTCATGTTAAAATGTGCATAGAGCACACCGTTTATCCTTTCCGCACCGTAGATAATCATGTCAAGCACCAGGCCGTCCTTCAGCACGAATTTCTCACGGTCACTGAAAAACGATTTTGGCAGCACTGCATCGTCCTCATCATATTCCAAAAAATCAGGGTAGATACTGTCCTTCTCAGTAAGGATCTTCTCCAGCTTTTGCTCATCAAGCTCCCTGAGGGCATTGTCAGTGGCCCTCACCGTGGCGTTAAAGCTGTCAGCTGCGGCAAGGAGCTGCTCTTCATGGTCCTCCTCGGCGTAGTCGTAGACCGTATCCCAGAAATACCGGGTCAGGATATAGTCAAAGACTTCGTTTTCCTCATATTTCTCGCTGCCGGTGTAGACTGGCAGTGTGCTGAACTCCTCCCTCTCCATCAGCTCTCTGATGCCCATGGTCTTGTAATAGGCCTTAGGGTCCAGCACTCTTGCGGCCTCATACTGGCGTATGACCTCCTCCGCTAAGGGCTTTAAGTCCTCCCAGGGGATACTTATGCCTATCTCACTGCTTTCATCGTCATAATAGTAATTGATATCCGATACGAGAACGAATTCGTCATCGACAGTGACCTGAGCCAGACTCACATCTGCAAGGTCCATAGCGACAGGCGCAAGGCTGATCTCCTGCAAAGCGGCGGAGCTTTCAGAACTTTCCGCAGAGGACGACATCACGGAACTTTCCGGCGAACTGCTGACCGCCGCCGTAGTCTCAGCCTTAGAATTATCGGGGGCAGAACTGCCGCTGCTGCACGAAGTCAGCGCCGTCATGGCTGTCAGTATAATAAATGCCGTCACTGCAAAAACGGCAGGAAGTGACCTTTTCATATGTTTGACCTCATTCCTGACTGTAAATGGCTGTGAAACTGTCGAATAAGCTGCACAGTTCCACTCCTATATCATATCACAGTTCAGTTGAAATTGCAACAGGTGGATATTTGAGCATTAATAACAAAATCTCACAGTCGGTCATTGACAGGTATTATAAAAAATGCTATAATATCTATGGCAGGCCCCAGGCACCGATCGCCGGGGGCCGGTCATTATTCTTTTTTAAGGAGCAGATGATATGCACAAGGAATTTCTCATGGGCAACGCCGCCATAGCCAGGGGAGCACTGGCTGCGGGACTCAATGTAGTCTCGGGCTATCCGGGGACGCCCTCCACTGAAGTGCTGGAAACGGCGGCTAAGTCCAACGACGGCAGCCTTTACGTTGAATGGTCTGTCAACGAGAAGGCCGCTCTGGAACTGGGGGCGGGAGCTGCCTACTGCGGTGCAAGGACTATGGTGACAATGAAGCAGGTCGGGCTCAACGTGGCCTCAGACCCTCTGATGAGCTTAGCTTACATAGGCGTCAAGGGGGGCATGGTCATTCTGGTGGCCGACGACCCGGGGCCTATATCTTCCCAGACCGAGCAGGACACCAGGCATTTCGCAGCATACTCAAAGCTGCCATGCTTTGACCCCTCATCGGTACAGGAGGCCTATGACATGATACAGACAGCCTTTGAGTATTCCGAAAAATACGGGACCCCTGTGCTTTTCAGGCCAACCACCAGAGTCTGTCACGGCTACGCATCTGTAACGGTGAAGGACCGGGAGGAGATGTATGTCAATAAGCCTGAGGGCTTTGTCAGGGACCCCTCCAGATGGGTCATCTTCCCTAAGCTGTCCTATAATGCGCATATGGATATAGAGAAAAGGAACGCCGGGCTTTCAAAGGTGTTCAGCGAAAGCGGCCTGAATCCCATAACAGACCATGGCGCCCGGAGGGGCATCGCAACCCACGGCATAAGCTATGCTTACGCCTGCGAGGCGGTGAATGAGCTGGCCGCTCCGGTGAATATATTCAAGGTGGGAACGCCTTTTCCCTTTCCGGAAGAGGCTGCGCTGGAATTTTTAAACGGCGTTGAGGAGGTCCTCTGCATAGAGGAGCTTGACCCTGTCATCGAGAGGGAGCTTACCTACGTATGCGGAAAATACGGTCTTAAAAAGAAGATCTGCGGCAAGCTCACGGGACATATCCCCGCCGCAGGCGAGAATACCTGTGATTCGGTAAAGCGGGCCATCGCTGAGTTCACAGACACCGAGCTGCCCTATGAGGAAAATGCAGAGGACGTTCCTCCCCTGCCTGTAAGGCCGCCGGTGCTTTGTGCAGGCTGTCCCCACAGGGCGTCATTCTTTGCAGTAAAGACCGCCATGAAGGGCAAAAAGAGCGTTTTCTGCGGAGACATAGGCTGTTATACCCTTGGCAACGCCATGCCCCTTGACATGGTGGACACCTGCCTTTGTATGGGCGCCGGTGTGAACATCGCCCAGGGCATAGGTAAGATAGACAAGGATACCTCCTGTTTTGCCTTCGTGGGAGACTCGACCTTTTTCGCTTCGGCCATTACGGGAGCTGTGAATGCAGTATACAACCAGGCTGACATGACACTGGTGGTACTGGACAATTCTACCACCGCCATGACCGGACATCAGCCCCACCCCGGCACCGGCAGGACCATGATGGGGCAAGTGGTCGATAAGGTGGATATCACTGCGGTGCTGAAGGGCGTTGGGGTAAAGACCGTGGAAACTGTGGACCCCCTGGACCTTAAAGCTGCGGTGGACTGCGTGAAAAGAGTAAGCGCCGAGCCGGGAGTAAAGGCGATCATATTCAAGTCTCCCTGCGCAGTGCTCATAAAGGCCGGCAGACCGGCTGTCATAGACAATGAAAAGTGCCGCAACTGCAAGCGGTGCATAAACCTTTTAGGCTGCCCGGGCATAGTCATGAGAGAGGGCAGGCCGGCAATAGAGAATTCGCTCTGTACAGGCTGCGGGCTGTGCTCACAGGTATGTCCCTTTGACGCTATAGGAGGTGGCAGGAATGAAGAATAATATCCTTATCACCGGAGTGGGCGGTCAGGGCATAGTGCTGACCTCGAAGCTCATAGCTGCCACGGCTATGGAAAAAGATATCCCGGTAATGAGCGCCGAGACTATAGGAATGGCCCAGAAGGGCGGCAGCGTTTTCAGCTTTTTGAGACTGGGCGAAGGGCTTTACTGCCCTATGTTCGCCAGAAAGAGCGCTGATATCATCATAGGTTTCGAGCCGGCGGAGGCAGTGAGGATGCTGCCCTATCTCAGGGACGGCGGGAAGGTCATAGTGAACACACACCCCATAATGCCGGTGACGGCCACCCTTAAAGGCTCTGACTATACCGGGGAGGAAATGCTGGCCTGCTTAGAAAGGAACGTCGGGGAGCTTATAAAGATCGACGGCGAAAGGGCCTGTGAGGAGGTAGGTTCTCCTAGGGCACTGAACATGATAATGCTGGGGGCTGCGGTAAGGCTGGGAGTACTGCCCTTCGGGGTGGAGGACGTTACCGAGACAATGAAAAAAACGGTAAAGCCCCAGTTTGTTGAAATGAACACAAGAGCTTTGCAATACAACAAATAAAGCAGATCGGGGATCTCTACAAAGGTGGACAAAATGAGCAAGCACGTAATGATAATAAATCGCATTATGGCAGCCCTGTGTTTTTCGGCCCTTGGGGTGAGCCTGGTATTTTTCATAATAAAATGGGGCAGCCTGCCCGCCGAGCCGGGCATACACTTCGACCTGAAAACGGGGGAGTTCGATGTTTACGCCGCCAAGGTGCTGGGCTTTTACCCCCATGTGATCGGCGCCTTGCTGCTGGGTGCGATCGTGCTTGTGCAAAGGGCGGCGGCTAAAAAAAGCCTCGGCCTTAGGGTCAATGAAGAGGGCGATAAAATTATCCGCACCGAGCTTTGCCTGACCCTTGACCTTATTATGGTGTATATCACCCTGTTTTGCCTTAACTGGTCCTTTGCGGTGTCGCTGCAAAGGGGGGGGAGATGCTGAGCTTATGCTGTTTTTGCGAATGCACATTTTTGATATAGCCGCAGGCGGCCTTATTATCGCCCTTGTTTCAGCAAGGGTACACAGGGCGGGGGCCGAAAATGGCAATAGCAATAATAAGCAAACAGCCGACCTTGCCACCCTTCACCGCTTAGGCAGGCTGATAGGCTGGCTGATGGCGGCTATCGGCATAGTTTTTCTCATAGCCGTATGGGAACGCCTGCCAAACGGCGATGTGGCGGACATCTACCACGGGCTGGCCTATTTTGCAGACCTTGACCGCTACCTTGACAAGCGGCTGCTGCTTGTGCCCCACGCTGCGCTGATACTTCTGCTGGCCCTGCTTGAAATTGCTTCGGTAAGGGCCTATAAAAAGGGCAATGGGCCGTGGGTTCGGTTTCTGGCCTCGGCTAAGGTGTTTAGCGGGGTCTACGGCTTTATTGCCATTTTATTTCTTGAAAGCGAGATGAAATTCTCCTTCGGGCTGCTAGGTTTCTTCGCCGCCCTTGTGCTTATTGAGCTTATAAAATTAATTGTTGAAAATATAAAAGAAAAGGAATGATTTTTTATGCAGATAACCGAAAAACAACTGGCGCAGGTCAACGACCGTATCAGCGCACTGATAGCATCTAACAGCTTTTACGGCAAAAAGCTGGAGGAGGCAGGGATAACCAGGGTAGACAGTCCGGAGGACTTTATAAAGCTGCCCTTCTCGGAGAAAAAGGACCTCAGGGACGCTTACCCCTTAGGACTGATGACCGCACCTGAAGAGGAGATCGTGAGGATACATTCCTCCTCCGGCACCACCGGCACCCCGGTCATAATACCCTACACCGCCAAGGACGTTGACGACTGGGGAGAGATGTTCAAGCGCTGCTATGAGGTGGCAGGGATAACCAATAAGGACAGGATACAGATAACTCCGGGCTACGGACTCTGGACTGCCGGCATAGGCTTCCAGAACGGCTGTGAAAAGCTGGGGGCTATGGCCATACCTATGGGACCCGGCAATACTGAGAAGCAGCTGGAAATGATGCAGGCACTCAAAAGCACCGTGCTGTGCTCCACCTCTTCCTATGCACTGCTCTTAGCTGAGGAGATCGAAAAGAGGGGCATCAAGGACAAGATACACCTGAAAAAGGGCGTTATCGGCTCGGAAAGGTGGAGCGACAAGATGAGGGAGCGGATCTCCACCGAGCTGGGTATAGAGCTTTACGACATATACGGACTGACGGAGATATACGGCCCGGGCATCGGCATCAACTGCGAGCACAACACCGGTATGCACTACTGGGACGACTATATCTATCTGGAGATAATCGACCCCGTGACCGGAGAGCCTGTGCCGGACGGAGAGATGGGCGAGATAGTCATAACCACCCTGGTCAAGGAGGGCGCTCCCCTCATAAGATACCGCACCCATGACCTTTCAAAGATAATACCCGGGACCTGCCCCTGCGCAAGGAGCTATCCAAGGATAGGCACCATTATGGGCAGGACCGACGATATGATGAAGATAAAGGGCGTCAATGTCTTCCCGAGCCAGATCGAGGAGATACTTGGGACCTTTGAGGAGATATCCAGCGAATATCAGATACGCATTTCCCACCTGGAGGGCAAGGACACCATGAGGATATACGTTGAGACCAACGGCACCGTTGATTTCAATGACCTGGCAAGGCGGATAGCTGAAAAGGTCAAGAGCAGGATAGGCTTTACGCCCATAGTCAAGGTGGTGGAGATCGGAGTTCTGCCCAGGAGCATGAAGAAGACCGCCAGGGTCATTGACGAGAGATTTGACTGAGCTTTCCGCAACAAGGAGGTAGGTTTATGAAACTTTTCGCCAGAACGGCGGCGGCTATCGCTGCGGTGTGTCTTTGCTGCGCCGGGCTCAGTTCGGCGGCGGCATCATCGGGCAGCCAGGTGGCAATAGACATCGACACCAAAAGCGGCAGAAAGGCTATTTCGCCGTACATCTACGGCATAAACGGCGATATCATGAACAACGATGTGATGGCTGGTTCGATCCGTGCGGGGGGCAACAGGTACACAGGCTATAACTGGGAAAATAACGCCTCCAATGCCGGCGAGGACAAGGAGCATATCTCAGACAGCTATCTTATCGACCGGATACCGGCGCAGCAGCAGTCTGTGCCGGGGGCGGTGGCGCTGGACCTTTCGGACGTTTGCGCTGCCAAGAACAATGCCTATTCGCTGATGACCCTGCAAATGGGAGGCTATGCGGCTGCGGACATGAACGGAGCGGTGACTGCCGATGAGAAGGCCCCATCGGACAGATGGGTAAAGGTGGAGCCGGCTAAGGGAGCGGAGTTTTCCATGGAGCCCGACCAGAGCGACGGGGTGGTATACATGGACGAGTTCGTTAACTATCTTGTGAACACCCTAGGAGACGCCACCACAGAACGTGGCATAAAGGGCTATTCACTTGATAACGAGCCAAGCCTATGGAGATCCACCCACCCCAGGATCCACCCGGAGCCTTGCGGGTGTGTTGAGCTGATCGACAAGTCAGTGGCACTGGCAAAGGCTGTCAAGGCAGTGGACCCCAATGCGGAGATATTCGGGCCGGCACTGTTCGGCTACAGCGCCTTCAATAATTTCCTGGCACCTGAAGACTGGGACGACGTAAGGTATAACGGGGACTACGAATGGTTCGTGGACTACTATCTGGACGAGATGAAGAAGGCAGAGGACGAGGCCGGGATGAGACTGCTGGACGTTTTTGACGTTCACTACTATACCGAGGCCAAGGGTCCCTGCGGAGAGAGGTCATGCACCCATTTCAACGACCAGGGCTGCGTGAACGCAAGAATGGATTCTCCCAAGAGCCTGTGGGACGAGAACTATCAGGAGGACAGCTGGATAACCGACACGGGGGCCAGGTTCTTCCCGCTGATACCTAAGCTGAAAGCCTCCATCGACAAGTTCTACCCCGGCACCAAGCTTGCTTTTACCGAATACGATTTCGGAGCGACTTTCGATGTGACGGGAGCCATGGCAGAGGCTGAAGCACTGGGTGTTTTTGCTGAGAACGAGATATATTTTGCCAGCCTGTTCTGCATGAGGGCGGGCTATCAGACTGCGGCCATCGACCTTTTCACCAACTATGACGGAAACGGCAGCGGGTTCGGGAACACCCTTGTTTCCTGCACCCACGACAACGATGTCCTGACCTCGGCTTATGCGGCGATCAATGATGAGAATGAGGACGCCGTTACCCTTGTTATAATGAACAAGTCCATCACCGACACCACCACTGCCAGCATCAGGATAAATGACGGTGAAGAGTACGGCTATGTGCATCTTTACGGCATAAACGATCTCGATGCGCAGGTATTCGATATGACCGACAGCAACAGCGCCATTACCCTCAGCGGCGGAACTATCACCTATGAGATGGCTCCCAGGACTCTTTCGCTGCTTTATATAAGCAAAGAAAAGCCCGTCGGGACAGCTGCGCAGAATAATGCAGAGAGCCTTGGCTCCGCTGAAAAGAAGGAAGATGACAAAAGCGGCTCAAAGGCAGGCGTCATCGCAGGCGCAGCAGCCGGTG
Organism: Ruminococcus sp.; assembly: GCA_017478965.1. Taxonomy (GTDB): domain Bacteria; phylum Bacillota; class Clostridia; order Oscillospirales; family Ruminococcaceae; genus Hominimerdicola. Next base: position 13,054 of record JAFVCV010000008.1, on the reverse strand, counting down.
CGGCAGCCATTGCAGCTGTGGGCGTTGTCACTGGCAGGAAAAAGAAGAAGAACTGATTTGGATATCCCCCGGCGGCGCAGGAACGAAATGCGGCCGGGGGAGTTTTTTGGTCTTTATAATTAACTGTAATTTCATAGTATCGAAACAGAAATTCTATATGTTGCCCTTGACTAATACGGGGTATAGGTGGTATATTATATATGTGGTTAGGGAATACTAACTAAATAGGACCTGAACGGATCAAAGGCAGGGTCCTGTCAAATATATGATATTACGGAGGTCATCAAAAATGAAAACAGCAGTTATTTTCTGGAGCGGTACAGGCAACACTGAGGCTATGGCAAAGGCCGTAGCAGAGGGCGCAGGCGTGGCTGCTACACCTGTATCCGAGTTCAGCGGCGATGTAGCTGAATATGATGCGCTGGCTCTTGGCTGCCCCGCAATGGGAGCAGAGGAGCTGGAGGACACTGAGTTCGAGCCTTTCTTCGCAGGCATCGAGGGCAAGATAAGCGGCAAGAAGATCGCACTGTTCGGTTCCTACGACTGGGGCGACGGCGAGTGGATGAGACTGTGGGCTGACAGAGTAAAGGCCGCAGGCGCAGAGGTCGTCAACGGCGAGGGCCTTATTGCCAACAACACCCCTGACGATGACGCACTGGCAAAGTGCAAGGCACTGGGCGAGGCTGTAAAGTAAATATGCTTTCGGTGTAAACGGCATTAAAGTTTTCATGCAGACCGTTCACAGCAGTGAACGGGATATGCAAGAGGATTTATGACGTTTGCTATATAATACTCTTTTGCTTTTCATAAACGGGGCAGCCCCGGGTCATTTCGGCCCGGGGCTGTCTTGTTTCAGACTTTTCTTATGCTTATCTCGCCGCTGCTGACCGTCAGTGTCCGGCCGTCGTCTGTCCTGACTATCAGGGCACAGCTGTCGTTAACGTCCACCATGGTCGCCTGATAGTCCTCGCTGCCGTTTATGACCCTTATCCTCTGCCCCTTCCAGAGCAGTCTGCTGCGGTAGCTGTTAAGAAATGTGTTCTTATCCAGGCCGTGATAATACTTCATAAAATTGCTGATGACCAGGCCCGCCAGCCTGTTCCTCATGTCCGGCGAAGGAGTGCTGAGGACTGCCCCGGCGATGTCCCTTATCTCCTCCGGGAAACCGCCCGCAGGCTCATAGGCGTTTATGCCTATCCCGCATACCGCATAGTCAAGGCCCCCGTTTTCAAGACTGAAAGCGGCCTCGGTCAGTATGCCGCAGATCTTCCTGCCGTCCATATAGACGTCGTTTACCCACTTGATATCCGCCCTCCTGCCGGAGACCTCTGCGGCAGCATCGGCCACGGCAACGGCAGCGGCTGTGGTTATCCTCAGAGCATCCGCAGCGGTCATTTCAGGCCGGAGCAGTATGCTGAGATAAAGCCCTGTATCCGAAGGGGAATAGAATTTCCTGCCAAGGCGGCCCTTGCCGGCGGTCTGCATACCTGCCACGGCAACGGTCCCCTCCCCTGCGCCCTCCAGGGCCATCTCCCGTACTCTGGTATTAGTGGAGTCAGTTACGCTGTAGACGCATAGCTTCACGCTGCCGGAAGCTTCGGTCGAAAGATACTTTTCTATCCCCGCCGCTGAGAGCACATCGTTCTCACTTTCCAGCCTGTAGCCCTTGTTGGTGACTGCGGTGATCTTATAGCCGCTGTCCGTCAGGCCTTTGACGGCCTTGCTGACTGCTGCCCGTGAGCAGCCAAGGTCCTTAGCGATATCGGTGCCGGAAAGAAAGGTCCCCCGGTTGTTTTCAAAAAGCTTTATCAGCTGTTCCCTTACTGACATTTTTCTTCCTCCTGCCATTGTATTTCCACTGATATTATAGCACAGCTTTCATCAAAAGTAAAGCCCGGCGGCCGGAGCGCAGATACTTTGCGAATAGTTACGTAAACGTTTGATACTGCGTCTTCGGGGCTGAATTTTGGGCAATTTATATATTGAAATAATCCTGGCATTATAGTATAATTGAATAGGATATCATCATTTTGTCTTTTGTGATATGAAAAGAGGTGGAGCGCCGTTGAGCAGCCAGAACAAACACGCACTTGATCTTAAAAGATTTGAGAATGTCAGCGAAAAGACCGTTTATATTATCGGTGACGCCGGGCTGCTGGCAGGCCACGCTGTTTACCTGGTGCTGTTTCTTATGTTTGAGGTCAAGGCCATGGCGGCGTACAATGTTTTCAGCATCTGCTTTTATGCCGGGCTGGCGGTGCTCATCTCCAGGGCCGATAACCGCAATCCGCTGATATTTGCCGCACTGGTGGAGATAATGGTACATTCCTGCCTGGGTATTTATTTCTTGGGATGGGACAACGGTTTCGGGCTGTTCCTGCTGTTCATAATGCCGATACCTTTCTACATGAGCCTGAAAAGACTGGTGGTGCCATATCTTCTGAGCATCATACCGGCGGCGATCTTCATAGTGATGAAGCTGGCCTTTGGCAGGCCTGGCAGAGCGGTCTACACCTTTTACACCCCGGTGATAAACAACGTTTTTTACCTGATAAACGTACTTTTCAGCAGTCTGCTGCTGATATATATATCCAGCATATACATGATAAACCGTGAGATAATGCAGCAGCGGCTCAAGTCCCATAATGAGGAGCTTGTGATGCTTGCCACCATTGATCCCCTGACGGAGCTTTTCAACAGAAGGGCCATGATGGATTTTCTCAGAATGATACAGAGCAAGAGTGCAGACAGCGGCAAGCCCTATGTCATCGGGCTCAGCGACATCGACGATTTCAAACACATCAACGACACCTACGGCCACGATGCCGGCGATGCGGCCTTACAGATCGCTGCCAAGATAATGGCAATGAATGTTCCGGCGGAGGGTTACATAGCCAGGTGGGGCGGTGAGGAATTCCTGTTTGCTGTACCGGGGACGGACCTTGATACCGGTATCGAATTTACTGAGAGGATAAGAGGTCTTATCGAGGAAGAACGTTTCGGGTCGGGGGAAAGCGAGTTCGGTATAACCATTACCATAGGCATATGCGAGGCGGCTCCCGGGGCAGATTTCGAGAAGATGATCTCCACAGCCGACGGCAGGCTCTACAAGGGCAAGTCGGCAGGAAAGAACTGCGTTGTCAGCGAATAAAAACTAACCGCCTCTGTCAAGGCTGACAGAGGCGGTATTTTTGTCTTTGTATTCAATATCCCATATACTTTCTCTCGAAGTCCTTCAGGGGTATGGCCTTGTCGAAAAGCCAGCCCTGGGCCTTAGTATAGCCGCTTTTACAAAGTATGGCAGCCTGTGCGTCTGTCTCAACGCCCTCGAAGATGATGTCCTTCTTGGCAGTCTCGATAAGGTTGCACATTCGGGAAACGTATGCACGGTCGATATTGCTGTTCTCGATATTGTCGATAAAGGATTTGTCTATCTTCACTATATCTACCGGAGCGTTCATCAAAACGCTCAGTGTGGAATAGCCTATGCCGAAATCGTCTATGCTGACCTTAAAGCCGGCGGCCCGCAGCCTTGCCATCACCTGGAAAAGCATCTGAGTGTCCCCCGAGAAACAGGACTCGGTTATCTCGATCTCCACCAGCCTGTTATCTACCTCGTAGCTGCCAGCGGTCTTGATAATGTTTTCCGCAAAATTGGGCTGGGTGATATGGTGCTGTGAAAAGTTGACGGATATCGGTATCAGTTCCTTGCCGTCCCTCTTCCATTTTTCCAGGGTACTCAGAGTCTCTGCATAGATGAAGAAGTCAAGCTCATCTATATACCCTACCTTTTCCAGCACAGGTATGAACTCGAAAGGCATTTTATAGGAGCCGTCCGAATTTCTCCACCTGGCAAGGGCCTCAGCTCCGATGATGGTCCTGTGCTCCAGATGGAACTTGGGCTGAAGGAACATCTCGATCTGCCTTTTATCTATGGCGGAGTGCAGCTCATTGCATATGCTCTGCTCGTATATCTTCTGCATCTTCATGCGCTTTGAGAATATGCCGCAAATGATACTGCTGCTGTGTTTTACGCTCTTTCGGGCCAGATTGGCATTATCTATGGCGGTATTGATATCCCTCTCATCGTCTGGCAGTATATACATCCCGCAGCTGACCCTGATATCGCTGGCAGGATAGCGTTCCTTCTGCAAAGCGGTAAAGCTTATATTGCGCTGCTCGATGCTCCTGATAAGCTCGTCCCTGGTGGGAGCCTTATAAATACCAACGAAAAAGTCTGAATATATCCTACAGCTGAGTATATAGCTGCTGGCGTCTTTAAGACACTGGGCAAAGTCTCTGAGCATCTCATTGCCGGCCTCATAGCCAAAATTCTCATTGACATAGGAAAAATCGTTTATATCCGAATAAACCACGCCGTAAACGCTCTTCCCGTCCCGGCTGTCAAGTATCTCCTGAGCCTTGCCGGAAAAGCCCTTGCGGTTCAGCAGGCCCGTAAGGCTGTCCGTATCTATAAGGTACTGGATATACTGGGAGTCCTTATCTATCCTGTTGGCCAGGTTCTTTATCTTCTGTATGCTGGAGAGCTTGCCGAAAACGCTGTATACCTTACCCTGAGCGTCCCCGAAGCTCACATAGCTGATATTGTACCATGTATAGTCATCGTCATAGGCCTTCGTCCTGAAATCCAGACTGCCTCTGCACGGAGATACCAGCGCCTTGCCGACCTCTTCAACGAAACGTCCGTAGTCGTCCTTATGGACAAATTCCTTCATGGCCATGCCCCTGGTGTAGTTCGGTATCCTGTTGCGGCCGTCGGTCCGATACCTGGTAAGGCCGGCCATCAGAGTAACAGTATCCTCGCTGACACTGTAGTCAAAATAGATGTCCTCCGTGTCCTCGGCTATCATTCTAAGTTTCTCGGTCTGGACCTCTATCTCCCTTTGAAGTTCGCTATAAGCATGGTCCAGCTTCGACTGACAGTTGCACTCGCTGATAATGACCCTGACGACGCCGTCGTCATCTATATCACCGCAGCAGTGAACAAAGACCGGAGTACCGTCCTTTCTGATGATGGACTGCCTGAGACTGAAGGCATGGTGCTTTTCCATGGCCTCCTGCATAAGCTCTTTGGTAGCCGTGCGGTTCTCATCAGTGAGCACAGCGCTGACGCTGAGTCTGCCGCCGCTGATATCGCCCATTGTATAGCCGGTTATCCTGAAAAAGTCCTCATCGCCGAAAATAACGGTGCCGCCCCTTTTCAGATCTATCCTGCAGACCCCGGCTTCCAGTTTATTCATAACGTCCACTGAACTCACCTCCCTGCCTTTGTGCTGCATACCGTTCGCCAATGTTATTATACCATATTACTTAAAAAATTGCAAGCATTTTACAGAAAATATATCAAAAATGCCTACTCCGAAAACAATAAGGCACTGCACATAAGCGCAGTGCCTTGTATGAGATCTCTGTTCAATGCTCTTTCTTATACTGAGAGTCGCTGGCCATGGATTCGGGGCAGGTTATCTTGAACATAGTGAGAATATTCTTTATTACCTGCCTTACTGCTAAGGACAGGCTAAGTCTGCCCTGGAGCACATTTTTTTCCTCGCCCATTATGCGGAAGGCGGTATAGTAGCTATGATACTGTGACGCTAGCTCAAGGACGAACTTAGTGACCTCCGAGGGGTCATAGTTCCTGGCGGCAGAGTCGATAACGTTCGGCAGACTGGCCATGAGCTTTATTATTTGCAGCTCGGCGTTCTCATTGAGCGCCCCGGCGTAAGCATCACAGAACTCCTCAGGCTCCACTCCCTCACCGGCAAGCTTTTTCACCAGGGAGCATATCCTTGCATGGGCATACTGCACATAGAACACAGGATTCTGGCTGGACTCCGATATAGCCAGATCCAGGTCGAAATCGAACTGAGAATTAGGCTCCCTGAGATTAAAGAAGAACCTGGCGGCGTCTATAGGTATCTCGTCAAGCAGTGTGTTGAGGGTTATGGCCTTGCCGGAGCGCTTTGAGAGCTTATAGGTCTCGCCGTTCCTTACAAGTCTTACCATCTGCATTATGACGATATCCAGCTTTTTCTCATCGACCCCCAGGGCGGTCATAGCAGCCTTCAGCCTTGCTATATAGCCATGGTGGTCAGCGCCGAATATATCTATAGCCTTATCGAATTTCCTCACGGCCAGCTTATTGTAGTGATAGGCGATATCCGGCACAAAGTAGGTGGGGATACCGTTGTCCCTTACCAGTACCCTGTCCTTCTCGTCACCGAAATCGGTGCTGCGAAACCACAGCGCACCGTCTTTCTCATAAGTATAGCCGCTGTTTTTCAGCTTTTCAATGACCTCGCCGACTGCTCCGCTGTTATGCAGAGAGCTCTCCCTGAACCAGGTATCGTACTCGATGCGGTACTTGGCCAGGTCCCTGTGAAGGCCCTCGATATTCTTAGGCAGCGCATATTCCACCAGGGTCTTCCTGCGCTCGCTCTCCTCCTGTCCGCTGAGGACAGCGCCGTATTCGTCAAAGAAATCCTTTGCGTGGGCGATGATATCCATACCCAGATAAACGTCCTCGGGCATAGGAAATTCCGGCCTGTTGCCGTCCTCTCCGTATATCTCCCTACAGGTATCTTCAAGAGAAAGTCCCTTTGCGATGACCTTCTGCCCCTCCGGGCTGCAAAGCTGCATATACCTGAGCGAAAGGGACTTGCCGAACTTCTCTATCTGGTTGCCGGCGTCGTTCACATAGAACTCACGCTCGGTGTCATAACCGGCCTTTTCCAGAACGGCTGAAAGGCAGTCGCCTATAGCGCCGCCCCTGGCATTGCCTATGTGCATAGGCCCCGTGGGGTTGGCGGAAACAAATTCCACCAGAGCCCTTTTTCCCCTGCCTGTCTCAGTGCTGCCGTAGCTGTCCCCCTCCGTGAGGACGGCCTCGACCACGTCCTTATACCAGCTTCTGGCATAGAAAAAGTTTATAAAACCCGGACCGGCTATCTCGCACCTTTCAAAATAGGTGCCGCTCAGGTCTATCCTGGAGACTATGGCCTCAGCTATCTTCCTGGGAGCAGACCTGAAGGGCCTTGCGCACACCATAGCCGCATTGGTGGAAACGTCGCCGTTTTTACTGTCTGCGGGTATCTCCGTATTGAAAGCAGGCACAGGCTCGGCCGGGAAAATCCCCTCGGCCACCAGAGCGCCGAGAGCGTTCATCACGCTCTCCCTTGCCTGCGAAAATGCTTTGCTGACATAATTGGTCATTTTACCTTCCTCCGTCTTTTACTGTCTTAGCCTGACGTCTACGGCGACCTCGAAATCGCCTACATAGCCCGAATTAACGTCCACCACATACTGTACCACCAGGCTGCCGCCGTCTTCGCTGAGACGGCTGTCCACCCTCCTGCCCTTGACGCCTACTTCAAAGGTACCGTAAGGCGTCCCGTAAACGCAGTGATGCTTTTCCTTCGTATCTATCACAAGGTTCGAGGACACCTGCCCCGTCCTTTCCATCACGACCATGCTGCTGCCAACAGTCTCCAGGGTAGTAGTGCTGCCCTCAAAGCCTGTGGCCTCGCTTTCCTCATAGGATATCCTGTAGCCCTCAGCGGTCTTTTCATAGCTGCCCTCGGTAAACACCTCTGTCTGCGAGCTGTCTTCCCCGTCGGACTGGGTACTGATGAGCTTAATATTAACGTCCTTCTTAATCAAATTATCTCTCCTCAGCTTTTGATCTTCAGCGAGCATTTCTCGATCTTAGCATTTATCCCGCTGCCTAAGAACCTTTCCACATTCTCCGAGAACAGCTCGGTGCTGTCGGTGCAGTAAAGCTCCAGGCTCCCCGGCTCCTGTCTGTCAGAAAGCTCGTCGGCAAAGGTCAGGTCCTTCAGCGCCAGCTTTGCCAGCTCTGCACTGGAGGATATAAGAGTCACTCCGCTGCCCATGATGTCCGAGATCAGCTCTGCCAGATGAGGATAATGGGTACACCCAAGAATAAGGGTGTCCACGCCCTCCTGTTTCATGCACTCCAGATACTCTTCTGCGAAATACCTGGTAGGGGGGCAGTCCTTATCAGTATACCCGTTCTCCACCAGCGGCACGAACATGGGACAGGCCTTGCCCACCACTCTCATATTATGATTTATGCTCCTTATGACCTTACCGTAGCTGCCGCTCTTTATGGTGGCGCCGGTAGCGATAACGCCTATCTTATTGTTTCTGGTAGCTGCGCAGGCAGCATGGGCTGCCGGCAGCACAACTCCGCTGTAAGCAGGCCCCGTGCTGTGATCCCTGAACTCCGGGTCGCTCATTATTACCGAAGATGCCGTCCCGCAGGCGACCAGTATCATTTTCACATCGTGGCTGCGAAGAAATTCCATATCCTCTTTAGTATATCTGGCGATGGTCTCCTTGCTCCTGGTGCCGTAGGGCACTCTGGCGGTGTCCCCCAGATAGACGATATTCTCATTCGGCAGCAGCCTTCTCAGCTCCTTGACGCAGGTCAGTCCCCCCACGCCGGAATCAAAGACCCCGATGGCGGAATTATTCATAATCTACCTCCGACCTGTCAAGGGCCAGCTTGATCAGCCTGTCCTCCTGCTCAGGACAGCTTATGCCCTCATGCTCCATGAGCTGGGGGAACATACTTATCTTCGTATGGCCAGGCAGGGTATTTATCTCGTTGAGTATGACCGTGCCGTCCTCACAGAGGAAGAAATCTACTCTCGAAAGTCCCCCGCAGCCCATGGCGTGGTAGGCCTTCACAGCTATCCTTCTTATCTCCTCTATGCTCTCCTCGGATATCCTTGCGGGGATATAGGTCTTTGAGCCCTGGTCGTTATACTTAGCGTCATAGTCATAGAACTCATTGGCTGCGCTGATCTCACCGACTGTAGATGCGAAGGCGTCCTCATTGCCCATAACGGCGCACTCGCACTCGATGCCCTTTATCTCCTCCTCCACTATGACCTTCCTGTCGTGGATAAAGGCGGCCTTTATGCCGGCCCTGAGCTCGTCAGCGTTCCTGCATTTGCTTATGCCCACAGAGGAACCGCAGTTAGCCGGCTTTACATACATAGGAAAGCCCAGCTTTTCCTCCATCTCCTTACACTTCTCGTCAAGCCTGTTCATCTCGGACAGCAGTATCCTTACCCACTTTGCTGTTCTGATGCCGCTGGCCTCCAGGACCGTATGGGTCAGGTCCTTATCCATGCAGTTGGCGGAGGAAAGCAGATCGCAGCCCACGAATGGCAGCTCTGACATCTCGAAAATGCCCTGGATAGTCCCGTCCTCACCGTTTTTGCCGTGGAGCACCGGGAATATGCAGTCCACTCTGAGCCTTGAATAGGTCCCGTCTTCATCAAGGGTTATGAAGCCCTTATGTACAGGGTCAGGGCTGAGGATACAGGGGGTATTGTCGGGGTGAGTCTCCCACCTGCCGTTTTCGATGTCCTCCACACTGCCGATATATTTCAGCCAGTGGCCCTTTTTGGTGATGCCTATGCAGACCACCTCATACCTTTCGTCGCTGACCTGTCTTATGCTCTTTATCACATGGGCCGCAGAGACCACAGACACATCATGTTCATTTGACTTGCCGCCGAAAATAACGGCCACTTTGATCTTAGCCATTGTCTCATATCCTCTCTTGCAAGACCGGGGCCTTCCCCCATAGTCCGTTCAGTCTGTCACCTTTTGATTATACCATATATTTATGACAATTGCAAACATTTAATTCACAAATCTGGAATGATAAAAAAAGTTTACATTATTAAAATTAGCTATTAAGACAAGCTTTTCACCCGTCCGAAAAGGCGCAGACCTTTTCAAGGCTCATGGAGCCGCCGAAAATATCCAGGGCGCTGCCCACGGTGAAATCCACCCGGCCCTTACCAAGGGTCCGGAGTTTTTCCAGGTCCTCAAAACTGCCTATCCCCCCGGCGTAGGTGCAGGGGATATCCGTGATATTTCCCAGCAGCTCTGCTACCGGACCTTCAATGCCTTTAGCCTTGCCCTCCACGTCCACCGCATGGACCAGGAACTCAGCACAGTGTCCGGCGAGCATTTCAAGCGTCCCGGCGCTGAGCACCGTATCGGTAAAGTTCTGCCAGCGGTCGGTGACAATATAGTAGCTGCCGTCCTTTTTCCGGCAGGAAAGGTCCAGGACCAGCCGCTCCTTCCCCACCGCCTTTTCAAGCTTGCCTAGATTTTCCATATCTATCCTGCCTTCCCTGAAAACATAGCTGGTGACTATCACATGAGAGGCGCCCATTTCGATAAAACTGCCGGCATTCTCAGCGTTTATGCCGCCGCCTATCTGAAGCCCCCCCTCAAAGGCGCTCAGTGCAAGCTCAGCCTGGTAAAGGTCCCTTTCGTAATACTCGCTCCCGGCATGGTTCAGGATTATGATATGTCCCCCGTAAAGACCCTTTTCCCTGTAGAGCCTGCCGTAAAAGCCGGCGTCCTGAACGGAAACGAAATTGTCCCTGGCATAGTCCCCCTTATCGGAAAGACTGCCGCCCACTATCTGCTTGACGCTGCCGTTATGGATATCTATGCAGGGTCTGAACCTCATGACTTCCTCTCCCCTTTCAGATGTGCCGCAAGGACTACCTCGTCGCCGTACTTTACCTTCTGGAAGTAAAGACCGATGCCGTTCAGCTCCTTCTTATGGGCCATCATAACGTCCTCCAGCTCGGAGCTTATATTGAAGTCCCCCAGAAATTCCCTCTGTCCGCCGGAGCTTGACAGGTCCACCCCAAGGGAGCCGGCCGGTCTCAGATATACCTCCTCGGTATTGGTCCTTTCCAGTTCGGAAATGATGCCGATGATCTCCTCCCAGTCGCTGATATCACGAAGTCCATGGGCTATATGGGAATCCTCATAGCTTACCGCCTCCGGGAACGCCTTCATATCCCAGACGTGTCTTTCAGCCATAAATTCACTGGTCACGTTGAAATATGTGTGTCTTACGGGCCTTCCCTCTCTGTCCGGCACCGGGTCGTCCCAGGTCACGTCTGCAAAATACCAGCGGCCGTCTATCTCGACCTCATTCCAGGCATGGTCCTCCCCCTCGGAGTCCACGCCCTGTATACTGTGACACGGTATCTCCAGCATATCCATCAGCAGCTGAAATGTAGTGGTATATCCTGAACATATGCACATCCCGTTGACAAAGGCGCCGTAGGGATCATCAGCGTCCGGTGTCATCTCACCGAAAACGCTCAGCTCGCCGGGGTCGTAGGTGAGCTCTCTTATCATCCAGTCGTGAACGGCAAGCTCTTTCTCATAGTCCCCCATATCTTCGGTTATTATCTCATCTATAAGTGCCGATGCGCTGTCAAGAATGACCTGGTCCTTCTCGTCCTCCATTACGGTCACTCCGGCAAGATAAGCGTCGGAGATGTGCCTGGTGTCATAAAGCTCTTTTTTCTCTTTCGCTTGTCCATTGTCAGCGCCGCTGTAAGTCTCCGGATCGCTCCGGACGGAACTGTTCTCCTCAGGGGCGCTGCTTTCCTCTGTCTGTGCCGCAGAGCTGTCCTGAACGGAGCTTGTCTCCCCCGCCGGGTCTGCGCCGCATGACCCCAGGACAAGCACTGCGGCTGCCAGTACAGCTGCGGTCTTTTTTGGTATCATATCGTATCTCCTTTCACTTTCCCTGCTACTAGGCTCTATATATTATATACTTAACCGCTAAAGATGTCAAGTGCCGCTGCCGGGGGACAAAAATGAACGGCCCGGGGCCTGCCCTGCCGTTCATCATATCTATCCGCTGAAAGAATACCCCTTGTCCCTGTAATCTTTACATAGCCATGCGGCGGCCTCTTCGGCGCTGTTCTTATCAAAAAGCACCATGTCGCAGGCGCTTATGAAATCTTCATAAAGCTCGCCGTTCTCTATAAGTGAGTTCATGGGGCTTATCTTCTCATTCTCCTCCATCACCAGAGAGGCCTCGTATTGCAGGCCCTCCAGCTTGCCGGTACTGTCAAGGTGATCCCTGGCCTTGCGGCTGATGGGTATACCCTTCTCCACTCCCTGCAGCTCTGCCCACTCTGCGCTGTTGAGCATGAAATCCAACAGCATTGCGGCCTCCTTGGGGTGGCTGGTGTTCTTGCTGACCGCATAGAGGGTAGCTGGCTTTGCATACCAGCCGTCGCCGCTCTCATGGCCCTCCTCCACAGGGTAGTCCGCTGCTATGATGCTGACTCCCTTCTCTATGGGATCCTTGAAATAGTTCATAGCGTCGCTGACCCAGGCCACCACTCCGGCATAGGCGTTCTTATCAATGTTGTATTTCTGGAAGTCCTCCACCTTAGGCATAACGCTCTCATCGACCATTCTGTTGTAGAATTCTATCATGGTCCTTAGGTCGTCCTCGTCAAAGGTGATATTGTTGTTTTTATCAAAAAAGTGCTTGCCGCTGAGCTGTTCGGCATAGCTTATGCAGTACAGCCAGATACTCTTGGAGGCCCCGGCAAGGGGATAGACCCCATCGGGTGCCATGACCTTTGCAGCCTCGAAAAAGTCCTCAAAGGTCCTGGGTACATCAAGGCCATAGCTGTCGTAGACGGTCTTGTTTATGTAGACAGTCTCAGCGTTCATGGCGATAGGCACGGCGTTCAGGATACCGTTGCGCCTGCCGTAGCCGAGCATATCGTCCGGAAAATTGGACAGATCCAGTTCCTCCCCCAGCTTTTCCAGGTCATAGTAGCCCTTGCCGTCAGATGAATACTGAGACAGCCAGCCCACATTTATCTGCATGACATCGGTCTCGGTGCCGGAAACCATCCTCACCTGATTTCTGGCCTCATATCCGGACCATTCAGAATAACTGCACTTGACCTTTATCTCCGGGTGAAGCTGCTCGAACCTCTCCACCGCCTGCAAAGTATATTCGTTTCTGGTATCGTTGCCCCACCATGAGAGAGTTATCTCAGTCTGCTCTTTCTGCTTTAAGACCACATTCTCTTCCCCGCAGCCGGAAAACATCAGCGCCACGCCCAATGACAGAGCCGCCAGCCTTTTCCTCATCGCTCTCCCTCGCTTTCCATAGAAGAGTCATAGAAACAGTATGTATCCTTGCCCT
>JAFVCV010000007.1 GCA_017478965.1 Ruminococcus sp. | reverse complement strand
GTTTATTATTCCCACTCAATAGTTCCGCTGGGCTTGGGCGTAAGATCAAATACCACACGGTTGACATTTTCGACTTCAGAAGTGATACGCTTTGTGATGTGCTGCAAAAGCTCAAAGGGGACATTCTCCACAGTCGCCGTCATAGCGTCCCTGGTGTTCACAGCCCTGATTATAACAGGATAAGCAAAGGTACGCTTGCCGTCTTTGACCCCCACAGACTTAAAATCAGGCACAGCGGTAAAGTACTGCCATACCTTGCCCTCAAGGCCGTTCTTAGCAAATTCCTCACGAAGGATAGCGTCGCTCTCACGGACAGCCTCCAGCCTTTCTCTGGTGATAGCGCCAAGGCACCTTACGCCCAGGCCGGGACCCGGGAACGGCTGACGGTAGACCATGCCGTCCGGCAGACCAAGAGCTTTGCCGACTACTCGGACCTCGTCCTTGAAAAGTAGCTTGATCGGTTCCACAAGCTCGAACTTCATGTCCTCAGGAAGTCCCCCGACATTATGGTGGGCCTTCACGCCGTCGCTCTCAATTATATCGGGATAGATGGTACCCTGTGCGAGAAAGCTTATGCCGTCCTGTTTCCTGGCCTCTTCCTCAAATACACGAATGAACTCGGCGCCAATTATCTTCCTCTTTTTCTCAGGCTCAGCCACACCGGCAAGCTTGTCAAGAAAACGGTCAACAGCGTCAACATAGACCAGATTGGCTTTCATCTGATTTTTGAAGACATCGACCACCTGCTCAGGCTCTCCCTTTCTGAGAAGGCCGTGATTAACATGGACACATACCAGCTGCTGGCCCACAGCCTTTATAAGAAGTGCTGCGACAACTGAACTGTCAACGCCGCCGGAAAGGGCAAGCAGGACATTCTTGTCCCCTATCTGCGCTCTCAGCTCCCTGATCTGCTCCTCGATAAAAGCATTGGCCAGGGCCTCTGTTGTTATCCTCTCCATAGTTTCTGGTCTGACATTAGAACTCATAATGCTCCTCCTTATCTGCCTGTCCGGGTCTGACAGGCTTAGTATACTGTACAAAACAGACAAAATATATAAACCTACAGTTATGATTATAGCATAAATGTTCTATTATGTCAATACAATGACTTTCTTTCACTATATCCGATAAAGAATTATATCCCGCTAGGAGCCGGACCTGGGAGCTATCATTAAAAAAATCTTAACTTTTTGGCGAACTATTGCCAAAACAGGCAAATCGTGGTATAATAATATGGCAGGCGTGTCATTGGAAGCAGGCGCTGAGCATAGATTTTCTTATGCGGCCCCGTGACCAGACAAAGCCTGACATTCAAAAAAGGACGGTGAGAGACTTGGATATCATCAAAGGCGATACGCTTGTAATGAAGAAAAAGCACCCCTGCGGCGGCAACAAAATGCTGGTACTGCGTTCCGGCATGGATTTCAAGCTCCGCTGCACCGAATGCGGGCGGGAGATAATGATACCCCGCAGCAAAGCTGAAAAAAATGTCAGACAGGTGATACGTGCTGCCGAAACATAGCTGCTCTGTTTTCATAAAAGAGTGAACATCATTAGTTAAAAAAGGAGAAATAGCTATGTTTGAAAAACTTAAAAGCATTGAAGACAAGTTCAACGAGATAAATGAAAGACTTATGCAGCCGGAGGTCATAAACGACTCTAAACAGTACACGGAACTTATGAAGGAATACAAGAACCTGGAGCCTGTGGTGGAAAAGCTGAAGGAATACAACAAGGCTAAGGCGGGCTTTGATGAGGCTGTTGAACTGACAGAGGCCGGAGGCATGGACAAGGACCTTAAAGAGATGGTCCAGATGCAGTATGACGAGAGCAAGGCGGATATGGAAAGGCTGGAAGAGGAGCTGAAACTCCTTCTGCTTCCAAAGGATCCCAATGATGACAAGAACGTCATAATCGAGATAAGGGCCGGGGCAGGCGGCGAGGAGGCTGCGCTTTTTGCCAACTCGCTTTACAGGATGTACACCATGTATGCCGCATCAAAGAACTGGAAGATCGAGGTAATGAGTGCCAATGAGACAGAGCTTGGCGGCTATAAGGAGATAACTTTCATGGTGGAGGGTTCCGGTGCCTATTCAAGACTGAAATATGAGAGCGGCGTCCATAGGGTACAGCGTGTGCCGGAAACCGAGTCCCAGGGCAGGGTCCATACCTCGACTGTTACTGTTGCGGTCTTGCCTGAGGCTGAGGCAGTGGAGCTGGAACTGAATGAGGAAAGAGATATCAAGATGGAGGTCTTCCGTTCCTCAGGCGCTGGCGGACAGCACATCAACAAGACATCTTCTGCGGTAAGGCTCATACATCTGCCTACGGGTATGGTGGTAGAATGTCAGCAGGAGCGCTCGCAGTTTGCGAACCGTGAAAAGGCGCTTAATCTTCTCCGTTCAAGGCTCCTTGACCAGAAGATACAGGCTCAGAACAAGGAGATAACCGACAACAGAAGGTCACAGATAGGCACAGGGGACCGTTCTGAGAAGATAAGGACCTATAATTTCCCTGAAAGCAGGATCTCTGACCACAGGATAAAGCTGACACTATACAAGCTTGAGCAGATCCTCAACGGTTCCCTTGATGAGGTCATTGACGCTCTCGCCACCGCTGACAGAGCTGCAAAGCTGGCAGCACAGCAGGAAGAAGTATAAAAATGTTTGAGACTAAACTATTAGGCACTGACGAAGAGTCATTAGGGACCGCCGCAAAGCTCCTGAAAGAAGGCTTTGTTGTGGGGATACCTACGGAGACAGTTTACGGGCTCGGGGCCGACGCCCTCAACGAAGATGCTGTCAGAGCCATTTTCCAGGCAAAAGGACGGCCGGCTGACAATCCGCTGATAGTACACATCAGCCGGTTGGAACAGCTGGAGGGACTGGTAAGAGAGATACCTGCGATGGCTGTGAGATGCGCAGAAAAATTCTGGCCGGGACCTCTTACGATGATAATGCCAAAAGCAGATATTATCCCTGAAGTGACAAGCGGCGGCCTTGATACGGTGGGCATAAGGATGCCGTCTAATGAAACTGCCCGAAAGGTCATCACTCTGACCGGTTCGCCCATTGCGGCACCTTCGGCCAATCTTTCAGGCAGTCCTTCCCCTACCACCGCCATGCACGTCATGAAAGACATGAACGGAAGGATAGCAGCGGTAGTTGACGGCGGCGAGTGTGCGGTAGGGGTAGAGTCCACAGTCATCAGCTTTCAGGGACGTGACTGCATAAGGCTGCTGCGGCCTGGTTTCATCTCCGTTGAGGACCTCAGAGAGGTCACGGAGAATGTGGTCATAGACAAAGGAGTACTGGAAATGGTGGGGGAAAAAGTCAGGGTAAGCTCGCCGGGAATGAAGTACAAGCACTATGCCCCGAAGGCTGAGGTCACGGTCATCGAAGGCAGCAGCCGGGATTTCAACAGGTTTTGCCGGGAAAACGCAGATAAAGACGATGTTCTACTGACCTTCTGCGAGGGTGACAGCGCTGGGTTGGAAAACAGGTGCATATGTCTTGGAGAGTCTGATGAGATCCAGGCCCACAGGCTTTTTGACGCTCTGAGAGAGCTTGACGCAATGGGCGCTAAAAGGGCATTTAGCCGATGTCCCGAAAAGACCGGAGTAGGATTGGCGGTCTATAACAGGCTGCTAAGGGCGGCTGCATTCAGGGTGATAAGGGCATGAGCGTGGTAGTTGGACTGACTGGTCAGAGCGGGGCAGGAAAGACCACCGTATCAAGAGTGTTTGAGGAAAACGGGTTCGGGGTCATAAACTGTGATCTTATCGCAAGAAGAGTAACTGAAGACGGCTCGGACTGCAACAGAGAGCTTTCTCAATTTTTTCCACTATGCTTTGATAAGGACCTGCACCTGGACCGGGCCGCTATGGCTAAGATAGTTTTTTCCGATAAGGAAAAACTCGGGCTGCTCAATTCGGTGATATTTAAGTATATCAATGAGGAGATAGGACGGGAGATAGAAAGACTTTCTGAAAGCCATGCCTATATCCTGCTGGACGCACCGACCCTTTTCGAGGCGGGGGCCGATAAGCTTTGTCACTATACTGTAGCTGTTATTGCGCAGGAAAGCATAAGACTGAAAAGAATAACTGTCCGGGACAGGCTTGATGAACAGGCTGTCAAAAAGAGATTTTCTTCCCAGCACGATGAAAAATTCTTTAAAGAAAACTGCGGCTATCTCATCACGAATGACCGCACACCCAAGGAAGCCGCAGAAGAGACAGTGAGAATAATAAAGATTATCAAGGAAAGAGAAAATGGCAAATACAAAACGTAAAAAAAAGAATAACTCCGCAGTGCCTGTGCTGGCTGCTATGGCGGTGTTCGCAGTGGCGGTGCTGATAGTGGTGCTGCTCATACAGAACAAGCTGGACGAGACCGTTGACGGACTGACTGAAAAGACCGAACAGCTAATTCCAAACGGAATTACATACACTATAAAATATGAGGAGCAGGTCGAAAAATACAGTAAGGAATTCGACGTTGACCCGGTGTTCGTTTACTCCGTCATCAAAGTAGAGAGCAATTTTGACCCATATGCAAAATCCTACGTGGGAGCAAGAGGTCTTATGCAGATAATGGAGGAGACTTATGAGACACTGAAGTACTGGCAGAACGATGAGGAAAGCGAAAGCTTCGATGATATGTATGACCCGGATACCAATATAAGGTATGGGACCTATTATCTGAGCTTTTTGCTGGACAGGTATGATGGCTCCATGGACCTGGCGGCGGCGGCCTATCACTGCGGAATGGGGAATGTGGACAGCTGGCTGGAGGAAGGCATAATAGATAAGGACGCCTTCGATGTTAACGACATACCTGCGGAAAACGACCAGACCTCTCACTATGTAAACAAGATAAACGCTGCATATTCGGCTTATAAGGAAAAACTGTCAGATAAGGACGACGGCAGCAGCACTATGTCATCGGAGGAATGATGATATGGGCGGGTCAATGAACGATGCTGTCAAGGGTCATTATGCCAGGCGGTCGGCGTACCATAATGAAATCAATGCCGTTATACCTAAGACCAGGAAATTCGATACCTCGGCTTTCAGAGAACACTTCGGCTATGAGCTGCCCAGGGAGATAGCGGATTATTTCGGACTGTCCATTCATGACCATATATATGGCTGGGTACAGAAAATGGCGAAGTACACCGATGAGTCGATAATACTCTTTAGTGTGACCGGTGACGATGGAAAGGATCTTGACAGCCTGATAGAACAAACCGATATGCTCATTGAAGACTATCCCCGGCTGGAGGGCATGATCTGCATCGGCTGGACGGGTTATTCGGGAAGCTATATCATCTATGACAGCAAGAGCTCAAAAATCTATCTGGAAAACTGCCTTTCCTACCCCATAGCCAACAGCCTGACGGAGCTTATTGACGAGATGAGATTTGGATACCCCCAGAACGGCCATGATATGGAAAAGGAACGTGCCTTTATGCGGTCGTTCTTTGAGAGATACTATAAAAAGCTCTGGGACAGGAGCGGCGGCCGTTTGACGTGGGAGCTTATCCCGGCAGAGATATCCTCTTACGAGATGGACTGTCTGCAAGGGTATGAGTATACTGATTTTATAATGCCAGACTGTATACAGGCTTTCTTATCGGTCTATCATCATAGCTGCGATAATCCTGTTTGAATAAACACGAGCGACGAGCATTTCGGCGGATTTCTGAGCGTATTTGACATAACGCTGGCAACGGCGGGCTATTATCCGTTTGCCTTAGACGCAGGGCAAGATCATATAAGATGTATAGATCTGGAAAATTATCCGTTTGAAAAGAACTGCCCCGTTTTCGATATCAGCCGTGAAGCACTGTATAGCCTTAAAGCCAAAGGCGAAGAGGAAGACCGGGTTATCATGCGTGAGGAATATATGAAGCATATGAGATACATAGCAGATAATTTTCACGATCTTCTGGATAAGATACTGGAGGGAACTATCAGCTAGGGATAACTGTTTTGTTAAATAAACTCAAAGGAGGTATTATAGATGGAAAACAACGACAAAGAAATGACCTTAGGTGAAAAACTTGAAAAAAAGCTTCTCATCAAAAGGAAAAACGGAGTTCTGAGAGCCGATGAAGAAACCATTGATAAGGCTGACGGATACAATGAGGATTATAAGGCCTTTCTCAACACTGCCAAGACAGAACGTGAGGCTGTGGAGGAGATCGTAAAAAGAGCGAAGGCGGCAGGTTTCAGCAAATTTGAATATGGCAAAAAGTACTCAGCCGGTGAGAAGTTTTATTTTGTCAACAGGGGCAAGGCAGTCATTCTCACCGTAATGGGCAAAAAGGATATAAGCGAGGGCATCAGGCTGGCCGCCGCTCATATAGACTCCCCCAGGCTGGATATGAAACAGAACCCCCTTTATGAGGACAAGGAGCTTGGTTATTTCAAGACCCATTATTACGGCGGCATCAAGAAATACCAGTGGCCCACTGTACCGCTTTCTCTCCATGGCGTCATCGTCAAGGCTGACGGCAACAGCGTCAGGGTCAGGATAGGCGAGGACGAGGGCGACCCTGTTTTCGTCATAACTGATATACTTCCCCACCTGGCCGAGTCTCAGATGAAACGTCCCGCCCCTCAGCTCATCAGAGGAGAAGAGCTGAATATCCTGGTAGGTTCCAGGCCTTTCAGAGACGACAAGGTGTCCCAGAAGGTAAAGCTTAATATTATGGCCATACTGAACGAAAAGTACGGCATTGTAGAGGCCGACCTGGTCTCTGCGGAGCTGGAGGCTGTACCCGCCTTCAAAGCCTGTGATGTAGGTTTTGACAGGAGCATGGTAGGCTCATACGGTCAGGATGACAGGGTATGCGCTTATGCCGCATTAAAGGCGATATTTGATGCAGATGCGCCCGAATATACCAGTATGACGGTCCTCACGGACAAGGAGGAGACCGGAAGCGACGGAAACACCGTACTGAACAGCTCATATCTGCCATATTTCATCAATGATCTGGCAAAGGTATACGGCGCAGAGGGCTATAATGTGATGAGCAGGTCGGAGTGCCTTTCCGCCGATGTAAATGCGGCTGTAGACCCCACCTTCATCGAGCCTTTCGAGGTAAGGAACTGCTCTCATATCAATTACGGCGTAGTGGCTACAAAGTTCACAGGCGCAAGGGGCAAATCAGGGACCTCGGACGCATCGGCAGAATTTGTCGGCAGGATCAGGAACCTTTTCGATAAGCAAGGCATCATCTGGCAGACCGGTGAGCTTGGCAAGGTAGACGGAGGCGGCGGCGGAACGGTTGCGCAGTTCGTGGCCAACCTTGACTTCGACGTCATCGACCTTGGCGTTCCTGTGCTGTCCATGCACGCTCCATTTGAAGTGACCTCAAAGCTGGATAACTTCATGTGCTACAAGGCAATAAAAGTATTCTTCGAGGATAAATAATAAACTGTATCCCTGTTCCGGAATTTCCGGGACGGGGATTTTTTTGCCCGTTCTCAGCAAACGACATTTTTCTGAACGGCGCCGGTATATAATCATTATCACAGAGACAAGCAAAACATTCGATAACGGTACAAGGGCAGGAGAAATGAAGATATATGCGGACATACTCATCATAGTCAACTGTATATTGACCATGATATATCTACAGACAATGTCAATATTCACCCATAGACGGCTGACCCAGGGCAGGCTTGCTGTGGCGAGCCTGCTTGGGGGGCTGTCAGCGATGCTGATAGCGGCGGACGGCAGCAGCTTTGCCGGAGCGGTATGGATAACTGCTGCAAAATGGCTCTTAACGGCAGCGACGCTGCTTATCGCATTCAGATTTGACAGCATACTCGGCTTTTTCAGGACCTTCGCTGGCTACATAGGGGTGATCGCTGCCTACACAGGCATGATACTGCTCTACTGGCAGCTTTCTGACAGCAAAAGGATCTATGTCCGAAACTACACCATATACTTCGATATTTCCCTGATGAAACTCACCGCAGCCGTCATCACAGCTTACGGGATCCTTACGGCCTATGAAAGGATAAGCCGACGGATCAGGTATAAAAACGGCGGTTTCAAAGCTATCTACAGAAACGGCGACTATGAACTCAGGCTGCCGGCGGTGGCTGATACGGGAAACAAGCTTTGTGACGCTTTTACAGGTCTGCCAATAATCATCTTCTGCTGTGATGAGATGTACGAGCACTACGGACTTGATGACAAGGAGACAGGTATCCGTATGGGTTTCAGACTTACACCCTATAACACTCTGAGCGGGCCGGGACTGATGGCAGTTACTCCCAAAGGCACCGTGAAACTGACTGATGATAACGGCATGGAAAAGGAGGTCAGGTGTATGGTAGGGATAACCTGCTCCAATGGCAGCTCCAGGGCAATATTCGACCCGGCGGTATTAGACTGACCGGCCAAAAAGAAAAAAGGCCATCAGGCCGAGGAAACGAAAGGAGAGGTACATATGAGCATAAGCAAAAAAATACGAAGTCTTTTGCAAAAGATGATGAGCAAGGCGAAAAGATCCGGCGGCGAGGTAGACTACATCAACGGAGCTGACTCTCTTCCGCCGCCGCTTTCCAAAGAGGAGGAACAGAGGGCCTTCGAGCTTTTCAAATACGACGAGAAAAAAGGCCGTGAACTGCTGATCGTCCACAACCTGAGACTGGTTGTCTATATAGCAAAGAAATTCGAGTCCACAGGGGTAGGTATGGAGGACCTTATCTCCATAGGTTCCATTGGTCTTATAAAGGCAGTCAACACTTTCTGTCCTGAAAAGAATATAAAGCTTGCCACCTACGCATCAAGGTGCATAGAAAACGAAATACTGATGTTTCTGAGAAAATCCTCCCAGCACCGCAATGAGATCTCGATAGACGAGCCGCTGAACATCGACTGGGACGGCAACGAACTGCTGCTCTCGGATATCCTTGGGACCGAAGAGGACACGGTGGGAAGAGGGATAGAGAGCGAGGTCGAAAAACAGCTCTTAAAGCGTGAGATAGAAAAGCTCCAGCCACGGGAAAAGCAGATAATGCAGATGCGCTTCGGCCTTCTGACCGGCAAGGAGATGACCCAGAAACAGGTGGCAGACACAGTGGGCATATCCCAGTCCTATATCTCCAGACTGGAAAAACGGATAATCCGTGCGATCAGAGAAAACCTGGAAAAAATATGCTGAAAAAACGGCACAGCGCTGTATACGCTGTGCCGTTGACTTTATCTTTCTTCACATATCAGTTTTATTGCGGTCCTCTCCTCGTTGTCGATGACAACATTGGCAAAGGCCGGTATACAGATAAGATCAATACCCACCGGAGCGAGATAACCTCTGGCTATGGCAATAGCTTTGATCGCCTGATTAGCGGCGCCGGCACCTACTGCCTGGACTTCTACAGCACCCTTATCTCTAATCACACCTGAAATTGCACCTGCAACAGAATTGGGGACTGAACGTGATGAGACCTTCAGTACTTCCATTGACAAACCCCCTAACGATTTAAAATTTCATCATATTACAATACTATTATACTACATTTTGACAGTTTTTGCAATACCATAGATATTATTTCGTTATTTACGACTAATAATTCTGGTAATATTTGTAGATTTTCCCAATTTTTCGTCAAAGCTTATTACTACACCGTTCAAAAATGGAGGGTTTGAACTCTCCGTGTGTTTCACAGGAGTATGGTATTTCAGCTTTTTTATTATCAGATCACTGTCAACTCCGAGGACCGAAAGCTCAGGCCCCACCATACCCGCATCAGTTATATATGCAGTATGTCCCCCCAGAATAGTTTCGTCAGCAGTCTGGACATGGGTATGTGTCCCTATGACAGCAGTGGCCCTGCCTTGAAGATAAAAACCCATAGCCTTTTTCTCTGACGTTGCCTCGGCGTGGAAATCAACAATGATATTAGGTGTATCTATCTGCTCAAGAACACGGTCTATACAGACAAAGGGGTTATCCAGGCTGTCAAGATAGACCGTCCCCATAAGGTTGACTATCGCTACCTTCACCGGGCACAGGTCGAGCACGACAAAGCCCTTGCCGTTGACACCATCGGGGTAATTGGCGGGTCTTAGCAGGATATCATTGTTGTCGTAAAGACTGACTATCTCTTTTCTTCTGAAACAGTGATTACCGGTCGTGACCACATCGACCCCCATTCTGATGAGCTGCTCAAAGGAATCAGGCGTGATGCCGTTGCCGGTGGCGGAGTTTTCACCGTTAACGACTGTCAGATCAATATCATACTCTTTTTTCAGCTTATACAACTGCTGGCCTAGGAAGTCGCACCCCGACTGACCCACGACGTCGCCAATAAATAACAGATTCATAATTATCTCTTTCCTATTGTATTATTACGGCCTTTTTCAAAAAAATACCTATAACGTATTTTCACGATGCCCTGCACATATCATATCTATTATACAATATAATCTCAAAAAAAGCAAGTCCAGGAGCACTCAAATGATAAAAAAAGACTTCCCCGAAGGGAAGTCTCAGATCTTAACTATCTTCGTCCTTTTTATCCTCGGATATACCAAAGCCGTCGATCAGTGACTTATCGTCAACAGTGATATCCTCCCTGACCTCAGGGGTGTCATCAAAGTGTTTTGCAAGATCGACGGAGCCGATCTTCTCCTTGACGCCTGCATCACCGTCCTCAAAGACCGACTCGGGAAGCTCGCCCTTCATGAGCTTTTCAAAGTTTGCTCCGTCGATCTTTTCGTACTTCATCAAATACTTAGCGATAAGGTGGAGCTTATCCATATGCTCCTTCAGCACATTCTCGGCCTGCTCAAAAGCAGACTCAACAATAGATCTGATCTCATTGTCGATCTCAGCGGCCACATTATCAGAATAGCTGGGCGTATTAGTATAATCTCTTCCAAGGAAGACCTCATGCTCACCCTGACCGTAGACTACTGGACCAAGATTATCACTGAACCCGTATCTGGTCACCATGTTCCTGGCAGTTGCGGTAGCTCTTTCCAGATCGTTGGAGGCTCCGGTAGAAATATCGTCAAGTATGAGCTTTTCGGCCACACGTCCGCCAAGGAGCACAACGATATTGTTATACATCTCGTTCTTGCTGACAAAGGTCTTATCCTTCTCTGGAAGGCTCATTGTAAATCCGCCGGCCTGTCCTCTGGGGATAATAGTCACCTGATGTACCTTATCACGTTTCTGGCAGTAGTAGGTACATATAGCGTGGCCGCCCTCGTGATAGGCTGTGAGCCTTCTCTCGGCCTCGGTCACTACCTTGGACTTCTTCTCAGGACCAGCCACCACCTTGATGGAGGCCTCCTCCATGTCAGCCTTGGTCAGAGCCTTTCTGTTGGCTCTTGCCGCCAGAAGCGACGCCTCATTGACCAGGTTCTCCAGGTCTGCGCCTGTAAACCCGACAGTAGACTTAGCTATAGTCTCCAGGCTCACGTCAGGCCCTAAGGGCTTGTTTCTGGTATGGACTTTCAGTATCTCTTCCCTGCCCTTTACGTCAGGATAACTTACAAGTATCTGCCTGTCAAAACGGCCCGGTCTCAGCAGAGCGGGGTCCAGGATATCACGCCTGTTAGTAGCGGCCATGACTATGACCGACTCATTGTCAGCAAAACCGTCCATCTCGACCAGGAGCTGGTTAAGGGTCTGCTCACGCTCATCGTGTCCGCCGCCAAGACCGGCACCTCTCTGCCTGCCCACGGCGTCTATCTCATCAATGAAGATGATGGAAGGAGCGCTCTTTTTTGCCTGTTCAAAAAGGTCCCTGACTCTCGATGCGCCGACTCCGACGAACATTTCAACGAAGTCCGAACCGGAGATAGAGAAGAAAGGCACATTGGCCTCGCCGGCAACTGCACGTGCAAGCAAGGTCTTACCGGTACCCGGAGGGCCCAGCAAAAGCACGCCCTTGGGGATCCTCGCTCCTATCTCGGAATATTTCCTGCTGTCTTTAAGGAAGTCAACTATCTCCTTGAGTTCCTCCTTCTCCTCGTCAGCACCGGCCACATCTGCAAAAGTCGCCTTTTTGCTGCTTGGAGCAAGCCTTGCATTTGTCTTGCCGAAATTCGTCATCTTTCCGCCGCCGGCACTTTTCAGCATGAACACGAAGAAGAATATCATCACGCCCAGCATCAGGAATGTCGGGATAAGATTGAGCCAGAAGCTGTTGTCCGAAATAGGTATCAGATCATACTCCAGAGGATGGTCCGGATTCTCTGCATCGTAAAGCTTGCGGTAATTCACCGCATCCTCACCGCCGAGGACCTCGCTGGCAAACAGGGAAACATTCGGCACATCGTACTTATACTCAGTGTCGTCATTTTTCAGCTTATATTTGAGCTCGCCTGTACCAAGATCAAGCTCGAAGTACGAAACATTGAGCTTATCGAACTCCGCCATGACCTCTGAATACTTCGACTCAGAGTCCTTTGAGCTCATACCCATCAGCAGATAAACAAGACCTGTGATGATACATATAGAAACTATCAGGTATAAAAACAGAGACTTACCACCATTCTTCAATCGATCACGACCTTTTGTTCTGAATTCCCCCTAGGGGGTATATATTTTTTCGCAGGAACTGACAGCGGTGCTCCGGCCGCCGTTCCACTGGCTTTAACATTATAAACTGTTAATGTGAAAACAATGTGAAAGCAATGTAATGTTAAATGAGAAAATCAAACCTCACAGTCCCTGACGATAAGCACCCTTCCGGTATCCTCATCAAGCTTTACCCGGTCTGCCGGTCCGTATCTTTCGCACAGCACCACGCCCTCATCATCACTGAGTATGACCGCACTGCTGCGTTCCTCCGGGCCGAAGCCGTCCTTCAGAAGTATCCTCAGGTCCGACCGGAAATCCCTGTTGACCAGCCTGATCTTATCCCCGGGCAAACGTTTTCTCATGACAAGTTCACCCTTTATTTTATCATAATCCAGACATGAATATGTAAACATTTTATAAATTTTCTCATATCCCTCAGAATTTTCTAAGATCTCAAAGCTTATTCTTCTTGTCCCCCACTGGTACACCGTTCCGGGAATGACCTTTACAGGTTCCTGATCCTTGTCAAGTACATCATCTGACATATAAAAATAGAGCTTGCCATATCTGGTAGCTGCAAAGCAATTTTGCTTTACATTCACTTTCCCGCCGTTAGCAGCTATTTCCCCCACTGCATTTATCCTCTCTGACGAGACTTGGATACCGTTCTCAGAAAGTATTTTCATTATGGCTCTGTCTCTCACAGGTCCATCTGCTGCCGCTAGGGCATTTCTGTCATAGCCCCCCTCTATCCTGATGCTCTCCACGAACCTGTCAGCCTGCTCCTCCAGAAATCGGCTGTCCTCTCTGAGTCTTTCCACCGTTTCCCCAAAAGTCTTCACCAGGGAAGGATTAAGCTCCTTTAACACAGGGATCACCTTATGCCTTATCTTGTTGCGGGAGTATTCATCCTCCAGATTAGTGGAATCGGTAACAAAGCCCTGACCACGCTGCGCCAGGAACTCTTCGATCTCGCTCCTGCTGCACGCTATCATCGGCCTGACTATATTATCCCTTTTTGGCGGGATAGAGGATATCCCCTTCAAACCTGATCCCCTTGCCAGATTGAACAAGGCAGTCTCAAGACAGTCATCAAGGTTATGTGCTGTACAGATCTTGCTGCACTCTGCCTCTTCAAAAGCCTTATAACGCAGTATCCTTGCGCCTTCCTCAGTGGAAAGCGAATTTGCTTGACAGTATCCTTTTACATCTATCCTGCGGACGATCAGCTCTACGCCCAGTCTTTCACAAAGCTCCTCACAGAATTTCTGGTCTCTGTCGCTCTCAGCACCTCTCAGGCAGTGATTGACATGACAGGCTCTGATGTCATACCCAAGTTCAAGCAAACACAAAAGGAGAGCAACGCTGTCTGCACCGCCGGAAAGGCCTGCAAGCAAGCGTTCGCCCTCATTTATCATATCATATTTACTTATCGTCTTCCTGACTTTTTCTATCAGATCAATTTTCATCTTTTCTGAATTCCAGTCCTCTGAACAGAGTATACTCGCCTATCCAGCTGAGTTTTACTGTCCTGGTCTCACCGTGTCTGTTTTTAGCTACTATACATTCTGCCACCGACTGATCCTCCTTTGAATCGGAATAATAAGCATCACGGTACAGAAACATGATTATATCAGCGTCCTGCTCGATTGAGCCAGACTCACGCAGATCGGAGAGCATTGGCCGCTTATCCTCACGCTTTTCCGAACTACGGGAAAGCTGTGAAAGTGCGATGATAGGCACATTCAGTTCCTTAGCCATAAGCTTTAGCTGCCTGGTTATCTCTGAAACTTCGTTTACACGGCTGCTGTGCTTATTAGGCGACTCCATCAGCTGGATATAGTCGATGACCACAAGTCCCAGATTTCTCATTCTTCTAAGCTTTGCCTTCATCTGGGGGACCGTGATACCGGCGCCGTCATCAAGGTATATGGGCAGCTGCGAGAGCACATCGGCAGCCTCAGCGATATTGTCCCAGTCCTCACCTTTCATCTCGCCTGAACGAAGAGCTGTATTGTTCACCCTGCCCTCCGATGCCAGCATTCTTGATACCAGCTGGTCCTTGCCCATTTCCAGAGAGAAAATGACAACATCACGCTTTGTTGCTTTACAGCAGTTCACAGCGATATTAAGAGCAAATGCGGACTTGCCCATGGCCGGCCTTGCAGCCAGGACGATCAGGTCGGTCCTGTTAAGGCCTGTAATGACCGAATCCAGCTGTGAAAAACCCGAGGGAGCGCCCAGATGCTCAGCGGCGTCTGCACCGGATATCTCCTGCAAATGCAGAAAGGTATCAACAATAACGTCCTTGATGCTGGTCAGTCCTGCAATATCTCTCCCCTGTCGGATATTATATATTTTCTGCTCCACATTATCCAGCAGCTCGGTGGCTTCTCCTGACCCGGAGGTAGCGTTCTCTATTATCTCGCCTGCAATGGTCACAAGTGAACGGAGCTGGTATTTTTCATATATCATTTTGCAGTAAAGCTCGATATTCCTGCGGGAAATGACGTTCTTCATCAGTCCCTTCAGGTAGGTATCGCCGCTTTTGCTGTTCTCGAATATCCCCGCCGCCACGGCCTCATTTAGCACCAGAAGGTAGTCGCTGGACTTCCCGCTGGAGAACTGGCTCATGATTATTGAAAAAAGCTGCCTGTTCTGGGGCCTGTAAAAATACTCCGGCCTCAGCAGTTCCTGTGACTTAGGCAGACTTTCTACCGGGTCGCTGAGGATACACCCTATAACTGCCTCCTCGGCCTCCTCAGAATAAGGAAGTTCCTTACCGTAAACAGAGGCCCCTGAGACAGCCGAAAAATCTTCGATACCGGCCATCAGTTATCTTCGACCACCTTGATCTTGATGGAGCAGCCGACACCGTGAGAGAGCTTGACAGCTGCTGTAAAGTCACCAAAAGCCTTTATTTCGCCTGAAAGTGCGATCTTTTTCTTGTCGATATCCACCCCGTACTGAGAGGAAACGGCTTCTGCAACAGTAGCGGCAGTAACAGAACCGAAGAGCTTACCGCCCTGACCAGCCTTTGCTTTGACCACCACTTCCTTATCGCTTATCTTAGCCACGAGCGCCTTGTTCTGTTCGATCTCTACGTCTATCTTATGCTGCTCTGCGGCCTTTTTTCCCGCAAGATCGTTAAGATTTTTAGCTGTAGCCTCGATGGCGAAGCCCTTTGCTATCAGAAAGTTCCTTGCATATCCGTCAGCAACATTCAGAGTCTCCCCGGCCTTGCCCGAACCCTTAACGTCTTTAAGTAAAATTACCTTCATTTTAAACACTGCCTTCCTTTAATTGGTATTATTTCTTATATATTCGTCTATCGCCTCATTGAGCAGCTTTCTTGCCTGACCAAGGTCACAGTCCCTTATCTGAGCTGCAGCCATGGTAAGGTGACCTCCGCCGCCCAGGCTCTCCATAATGACTTGAACATTGCACCCTCCCATGCTGCGGGCCGAGATATTCACCGTGGTCCCCTGCTCATACATTACAAATGAGGCATTGACCCCGGTTATCCCCAGCATATCGTCAGCAGCCTGTGATGCAGCTATCCTTACGTTGCCAAAGGAGCCGTCAGCTATTGCAATGGCACATTTATGATAGATCTGAGCCGAATTGATGATGGCCGATTTCTCATGATAAGTCTCGATAGAGTTTGCGAAAAGTCTCTTTACGGTGACTGTATCAGCACCGTTCTTTTTAAGATAGGCCGCTGTCTCAAAGGTGGTGACGCCTGTTTTCATAACAAAATTCTTGGTATCCAGCATGATGCCCGAAAGCAGGGCTTCTGCGGCGTGGGCGTTAAGCTTAGTCCTGTCCCCCCACATCTCAACTATCTCAGTCACCAGCTCAGCCGCCGATGATGCACCAGGCTCCAGACACTGAGCGATGAGCGGTTCGATACCCTTGACCATTCTTCTGTGATGGTCAATGACCACGAGATTTTTCGACCTCCCGATGATCTCCTTTGACTCCACCAGCTCAGGATTATGTGTGTCCACAACTATCACCAGAGTATCCCCGTCAAGCGCCTTGAGTCCTTCCTCGGGACTGATAAAGTACTCCGACGGCTCGTTTTCATCAATATACTTGATAAGGGCCTTTGCCAGGTTCTTCTCCCTGTCAACGACCACATAGCAGTCCGGCACGATGGGTCTTAACGCACAGCAAAGTCCCACAGCGGACCCGATACTGTCCAGGTCGCCAAAACGGTGTCCCATAATGAGCACTCTCTTAAAACCCGGCTCCTCCTCTTCACGCCTGAAATTGCGCAGGCTGTCGATGCTGCCCGGCTTTATCAGCTCCAGCAGAGTCTCCGCAAAGATCCTTATCTTAACTCTGTTATTATTGTCGGCGCTGTTAGATACGCCGCCGAAGAACTTGAACTCGCCGTTCTCTCTGTAGGCAGCCTGGTCGCCGCCTCTGCCCTGACAAAGCTCCAGGGCCTGTTTAGCCAGCTTTTCGCACTCTTCAAGGCCCTTGCCTTCTCTGCCGACGCCGATGGAAAGCGTTATGCTGTTCCTGCCGCCGACGCTTATCTTACGGGCCTCCTCCAGGATCCTGAAACGGTTATCAAGCTTATCCAGCAGATAACGCTCCTCCATGAACACATAGAACTTATCGTCCGCCACCTTTTTAGCAATTGCGGTGGTGCCATCCAGAAACCGTTCCATGAGCTTCTCCAGCTCGACGACCACATGGGCCTTCTCACTTTCCCTGATGCCGGACATAAGATCGTCAAAGCTGTCCACCACGATGATTATTACCGCATTATGAGACTGATAGGTATCGTATCTCAGCTCAGTATAATCTGTGATGTCGTTGAAATAGACCATAGCCATATCAGCCGCATGATCTGTATGGACAGCCTTTGCGGTGTAATAGCGCCTGTTTATGCAGACCTGGCAGCCCCCGCTGCCAAAGGCCTCCTCCATATCTATGCTCATGAGCTCACTTAGGTCCACTCCATAGATATCGTCGTTATAGACGTTTTTCTGGAAGACCTTATTGAACCAGACGATATTGTTCTCGCTGTCGATTATGACGCATGGCGCCGGAAAATTCAGCAGGGACTCACGCTCGGTCTTGGTTATGAGTGTGGACATTTTAGCGATATATTTTTTAGTCTGGTTCCTAAAAACGAAGGCCTCCAGTATCAGCAACAGCGTACCCATACATGAGATCAGTATGAGGATAGTGCCTGCGTCCTTCTTTTCGGCTGTAGAATGCAGCGAGAACGCCCCGACAACTGCGGTCAGAGCAATAACAGCCATTGTCGCTGAAAGCAGGACCTGAAAGCCGTTATTCTTGTTCATCTCAATGCATCTCCCTTTTTATTGCCTGTTCTTGTCATCTCTTGTCTCCCGCTCTCATATCTCCATTATTATCGGCAGGATCATAGGGCTGCGCTTAGTTTTCTTGAAGATAAAATCTGAAAGGTTATCCTTCATTTTCCCCTTGATAGCGTTCCATTCGTGCATATTATGGTCCAGGCAGTCCTGAAGCGTTCCATAAAGCAGCTCCTTCGCTTCGTTCATGAGTTCCTCGCTCTCACGGACATAGACAAAGCCCCTGGACACCACGTCAGGTCCGGCCAGTATCTCGCCGGCCTCACGGTCTATGGTAGCCACTGCGATTATCAGGCCGTCCTCCGCCAGATGCTTTCTGTCCCTGAGGACTATAGCGCCAACGTCGCCTACGCCAAGGCCGTCAACCAGCACCCTGCCTGCGGGAGCCTGCCCGACTATCCTCATATCGACGCCGTCAGTCTCGATTATATCACCGATGCCGCCGATGATTATATTGCTCTCGGGAATGCCGACGCTCATGGCAGTCTGCTTATGCTTCATAAGATGCTTGAACTCGCCGTGGACGGGTATGAAGAACTTTGGCTTTGTGATGGAGAGCATGAGCTTCTGCTCCTCCTGGCAGGCGTGGCCCGAAACATGGACCTCGTACATTTTCTCATAGACCACGTCAGCCCCCAGCTTCATAAGGTCATTGACGACTCTTGTGACAAGCTTCTCATTGCCGGGGATAGGATTGGCTGAGATTATTATGAAATCGTTGGGAGTGATCGACACCTTCCTGTGCTCGTTCATTGACATTCTTGAGAGGGCGGACATAGGTTCGCCCTGACTGCCGGTGGTGACAAGAACTATCTGTTCCGGCAGATACCTGGTTATCATATCAATATCAATAAGCACCCCGTCCGGCACCTTCAGATACCCCAGCTCTATGCCGACGCTGATAACGTTGACCATGCTCCTGCCGGAAACTGCGACCTTCCTCCCTGTGCTCACAGCGTTGTTTATGATCTGCTGCACCCTGTGTATGTTAGATGCGAAGGTAGCGATGATAATACGCTTGCCCTCAGCCTTGTTGAATAGCATCTCCAGGCTGTCCCCGACCTTTCTCTCGCTGACCGTATAGCCTGGTCTTTCCGAGTTGGTGGAATCGGACATCAATGCAAGCACGCCCTTATTGCCAAGCTCTGCGAACCTTGGCAGGTCGATTATGCCGCCCTCGATAGGAGTATAGTCCACCTTGAAGTCGCCTGTGTGTATCAACACTCCTGCCGGGGTATGGATAGCCATACCCACAGAATCCGGTATAGAATGGTTCACAGTGATAAATTCCACCGCCATACAGCCCATTCTGATGGTCTGCCTGGGAACGACCACATTGAGCTTAGCGCTGCCAAGCAGATCATGTTCCCTGAGTTTGCCCTCGATAAGACCGATAGTCAGCCTTGTGGCATATACCGGCACATTGAACTTCTTCAGGAAATAAGGCAGACCGCCGATATGGTCCTCATGGCCGTGGGTGATGACAACGCCCCTGAGCTTTTCGATATTCTTTTCGATATAGGTAAAATCCGGTATAACTATATCAACGCCCAGCATCTCACTGTCCGGGAAGGCAAGACCGCAGTCGATGACGAACATATCGTTTGAACATTCGATGACCGTGAAATTCTTGCCTATCTCGTTAAGTCCCCCCAGAGGGATTATCCTGACCGGCGTCTTTCTGACCGGCTCATCTGCCTGACGTCTGCCGGCAGGCTTTGAGGAAGCCCTCTCACTGTTTCTCTTGACTGATATGCCCCTGACCTGTCTGGTCCTGGGAGTAAGCTTTTTCCTATCAGTGTTTTTCCCTTGATTATTATTCTGACTGTTCATGATTAAAATACCGCACCTGACTAAGCCCTGTGCTGTACAAGCCGGTGCTGAAACTCCTTTCAAAATAAAGATGATAATTCAATTTTCCGTTAGATAGACTGTTAAGCATAGCCATGGGCAGTGCGCCCGAGCAAGAACGATAGGTAAAACGTGGCTGATGCTGATGCCGGTCCGCCGGCAGATATCCGAACAAAAAACATCTTATTATATTGTAACTTATTTTTCCAAGATTGTCAAGTATATCTATGGGGCCAAAGTGGGACACAAGCTGTGATATGATGTCGATATACTGAGAAATACTGCGCAGAATAGGGAATTATTCGCCATTCACTATTTTTTGATACTATTTTTATGATTTCCCCTTTTCAAAACTTACCGGATATGTTATAATGGTAGAGATATATCGTATCAGAAGGAGATGCAGCATGGATATTTCAGTAAGATATGCCAGAAGGAACGAGCTTGAAGAAGTCAACCAACTGAGAAAGCAGGTCAATGAGGTCCATGTGAACGGCAGGCCGGATATATTCAAGGCGGGATTTTGCCAACAGCTCAGAGACCATGTTTACGATAACTTTGACAGCGGGGACAGTGATATTATCGTTGCCCTTGCCGGCGGGACTGTATGCGGTTTTGCAGCTGTAAGATATGTTAAACGCAGCGAGACTCCATTCAGCTATGAGCGCTCATATTATATGATCGAAGAATTCAGCGTAGACGAAAACTACAGACGTAAAGGCGTTGCTGCCGGGCTGATCGGATTTTGCAAGGAGAAAGCCCGAGCAAAGGGCTATAAACGCATGGAGCTTGATTACTGGGCTTTCAATGAGGACGCAGAGAAATTCTATGAGCAGGCAGGCTTTAAGGTATACAGAAAATATACCGAGCTTTTTTTGTGAGCGGCTTTGCTCAAATTATCGGAGGTAAGCGATGGAAGATTTTGATATATTGAAGAAAAAGGCCCTGGAACGTTTTTTTTCAAGAATGAACCCAATGCAGAAAAAAGCCGTTTTCCACGTTAACGGACCGCTGCTCATACTGGCCGGTGCCGGCAGCGGAAAGACCACCGTGCTGGTCAGCAGGATAGCAAACATGATCCACTTCGGCAATGCTTACGAGCATACGGACAGCGGCGAAGTACATAGTACAGAAGAACTGAACTTTTTGAAGGATTACGCTGACGGTCTCACTGACGACAGTGAGCGTCTTTCAGATATAGTCGCTTACAAAAAAGTCAGGCCATGGAACATTCTGGCTATAACCTTCACCAACAAAGCAGCAGGTGAGCTGAAAGACAGGATCGCAAGGATACTTGGAGACGAAGGAACTGGTGTCACAGCGGCCACATTCCATTCAGCCTGCGTAAGGATACTCAGGCGGGAGGGCAGCAGACTGGGTTTCTCTGCAAACTTTGCCATTTATGACACCGACGACACCAAGCGGCTCCTGAAGTCAGTAATGAAAGAGATGGACATTTCTGACAAGATGTTCCCGGTCAAGTCCATAATGGCAGAGATCTCCAATGCCAAGGACGAGATGGTAGGGCCGGAGGACTTTATCAAAAATGCCGCCGGGGATTACAGGCTGCTTACTGTAGGAAAAATATACAGAAAATACCAGCAGCAGATGAAGGACAACAATTCTATGGACTTTGATGACATCATTACCTACACAGTGGAGCTATTTGAGAACGAGCCTGACGTGCTGGACCACTATCAGAACCTGTACAGGTACATAATGGTGGACGAGTATCAGGACACAAACAAGGCTCAGTTCAGGCTGGTGGCACTGCTTTCGTCGAAATATAAAAACCTTTGCGTTGTGGGCGACGACGACCAGAGCATATATAAGTTCAGAGGAGCCACCATCGAGAACATTCTGAATTTTGAGGACATTTTTGAATGTGACCCTGAGTCTGATGTGATAAAACTGGAGCAGAATTACCGTTCGACTCAGAATATACTGACCTGTGCAAACGAGCTTATCAAACACAACAAAGGCCGCAAAGGCAAGAACCTCTGGACTGACGCCGGTGACGGCGACAAGGTCGTGGTATACAAGGCTCCTACGGAGAGAGAAGAGGCCCTCTTCATTGCTGAAAAGATACAGGAAGACGCTGAAAGCGGCATAAGATACAGCGACCACGCAGTACTATACAGAATGAACGCCCAGTCCAACTCGATCGAACAGGCCATGATAAAGGCCGGGGTCCCCTACAGGATATTCGGCGGAGTGAAATTCTATGAGAGAAAAGAGATAAAGGACATTCTGGCCTACCTGGAGCTTATCAACAACCACTCTGACGTTTTCAGGATGAGAAGGATAGTCAACGAGCCGAAGAGGGGTATAGGAGAGGCTACAGTAAGGACTATAGAGCAGATAGTTTCCGACCTGGGGGAAGACCCAGTCTATGTCATGAGCCATTCTGCGGAATATGTGCCGCTGGCTAAGAAGTCTAAGGCGCTGACGGAATTTGCATTTATGATAGAGGACCTGACCGATCTCAGCGAGGAAGTCTCACTGACAGAGCTGCTGGACGCTGTGCTGCATAAGTCAGGCTATGAGAATATGCTGAAACTGCAGGGCATAGAGGGCGAAGGCAGGCTTGAGAACATCGCAGAGCTAAGATCGACGATCGCAAAATACGAGGAGGACGCCGAAAGTCCGGATCTGGGTGGTTTTCTGGAAGAGGTGGCACTCTATACAGACCTAGACACCATGGACCCTGACGGAGACTACGTGATGATGATGACTATGCACAGTGCTAAGGGGCTGGAATTCCCGGTGGTCTTTCTGCCGGGGATGGAAGACAATGTTTTCCCCTCCATGAGAAGTTTTGAGAGCGAAGATGAGCTGGAGGAGGAGCGAAGACTTGCATATGTGGCGGTGACAAGGGCTAAGAGACAGCTTTACATCATCAATTCCAGCTCCCGTATGCTTTACGGAAATGTACAGAACAACAAGGACTCAATTTTCGTAAGGGAGCTGCCAAAGCAGAATATCAGGAAGATAGGCGATAACAGCCTCCAGCGGGACATAAAGACTGCACAAAGCATCAAGCTGGGCCGTCAGCTCTCCCTCTTCGGACAGGACAAGCCCGCCACGGAAAACCTGAGTTTTTCTGCCGGAGACAGGGTGGTCCACAAAAAGTTCGGCGGCGGCACGGTTATAAAGGCCACGCCAATGGCCGGGGACACCCTGCTGGAGATCGCCTTTGACACTATGGGTACAAAAAAGCTTATGGCAAATTTCGCCAGGCTGAAAAAAGAGTAAGATATAAGCTCCCGCATTCTCTGCGGGAGCTTTTGCATGAACAAACTATCTAGTATACCACTTTTTCAGTGTCTGCTCCGCAAGTTTGCCGTATACGGTAAAATCACGGTTCTCCTTTGCCTTCTCAATAGGCGGCAGCACAGCCTTCCAGTCCCACCAGAAATAACCGCAGAACCAGGGAAGGTCCCAGGTGGCCTCCATGGTGCTCTCATAAAAATCCGACTGCTCCTGCTCGTCAAGCTTTTTTTCGGGCCGGTCATGGAAATCCCAGGGATACATTGTGCAGCCCTCCTCGTTCCTGACGCCTATCTCGGCGAACATTATGGGCCTGCCATAATGCTCATGGCACTTTTCGAGCCTTTCCACTACCCTTGCCCATCTTTCTCTCATAGTCTCAATGCCCTTATTCTCGCTGTCAGTTACAGGATAGTAGGCGCTGATACCGATGATATCAACAGCGTTCAGCCAGGTGAAGCGCAGTTCATCTCCATGGTTGATGTTGTGCATTATCAGTCCGCTGTATATCTTCCGGACCTTTGAGACCATATCCTGGCAATACTTAGCCTGCTTGTCCATCCCAGCCATCTCACAGCCCGTACACAGCATTTCAACACCAAGCTTTTCAGCCAGCTTAGCATAGTGAAGCATGAAATTATTGTATGACCTGAACCACTTCTCCCAGTAGCCGCAGTAGTCCTCTGCGGGGAAATCTATCCTGGCCCTCCAGGCTCTGTCGAGACAGTTGACCATAGGTTTCAGGCAGACCTTCAGTCCTAAGGACCTGGCCATATTTATGGCATGAGTTATCTCCTCATCGGTCTGGGTCAGTCCGTACAGCGAAAAAACAGTGGTGCTGGCAAAGCTCTCCTGCCAGCCGTTGACGGTTATACATATCCAGTCCAGGCCGTTTGATGCCAGCCTTTTCATTGACTCCTCCGCACTGTCGGTGAGCATCTCACCGCTGCGGCTGAAAAATCCCCAGGTATAGCCCTTGCAGAATACTTTTCTATCTTTCCTTTCCATATTTCCCTCTCCCTTTTCATATCACTTTAGTTTGTAGGTCTGTATCACGAACCCGCAGGTGACTTCAATGCTTTGCAGCGCCCTGAGCCTTTCCATTCCCTTGGCAGAGGTCTTGTAAAAATACGGCGTCATAGAAAAAAGGCTGCAAATATCCTCACTGCTCTCCAGCTTTTTCTTATACTCAAAGACCTGTTCATCCGCAAGATAAAAGCTCTCCAGACCGTAATCGTTGGGCCTGTTCAGATAAGGCTCGTCATAAACGGCTGCTTTCAGCTCGAACAGATGCCCCGGCGACGGTGAAACGACTATCAATGAGCCTGTTTGCTTGAGCTTAGCCGCATACTCCCTGTCAGTCACAGGTGCGAAGGTGCAGACTATAATGTCAGCAAAACCGTCCTCAAAGGGCAGCTCAAACGATGACGCTACCGCAAATGAACAGTTTTTTATACCTTTCTGATGGACTCTGGTCATACAGTGGCTTATGGCATTCTTGGAAATATCAATGCCGAAGAAGCGTGCCTTCGGGACCATAGCAGCATACTTTACAGTATAATACCCTTCACCGCAGCCGCTGTCAATGATCGCAGGGTCTGACGTATCTCTAAGCTCTTCTGCTAATATCTCCCCGGTCTTTTCAGCCAGGGGCAGATAATAGTCTCTGTTAAGAAATTCTGTACGTGCCTTGACCATCTCCGCATTGTCGCCCGAATTCTTAGGGTTCCTGCCGACAGTGGTAAGAAGGTTCACATAGCCCTTTCTTGCGATATCGAAACAGTGACCTTCGGGACAACGCCAGGAATTATCCTGCCTTTCAAGCTTGTTCTTACAGACCGGACAAATATACATTTTCATCACCTTGCAACATTATAGCATTATTATCCTTACTTTTCAACCGCCTATGAAATATTTTACAATTTATCAAAAAAAGGCCTGCCGGAGCCGGCAGACCTTTAGATGACTGTGTTACCAATAGCGCACATCACGGAAAAGCGGGGTGGAAAAATACCTTTCTGCGGTATCAGGGAGCACTGTCACCACAGTCTTGCCCGGACCTAGCTTTTTAGCCAGACTAATGGCTGCGCATACATTTGTTCCGCTGGAGATACCGCACATTATGCCCTCTCTCCTTGCAAGCTCCTTAGATATCTTTATGGCGTCCTCATCCCTGACGATGCAGATCTGGCTGTAGATATCCTTATCAAGTATCTTAGGGATAACTCCGTCGCCGATGCCCATTTGCAGATGTGTACCCACTGAGCCGCCGGAAAGGATCGCAGCGTTCTCAGGCTCCACGGCCCATATCTCTATATCGGGATTGGCGGCTTTCAGAGCCTGGCCGATGCCGGTAATGGTCCCGCCTGTGCCGATGCCGGAGCAAAAGCCGTGGATAGGTCCCCCCACCTGTTCAAGTATCTCGGCCCCGGTCTGCTCACGCTGGACCTCAGGGTTGGCGGTGTTTTCAAACTGCTGTGGCACGAATACCCTGGGGTCCTCAGACCTGAGCCTCATAGCTATCTGGACACATTCCTCTATGCAGTCACCTATATTACCCCCATCGTGGACAAGTATGACTTCAGCCCCGTAATGCTCTACCAGCTTTCTTCTCTCCTCGCTGACTGAATCAGGCATGATTATTCTGGTCCGGTAGCCTTTCACTGCTCCTATGAGCGCAAGCCCTATGCCCTGATTACCGCTTGTAGGCTCAACGATGACGCTGTCCTTATTGAGCAGACCCTGGCTCTCTGCCCTCTCTATCATCGCCAGAGCTGTCCTGGTCTTGATAGAACCGCCTACGTTCAGCCCCTCGAACTTCACGAATATCTCAGCGCTGTCCTCTCCAACAAGAGAATTGAGCTTTATCATCGGAGTATTTCCTACGGCCTCAAGAATATTATTATATACCATATTTTCCCTCATTTCCTACTATTTCGATTATTTCTATATAGTTAATAGAATATTGCCGTTTTGTTAACAGCACAGTTATTATATCATCTTTCCCGCAAAAAGTCAATCGCCATTTCGTGAATAAAAAAGCACAAAAAGACCCGGGAGCGGTCCTGGATCTTCCGCCCCGGGTCGGGTAAAACATCTTTATTCGGATCATCAGCAAAGTATGACCTTGTGGAACACCTTTTTGCCCTTCTTGATGATGACCTGTTCACTCAGGTCTACCATGCCCTTGGGATCAGTGAACTTTTCGCCGTTCACAGCTATCCCGTTCTGCTGAACGAGCCTTCTGGCCTCGCCGTTAGAGGGACACAGGCCTGCCTTGACGAGCAGATTGAGTATACCTATCATGTTGTTCTCGTCCACATCGTCCTTAGTAAGAGTGGTGCTGGGCATATCAGCACTGTCAGCGCCGCCGAAGATAGCCTTAGCCGCAGCGTCAGCCTTCTGAGCCTCTTCCTCACCGTGGATAAGCTTGGTCAGCTCAAAGGCCAGCAGCTCCTTGGCCTTGTTATACTCAGCGCCCTCCATGTGCTTTTCCATCTCCTCTATCTCTTCGATAGGCACAAAGGTCAGCAGTTTCAGACACTTGATAACGTCGGCGTCGTCCACATTCCTCCAGTACTGGTAGAACTCGTAGGGGCTGGTCTTCTCAGCGTCCAGCCATACTGCGCCCTTTTCGGTCTTGCCCATCTTCTTGCCCTCTGAATTCAGAAGAAGGGTGATAGTCATGGCATAAGCGTCTTTGCCGAGCTTTTTCCTGATAAGCTCTGTGCCGCCCAGCATATTTGCCCACTGGTCGTCGCCGCCGAACTGCATATTGCAGCCGTAGTCGGTGTATAGCTTGTAGAAATCGTAGCTCTGCATTATCATGTAGTTGAACTCGAAGAAGGTCAGTCCCCTCTCCCACCTCTGCTTATAGCACTCGAAGGAGAGCATCTTGTTCACCGAGAAATAAACGCCTATCTCCCTGAGCATATCCACATAGTTAAGGTCTAAGAGCCAGTCTGCGTTGTTGACTGCGATCGCCTTGCCGTCAGAAAAGTCGATAAATCTGCTCATCTGCTTTTTGAAACACTCTACATTGTGGTCGATAGTCTCTCTGGTCATCATTTTTCTCATATCGCTCTTGCCGGAGGGGTCTCCTATCATGCCGGTGCCGCCGCCTAAAAGCACTATAGGCTTATTGCCGGCCATTTGAAGCCTTTTCATAAGGCAAAGCGCCATAAAATGTCCAACGTGCAGACTGTCGGCAGTAGGGTCAAAACCGATATAGAAGGTAGCCTTACCGTTATTGATAAGCTCCTCTATCTCTTTTTCGTCAGTCAGCTGGGCTATAAGCCCTCTTCTCTTCAGTTCTTCAAAACAAGTCATATTATCTACTCCTTTATTAGATCTATCATGTTTTTTACTTATGGACCTTTTTTCCTATCTTATAAAAAGTGTTCCCGTTAAAGACCGGCAGTTACCTGCTCAGACGAAGGATATGTGCGTTCATTTTGAAGCCAT
Source organism: Ruminococcus sp. (assembly GCA_017478965.1). Taxonomy (GTDB): domain Bacteria; phylum Bacillota; class Clostridia; order Oscillospirales; family Ruminococcaceae; genus Hominimerdicola. The sequence continues at coordinate 4,186 of JAFVCV010000007.1, read as the reverse complement.
ATTTTTCGTACAGAGAGATCGCTTCGTTTCCGTCAGCCACCTTGACATCTATATCATGAACTCCATAACAGGCAAATTTGCTCAATGCCCATTCCATCAACGAGGCTCCGTACCCCAAACCTCTGAATTTTTCAAGAACAACGAGATACTCTAAAACGCCGACGGCGTTATCAATATTGATCTTACAAAAACCTATCACTTTATTATCGTTTTCTATAACAGCGATATGCGACTTTCCATTATCAACATCGGCTGCAAACTGTTTCACAGTCTGCTCAACGGGAGCTTTGGGATAACAGCCTTTAAAATTAACAGATACCTTGTTGTGGTGCGCCGCTAATGCCAAAAGACACTCTTTAAGTTTGCAGACATCATCTGAATCTATCTCTCTCACAGTTTCCTCCGTATGACCCGGTCTAAAGCATCAACAACACACATTTATCCAAGACCGGTTCAGTTATTGCCCCTCAGATCTCCCTCAGGCACATTCATCTCATATCTGACCTGCACACCTTTTTTCTCCAGGGCGCCAAGTATCTGATGAAGGCCGTATTTATGGAAGACCGGGTAAAAGTCACGGTCATTCTTGTGGGTATTCATCTCGCAGGGACTTGAAGTAACTATCCGGACTATGTATTTATACTCGGACCCGGAATAGACCCCGTTAGTGTAGTGTTTTATGACCCTTATGAACTTTCCGGCATAAATGATATCAGCCAGGGGTATCACGCTTACCCCATCACCGTCAAAATAAACTGCATATTTATTCCCTATGCAAAGCCCGCAGCTGCCGTAATAATACAGTTCTCCTCCAAGATAGTCAGCGTTGATTTCATCATAAAGCTCCGGCCTGATGCGGGAGATGAACTTCTGTATCGGTCCCCCGGTGAGCATATAGTAGCAGTAGTATCCAAGAGCGATGACAGCAACGAACTCTATCAGCAGCATAAAAGAAAGACCGATATGATTATACTGCTCCACCAGAGCCAGCAGGAACACCACATCTATGATAAGCAGAAAATATACGAAAACTCTCCTGTAGCGGGCTTTCAGGTCACGTATCATGTCACTGTTGGTTATCCTTATAGGCGGGTGCTTTTGAGCGTATTCCACTGATCTTTTTTCATAGGCCTCGGCACTTTCCGCAGAGCCTATCTCACGCAGGTGCTTGTCAAGGCCCTTATCCGCCATTTTGTCAGACTGCCCTGTGTAAAGCACCAGAGCCGCAGCGATCACAAATACAAACAGAACAGGTACGGCCACTGTGCTTTCATCGGCCAGCATAAAAAACACAAAAGCTCCCAGACCAACAACACCAATAATGATCCCGCCGATGAGATTTGCCTTTTTCATTTTTGTCACTCCTAATTTATATAAATAAAAAGCCCTCAGAAGGACACACTCCTTCTGAGGGCGGATAGACCGCTGTACCACCTCAGTTTATCTGCAAAAAAACAGACCTCATTGACCTTTAACGCAGGCATACGCCCTGCCCTGGCGGGCTCTCCCCGATCAGACAGAAAGCTCCGAAGTGTAATTTCGCCCCTGTATGCTGCCTGCTCACACCGGCCGCAGGCTCTCTGAAACCACATCACACGGGTTACTGATCTTCTTCACAGCATTTATGAAACTATTACATACAATAAATATACAACATTTCTTCAGATTTGTCAATACCTGAAAAAACTTTTTCATCAAAAAGCGCATTATCAGCACCCGGCTGCATATAATATAACAAACCTACCTGAAGAGCTCCACATGGAAGGTAGAGCCTTCACCCAGCCTGCTCTCAACATCTATAGTCCCGCCGCAGCGCTTGACTATTTCCTTGCACAGAGCAAGGCCCAGACCGTTGCCCTGGAACTGCCTGGAACTGTCGGCCTGATAGAATTTCTCAAATATATGCCTGATAGTCTCCTCAGTCATCCCAATGCCATGGTCCTCGATATAAACTTCCACACTTTTTTCATTCTCTTCTATCCTGACCCTGATAAGGCTCTAATTATCAGAGAACTTTATGGCGTTGGAGATAAGATTTGTCCAGACCTGCAAAAGCAGCGAGCGCTGTCCGGTGTACTTCACCTTTGGCATCTCAAGATCGAACTCGATGTTCTTAGCGCTCCATTTCGGCTCTAAAAGCACTATTGACTCTCTGATCTGCTCATCCAGCCTATAGGTCACGGGTCTATCAAGACTGGCCTGGTTCTCAAGCTTTGACAGCCTGAGTATATTGTCAGTCAGGTCATTTAGCTTATCTATGCTGAAAAAAGCCTTTCGTATATACTCCATACGCTCCTCATCACTGAGAGAGCCGTCCTGTAGCAGTGTTATATACCCGTTAAGAGCCGATAAAGGCGTCTTAAATTCGTGGGAAACATTTGCGATAAAATCGTTTCTTATCATCTCCACCGAATTCAGTTCATGGACCATATAGTTGAAATTTGAGACAGCATCAGCCAGCTCTTCGATACTGCCGTGATATTCTAGTCTGGAGGAATAGTCCCCTTCGGCCACTTTTTTGGAGGCCCGGCTTATATCACTGAGGGGCTTGAAAAAATTCCAGGTCATGAAATATGCCGTAGAGCTGGCCACGATAAAGCAGGAGCCAAGCAGCACAAAATATCCCAGCAGGGGGATAGATTCAAGAGCCACGCCAAGCTTTGTGATGACAAATGAAGAAACCGCAGTCAGGGCCACAAAGAGCAGCAGGGTAAATAAAAATGAGAATATCAGCTTTGTGACCATTTTGGTATAATGGCGGGCCTGTGCCTTGTCAATCCTATGTTCCATACTTCACCGCCCTGTAGCCAAGTCCTCTTATGGTGATTATCTTAAAATCCGTATTGTTCTTGAAACGCTCTCTCAGCCTGCTCATATGAACGTCAAGTGTATGGGAGTCAGCCACATCGTCATAGCCCCAGATATCATCAAGGATCTGCTGTCTGGTGAAGATCTGTCCAGGATAGGAAAGGAGCTTATAGAGCAGCTGGAATTCCTTTTGCGGCAATATCTGCGAACCATCCTTGTCAGTCACTGTCCACTTGTCATATTCCAGCACAGTATCCCCGAATGTCAGCCTGCGCTCGCTGGCGCTTTTTGCCCGCCGCAGCAGAGCATTGATACGAAAAAGCATCTCGTTAAGGTCTATGGGCTTGACCAGATAGTCATCAGCCCCGGCCTTGAACCCGGTCTCCTTATCGTGGATATCTCCCTTGGCGGTAATGATGAGCACAGGCATCTCATATAGACTTTCCCTGAGGTTCTTCACAAAGTCAAAACCGTTCATACCCGGCATCATCACATCTGAAATGACCACATCAACATAGTCATTTTCCAGTATATCAAAAGCCTCCGAAGCGTTGGCGGCAGAGATAGGATTGTAGTTATTCTTCGACAAGGTCCTGCAAAACAGGCTGTTAAGGTCCTTATCGTCTTCAACAACGAGAATATTGAACAAAAAAACACACCTCTTCTTACTATTTACTAACAGAAATTTAGGAAAAATATTATTTTGCTAACATTTTTCATCAAATTCATTATAGCTTTATACTCTCAATTCATTCTCAACTAAATCTCAACAATAATTGAGGTTCATTTGAGAAAGAATTGAGATTGATGGTTTAATATATAGTCAAAGGAAAGGGAAAGACCGGTAAGGTAAGACCGATACGTCCCCGCACCTATGAGAAAGAACTTATCTAATTCCTCAATTTATTATTTAGCTTCGACACGAGAGCTGAGTCAATAGCTCGGCTCTCCTGGAGAAACTAAAGCAGGAACTTATTTATATAGAATTTATCTTATTCCTCAATTTATTATTTAGCTTCGACATGAGAGCTGAGTCGAAAGCTTAGCTCTCCTGGAGAAACTAAAGCAGGAACTTAATTATATAGAATTTATCTTATTCCTCAATTTATTATTTAGCTTCGACATGAGAGCTGAGTCAAAAGCTCGGCTCTCCTGGAGAAACTAAAGCAAGGACTTAATTATATAGAATTTATCTTATTCCTCAATTTATTATTTAGCTTCGACATGAGAGCTGAGTCAAAAGCTCGGCTCTCCTGGAGAAACTAAAGCAGGAACTTGTTTATATAGAATTTATCTTATTCCTCAATTTATTATTTAGCTTCGACATGAGAGCTGAGTCAAAAGCTCGGCTCTCCTGGAGAAACTAAAGCAGGAACTT
>JAFVCV010000006.1 GCA_017478965.1 Ruminococcus sp. | reverse complement strand
TTTTTCTCCTGCCGCAGCAGAGATGGCTGTAATGAGCCGTTATATAGGTACAAAAAGCACCTGCCGATCAGCAAGTGCTTTTTCTTGTAATATATATAACAAAGCCGTATGCAGCAGACCGTATAGCGCTCATGCGCCGGGGCAGGTCAGATAGGCCCAGCTTTCTTTTCAGCAGCCTTCCAGTGACTGTTCCTGACAAAAAAGACTGTCAGCAAGACCGCACCTATAAATACAAATACTCCTATCACAGCGACGACGATCCCTGTGATACGGTCATCACAGACCTTCTCATTAAGATAATAAAGATCAGGATCATCAGGTGAATAGTGTATCGTCACCTCCTGGCCAACTTTCGTTTCATCAGCTGTTTCATACAAAGTTTTTTGTTTGAAGCTGCCATCTGATGCAGGATCTGTATTGACCTCTATAGTCATATAAAGTCTTTGGGCGGCGGTCCGGGAGGTTTTCTTCAGATATCTCTCCCCATATTGATAATATATACTGCCATGGCATATATCCGTGACTACCCCGGTGACTTCTGATGTACAGTTTTCAATCAGATCGTTATATTGACCGAATTTGTACCACGCAGCCAGAAAACACACCGCAGACATTGATAAGATCAGTAACACACAAAAAATTTTTGCTTTTATCCCGACATTTTCATCCATAAGACCATCCCCCGCTCAATCTCTTGACCTGTCGGCTCCTCACATTTGTTGCATGATAGAATAAGGCTCCGTTAGATATAGGATCCTCTTCATAACAGGCACAAATGAACATCTGCAAGGCCTATGCCTGGCTTTATTATATCACGTATTTAACGGGACCGCAAGGGTATGATACCATTTTTCATCAATTGTCAGGATAAACAGCTCCGCCGGGTGCAGCGGCCAGTATCAAAGGCGGGTACACTGAACTGCCGGCAGCCGCAAATGCGGGATAAACAAAAGGCCCGGAAGGCATAAGACCTTCCGGGCCATAAAAGGATCTGTATCTTCCCTGCGGCTGACTCGCATGACCGAGGGACTTTTTCTTGTCATAGCCTTTCAGCAGGCTCAGTTTTTCCTCTTCTTGGAAACTACCGCAGCAGCACAGCCAAGTACTGCTATGCCCACCACGGCTGTTGCAGCGGAGCCTGTAGCCGGGTTGTTATTGGCATTGGATGCCTGAGAAGATTTGGAGGATGAAGAGGAAGAGCTGCCCGATGAACTAGATGAGCTTGAAGAAGCTGTCTGGGAGCTTGATGAGCCGTCAGCCGTGCTGGAGCTTTCAGGTACCTCAGAGCTGTCCTCAACGTTCTCCGCAGCGTTATAATGCACGGTGAACTTCTTGATTATATAGTTGCCGGCGCTCAGTTCAACGGTATAGTCCGTGCCGTCCACAGGCTCGCCGTAGCTCTCTGTAGTGCCGGCCTTGTTGGTGACGCTGCCCTTGACAACGGTTATCCTGCCGTTAGCGACATCAACGAAAACAGGGTCGATATCATCGTCACGAGGGTCTACCTCCACAGGGGTGATGTAGGTATATGACGCATTTCTGCCGCCGGTGGTATAATACACCTTGGCCTTCAGGTCCTTGACATCGGCAGGAAGGCCGCTGAGTTCAAGAGCCTTTTCGTTCCTGAACTTGCCGCTGACCTCTCCGGTATACACCTGAGGAACGTCCAGGTCCACAGTATAGTCATAAACATAGTTCTCATACGCAGGCGCAGAATCGTCGGTAAGGTCGGAGTCCTTCACAGAGCAGTAATAACGAACGCCGGTTATCTTCTTTCCGTCCAGACCAGAGGTAGAGGCCACTTTCCAGGCAACATCGTTAAAGGACCAGATCTGGTCGAGGTGATACAGACCCCTGGAAGTACCGTCGGAGGTTGTCAGAACGATGGCGTTAACTATCTTGTCGCCGGCGTCCTCTGCTTCGCCCAGGTTCAGCTGGATATCGCCCCAGTTAGTGCCGTATGAAGCGCTTATATCTATAGACTTTGCGCCGGAGGAGCCTGTGCCCTTTTTGAATGAAGTGCCGTCCAGCTCCACATAGTTGGCCGGAGCCTTGTCAAGCACATAGTAGGAATATGCAGGAGCCTCGGTGAGCGCCTGATAGCCCTTGAGTTCATTTGAGCTTACCTTGCCCTTGCCTGCCGTGGCGGTAGTTACCTTTGAGCTGTCAGTTATCTCTGTGCCGCCAAGAGCTTTTACCGCCTCCAGGCTGTCTGCCTTCACGGCCCAGGTAACGCCCTGCACCTTGGAACCGTTGTCCTTTCCGACCACCGAGACTGTGCCGTTTTCGTCCACCTCTGCGGTCTTGCCGCTGTGGAAAGCGCCGCCGGCCTTGCTGTAGTTGCCGGTCTTGTTGGTAGCTGAAGAAACTGCGTCAACGTCGCTGACCTCAGCGCTGTCAGCTGCATAGAACTGACTGTAGGGTATGTTCATCAGCACATAACCGCTGAAGCTGTCGTTTTCGGCTGCAAAAGCATTCACCGAAAGAAGGCCCTGTACTGTGGCCATGGCAGCGACTGCAGCAATGATCCTTTTGTGTTTCATAGAAACACTCCTTTCAAACCAAATCAGTAATAATGAGCCGGGTGATCCGCAGCCGGCTCATGCGTTAGTCTAAACAAACTACACAGTATCCATCATAGCATATCACGTCACTAAAGTCAAAGGTATTTTTCAACGAACTTAGTTTGTTGTAACTAACCATATTGGTGCATATTGCTGGAATTATTAGGGGTTTGTTAAGCCAAACTAACCTGGCCTTAAAATTCTGTAAAAACAAAATAACGGCGATTGACAATTTTTTTACATTAAAGTATAATTGATTTATTATACTAAATAGATAGAGGTAAATATATGCTGTTTTTGTTAGCGCTGGTGATCGCAGTATCGTTTTCGTTTTTATGTGCGGGGGTGCTGAAAAAGCATCCGTTGCCGTTCTATATCGGCGGGACCGTTCTTTCGGTGATAATGACAGTACTTTCCGGCAGACATCTTGACAACGCCTTTCTGAGGACCTATGCTGTGGGCATCTTCTCCGGAGGGGCAATGGCGGGGGCCTTATGGGCTGTGGTGATGGGCATGAGAGTTCTTCCCGACGGCAGCAGGGCAGTAAAGCGTCTGATGCCTGTCAGGGGGGAGCTTTCCATATTCGCCGCCTCCATTACCCTTTCGCACATCGTAAACTACGGCGTGACCTACATAAAAAGGCTTGCTGACCCAAGGCTGCGCACCGGAACGGAGCTGGTACTGACCTGCGTGGTGTGCATAGCGCTGACGCTGATAATGCTGCCGCTCACAGTTATCTCTTTCAGGAAGATAAGGAAGAAGATGGACCCACGGACCTGGAAAAAGGTCCAGAGGGCGGCCTATGTGTTCTACGGGCTGATCTATCTCCATGTTATGATAATATTCCTGCCAAGGGCCAGAGCCGGCATGAAGGGGTATTTTACCAGCTGCCTTGCATACACCCTTGTGTGGGGCGCTTACCTGGTGCTGAGGGTGAGAAAGCACTATGTAAAAACAAAAAAGCCTGAGAGCCGCAGCGCCCTCAACGTCGCCTGCATGGCCTGCTTAGCGGCGATGACAGGGATCATAGCCTTTTGCAGCTATGGCAAAGCCGAGAACAGGCCGTCTGCCGCCAGGAAAGCTTCCGGCACAAAGTCTCTTTCCATCAGGCGGGACAGCAGTTCTGACGCCGTCAGCGTCCCGGACGGCTCTGTCAGCTCAGAGACTGTGAGCAGCACATCCTCTTTAGACGGCTCCTCCCAGGATGACAGCAGTTCAGAAAGCGCAGAAAGCCTGTCCTCCTCCGGGGACAGCAGCTCTTCCGGGCCTGACAGCTCTTTATCTTCATCTGAAAGTTCCTCAGAGAGCGACAGCAGTGAAGAGCCGCAGGAGGAACAGCCTGAAGAAGAGGAGCCTGAGGAAGAGCCTCATGACTCTGATGAAGAACAGGACCAGCCGGCGGAGACTGAGGCCCCCAGAGAGGAGCCGCCCGTGACCACGACAGCTGAGACCACCACTGCCGCTCCGCCGGAGCCTGAGTACATTTACGAAAACGGCACCTATGAGGCAAAGGCCTACGGTTATGACGGCTATATACACGTGACTATAACTATTGAAGACGACCTTATCACAGACATTTCTGCCTACACCGACGAGGAAGAGACGGAGTATTTCGACATGGCCTATGAGCTGATAGGGCAGGATATCTTAGACTGCCAGACCTATGATGTAGACGCCGTTTCAGGGGCGACCTACAGCTCCGAGGCTATCATCAAGGCGGTCAGAAAATGTCTTGAACAGGCTCTGAGGTAAGCAGGCTGACCTGCGGAAGGAGGCTTTTTATGGCTATTTCAAGAGCTGTCTCTCTTGGGACGGCAGTGCTGGCGCTTTTGCCGATGCTATGGACATCGGGCTGCTCAAAGGCCGGTGAGAGCGCCGTCAGCGCAGCGGAGGACGGCGGTCCTCAGAGCATATCCGTGTTCGCCATGGACACCTATATGCAGCTGACCGCTTATGACGGGCAGAAGTCCGCAGCTCTTTCGCAGGCAAAGGACGAGGTGGAAAGACTGGAAAAGCTATGGTCAGTCACCGACGAGGGCAGCGAGATCTACAGGCTGGACCACAGCGGAGGTGAGCCGGCAGAGATAAGCGATGAGACCGCTGAACTTATCGCCTTCGGAATGGAACTCAATGAACTGACCGGGGGCGCCTTTGACATTTCCCTTTACCCTGTACTGAGCGAGTGGGGGTTCACAAACGGCGACTACAAGATACCCTCTGAGGAAAGGCTCAGTGAACTTCTGAAGAACGTTGACAGCAGCCGGATAGAGCTTTCCGGCAATGCCGCCGTTTTGCCCGATGGAATGAGCATCGACCTGGGCGCCTTGGGCAAGGGCGAGACCGGGGACCGCATAACGGAGATATTCAGGGCCAACGGCGTGAGCTCTGCCCTGCTGGACCTGGGGGGGAATATCCAGGTCATCGGCTCCAAGCCCGACGGCAGCCCCTGGAAGATAGGCATAAAAAGTCCCTGGGGCGAAGGCAGTGTGGCAAAGCTGGAGGTAAGGGACTGCTGCGTCATAACCTCCGGAGGATACGAGCGTTTTTTTGAGGGCGGGGACGGAGAGATATACTGGCATATCCTTGACCCAAAGACCGGGTACCCGGCAAAAAACGGCATACTTTCCGCCACGGTCATAGGAAAGAGCGGCAGGCTCTGCGACGGGCTTTCCACCTCACTGTTCGTCCTTGGGGAAGAGGGGGCAAAAAAGCTCTGGCGGGAGCGGGGAGACTTCGATATGATACTTATAACAGAGGACGGAAGGCTCATAATGACCGAGGGCATAGCCGGTGAAGTGAGCCTCTATGAGGAATTTTCCGGCCTTGAAACTGAGGTGATGAGCCGTGATTAACAGAAAGCTGCTCCTGAGCGCCGTTATAATAATGTTCATCGTCAGCGGTGCGGCTACAGCTTATATGTACCTTCGCCCCCACGGCAGGACTGTTGAGATAGAAAGCGGCGGCAGGATACTTTACACCATTGATCTTGACAGGGAAAAAGACCGGGAGATAGTCATAGAATATGAGGGCAGAAAAAACACTGTCGTTATCAGCAGCGGAGATATCTGCGTCAGGGAGGCGGACTGCCCCGACCACGTCTGCATAAGGACCGGCTGGCTCAGCAAGGCTGGCGGGCCTATAGTCTGTCTGCCCAACCGCCTTGTCATCAGGTATAAGGAAGGGGGCGGTCTTGATGCAGCGGCAGGATAGGACCGCAAGGCTCACCAGGCTGGCGCTGCTTTCAGCCCTGGCCCTCATCATTTTTGTGGTGGAGATGCAGATACCCTCCCCGGTCCCGATACCGGGAGTAAAGCTGGGCCTGGCCAACATCATCACCGTCTACGCCGTATATCACTTCAGCTGCGGTGAAGTCGTCCTGATAGTGCTGACCAGAGTGCTCCTGGGGGCGATATTCGGCGGTAATCCCGCTGTGCTGCCCTTCAGCCTGACCGGAGCTGCCTTCTGCATAGCCGGCATGACGGTGCTCAAGAGGCACATAGACGAAAAAGACCTATGGATAGCCAGCGTTTTCGGTGCAGTGCTGCACAACCTCGGTCAGACCGCCGCCGCCCTCATAGTCATGCGCACCGCCGCCGTGGTCGCCTATCTGCCGATGCTGATCTTTTCGGGCTGCATAGCCGGAACATTTACTGGCCTGGCTGCCCAGTTCATGATAAAGAAATTCCCCAGGGGGATAGACAGAAAATAGCACAAAAAAAACGGACAGTTCGCTGTGGACTGTCCGCTAGTTTTTTATAAAGATAAAATACACCGCTGCCGCCGCCTCGGCCAGGAATATCAGCGGCACCGTTATGAAAAAGACAGGCTTTTTAGTCTTGTGCCTGAACACCCTCATACCTGCCAGGGCGCCTATGGGCCCAAGCACCGCCGCCCACAGCAGCGTCTTCTCAGGCACCCGCCATTTCTTGCTCTTTGCCTTTGACTTGTCTATGCCGTAAAGAACGAACACCGCCGTGTTCACCGCCATGAGCACCGCCGCTATATGCCAGGGGTCGGCGGCAAAGGTGCGAATGTTCTCTATAAACTCCACCCCGCTCACACCCTGACTTCCCCGGCAAGTGCGCTCTCCTGCAAAAGGTTAAGATAGCACTGATTGCAGATCTCGCAGTCCTTCAAAGCCCGGTGTGCGCCCTCCACATTGATGCCGTAATGGGCAGCCACCGTGGTCTGCTTGTGGTCCGAAAGCCCCTTCACCGCCCGCCGGGAGAACCTCAGCACATCAACAAAATCATTGCTCACCGGCCTGCCGTGACAGGCCATCATATGGTCGTAAAGAAAATTGATATCAAAATTCACATTGTAGCCCATGAGGATATCCTCCCCCACGAACTCGGCAAAGCCTTTCAGAGCCGATGAGATGTCCGGCGCACCGGCCACCATGCCGTTGGTTATCCCCGTAAGCTCCGTGATGAACCTGCTGATGCGCCGCCTTGGCCTGACTAAGGTCGAAAAGCTTTCGCAGGCCCTCCGGCCCCGGCACCTCAGCGCCGATATCTCGATTATCTCGCAGCTGTCCGGGCTTATTCCGGTAGTCTCGATATCTATTACTGTGTAATCCTCCGGGAAAGAGAACAGGCTCCTCCCTTTCAGGTCTCGTCTACTTTCCATCAGAACTCCCTTTTCTATCCCCTGCCCCGGGGCGATCGTCATGTCAGGAACGATACAGGCCCTCCGGCCCGCCCTGCGAGATAAAGTATATCACATTTTACCGCCCCTTGTCAAGCCGGGGAGAAGGCAGGTCAGGGTCAGCCGCTCACTTTCCCTTTCTGAATATCATTCTCAGATAATTGTAAAGGTGGGGCGTTACGCTGGAGGCGTCATGGGCCGTTTCCGTGAGCTGATGGAAGATATGCTCAACACCGTTCTCAGTAAAAACGCCGTCATACTGATTGGGCATATCCCCTACTACGCCGTCAGCCAGGGAGCCGCTGATGAGCAGCACATCGGGCTTGTCATCACCGAAGACCATCTCCTCTTTTTTCAGCTGGAACGGCGGGAAACCTACCCCCTCACAAAGCCCCGGCGCCGGGCACACTGCACCGATATATGCGAACTTGTCCGCATGGGTGATGCCTATGAAAAGCGACTCCCTGCCGCCCATGGAAAATCCTGTTATCGCAGTGTTCTCCCTGCCCTTTGCGCAGGAGAATTCACTCTCGATAAAGGGCATAAGGTCCGTCATCATGTCGTTTACAAAATTGTCGTAGTTCAGGGTGTTCTGCTCGTCCATGCCCGTGCAGTAGGGCATATCCTTGCTGGTGTAGTTGTAGGGCAGGACCACTATCATTTCCTCTGCCTAGCCGTCAGCGATAAGGTTTGTCAGCATAGTGCTTATATGTACCTGATCCCTGGCCATCCAGTCCTCATTGTCCCAGTATCCGTGAAGGATATAGAGCACCGGATACTCCTTTTCCTCGCTGTATTCCGCCGGCAGAAGAACATTTACCGGGGTATCCCTCTCGGCGGTGTTTGAATAATAATAGTGCTTTTCAAACTCCGGATAGGTCACGCCCTCCCGCTCCTTGGTGATGCCGTATGGGTCCAGCTCTACCAGCATCTCTTCACATTTTTCCATATAGCTGCCCTCCTGTTCTTCCTGCTGCTCCTGACTTTCTTCCGTACTTTCCACAGGTGCTGAAACGCTTTCGATGGAAGAGGTCTTCTCTGCGCTGCTGTCCTCCTGCACGCCGCAGGCCGAAAAGCCCGCTGCGGTAAGGATCGCAAAAGCCAATGCACAATATTTTCTGATGTCCATTTTGTTTCCTCCATTTTGCAGATAGATATTATAGTTGCGGCCCTGATAGGTACAGACCTTTCTCTCCCGATCTTATATGAGAAAGGCCATCTGCACGGACCATATCTATCATATCATTTTTTTCCGCCGCCGTCAATCACATATATTTAACATCTGATATCACAAATGAAAACTGTATCGAGCTAGCGCTCTGTATCCATAGGTCCTCCTTTCTCCCCGGGGAGACTCACAGGTCGATGAGCTCTCTCTGCGCTCTCAGTTCCATTCCCTCACCTCCTTCAAATGGGTATAAGAAAACCGCCTAATTGCTTAGACGGTGTTTTCATCAGTTTTAAATCGTTTTAATTCATCTTCTGAGAGGTCTGCAAACGATTTGCCCGTTAGCTTCATGTACTCACGAACCTTTCGCATATCATACTCAAACGGTTTCAGTTCTTCTTGTGTACCAACAATAAAATTATCGCAGTCCATTCTATCAAACCTATCCATTTTCGCCCTCCCATTCAAAGTTATATGTTTTCAGTATTGCGTGCAATGCGTCTTCCTCAAATGCAAAACGATATGGTCGATTCACTGTACTGTAAGGAGCCGCACCATATTTTTCGATAAACATATCAAATAGTTCTTTATTAGCTGCATCGGCAAAAATAAAGCCACCATAACCATTATCAATAGAAACTTTAGCTGCTATCGCAAATAAATGTCCGCCAACACCGATGTATTTTTTGTTCTTTCCCATGTTATGCGGAGCAGAGTTCCCCCAAAACATATGAACTCCCCAATATTTTTCATCTGGTTTTAATGCGATAAGTCCCTCAATCGTATCGCTGTTCTTGATATTTAAAGAATAAACATCATATCCTTTAGGCGGAGTGTTCCAAGGAAAATCCCACCCATTTTTCTCTGTACATTCAGAAAGAATAGAGATATCTTCTATTTTTCGTACTTCGGTATCAACAATTTCTCCTGTCTCAGCATCTTTAAGGCAAGGTACAAACTCGTCAACCTCTACGTTTATTGTACCACTTTTTACAGAATTGTCAATAAAGGAATTATGAACGACTTCGCCATCATACACCTTCTCCTTCCCATAATCCCTTTTGAGAACAGTCTCCCCCTCTTCGGCGTTGACCTTGGCGATAAAGTCCCGAAGTTTCTTCTGAGCCCGCCGCAGCTCCGACTTAGCCTTCCTGATGTTCTCAGGGTCGCTCAGTCCATTAACCTTACGCTTTGCCCTGCGGACTGCTCTTTCAAGCGCTCGCTGCTGCTGTTCGAGCTTGTATCTGCGCTCGCTGTCGGTGTTGTCCACGCTCTCAGGCAGAGGATCACCGTCACGCCAGAGGTTGATGGAGTGGCGGCAGTTCGGGTGAAAGAGCCCGTGCTCAATAGCACTGCTCAGAAGCGGGAACCACTTCCCGCAGTAGTTTGACTTGCCCGAGAGGACGCCCCGCCCGGACACTAAAAACACTGCGATCAAAAAAAGCGCCGGAGCATGATGCCCCGGCGCCGGCCGATTTTTTTATTCAAAGAACTATCAGCAGGGTCTTAGACTGGACCGTCCGGTCCGTGCTTTATCAGGACCCGATCACTTACAGTCATATCTTCCTTTAAGTATGATCTCACACAGGCTCCAGTCTATCATGTTGTCAATATCAACAGAATTGATCTCGGGCATTACATACTTAACGACCTTATCGAGTCCGCCGAGTCCCTTTTCCAGAACCGCTCTGCTATTGATAACATAGACAGCGCCGTTGTATTCATACAGTTTCTGCGCATCCTGCCGGCGCACCCCGCCGCTCACATCAAAAGCATGTTCAAGATAGCCCTGTTCGTTCTCCTTAAAAAGCACAACCGCCGCAGGGCTTTCAGTAACTGACACGACCATATCAAGAGACTCTTTATACAGTCCCATCGCTCCAATGATATGCTCAGAAGTCCTCAGCGGCGAGGTCGGCTGCAAAAGAACTACCCTATCATAAAAAGTCCCTCGTTCTTCATAGAATTTCAGGGCGTGGACTATCACATCGCTGCTGCCCGCAGTATCCGACGCTAGCTCCTCCGGTCTGACAAACGGAACCCTTAGCCCGGTCCTCTCAACACACTCTATGATCTCTCTGTCATCTGTAGAAACACATATATCTTCATCACTGGCTATATGCCTTGCGGCCTCAATGCTGTAATATATAAGAGGTTTTCCGCACAGCTCCCTGATGTTTTTATGGGGGATACCCTTACTGCCGCCCCTTGCAGGTATAAGAAATAATGTTTTCATCTTAGACACCTATATCATAAAATTTCTTTTTCAGATCTATCTTACCGTTCATCAGCCATTCCTTGATAACGCTGACTATCTTTCCCGAGGTCTCGCCGTCGCCGTACATCAGCGTAGGAACGTGCTGCGTGTTCTCTGCGCTGTCTATGGCGCTGACGATGCTTTCCGTATCCGGCTTGCAGTTGATTATCGTATCTGCCATCAGTCTGCCACGCTGTCTGTCGCCTATATTTACAGTGGGCGTTCCCAGCACCGGGGCCTCGACGATGCCGCTGGAGGAATTCCCCAGGACGAACTGTGCGTATTTCACGGCGCTCAGATACCTTGTCATACCGAGCGAGGCCACCAGCCTGACATTTTCATGAGCATCAGCGAACTGCGCAAATACCCCATTGACCGTATCTCCCCCCGCATCGGAATTCGCCATCGTTATCAGGTAGAAATACTCACTGCGCTGCTCCATAGCCCTGCATAAAGCAAGGGTCTGCTCTTTGGCGGAGCCTGCTTCAAGAGTGACCGGATGGAAGGTAACGACAGCATAGGGCATATCAGCCGTTATGCCTGCCTCGGCCCTTATCTGTGTTTCCCCTATCAGCGGAGCCTTCAATATATTCTCAGTACTGAGCGCACCGACAAAGAAAACTCTTT
The DNA here is from genome assembly GCA_017478965.1 of Ruminococcus sp. GTDB lineage: Bacteria > Bacillota > Clostridia > Oscillospirales > Ruminococcaceae > Hominimerdicola. The sequence continues at coordinate 30,162 of JAFVCV010000006.1, read as the reverse complement.
CCGGCGCTTCGCCCAGCTGTATAACACGTTTCCTGTAGACCTCAGTGGAAGTGAAATGCAGATAGCTCATCTTTGAGAGAGCATGGCGCACACAGTCGTCAACAGCACCCTGCGTGACCTCTCCGCCGTGCAGATGCGCTATGGGGATACGCTCGTTCATTGCGGCGCTGGCTATACCCAGCATTTCTGTCCGGTCGCCCAATATGATGACCATATCGGGACGCTCTTCCCTGAAACGCTCGGCAGATCCCCTTATGGCATTTGCCATCGTAACAGAAATATCAAAAGGAGTATTTCCCTTCTCAAGAATAGGTATCTCACAGGCTATGGGGAATCCGTCGGCCTCGATAAATTTCTTTGTATAACCGTGTTTTTCCGACAGGTGAGTCCCCGTAACGATGAGTTCAAGCTCCAGCTCAGGGTCATCGTTTATCGCCCTTATCAAAGGGGTAAGTATGCCGTATTCAGCCCGTGTGGCGGTAACTACTGCTATCTTTTTCATATCTCGATCAGCTCGTCTTCCATAAAATCACGCTTTGCAGCGGTGCCAAGGACCTCTTTCCACCTCATGGGCGAAATGCCGCTGCCGGGCCTTTTTGTGGTCAGGTTCTCTTCGGTGAGCAGCTCTCCCTGACTGATATCCCTTGCAGCAACTATGCTCTTTCTGGCGACTGCCCTGTTTTTAAGCTCGCTTTCAGTGGGAGCTTTTTCAAACGACCCCTTTGCAAGCTCGATATTCCTTATGCCCTCAACAAGGGCTTTCAGCTCATCAGGCTCAAGGCTGGCCTTGTGGTCCGGCCCTTCCATATCCCGGTCAAGAGTGAAGTGCTTCTCGATGACTTGCGCCCCCATAGCTGCCGCCGCCAGGGACACCTCTATCCCCTTGGTGTGGTCAGAATAGCCCACCTTGCAGCCGAACTCGTTTCTAAGTGTGGTCATGACATTGAGATTGACCTCCGCAAGAGGAGCGGGGTATTCAGTAGTGCAGTGAAGGATAGTGATATCGTCTGCGCCGTTGTCTTTAAGTACCTTCACTGCCGCCCTGATCTCTTCCATCTCGCACATACCGGTAGAAAGGATGACCCTCTTGCCGGTCTTAGCTATCTCAACAAGATAGGGATAATTAGTCACCTCACCCGAGGGTATTTTCCATATCTGCTGCATACCGTTCAGAAAATGTATGCTCTCGACATCGAAAGGGGTAGACAAAAACATTATGCCGACCTCTTTGCAGTATCCCGCAAGCTCGGTAAAATCCTCAAAGCTCAGCAGAAGTCTTGAAAGCATCTCTTTCTGTGACTCCACCTTGCCCGTATTGGCTTTCTGATAATCCGCCATCTCAGCATACTTTGAGACCAGCGAATCCAGCTTTGCCGTCTGAAATTTCACGATATCCGCACCGCACTCCTTTGCTGTGCGGACCAGCTGCTTTGCAATTTCAAGGCTGCCGTTATGGTTAACGCCCGCCTCAGCTATTATCAGTGTTTTTGACATATCATCACCTATTTTACTATCCCGTATCTTAGAGAATTATCTTCGATATCTTTCAGCACCGTACTGCCGGCACCAATTATCACATTACTGCCGATATGAACACCCTGTATCACTGTTGTACCGGCTCCGACTAAGCTGTCATTGCCGACTGTTACATTCCCGCAAAGCTTTGCCCCCACAGAAATGTGAGAGAACTCACCTACCCTGCTCTCATGCTCGACTACCGCACCGGTATTTATGATGGCGCAGTCTGCTATCTCAGCATCGGCATTGACAACAGCTTTCTTGCCAATAAATACTCCCGGGCCTATCCTGCAATGTTCAGAGACTGCGGCCGAACTGTCGATGATACTGACCGTTTCAAAACCTATACTTCGGGCCATATCATAAAGCCTGTGCCGCAGGGCAGTGCTCTTGATACTTCCCACAGTAATAAATGCGTCCGTAAAGCCATGCGCAAAAAGCTCAGGCAGTACACCGTCAGTACCCGCTACCCTGCATCCGAATATCTCCGTACCGGCAGGTATACAGTGATCTGTTATCACTATCTCATCATATCCATTGTTTTTGAGCAGTGTATCGAGCACTGACTTACAGTGCCCGCCGCCGCCTATCAGAACTATTTTTCTGCTCAATTTATCTCCCCGCTGTTAACTCTTGCTTCCATCTTCTTCATCTCTTCAAATTCCCCCATGTCCAGAAACGAGTTCTCGCTTATGGGGTACATCCCGACCTTCAGCCCCTTTGCTATGAGCTGCTCAGCAAGGCCCGGCATATGGTAGAAGGTATCCTCCGGGATAAGCTCTATATACTGCGGTCCAAGCACATACATTCCCGTATTTATAAAGCAGGAGAGCTGCGGTTTTTCCTCCATGGAGGTTATCTGCCCGTTCTCCGATGAATGGAGCACTCCGTAGGGAATGGTCGTATTTTTCAATGACGAAACTATCGTCATTGCATTGCCTGAGTCATTATGGTATCTGAGCACCTTTTCATAATCGGCCTCGATAAGTATATCACAGTTGGTCACGATAATAGGAGTCCCGAACTTCTTTTTTATCAGTCTGATGCTGCCGGCTGTGCCCAAGGGCTTGTCCTCTTCAACATACGTGATGCTGTAATCCGGCGAAAGCTCCTTGAAATAGGACTTTATCATTTCCTTCTTATAGTTTACCGTCAGATAGAAGTCATTGGCCCCATAGCTGTTGAACCGATTGATGATGCGTTCAAGTATCGGCACATCTCCTATAGGTATCAGCGGCTTTGGCAGTATCTTTGTGAAGGGATATAGCCTTGTGCCTTTTCCGCCTGCCATGATGACCACAGGCGTTCCTGCGAGAGCGGAGGAATTTACAGACCTCTTGTGAGTGTCACTGCTGAAAATAATATCCGTCAGTCTCTTATCAGTATCAATAACAGGCAAGGAGTATATCTTCTTCTGGCGCATTATATCCTCCGCATTGTCCGTTTCAGACCCGAAAACGAACTTCGGCTCTTTATTCATAGCGTCCTTTATCGGCGCCGAGAGCACTCCATTTTTTATTATATGCCTGCGGATATCGCCGTCGGTAAGGCTGCCTATGAGTCTGCCGTCCCTTACCACATAGAGTATGCCCTGGGCGTTTTCATCTATCAGACTCATAGCCTCGACTATGGTCGTTTCTTCGTTCGCAACAAATTTTGAGATTTCACTTTTCATTGTCCAGTTCCTTAAACAGCTGCTTGACAGCATCAGCTGTGTACTCTATTTCCTCGTCGGTTATCTGTGTGCTTGATGGGATATTCAGTATCCTTGCCGCATAGTACGGAGCCTTCTCCAGCTTATAGGTCAGACTTCCGAAGTAGGGTCTCTGCTCATTGATAAGTCCCCATATAGCTCTGGTCTGGACGCCCTTGTCCTGCAAAGCGGTTATTATCTCCCGCATAGAGGCAGTTATCCTGTCTCTGTTTATCTCAAGAGAATAGAACCACTTGTTTGAAGAAGTCCCCGCCCTGAAAGGGATGAGCTTACAAAGGTCAAAGCCCTCAAAGAGCCTTGCATACTTGTCAAAATTCGCCTGCTTGCGTCTGATGAACTCAGGCAGTTCTTCCATCTGAGCCACACCCAGGGCTGCCTGGATATTAGTCATTCTGTAGTTATAACCTATCTCATCATGGATATAGTAATGAGGGTCGGTCTTTGCCTGTGTTGAAAGGAACCTGATATGGTCCACCACAGCGGGATCGTTTGCTGTGACAGCGCCGCCGCCGCCGGTGGTGATGATCTTATTGCCGTTAAAGGAAAATGCGCCGAAGTCACCGACAGTTCCCGCATATTTACCTGCAAGCTCACCCTCCGTATACTTGGTCCCCAGAGCTTCCGTAGCGTCCTCTACGACCTTCAGGCCATACCTGTGAGCGATCTTCATTATCGCCGCCATGTCAGCCATATTCCCGAAGACATGGACAACGATGACAGCCTTTATCTGTCTGCGGTCCGCCTTATAGATGAGCCTGCCGTCGATAAATTCGCACTCGTTCTCGCAGAACTCACTGAGCTTGACGGGGTCCATGCAGAAGCTGTCATCGCAGTCGATGAACACCGGCTCGGCGAACTGATATCTGACAGGGTTTACAGCCGCAATAAAAGTCAGCGGCGGCACTATGACCATGTCACCAGGCCCTACGCCGATCTCGACCAGCGAAAGGTGCAGCGCAGAAGTACCGCTCTGACAGGCGGCCACATTCTCTGTGTGCAGGAACTCAGCCAGCTGCTGCTCCAGCTTGGTTATATAGGCGCCCCCTGTGGACACCCAGCCCTGGTCTATGGCATCGTCAACATATTTTCTTTCATTTCCCTCAAAATTAGGGATAGACAACGGAATGAACCTTCCCATATCACTCTGACCTTTCCTACTGACTTACATTTTGCTGTCAAGAGATCTTCCCTTTTCGATATGCTCAAAATTAGGCAGATATCCCTTGATGACAGCTACTACCTCTTCCTTTGTGGTACCGTCCTTTTCAAAAACAGCCGTGAGCTTTTCAAACAGCTGCCGTACCTTTTCACGGCTGGGTATGGGCTTGCCGGTTATCACGCCGAGAGCGCTGAGCCTGTCCATATCAATGCTTTCTGTCTCGGTATAGAACTCCTCAAAAGATTTCTCCCCTGAGGTATCGGCAGCGGAATAGTGTACAGGATAAAGCCTGCTGCCCTTTTTAAGCTCCTCCGCCTTTTCGACGGCCTCCTCGTCAGAACCGCATTCCAGCACCTCATAGCCGTTTACATGGAGCAGGTCCGTAGCTATAGAATCAAAGGTCATCATCTGCGCCTCTTCCAGCTTGGGGAAGAATATCTCACGGTTATTGCCAAGCATACAGGAAAGCATACAGATCTGACCGCTTTCCTGCGGAGAAACGAAATATCTCTTTGTATCCGTAGGCGCACTCAGGGGCTGCAGCTTCTGTATCCTTGCCAGAAAACCAGCCGGCAGTGAGCCGTTGGAAAATGCCACGTTAGCAAACCTGGCTGTCTTTACCGGGAACCTGTCCGAGTAAGAAAAGATAAGGTCCTCCATTATCCTCTTGCTGGCGCCCATGATGTTCACAGGATTAGCGGCCTTGTCGGTGGAAACACAGAAGTATTCCTCAGGCGGATACTGTTCGAGAAGGTCCAGCAACAGCTTCGCATTGAGTACATTGTTGCGCAGCAGCGCCTCTACGGAATAGATGTCCTTCTCGCTGCGGACGTGCTTGTGGGCAGAGAAATTCGCTACGATATCGAACCCGCCCCTGGCAGCGAACATCTTTCTGAACACCGAAGATGCAAAGTCCATAGGGTAAGGCACATAATCCTCCGGCACATACATACCCTTCGTGCTCCTCAGGTCCCTGGTCAGCTCAGCAAGGGCGTTCTCGTTGATGTCGGCCACCACCAGCGACCTGGGTCTGAAAGGCAGTATGGCTTTTATATAAGAACTACCGATGCTGCCGGCGCCGCCGATAACAAGGACCGACTTGCCGCTTATCTTTTCGCTGAGCCTGTCCCTGCTGCCCTCTATATCCGGCAGGAACATCGACTGTTCCCGCTTTGTCACGTATTTCCCGATAAAACCTTCTATGTCTACCATTTTTATCCTCCCTGCAAAGGCGCTCAGGCCTTGCTTTTTTTCATTTTTCTGAGCTTTTCCAGCATCATTTTCCCGTACTTCACCGCAATAAATACCGTCACGACGGCATAAACGCCTACTGCGGCATATCTGACAGGCGAGTATCTGTATATCCAGTTGACTCCGGCTGTGATGGCCAGCATACCTGCCGCAACCACTGCAACGAACCTGTAATCATATACCTTCCCGTAGCCTAGCCATCTTACCAGCAGCATATGGGCCGCCAGCAGCCAGACGTATCCCGCAAGGGTCGTGTATGCTGCCGCAACATAACCAAATCTCGGTATAAAAACTGCATTCAGCACATAGTTCAGCAGCGCCGCAGAGGCACTGGCCACGGCCATGCCTATGGTCTTCTTTTTGAACTGCTCAACGTTCACGAACATCGTGTACATGAACTGGAAGGACACTCCGCAGGTTATCGGCGGCATGACATACATGGCCTCAAGGTAAGGTTTACCGCCCATTACCAGCAGTATCTCCGGCGTGATGAGCATAGCGCCTGCCGCCATATACATGAATGCCGCTATATATATCCTTGAAAACTTTCTGACCTCTTCCGTTTCGTCCTTATGGAGCTTTTCTCCGAGCCAGGGACTGAAAGCCGAATTCAGCGAGGTTATAAGAAGAGTGATTATGGCGCCGCAGCTGTAGGCCAGGCTGTAAAGTGCATTCTGCTCTTCACCGCAGATCTTGGTTATCATTATCCTGTCCATATTATGCAGCACCGACATCGACAGAAGGTGCGGGATAAACGGCAGGCAGACCGGCAGAGCATACTTCCAGTATTCCAGCTTGATATGCTTTCCCTTCAGCGCAATGAGCACATAGAGCACCATGCCTATGACAATAGTCGGCAGCGCACTGCCAAAAATGCGTCCCGTCAGCCTGTTGCTGAGATTTTTGACCATCAGGACCGACCCGAAGGCTGTGCTCGCCGACAGCAGCAGACTTATGAAGACCGTTTTCTTGTACTGATAATAGTATCTTTCCCTGGTCTGATACATATGTACCGCCGGCAGGAATACCAGATAAGTCAGCATACAGTTCATATATAGCCTGTTTATACCCAGAAAGTCTGTGGCAGTGTCGTTGAAAACATTTATTATGATGAACCACACGGCAGCCGAAACCGAGCTGAGTGCCAGAGAGGAGAAGACATAGCCGTCAAAATCCTTCTCGTGGTCAAACCTTGCGCTGATAAAGGTGCTGTCAAGATAAAGCGTGACTATTATGGTGAAAATGGCCAGCCAGGAAGTGTAGTTGTTATACGCCCCGAATTCCGCCTTCGACAGCATCCTTGTGAAAATTGGCGTAGTTATCAGCCCTATGCTCTTGGTAAGAAAACTGGCTGCCGTATACCATATGCCCGATTTTAATGCCTTAGTATTGTTATTGCTCATTGACGCTCAGACCCCTGGTTTCTGCTGAATATTCCTTTAAGAATACAGCTCTTTTCTCATTTATAGCCAGCAGCTGAGGATAAAGCAGAAGGAATATGAACACCGGCGTTATCCTGTTGCAGCCGAAAACATGGTCTGTAAAAGACCTTACGCAGAACGCTGTCAGTGAGATCAGATATATCCATTTTTTGTTTTTTACAGAATAAACGGTATTTCTGACCAGGCAGACAAAAACAAAAACAATGCCGAATGCACCCATATAAGCATGGATAAAAAGGAACGAATTATGGAGATTACCATTGAAACGGGAAGCCCATGTCAGTTTCCTTATCCTGGTGCCAAACACCAGGTTCCTGAACGAGTGGAGACTCTGCATATATTCCTCCCAGCCTGTCAGCCTGCCCGCACCGTCAAAGCCTTTATTGATGAAACGCTCTACAACTGCCAGACTGGAATACCTTGCTATTAATGCGGGGCTTAGGGTAATGACTGCCGGAAGAGCTATCATGATAAGAATGACTACCAGGGCTATCTTCTGAGAAAGCTTTTTGCAAAGACGAACATATTTGTACAAAAACAGAGCTCCCAGCAGCAGAGTAAGGGAAATGAATCCTCCACGTCCGCCGAATGAGCTGAGCACCCAGCAAATAAAAGCAGGGACCAGTGATATATTGCGCTTTTCTTTTTCTGCGGCAATGTAATACATCACCAGCGGTGTGAGAAGATGCACCGAGATATAATTGTTGCTTGAATTGACATATACCCTATGCCCGAAACCTTCCGTGGCAACATGAAAAACGACCACAGCAGCATTCATCAATACTGCTGTGAGATAGACCTTCGATGACACTTTCTCATCAATGAACAGCAATGCAATAAAAAATGCGGTAAAATACACAAACATATGTGTATATGTCAGATTGCCCACCAAAACGTGATTCACGACCGTAAGGCACATAACTGCCGTGAGCAGCGCCATGAACCGATAGGTGATCCTGCCGTTCTTATATACAAAAACTACAGTACAGGCCGTTATTACTGTATAATACAACAGCCTGTATATAGATCCGTTATTCTGATTTACCAGCAGCATTGAGAAAAAATACATAAAAACAGCAGCAGAGGAAATATTTATCTCGCTGCGGCTTTTCATACGTCCTTTCATCGTCCCCTCCGCTTTCCTAATTCGTCAAGATAACTGAAAAGCTCCTCCTGAGTTTCAGGTATCAGCACCCTCTTCTTATTCTGATAAATATTTCTAAGCTGCTTATATATCTTATCCCTTCCTCCGTCATCAGCTATCTTCATTTTAAAAAGCTTATAAAGGAGGATTATGACCGGCTCTTTTCCGAACAATATTTTAGGCATCATAACAGCCGTAGAACTGAGAGTAATTATTACCTTCTTATCCACATCTGAAGTCATACACAGCAGTTCAAACGGCACAGAGCTGTCAGGATAGATATTATAGCCCTTCCAGGTATCTGACTTATCCCTGGGATGCTGCTTGATACATACATTGTTTTTCCCGATCTTCTCACATACTTTAAAGAGCGTCTCAGAATAATCCTTCGCCGTTTTCTCGTCCATGCAAGTCTCCCGCATCGTATCGAGTATCATCAGCGGCTCACCGACAACAGGTATCTTCTTCGTATCAAATATAAGATCTATTGCCTTTCTTACCCTTTTATCATGATCCATCAGAGGAAGCGGACGTATATCTTCCCTGTTGTTCCTTCCGTTCATTTTCAGATATAGTTCGGGCGAATAGAGATATTTTACTGTCACGCTGTCTTTGCTGACATACTTTTTATTCGGTATCCTGCATTTTGGATTGTCGTAGCTGCCCTCACCGTCATCAAAAAAAACGACCTGTGGTCTTGCATCGACAGCAAGAAAATATCTCATCATCAGATCAAAAAAATAGCTGTTATTGGAAGTGTAAAGCTTTTTGTATCTATGGCCCCCAAGGCTCTTCCTGAACGCACCTTTGATGTTCAGATGGATGAGCTTTATGCGAAGTCCTCTGAGATACTTGTTTTTAACGTTCCTAGCCCTTACCGCACCGGTATCACGTCCTAAGTCGGTCACACGCTCAAAGACGCCGGTCTTTCTGAGCCGCTTGATATATTTTTCATTCTCTCTGAACTGCGGATCGATGAATACGTCAGCAGTTTCACCGTTCGATACCGCCAGCGTGACCGCCGACATCAGCTGGAACGGCGTTGTGCATATATACGCCGCATCCTTTTCTACTCTTTTTTTCATATCTCTATCGATCTCCACCATGTTCTGATTAACAGTTCTGTCTATTTCCCCAGGATATCCAATATCCTTCCGACTCCCTCCCTGGGGTCATACCTTCCCTTCCATCCAAGACCTTCCAGCTTTTTTGAACTGAGCACTTGTTTTGCAATAGGTGTAAGTTCTGCCTTCTGAACTTCATCTGGATCTGCAAATACCAGCCTGACGCCTGTCTGGTCAGCTATTGTCTGTGCAAGTCCTGCAATAGTTGTTCGAGAATTTGGAGCTGCAATGTTGTATGCTTCCCCTGTCTCACCTTTTGTTAGAACTGTCAGTATAGCTGATGCTGTGTCTGCAATATAGGTATATGACCTCATCTGGTTTCCTGCACTGTTGAGGACGATATCCTCTCCTGCGATCGCTTTGTTGATAAACTGCACATTCGCCCGGTTATCTGCCTTGGTTGCATTTGCACCGTAGGTATGACTGGGTCTTACTATAACAGTTTCCAGCCCGTATTGTTTTGTGTAGGAAACACACAGTGTCTCTGCGCAGCGCTTGCTGTTGGGATAGCACGAGCGGGCAGAAGTCGGGTCAACATAACCTGCATAGCTTTCATCGAAACATTCCAGACTCAGGTCACCCTGCCCATAGACCTCTCCGGAGGATATATAAAGCATTCTCTTTGCACCGTGATCTCTGCCGTAGTCAAGCAGATATTTAGTACCCTGAATATTGCTCATAATGGTCCCAACGGGATCACTGTTGAACGCCGCAGGGAAGGCATTGCTTGCAGCATGGATAATATGATCCACCTGAAAATCAAAATCCGGTTCATCATTTACGTTATGCTCGACAAAAACAAGCTCGTCGGTTTTTGCGCCTTCAAATCTGTCAGCAAGTCTTTCCTTACTGAGATCAAGAGCATATATGGTGATATTGCTGTTTCGCTCTTTATTGCAAAGCAGCAGCATATCAGTCAGAAACGATCCTATCAGACCAGAAGCACCTGTTATCATCACCGATGAATTGAAGAGCTTTTCAATTTCGATACTGGACCCGACCGCAGTCCTCAGGTCGTCAAGAAATGTCTCACTTTCATAAAAACTCATATCATCAGTCCTTTAACCAAGACGATCTCTTTGCCGCCAGGAGCGCCTTGAAAATATCAATGTCATCAACAGTGGTCAGCTTGATATTTTTCTCCGAACCGTTCGAGAAATACACCTGCTTGCCCATTTCTATCATAAGTGTGCAGGAAGCCACAGAATTGGTTATTCCTGCGGCCAGCGCATCTCTATGCAGCTGTGCAATATCTCCTATCTTGAATCCCTGCGGAGTCTGAGTCCTCTTCAGCTTATCACGTGGATAACTGCCGGTGGAAACCACAGCATCTTCAGTCTGCATCATTGCCTCAGCACAAGGGATAACAGTGATCGCATTTCCATACTTTCGTGTCTTTGTTATACAGTCTGAGATGATCTCTGCCGACACCATGGGTCTGATCGCATCGTGAATAAGCACGATGTCGTCCTTGCCGTAATTCTTTTCCAGCTCGTAAACGCCGTTGCGGATAGAGCCCTGACCGTTCTCGCCGCCGGGAACTATATGCTTGAGCTTTGTAATATTGAACTGCTTGGCATAAGCCTGCAAAACGTGCTCCCAGCCCTCGATGCACACCACTGCGATGGCATCGATTTCGGGGTGAGACTGAAAAGCCTCCAGAGTATATACGATTACGGGTTTCTCATTTACAGTCAGGAACTGCTTTGGTATATCCTGACCCATTCTGTTGCCGGAGCCGCCGGCGATTATCAGTGCGATCGTCTTCAATTATCCATACCCTCTTCATCTTTTATAAACTCTCTTATGCACTCGCCTTCTATCTCACTCTGTGGAGGCGGGGTCATAAAATCTCTTCCGTATCGTCTGGCCATATATTTCTTCGGACAGGTAGGTCCCAGGAAAAGATGGCCCTCGAACCGCATTTCCTTTGGCTCAGCGAACCATTCTTTTTTATACGTTATGGCAGTACACAGGGTCACGTCCTTGCCAAAATAGTCAGCGACCTCCTTGTATTCGCCCTTGTACGCAAGCTTTCTCTCCAGACGGCGTATGGTCTTTTCCTTGTCGATGAACCTGAATACAAAAAGCATTACCCTGCTCAATATCTTCATAAGCTTCCCGTGGTTCTCAGGCAGCCCGCTGGCCACCAGCAGCTTATAGAGGTGTGATCTCCATATATTCAGCAGGAGCCTGACCCGACCTGGTGGGCAGTGATAAAGAGGATAGATATCCATAGAATCATATGTTGGCGGATATACTTTATCCCTCTTGGTCGTTACCACCTTTCTCTGCAAGTCGTAGACCTTATAGCTTATGGAGGTATGCTTTTCGTTAGTAAGTCGGTTAGAGAGGAAATACCTCTTTCCGAATTCCTCCTGATATCCCATGAGCTTGACAGCATCTTCTATCGGCATGAGGACATCTATATCATGGTCCCAGGGAATAAAGCCCTTATGTCTTAACGACCCCAGACAGGTGCCGTATGCTATATAATAGCAAAGGCCATGGTTCCGGCAGACCTCGTCAAATTTTTTCAGTATTTCAAGTTCATTTTCCTGGATCTCTGTCATTTTAACTCTCACCCGTCCTTATTCCCTTTGTGGGAACTATCAAACTGTCTCCATGCAGCCTTGATCTCAGCAACTGTGATGCTTTGATTTTTCTTCACCGTTGGCTTTGTACTTTTACGTCTTTTTTCCACAAATTCATCAAAGGTACAGATCTTTCTTGCCGGTATCCCTGCATAAACGTAGCCCTCCTCCAGGTCCCTGTTTACCAAGGTATTTGCACCGATTATCACGTTTTTCCCGATCCTCACTCCGTACAGTATCACCGTTTCTGTACCGATAAAAACATTGTCCATTATCTCTATGCAGCCGATCTGCTCAGGAAAAAAAGTTCCTTCTTTCCTGGTAAGCATATAATTGACCGCATCATGTGTCACAAAATGGACTCCTGAGGCTATCATGATATTGCTGTGCAGCTTTATCAGCTCAGAATACAACGGTATCTTTCTCCAGTTAGTGGTGACATTTTCCCCGATGCCTGCCACCAGCTTTTTCCTGACCAGATACTCGTTCTTGGCCTTATTGCCACGCTGGAGATTATAAACCAGTGTCTGGAAAAGTCTCTTCTTAGTCATATCTTCTCCCTGTTGTCTCAGTCAGTGTCATTTCATCCTGTTTTTCAGATCAGAGGTCGATATCCCTTGAGTATACGGAAAATACTCTATAGACGCACCCAGCTTTGCAAACTGCTCCTCGGTCCTCTTATATCTTTCCGAGCCTTTCCAGTCGTCGCCTGAAAAAAGAACGTCAAAATGGAACTTTTCAAGGGCCAACATCTTATCGTTGGTAGTCTCTATATCCACAAGGACAGCATCGTCCACCACCTTCAGAGCTTTCAGTATCCTGACTCTCTGGTCCTCAGGGAAGACCGGTTCCTTATGCTTGATCTCCCTGACATAAGTGTCATCGCAAACTCCGACTATCAGTATATCGCACATATTCTTGCAGCGCTCCAGCAGATTTAGGTGACCCACATGGAACAGGTCAAACACACCGCAGGTATATCCTATATGATACTTCTTTGCCATGATCTCGTTCTCCTTTTTATTTTATTAGATAAAGATATTTACCGAGCTTTTTGTTCTTTGAAGTGATGATGACCAGAAACAGTGATACTGCAAAAGCGACCGTTTCGATAAGGACGAACTTGGTCAGATACTCTGTCTTCACCACCCGGTCCAGGACATTATTCATACCTGCCATGACGCAGATATGGATAAAATATATGCCAAGTGCGCATTTTGAAACGGTAGTCACAGGGCCCTTCAGCTTTTCAAATGCAGAAGCTTTGCGTCTGATGATCTCAAACAGACAGCATGAGGCGGCTATGACACCGATATCCGCATATCTTACCGCATAGTCTATGGGTGTGCTGTATGTCCAGTACTGGAACACTGTAGTGCCTAAGAAAGAAACGAAAAATGCCGCTGAAAGAACCCAGGTCTTTATTTTTTTCAGCTTTCCGCCGCTTATCCAGTAACCGGCTATGACATATGTCAGAAAATATGAGAACAGGTCGGTATGTGTTGGTACCAGATCCAGAAAGACTCCTGTGCCGCTGCCCTCCAGGAGAGTATTGATATTCGGCACTATCATCGAACTTAACAGAACAAATCCGCACAGTACCGCCACATACTTGTCCGATATCCTTTTCAGTGCTATAGCTATTATCGGCAGCATCAGATATACACACAGTATCATAGGCATATACCACATACTCGCCATAGTCACCTGGTTGACAAAAAACAGAGTCGAAACGAACGATACAAGAGCTGAGAGTATTCCCTCTGTCCTCAGCACTGAGCCGTTCATCAGCTGCATATACCAGAACATTATGACCAGCCATATCTCCGTTGTAATGAGAAGCCCCAGCCAGTTATGCCTGATGAAGCGGTCCAGGACCTTCTTATCCTCATAATCCCTTTTCAACAGCAAAGTCCCTGATATCATAAGAAACAGCGGGACCCCAAGTCTGCTGAATACATAGAGCAGAGCCTTTACGAACGAAGTCACATGAGAAATGGATACGAATTCCTCATAAGTTCCCTCATGTATCTTAAAACTTCTGCTCATGGCATGATTGAAGGTTATGGACACGACGGCAAATGCCCTTGCCAGGTCAAGATAGAATATCCTCTGGCCGGGCGCCTTGCTCTCGCCGTAATTTTTCTCATCGCTCATATCCATCCGACCTCTTTCACTTTTTATGCTTTGGGACCCTCTTTTCCTCCGGCGGAAGCTGCATATAGTCCCCGTAATCGGTAGAGAGGAATGTATCCCAGTCCTTCAGGGCCATGTACTTTCTGCCCTCGAATTCCACATTGGTGTACTCATTTATCATATCCGAAGGATAACGTATGCCGCTTATATACCTGTACGAACAGCAGTACCTGGCAAGCTTTTTCGTCCCCCTGCCCGCCTGAGATACCCTGTCGAACCAGCGCTGCTTGCGCTTTCTCGAGAAAAAAGCACCCATGAAATGGGTCACTGAAAGCGCAGCCTTCTGCCACAAAGGAAGTCCCGTAAGAGTCAGCTCTCTTTTCAGCATACCCTGAAGTATCTTTACCGTCAGATTTTTCAGCCCGTTCTGTATCCTTCCATCCGGCACCTTGTCAAACACAAAAAGGTCAATGCACCTTTCCGGCGGGTCAGAATATTTGTCCGGATTATCCCTTCGTGTTATACGCCTTACCCATAGGTCCCTGACCACCATATATTCCGGGGCAAGGTCCTTTTTCAGTGCAGACATGAATTTTCTGTAATTGCTCCTGTCGAAGGATATGTCTATATCATCGTCCCACGGTATAAAGCCGCCGTGTCTCACAGCGCCGATAAGAGTTCCGTCGCTGAGGGTATACTTTATGCCGTGTTTTCTGCATATCATGTCTATATGGTCCATTATAGGCAAATAGTATTCCTGCGTTTCCAGCAGTCCGTACCTGTTATCTGTATCCATAGTTCTTCACTCCCGTATCCAGCATTTTTCACTGATATAAGCCCTGTGAGGACTTGAATATCACCGCCCTCATGGAAAGCGAAAGGGGGGCCTGTATATCCTTTGCCATATTGTCCCCCACATAGGCCATCTCACAGAGATCCGTACCCAGCCTTTTGTGCATTATCCTGAAAGCTATGTCACAGGGTTTCCTGAACTGTTCGCCGCCAAGCTCATCGGTTATTATTATCTCTTCTATCATTTTATCAAGACCTAATGCCCTGAGCTTTTTTCGCTGACCGCTGGGCCTGCCGTCTGTAATTATGCCAAGCTTACAGCCGCTTTCCTTCAGCTCATCTATCATCTCAGCCACGCCGTCATACAGCCTTATCTCCGGCTCATGTTCCCGGTAGACTTCAAGACACTCAGCCTTTTTATCCAGTTTCCCAAGCTCTGACAGAAGTTCGTCTATAGCCGGCTTTCCGTCATTAAAGTATTCCCACAGCTTTCCAGCATAGACCTCACTGCCAAGATACCTGGCTACTGCCCTGTATCCGCTCTTAACATAATCCTTTTCAGGATAAAGGGTATCGTCAAGGTCAAAAATGACCGCCTTTATCCCATCAAGGTGTTTTTTGACATCAATGATGTCATTTATCGTTATCAGACCATTCTTTTCATTGACACAAACGCTCTGGTCAAAGCGGCTGTAGATCGCCTTATCCTTTGCTGCCTTGTGTGTATAGCTGACCTTTTCGCCCATGAGCATTCTTATGCAGACCTTCGCACTGTCTGCGCCGGCCTTGATGCTCAGCGGAGCACCGCCGCCGTATCTGGGATTTATCTCGATATAATAATTGTCGCCAGTAGATTTCTGCTTAATGAGCTGTACAGTGATAGCTCCCACAGGTCTGAAATCTGCCAGCAGCTTTTTACACTCTTCTATCATGACATCGTCCTGACAGATCGTTGTTTTCAGCACCTCGCCGCTCCTGACTGCGGTCCTTTCTCTTGGTGTTATGAAAACAGGCTCGCCGTTCAGATCACAGAAAGCGTCTATGGTATATTCCGTACCCTCTATAAACGGCTGTATGATATAGTCCTCTACTCTTCGTGCATAGGTCTTCAACTCTTCGCAGCTGTTGACTCTGTAAGCATCAATGCTGGAGCTGCCGTCCTTAGGCTTTATAAAAGCAGGATAGCCGCCCTCATACTTCATATAGTCGTCCACCGGCACCGGAGACTTCAGTCCGCAGCTGATAAAATAGTCAGCTGTGAGCCGCTTATCTCTGCAAAGCCTTATCTTATCAGGATCTCCGATAAGTACCTGGGTCCCTATTCCGGCAAACCTCTCCTTATTTTCTGAAAGGATCAGAAGGTCCGTATCTATGGTCGGGATGAGCGCATCTATGTTTTCCCTTTGGCACACATCCAGTAGCTGAGGTATATACCCCGGGTCCTTTATCCTTTTGACTATTATCCTCCTGTCGCAAAAAAACAGTGCAGGCGCAGTATCTGTGATATCTGCACCGTAAACAGTCACCTTTGCCCCAAGCTCTGCCGCAGCCTTTTTATATGCCTGCATCAGCTCGACTCGCCTGCCGACACTGGTGAAAAGTATTCTTAGCTCTTTCATTTTATCCGTCCTGCGTTCTATGCTGTCCATCTTGTTCCTCTCTACCTCAGCTCTCTTATCAAAGCAAATGCCTCGGCTGCTTCCATACTCATCATCGCTCCACGATAACGTGCAAGAGCCTCGACCGCTTTGAGGGAACGGGCGTCCGGGAACTGCGACACCTGGCTTTTGAATTTTTTCAAAGCGCCGAGTTTCCGCTCTAACTGTCCGCTTATATCGTTATATACATTTGGTATGAACTCATTAGTCACATCAGGCAGATCCCACCCTGTCTCTGAGAGAGTTTCATATGCGTAGATCACCCTGACCCTATGACTGTACTTAGGCCTCAGGGCCACCATGGCCGCATCGACCACCATTTTATGGTCGAGCTGCATATCTCCACGGTTGGGCAGATAGACAACTTCCGGCCTTATCCTCTGTATCAGATCTATAAATGCCCCGTTAAAACCATACCTCGGAACTGTTTCAAGCATCGAGGCCGGAAAATCCATAAAGACAGTCTCCTTCACTCCAAGGAACTCATCTGCCCTTCTGCACTCTTCCCTGACCTGTTCCACCTGTTCCTTCGGAAAGATGGGCTCGCAGCCTTTTGTTACTACCGCCACATAAACATCGTCACCGTTTTCCGTATGCTTGACAATTGTCCCTCCGCAGCCCAGCACCTCATCGTCCGGGTGCGGGGCTATGACCAGAACGTTCATTTGACCACACTTCATTTCTATTTATTTGTTTTCTTAGCATATCCGGGATCTTTATACCTGTACACAACAGAGGTGCCATTCTCCCGGACCATTACCAGCCTTCTCATCTTCCCCACGACCCTCAGCTCACCTATCTTTTTAAAGCCGCACCTTTTTGTCGCTTTTATCGAAGGGATATTATCCTTTGCTATCCAGTCAAAAGCGCAGCGGTAATCACGCCGGTAATTCCGAAGCACAGCGCTTATCATGATCTCGCTGTACCCCTTGCCCCGCATATCTTCATAAACGTAGTAAGGCCCCAGGACTATGTCCCTTTTACCGGAACACTTCAGTCTTCTTCCGCCCGGCGTCACCACACAATAGCCCGCCAGCTCACCGCTGTCCGCCAGATAATAAACATCATAGTGGCCAAGATGGAGATACTCATACAAGAACCTGAGTCTTCTCACCGGTCTTATCTTCTCACCGTCCGCCAGAAGCGGTCTGAACAGTGACGGCCGATAAAGATACAGGACCTTGCCGTCTGTCTCCGTGATCTTTTTAAGGTCATGCCTGATCTCTTTTGTGATCTTCATATCAATTCACCTTAAAACAGTCTAAAACTCTATCTCATTGCCCGATGGGTCAGAAAAATACTCGCCGTACCTGCGTGTCAGTCGAACTCCCGTAAGGAGCTTGTGTTCTGTCAAGGGTTCCCCGAGCAGCTGCTTGACTCTAAGATACGGCAGATTTATCCCTGCCGCCGCAATAAGCGACACAGTTGCGGTGAGCCTCGGGTTTATATCCATGAGCATGGGCGTACCGTCAGCAGCCCTCATGAAATCGAATCCGATATTCCCAGAGTATCCCAACAGGCTGACAGTTCTTCTGCTGATGTCATATGCCGCAGTATCATCTGCCGTAACGCTTTGCTGCGCTATACTCATCATGCTGACAAAATTCTCCCTTCCGGCAATATAAAGCACTTTCCCGTTTTCAGCCAGAAGATCGACGGTATATTCGTTGCCAGGCATATATTCGACAAGCATCATCTCGTCGAGCTTTTTCGCACTTCTCAGTATAGCGAACATCTCTTCATACGAGATAAAAAAGCTGTTGGGCTTTTCGTGCGCAAATATCTCATACCGGTCACGCTTCGAGTCGATTATCCTGACGCCCCTGCTGCCGCTGTTTCCCGTAAGTTTCAGGCACACAGGGAGATCCGGGTATCCAAGCTCACTGCACCCTTTTTCAAAGTCTTCAAGACTGTGGACGGCATAGAATCTCGGTACCGATATCCCAGCGGCGCTCAGAGTTTCATACATCCTGAGCTTATTGTTCAGTACCTCCACCGCACTCAGGTCAGCAATAGATACTACTGTCCCGAGCGCCTTGAATTCGTCCGATCTTTCGGCAGCCTTGGTTACCTCTGCGGAGATATTAGGAAAATATACGTCTACCTTTTCCTTTTTGCATATGTCAAGTATAATGTCGATGTACCCCTCATCGCTGACAGGGGGCACGTGATAGAACTCATCCACCATGAACCCGACAGTCGGGTCCTCACACATATCCACCCCGACTATTTTAATATTTCTTTCCTTATTGTTTCTGAAACACCTGAGCTGTCCCGGCATGGTCTGTGAGCCTGCGGCTGACAGCAGTATTACGATATCCCTCATCATTTCCGTTCCTTATCTGTCCTGTCAGAGCGCTCAACATCCAGGGGGAGCCTGATGTTCCCGCCGAACCCTGAATCGACTCTCTTCAGAACTACGCCAATAGTCGCTGCTATGATCCTGAGATCCTTCAAGAAACTGATGCTTGAGGCATACTCAGCTTCACATTCAAGCTGTTCATCCCATGATATCCTGGGCTTGCCAAGCAGTATCTCCGGCACAGTCAGTCCTCCTCTTACATCATGGCGTGAACTTTCCCTCTCTGAGTAAAAAGGCAGATATTTCACAAGCAGCGGCCTTGGTCCCACTACCGCCATATCTCCCTTCACCATATTAAAAAGTTCCGGAAGTTCATCAAGGCTTGTTGACCTCAGCAGTTTACCAAACTTAGTCAATCTAACATCATCGGGCAGCAGCTCACCGTTTTCATCTCTGTCATCTGTCATCGTTCTGAACTTATAAAGCTTGAATATCTTCTCATTTCTGCCGGGACGCTCCTGTGTGAACAGTACAGGCGAGCCAAGCTTTATTCTCACCAGGATCGCCGTCACGGCCATTATAGGACTGAATACTATCAGCGCACCCGTACTCAAAAAGCAATCCAGCGGCCTCTTGACAAACCTCTCGTACACCCCGTAAGGCTTGTGCTTCAGTTCTTTGCCGCAGTTCTTCAGTTCCTCGATCCGCTCCGCAATAAAAGCTATGCCCGCAGTAACAGCCGCAAAAGCTGAGACTGTTCCTGCAAACTTCAAAAAGCCTTTTAAAAACCTATTCATTCAAAACAGCTCCTGATGATCTGTATAATGACCTCCTGCTCCTCCGCCGTCATTTTGTTGTCGGACGGCAGGCACAGCCCCCTGGCAAATATATCCGCACCCACGTCTGCTCCGCTGCCGGCGATGTAGGCATTGGTCCTCGCTCTGCCGTTGCCCTGAGCGGTGATGAACGGGTTCATGCGATAGATCGGCTGCATATGCATAGGCTTCCAGATCGGTCTGCCTTCGGCATTGTACTTCGTAAGAGTTTCAAGTATCTCCGTAGGGCAGGTCTTTCCGCTTTCACGGACATACAGAGCATCATTCTCCCCCCGGACCTGTCTGCACATCGCACTTTCGTCGATCAGCATACAGCTCAGCCAGAAATTCGGCTCGCTGTTAACTTCGTCGTAAGGGTTCATCGTCACAGGCAGTCCCCTGAAGCCTTCCTTATAACGCTCGTAAATGGCCCTCTTCTGCGAGATATGCTCGTCCAGATAAGGCATCTGTCCACGGACGATGCCGGCAATGATATTGCTCATGCGGTAGTTATAGCCTATCTCCTCATGCTGGTACCAGGGAGCGGCCTCCCTGCTCTGGGTAGACCATTTGCGGACCTTATCGGCGTCCTCCTTGCTGTCTGTCAGGAACATTCCTCCTGAGGAGCCGGTGATGATCTTGTTACCGTTAAAGGAAATGGCCCCGAGATCGCCGAAATTACCGGTCTGCACGCCTTTATACAGGGCGCCGAAGGACTCGGCTGCGTCCTCAACTATCAGCGCTCCGTGCCTGCCGCATATCGCCCTTATCTCATCTATCTTGCCGGGAGTACCGTAAAGATGGGCCACTACCACGAGCCTGACCTCGGGGTAGATCTCAAAGGCCTTTTCGAGAGCAGCGGGGTCCATATTCCAGGTGTCACGCTCGGTATCTATAAAAACCGCCTGTCCGTCCTCATAGGCAACGGGATTGACAGATGCGTCAAAAGTCATATCAGAACAAAAGACCCTGCGGCCTCTGAGGGTCCCCTCATCGGGTCTGGCCTGTCCGTAGAGTCTTTCACCCGCCAGCTTGACAGCCAAATGAAGAGCGGCGGTCCCGCAGGAAAGTCCCACAGCGTATTTGCAGCCAACTTTTTCAGCGACGGCCCTCTCGCACTCATTAAGATTTTCACCGGCGGTAGTTATCCAGTTTTTTTCAAAAGCATCCTGCACCCAGCGCAGCTCATCGCCGTGCATGGTAGGCGAAGAAAGCCATATCTTCTTTTCAAATGGCCTGATATCCATATTATGATACTTCCTTTTTATTTTAAAAATAACAATATTTACCATTTTAATGTGCTGCTGCCCGAAACTGCAAGCACTTACACAAATACAATTATACTATATTATTCTGAGATTGTCAAGGCGAGTGGCCTAAAATCGCATTATAGCCAGATTTATCCAAGAAATGAAAATCGGTTTTGTCTATATTTAGGAAATGTCCTGGCAGTTCTTTATTCAAGGCTGAAATCGTGCCGGAATGATATCCCGTTCCCGCATTTGCCTATTTTTCTCACCTCCTGTGTGGCGTAAATTTTCTTTTTGTTACTTTCAAACTGCGCCCTCTGGGTGCCGTTGTGGTCGGGGCGAAGGTTGGGGCGTGCTCTTGGCTGTGGCATTTTGGTCAGCTCCTTTCTGGAAGTGGGTATGAAAAAACCGCCTAACTTTTGTTAAGCGGTTAATTATCATTTTCAGGACGTCCGAATATTCTTTCGTACTCCGCATCAAGTTCCTCGGGGGTCATATCCTTTATTAGTAAATCGTCCCGAGTTTCATTATCGTCAAAAAGAACTCCATTATCTTTTCTCATAAATAAAACCCCTCATTTTTGAAACTTCTTTCCAAGCTAAATCTCTTGCTTCGTAATCATCAGCACCCCTTGAGCTATGTTTTGAATAGGAAACACGATAATCTCTAATTGATTCATAATATGGAAATCTCTTGCCATTTTCTTCAAAGTACCCCAAGAAGTCCCCACGTGTACCGAAAGTGTTCCTGAAGCTGAAAACATCACCATTATGACCTATAGCAATAGCCTCATAGCAACTGTTATAATTAGAAGACGTAAGGTAGTCCGCCCTCGAAAATGGCGAACTGTTCGGGTGATTGTGTATCATAATTATACTCTTTTCCCGAGCATTTGTCAAGTGCCGTTTAAGTTCTTCCGACATTTCTATGCCGTTTTTTGTTTTGCCTTTAACATAAGACACTGTTCGCCCTGTATGAGCATCAATGAAGTACGCTTCCTCGAAGAAAGTCCCGTTGCGGTTTTTAACAAGCTGTCTGCACGCCTTTACAACAGCCTGCTCGACCTGCTCATTTTCGTATTTGCCTTTGAACTTATCAGCAAAAGCCTGACTGTTGATGAAATCCATGTCTGCGACGGCACTGTCATACTTGCCCGGCTTAGATGCGACAAGCTTTCTTTCAAGTGCCCTCGCCTGCTCGGAAGTATACCTCACCGGCTTGGGCGCTCTTTCGGCGTACTCGATGCGCTTCGCCCTGCTTTTATCCTCTACCCAGGTCTTTGTGCGCCTGCTCAATTCGTTTTTTTGCGATTGTAAAGTAATGCTCGTCTAATTCAATGCCTATAAAATTGCGCCCCGTGTTCACGCAAGCAACACCTGTTGAACCGCTGCCCATACAGCAGTCAAGTATAAATGCGCCTTCACAGGTTGTACAATTTATCAAGTATTCAAGAAGCTCAACAGGCTTTTCATTTGGGTGTTTCAGTCTGTTGGGCGGTATACGAGCAAAACGCATTATGTCTGTTGGCCTTTTGGTTTTGAAGCGAAAATCTTTATTAGCGTGAAAAATCGCACTTTCATAACGGCTGCCGAAGCTCCGCTTTAAATCACCCATACCGTGTATCACTTTGTCCCATATCAATACGTTTTGCGGTTTTAAACCATTTTCGGTCAGCTTATCAATGAATTGTTGTTGAACACTCCAGCGTGTAAATATAATCAACCCACCATCATTTTTTATTATACGTGGTAATTCGGAAATAAATGAGGTGAATGGTGTTCTGTCATTTACGATTTTAGCAAATCTTTGCTCCTTTGGTTTCCGCGAAGATTGATAGTCAATACCATATGGTGGGTCACACAGGACCAAATCAATGCTATTATCGGGTATTGTTTTCATCAATTCAAGGCAATCACCCTGCATTAACTGAATAAGTAGTCACCTCCGTTTGGGTATAATAAAAGCACCTTGCGGGTGCAGGGTGCTTTATACTTACTGTTCAATAATTTCAAAAATATCGGGTGGAAAAAGGTAGTCCTCGTCAAGCTCAGTCATAATACGATACCAGCCTTTTTCTACTGATAAGACATCATATATTTTATTATTTTCAAAAGCTGTATCTAGATATTTTTCACCTATGTACTTAACCTTCATCTAACCACCTCTTTACAAAGAAATCGTGTTTACCATAGCCTTCACATTGTGACCAGTGCAGCTCTGCCTGTCTTTCTTCGCCATAGTAATCAACGTAGCCATTACCTTTTACGTGCTGCCAATCGGAAGGCTCTCCACCAAATTTTTCAGCATATTTATAAGCATTTCTATATGGTTTATTACTGCCCTTTCCTGCAAAGACTTCAACATTCTGCAATCTTGAACCCTCTACAAGAGTAAAATGCTCGCCTGTTACTAGATCCATTATATCATAGTTATGTGCTCTGGCACCAACTGAACGGCCAATTATTATGTCTGGTAGCATTATACCACGTTCTCGCCCGTTTGTCAACGCATTTTGGGCGAGTATATTACTTTCCAAAGCCCTTGCCTGTTCAGGTGTATACTTTACAGGCTTGGGTGCTGAGTTGGCATACTCAATCCTTGCCGCCCTGCTCTTATCCTCTGCCCAAGTCTTGGTGCGCCTGCCGTTTTCGCCCACATTCCCCCGCAGGACTTTTCCATCGTAAACTATCACACAGTCGCAATTATCGTGCCTTCTGAAAATCCCCTCGGGCTGGTCCTTTATCTCGTACTTACCCGCCACGGCTGAGCACCACGGGCAGCAGTTTGAGCCTGTGCGCTCGATATAGCATTTGACCCCCGCCTTGTCTCTGTACTCGGCGTTTGCTTTGACATAATCGTTGTGAAAGCTGACTGTTATATTTTCCGTCGGCGAGCCCATTCGCCTTACTGCCTGCTCGGTGCTTTCAGCGTTGGCGGCGGCGTTTATGACAGTGTTTATGCGCTCGGCCGGGTATTCTGCCTTGACAGATCTGAGTCCAATACCAGCCTTGCGGTCAAGGCTCTCCTGCACCTTTGCATTTAGCTCATTAATGCTGTCGTAATTCTGCCTTAAGGTCTCGTCAACGGCAGCTTGAACTTCACTCCAATCGGGGCTGGTGCCTGTTTCGTCACGGTATGCGGCATAGATCGCCTGCCTTGCGAGGTAGCCCAGCCTGGGGAGTATTCCGACATATCATTCATATCGGCTGAACCGTTTTCTATCTTTTTCAAAATGGCAGCGAGCTTGTTGTCGGTCTCTTTTTTTCGCATAAAGCTCTGCTGGATCGTGACAGCTATCTCACTGAAATTTGCCATTGCCGAATGTATCGTTTTCCAAAAGTCAGATGCTTTTTCAGGCGATTTCTTAAAAAAAGCCTGATAGCCTAAAGTGGTACGAAGAGACTAAAGCCAAGTACGGTGACCGCTGGCACGATACAAACTTCCTGTTCTTTCAGGAAAAATCAGGTAATGAGGGTAAGCCTATGGACCCCGATCCAGTCACAGATCTCTTGGACGAATACTCGGAAAAGCATGGACTTCCCCATATTGATCCCCACGCATCCAGACACACAATAGCGAGCGTGGTGTGCTTCATTCACATCGACCCTGTCAGCATCTCACGCAGATCAGGGCACAGCAAAGTCAGCACAACTACCGATCATTATTTCCATATGCTTAAAGATGCCGATGATATATCGGCCGAGACCATAGCAAACGTAATGCTAAGACACAAAGGTGCATAAGCACACAAACAGATACCGCCCGACAGAGAAACTAAACTCTGTCGGGCGTTTTTTTCTTATTTTGGCTTTATTTCCTGCCTGCCAAACCTTGCATAGACCGCAAAGCAGAGAATTATCTGCAAGACAGTCGAGCAGGGTGTTGCAAGCCCTATGAGAAACAGCGAGCCGCCACCGAAATGCTGCATGATGAATGCAACAGGTATCCTCACAAGAAACGCTCCGCAGACGCCCTGTATCATTACAAAGGTGGTGCGCTGTATCCCGTTGTAGAAGCCAATAAAGCAAAACAGAAAGCAGGTAAGCAGACAGTCTATAGCATAGGCCTTAAGATAGTCCCAGGCGTTGGCTATCGCCTCGCTGTCGTTTGAGAAAATGCCCGCCAGCAGGTCACCTCGGAAGAAGGTCAGCAGGAACATTATTACCCCGAAAAAGAAGGATACCGCTATGCCTGTTTTGAGTGCCTGCTTTGCACGGTCTATAAGCCCTGCGCCGTAATTCTGTGCGACAAATGCAGACATCGACTGCATAAATGCCGCAGGCACAAGCATTATGAATGCACACACCTTCTCAGCAACGCCCACACCCGCCGAGGCCGTAACACCCAGACTGTTTACTATAGCAAGCATCACAAGGAAGGATACCCCTACAAGAAAATCCTGCAAAGCGATAGGCGTGCCAATGCGAAATATTGAGGCGGCACTTGCTTTTACAAGCCTTATATTTGACCTGTGGAACTCAAAGGGCAGCTTTGTGCGGCGAATAATAAAAAGTGAAATGATAACGCTTATAAGCTGTGCGATCACTGTCGCCAGTGCGGCACCCGCCGCTCCAAGTCCGAACACCGCAACAAAGAGCAGATCACCTATGATATTGAACACACAAGCTATCCCTACGGCGATAAGGGGAGTTTTTGAGTCTCCCAGTCCTCTGAAAATGCTGCCCAGCAGATTATACGCTGTTATGATAAGAAAGCCCGCACCGCATATCCTTATGTAATCGGCAGTAACGTCAAAGGCCTCCGCTGGAGCCTGCATTATCCTTGCCAAGAGCCCCGCACCGAGCACACTTATGACCGTAGATGCCAGACCTGTTACTGCAAAGATAACAAGGCCTGTGCCGATAGTCTGCGCCGCCTCCTCGGGGCGCTTCTGCCCTATCTTCTGACCGACTGCAACGGTTATACCCATTGAAAAGCTGACTATAAGGTTAGTGATAGTCATAATTATCTGCGAGCCTGTTGAGACAGCGGAAACATCTGCGTTTGTGCAGAATTTTCCCACCACCAGCAGGTCAACTGCGCCATATAGTGACTGCAAAAACATTGCAAACAGCACGGGCAGCATAAATTTCAGGAGCTTTGGTAAAATCGCTTCCTCAGTAAAGCTATTGTTTTTCATATATACCTCCAAACAAAAAAGCCGGACAAAACAGCAAGCGTTTCAGCCTGCGGTCTTATCCAGCATTACATTTCTATCGAATGTTTTGCCCTCCGAACCAGCATTTTGATTATATCACATTGACAGACGAATGTCAATACACGAAAAGAAAAAAACAAAACACTCTCACACAAAAATATGAAACCCCAAAAGCCCCTTTCAGCGGCATTTGGTAAAGGCGGAAATCAAAAATAGTGACCAAATAGTGCCCTAAAAGCAAAAAATGGCAAAAAACACAGCCTCCGTAAACCTACGAAAGCTGTGGATCCCCGTATCTGCGGGCTTTTGTAATGTGAGTGGCGAACGAAAAAGATGACATTAATTTTTTCTTTCTTTTACTGTTTTAAGAGTTGCGATCAGCATTTTCGATATAAAATCATTTGCGCTGACACCGTATGCTGCTTCATTGGCATTTGCACCGATGGAGGTGCCGCTTCTGATGATCTGCTTTGAAATAATTCTTTCTTTTTTCTCTTTGACTAGATACTGATATAGCTTAACTATCCTTGCAGCAAATTTTAGAGATTTTTCTAAAATCGGGCTGTTCATTATGTTCGCTCCTTTGAAGTGAATAGTGAAAAATGAAGAGTGAATAGTGAATAGTACAGAAACGCCCTGTTAGGCGCTCTAAACTATTCACTATTCACTCTTCACTATTAACTAAGCCCTTGCCGCATTAGCGACAAGGGCGTTTCTGGTGCGCCAGGAGGGACTCGAACCCCCGACCTACTGGTTCGTAGCCAGTCACTCTATCCAGCTGAGCTACTGGCGCATTCAACTTAATTATTATATCACAGAGACCCGGTTTTGTCAAGGGCGGGTCTTCGGCTTTTGCAGATTTAACATTTTATTCATTTTTGATGTCTGCGATGGGGATTTTTCTCCCCTATGATGCAGATGGTGATATATCCCGGTCATGATGGGCATTATTTTTCCCATGGGTATGAAAACGGCTTTGAGGGCCATTGACTTTTGGCCAAAATAGTGGTACAATTCATATCACCACAACTAAACGACAGCAGGCTATGGAAAGTGTAAAGAGGTACACAGAAAGGAGAAACTATGAGGCTTGAGGAATTCAGGGAAAGCGCCCGGCTGGGAGCCGTATTCGACGGCGAGTCCATCGGGGCCATTTTCAGGGCTTTCGGGGAGCTGCCGGCGGAAGAGCTTTTCTCAAAAGCCCTCAGATGGAAGAAGGAGCCAGTGCCGATCATAAGAAACAGGCTGGGTCTTGGCGACAGAGACTGTACCCTCAGGGAACTGTTCTCAAGGACCTGCTCTATGGCCGACTACAGCCTTGACGGCAATGAGCCGGAGTCGCCCTCTGATTACGGCCGGGCGGCTATGCCGATAGAGTATTTCTCGCAGATAGGCAAGGGTTATCTTAACGAAAGAGGTGAGAAGTAGATGAGCGGACCTTCAGGGAACTCCGTTGCTGACGATAAGGAAGAGATGAAGGGATTTGTCAGAAGGCTCAGGAGCACTATGGCGGCCCCTGTCACGCCGGACTCGGTCCACAGGCTCTTCCTTTCCATGGACCTTTACAGATACTGTGAATATTTGCAGTATGAGCTAATGGTGCCGGATATGAACTATATCGAACTTATGAGGGAGTTTTACACCTATCCCGTAGAGCCTCCCGCAGAAGACGAGGATAATTATGACGGACTGGACGACGGTGATGAAGAGCCGGAGGGGTCGAGAGAGGGCGCTCTCCCGCCGAGGACCGTGGGTGACATGGAGTCTTTCACCCTGGGGGATATGCTGATGCTGGCCGCAGACTACATCTACAGCTCGGATTACCCTGCTCAGGAAAAATACATTCTCAGAGGGTATAAGATAGTATATGCGCTTTTGTTAAAGCCTTATGAGACAGCCGGGAGGTAAGGGCGGCCGCCTGAGAGACTACTGAAAGGAGATGTGTGAAAATGGTGATAACACCTAACATAATCAGAGAGACAGCCAAGGGCCGGGAGCCGGTCAGGATAGTGGACGAGCTGCTGACTAAGAGGAAGATATTCCTTACCGACCAGGTCAATGAGGAGAGCTGCACTTCTCTTATCAAGCAGCTGATGTATCTGGAGACTGACGCACCGGGAGAGGAGATAAAGCTCTACATAAACAGCCCCGGGGGCGAAGTTTCGTCGGGACTGGCGGTCTATGACTTCATCACTATGATGACCTCGCCGGTGACTACGGTCTGCATAGGGGACGCCGCAAGTATGGGTGCCATACTTTTCCTGGCAGGCACTAAGCGCATGATGCTCCCCCATTCGAGGATAATGATACACGACCCCCATTTTTCCAACGCCGATTTCAGCGGACAGAAACCCGGGGAGATCGAGGAAAAGCTCAACGACCTGAAGGCGACCAGGAACAAGCTGGTGAAAATAATTTCCCAGCGCACCGGCAAACCTGAGGAAGAGGTCTTTAAAAAGACCGAGAAGGACAGCTGGTTCGACGTCAGCGAGGCCATAGGATTCGGGCTTGCTACGGAGGAGATAAAGGACAGCACCGGGCTTTTCTGACAGAGAAAACATAAGCATCACGGCCGGAACGACAAAAAAGGAGAGATGAGAAATGAAACCTGATACGTATTACGGTGAAAGGCTGTTAGCCGAGAACGTAAGTGTCTCCAACGACATCTATGAAACGGGGCTGAACAACAACGACCTCATCATCGGACCCACCGGGGCCGGAAAGACCGGCGGCTATGTCATTCCCAACATAATACAGCTGTCGGGGAGCATCGTGGTGGCCGACACCAAGTGCAACCTTTACAAGAAGTACGGCCCCTACCTCAGGGCCAGCGGCTACAGGACCGTGCTGTTCGACCTGGTGGAGCCGGAAAATTCTGACACCTATAATCCCCTGGACTATATCGCCATGGACAGTGAGGGACAGGTCAGGGAGCAGGACGTCATGACCGTGGTAAACGCCCTGGCCCCTGCCCTTGATTCCAAGGAGCCTTTCTGGGACGAGAGCGCTAAGACGGTCTTGGCCTGCCTGGTGTCCTTCGTCAAGGAGGCCTTCGAGCCGGAGGAACAAAATCTCAGAACGGTAGCGGAGGTCTACGGGGTAATGAACTCGCAGTACAACCAGAGCCTTAACGAAAAGGGCGCCCCATATATAGCCTTTCTGGAGGAATGGGCGCTGAAAAGGCCAGAGAGCTTTGCCTCGAAGAAGTACTTCATGTTCAGGGGCGTCATGGGAGCCGACAAGACCTGGGCCTGCATATGCCAGTTCGTCACCGAGGCCATAGACATCTTCAACTTCAAGGAGGCCGAAAAGCTTTTCTTCGGGAAGTCGGATTTCAGGCTGGCCACCCTGGGAAGAGAGCACTGTGCGCTGTTTTTGAACATCAGCGACACGGACAGGACCTTCGACAAGATAGTGAACCTGTTCTATGCGCAGGTGATACACGAGCTGTGTGTGGAAGCCGACCGAAGTCCCGGCAGCAGGCTGAGGGTGCCGGTAAGGGTCATCATGGACGACTTCGCCACCAACACCAACGTGGCGAATTTCGACAAGATGATCTCGGTCATAAGGTCCAGGGACATCAGCGTAAGCCTTATCTTGCAGAGCCTTACGCAGCTCTATACCATTTATAAAGAGAGCGCCGCCATGACCATCGTCAACAACTGCGACC
The DNA here is from genome assembly GCA_017478965.1 of Ruminococcus sp. Classification (GTDB taxonomy): domain Bacteria; phylum Bacillota; class Clostridia; order Oscillospirales; family Ruminococcaceae; genus Hominimerdicola. Next base: position 435 of record JAFVCV010000006.1, on the reverse strand, counting down.
ACATTCTCTACCTTGGGGGCAACGACGCCAAGACCGCCGAGTTCATCTCGCTGTATGCGGATATCCCGGTGACGAAGGTGCTGTGGATGCCAAGGGACAAAGCCTATCTGGTGACAAGGGGCGAAAGGGCCCGGCTGGTGGACAAGATAAAGCCCTACTCCATCACCGCAGAGGTCCCTCAGGACGAGGACCCCTTTAGCATAGACGACTTTTTTGATTCGGACGTTCCGTTCTGAAACAGATACCCCCGGACCCACGGCCCGGGGGTATTTCCTGCAAAAGGGCATAAAAAATCCCCGGTCCCAGAACTGACCGAGGTAACTATCCTAAAATATCCTGAATAATGCTTATCACGTGGCGTGACTGAGGAGGTGAAAGGCGCAGAAAAAGCTCCGCAAGCTGGGCGGAAAGAACAGGGTCGGCGCTGCCGTAGCT
>JAFVCV010000041.1 GCA_017478965.1 Ruminococcus sp. | reverse complement strand
GGGTCTAAGCTTTGATATCCCCGAGCGGAAATTCGTAGCGCTGGTGGGGGCTTCGGGCTCGGGCAAAACAACTGTAGCAAGGCTGCTGGCACGGTTCTGGGACATTCAGGGCGGCGAGATAAGCATCGGCGGAGTGCCGATAACGTGCATGACTCAGGAGCATCTGCTGTCAAAGATAAGCATGGTCTTTCAGGACGTTTATCTTTTCAAGGACACCATCGAGGAGAATATCCGGCTGGGAAAGCCGAATGCGACCCATGAGGAGCTGATCGCAGCCGCAAAAGCTGCCGCCTGCCACGACTTTATCATGTCACTGCCAGAAGGCTACAGCACGGTGGTGGGCGAGGGCGGCTCCACACTTTCGGGCGGCGAAAAGCAGCGCATTTCCATCGCTCGGGCGATACTTTCCGATGCGCCGATAGTTTTTCTCGACGAAGCTACCGCAAGCCTCGACCCCGAGAACGAGGTGCTTATCCAGCGGGCGATAGACGAGCTGGTGAAAAACAAAACGGTGCTTGTCATTGCCCACCGTTTGCAGTCGGTGATGAATGCAGATGACATCATCGTGCTTGACGGCGGAAAGATAGCTGAGCAAGGCACCCATTCACAGCTGCTGTCAAAGGGCGGCAGATATGCGGCTCTATGGGAAGAACAGCAGAGAGCAGGCAGCTGGAAGCTTGCTTAAAATGCCGGCAGAGATATATGGACCGCTCCGCTTTGTGATCTGATCGCAAAGCGGGGCGGTCCATTTCATATTGTCAGATAAAATTTTGCGCATATCCCTTTATGACCTGGGCAGTGCGGGCTATGTCCTCATCGGTGTGGGCGGCGCTTACGAACATTGCCTCGAACTGAGAAGGGGCGATGTAGATGCCGTTTCGGAGCATATATCCGTAATACTCTGCATAGGCCCCGGTATCGCATGATACAGCGCCGGAATAGTCTCTGACGGGACGGTCGGTGAAGAAAGGCGTCATTATGGATCCCTGACGGTTCACGTTGAGTCCGGCGGACCTCATTGCCTTCTCCAGGGCCGCCGAGGACTTTTCGAGCCGGTCATAGATCCCGGGGTCACTTTCGAGCCTTCTTACGGTGGCAAGACCCGCCGCCACCGCCACCGGGTTCCCCGAAAGAGTGCCGGCCTGGTAAACTGAGCCTAAGGGCGATACACACTCCATGATGTCCCCACGGCCGCCGTAGGCCGCCAAGGGCATACCGCCGCCTACTATCTTGCCGAGGACAGTCATATCCGGCCTTACGCCGTAGCGCTCGGCTGCACCGCCCAGGGCCAGACGGAACCCGGTGATGACCTCATCAAAGATGAGTAAAGCTCCATAGCTTTCAGTCAGGTCCCTGAGGCCCTGCAAAAATCCCTCCTCCGGGGGGACCACGCCCATGTTGGCCGCACATGGCTCCACTATGACTGCGGCAATATCCTCAGGGCAGGACTCGAACAGCGCTTTTACTGAGGAAAGTGAGTTATACTCCGCCAGCAGAGTGTCCCTGGCAGCTCCCGCCGGCACTCCCCCGCTGTCGGGGACAGAGTTCGTCATCAGGCCCGACCCGGCCTTTACCAGCAGACCGTCGCTGTGTCCGTGATAGCAGCCCACGAATTTAATTATCTTGTCCCTTGACCTGCCCTGTGTGGAATAATAGCCCCTGGCTGCCCTTACGGCGCTCATGACAGCCTCGGTGCCGGAATTCACCAGCCGCAGCAGTTCCATATTGGGGTAATTTCGCTTTATGGCCTTCGCAAGCTCCACCTCGCCTCTATGGCAGGCCCCGAAGGTCAGGCCACGGCGGGCGGTCTCAGTTACGGCGGCGATGACCTCGTCATCGGCGGCCCCAAGGATATTCGGTCCCCAGGAACAGATGTAGTCGATGTAGGTATTTCCGTCAGCGTCGGTGACGGTACTGCCCTTGGCGCTCTCTATGAAAAGAGGCGTTCTGCCGACGTTTTTGCAGGCTCTGACAGGACTGTTCACTCCCCCGGGCATAAGACCGAGAGCGTTTTCGTACAATTTTCTGGACTTTTCAATATTAAGTTCGGCCATCATCTGTCTTCCTCCAGCCAGCCTGCCGCATCAAGTGCGTGGTAGGTTATTATCATATCTGCCCCTGCACGTTTTATGGCGGTAAGGTTTTCCATGACTATCCGGCGCTCATCTATCCAGCCCATGGCGGCGGCGGCCTTTACCATGGAGTATTCTCCGCTGACATTGTAGGCGGCCAGGGGCAGATCAAAGCTGTCCTTAGCCCGCCTGATAAGGTCCAGATAGGCCAGGGCCGGCTTGACCATCACCATATCGGCCCCCTCCTCGATGTCGTCCCTTATCTCACGCATGGCCTCTCTGCCGTTGGCGCAGTCCATCTGGTATGTCCGCCTGTCCCCGAAACACGGTGCGGAATCCGCAGCGTCACGGAAAGGCGAATAGTAGCCGGAGGCAAATTTCGCACTGTAGGAAAGTATGGGGATATCCTCAAAGCCCTCATTGTCAAGGGCGCTGCGGATCGCAGCCACTCTGCCGTCCATCATGTCCGATGGGGCGATGATGTCTGCTCCGGCCTTAGCAAAGCTCACTGCCTCCTTGGCCAGCAGGGGCAGGGTCAGGTCGTTGACTATCCTGCCGTTTTCGACCACGCCGCAGTGGCCGTGGTCAGTATATTCGCACAGACAAACGTCCGCTATCACCAGCGTTCCGGGATACTCTGACTTTATCTTTCTTATGGCGTTCTGGGTCACTCCGTTATCGTCATAGGCAGAGGTCCCCAGGGGATCCTTGTGAGCCGGTATGCCGAAAAGCAGTACTCCTGAGATACCCGACGCCCTCACCGGCTCCATTATCTCACCAAGTCTGTCAACGGACCATCTGAATACCCCCGGCATGGAGTCCACAGGCTTTTTTATGTTCTCGCCCTCTTCTATAAATATCGGGTAGATAAGGCTGCTTTTTTCGATATGTGTTTCCCTTACCAGCCTTCTGATGCTCTCACTGGCTCTGAGCCTTCTGAATCTTCTCATCACTTTTCCTCCGTTTCCTGCAAAAGGGCCTTGACTATCCCCTCTGCGGTGTATTCCTTCGGGATGATGGGACTGTCATCCCGGTATTCTTTCAGGGCTGCCCCGGTAGAAGGCCCTATGCAAAGGATCCTGGTCCCTTTCCCCACCGAGCCTCCGTTTTCAAAAAACGCCCTTGCTCCCGAACCGCTGGCAAACACCAGAAAGTCCGTTTCCACGGCGGCAGCCTGACCGCCCGTGACCCTGTAGGTCTTTATCTCATCATAGGCTATGCCGCCCCGCTCCAGCTCCTCTGTCAGTGCCGGGGAGCCTTTTTCGGCCCTTAATATCAGCACTCTTCTGCCCTTTGAGCTTTTTGCAAGCGCCCTTCCCAGAGCTCCTGCGGTATAAGTCTCCGGCAGCAGGTCCGGGTAAAGTCCCCGCTGTTCCAGAACTGCGGCGGTGCCGCTGCCGATGACGGCCAGTTTCAGATCTGACAGCGACCTCAGGTCGATGCGCTCCTGTCCAAGCTTGTTTAAAAATATCCTTGCCCCCGTCACCGATGTCAGGACAAGATAGCCGTAGTCTGAAAGCTCAGGCAGGTCGAAGTCCATCTCCTCCACAAAAGCTGTCGGCAGTTCCTTCACCTCAAACCCGCAGTTTCTCAGCATCGGGCAAAGCTTATGCTCAAAGGCGGCGGTCCCGGTGACGGTGACACTGGCACGGTACCTGGCCGCCAGGTCAAGGTCCGCCGTTCCCCCCACCACTATGACCGCCGGAGGCTCCAGTCCTGCCGAAAGCTCTTCAAGCCTGAAAAGGGGGCCTTTCACCGACCTCTGCTCCGGGGTCCCCCCACGGGAGATAAAGGCGGCCGGAGTCGTGGGAGACATACCGCCCTCTATAAGACTGCGGGCTATCAGCCCGGCCTTTGCGGCCCCCATGAGAAAGACCAGAGTTCCCTCCAGCTTTGCGCACTGGGACAGCTGGGCGTCCCCCTCGGCAGTGTGAACGGTCATGACATGAAAGCCACGGCTGAGCTTTCTGTGAGTCACCGGGACCCCCGCAAGCTCCGGGGCCGCCACACATGACGATATCCCCGGAGTTATATCGTAGGGTATGCCTTTTTCCTGCAAAAAAAGTATCTCCTCGCCGCCTCTTCCGAAAACAAAGGGGTCCCCGCCCTTGAGCCTTACCACGGTCTTTCCCTCCATGGCCCTGGCGGCAATAAGCTCGCAGATGCTTTCCTGGGCGGCGCTGTGATGGCCCGCCCTTTTGCCCGCTGCTATCTTTTCGGCTCCGACAGGGACCAGCTCCGTCAGGGCCGGGTCAATAAGTGCGTCATAGATGAGCACCTGACAGCCGGACAAAAGCTCCCGCCCCCGGACAGTTATCAGGTCCGCCGAGCCGCAGCCCGCCCCTACTATATGTACAAAGCCCTTCATAGCATTTTCACCGCCTGCTCCGCCAGCTCCCCGGGACTAAGGTACCCATTGGCGCTGGCCTTATTTATGCCGTCTTTTGTCACCCACAGCTCCGGACCGCCGGGCGTCATCTTACAGTAAGCCCCCACTGGCTGAGAACAGCTGCCCCCCAGCAGCTCCATGACCGCCCGCTCGGCATCAAAGGCGAAATGGCTCTGTTCACTGTCAACGCTTTTCAGTATATCCTCCAGCTCGCCCATACGGCTCTCAAGGGCAATGATGCCCTGACAGGGAGCGGGCAGCAGCTCCTCCGGAGAGAAGACCCGCTTGTTCACCGTCTCATCGAATATCCCCAGCCGCCGCAGTCCTGCCGCCGCAAGTATGATGCCGCTGTAAAGGCCCTCCCGGAGCTTTCTGAGCCTGGTGTCGACATTGCCCCTGATATCCTTGAATACCGCCTGGGGATACAGACCTCCGAAGGCGGCACGGCGCCTTATGCTGCCGGTGCCTACAGCGGCAAAGGGGTCCCCGGAGCCGAAAATGAACACCTCCGATGGGTCCTCCCTTTCAAGCACCGCCCGGACGGTCAGCCCCTGCCGAAGAACAGCCGGAAGGTCCTTGGCGCTGTGGACGGCTATGTCGATCCGGCCCTCCAGGAGAGCCTTTTCTATGTCGCCGGCAAAGGCTCCGGCTCCCCCAAGGCTGCTGAGCGGCCTGTCGGTCACTCTGTCGCCGTGGGTAGAGACAATGACCCTTTCTATTTCTATGCCGGGTATTTTTTTGTACAGTTCCTGTTCTGCCAGGCTGCACTGGGCCAAAGCCAGCCTGCTGCCACGGGTACCTATGCGCACCTTCATTTTTTCACCAGCTCTCTGATAAACTCCTCCGCCATTTCTTTTGTGGGAATTTTTTTGGACTCAATGCAGAATTTCAGCAAACGGTCCGCAGCATTTGCAAGTTCGTCCTCACCGTTAAAGCGCTCTTTAAGCTCTCCCCTGCAAAGAGCATAAAGCTCGGCAGCACGGAGAAATCTGTCGTCCAGCAGCTCCTCGATCCTTTTTCTCATGAGCTTAGCGGCCGCCGGGGCGGTGCCCGATGTGCTTATCCCAACGGTAAGGCTGTCCTTTTTCACCAGGGCCGGGAAGATAAAGCCGCAGTTTTCCATATCATCGACCGAATTCACCAGTATGCCGTCCCTGGTGCAGAGCCGGTAAATCCTGCCGTTGACCTCACTGTCGTCCGTGGCGGCGATGACCATAAAAGCTCCCTGAAGGTCCCTGTCCTCAAAGGGCCTTTCCTCGAAAACCAGGTCCATCTCCCGCAGCGCTTTGCATATCTTAGGGGCAACGACCCTTATCTCCGGCCCGAAGGGCAGCAGTTTCTCAGCCTTCCTGAGGGCCACGGTCCCCCCGCCCACTATAAGGCAGGGCTTTTTGCTGATGTCTATAAAAAAAGGAAAATACCCCATCTCACACCTCCGAGAGAGTTCTGAGCACGGCCCTGAGCTGTTCAGGGTCAAGATCACGTTTCAGGCGGTGCAGGACCTTGCGTGGGTCTTTTTCCAGGGCGGCGGCAAGGCTCTGCTCCATGGGAAGATAGTCGTTGTATATAAGCTCCTTCTCCAGCTGAGAAAGCTCCTCCTCCACTATCTGACCGGCCAGCTGGGCGCTGTCCAGCCTTGCAGACAGGTTGTCGCTGGCAAGGGTCCTGAAATCGTCTATCCCAAGGCGCTCAAAGCCCTCCGCACTGCCTATCTCCTCATCTATATCCGCCGGGACCGCCAGGTCGATGAACAATTTTCTGCCCCTTACGCCCTCCTTTCTGAGCTGTGAAAGGGTGACAGTGTAGTGGGGACTTTTTGTGGCGCTTATGACCACGTCTGCCCCGGCGATGGCTGCGATGCGCTCAGGATATGCCTCCCTTTCCACCTCAGGGGGCAGCAGTGTATCAAAGCCATGGCTCCTCAGTGCGGCGACCACCGTGATGTCCTTATGAGACAGCAGGTTCTTTACTGCCGACGAACCTATCTCGCCCCCGGCCCCGATGACCAGGACCCGGCCTGGCCCCTGGCAGAAAGCTGCCGCTTTGTTAGCCGCAAGGGTGCTGTAGGAAACGGCCAGTCTGGAAATAGGCGTGTCGGTCCTTATCTTTTTGCCGCAGGCCACCGCAGACTGAAAACATCTGTTGAGCACCGGCCCCGCAGCCCCTTCTCCGGCGGCAAGGGCATAGGCCTCCTTGACCTGTCTCAGTATCTCGTCCTCCCCAAGGACCATCGAGCACAGTCCCCCGCAGACCCTGAAAAGATGGCGGAGGGCTTTTTCGCCCCTATACTTTCTTATATGTTCAAGCAGTTCATCCCGACGGAGCCCGCTGTAGCTGCCTATAAGGTCAAGGACCTTCCCATCATCACAGGTATGGTAAAGCTCTGTGCGGCAGCAGGTGCAGATCAGCACCCCATGGCCGTTGAGGCCCCTTACCGCCCTGAGCATCTTCTTCTGTGTGTCAGTGTCAAAGCTGAGCCTGCCTCTGAAAGCAGAGGGTGCGCTCCTGTGATCGACGCTTATGCAGCGGACCATGCCGATGCTGTCCGCCGTCTCTGTTTTGTCATTATTCAAGTTATTCACCTTAATTCATACCAAAATCATAGGATTAACTTTAGTATACACCACTTTCTCCCTTTTGTCAATAGCAGCGAAAAAAATCAGCAGCACGGGCCTTTCGTGCGAAAAAGGACTATAGATACCGGTGCCATCTAATCATAGTGTTCATATATGAATTATCTACAATAATTTTGAGCATACCTAAGTCCAAAATGAAACTTCGCACAAAATTGCTATCACCCTATTGACAAAGGCGCAAAGTAGTGATATAATCCAAAGCATAGAAAACATATCAGATTACTATGAATAGTGGAAGGACTGTAAAGATAATGACAAAACAGCTTATCAGGACAGTACGGCACAACGCAAGGAACGGACGATGTTGAACTGAGCTGTGACCGCAGACAACGCAAGAGGAAAGGTGCTGAAAAGAATGTACATAAGGCTGGAGCACATAAACAAGAGCTTTGGCAGCATGAAGGCGTCGGACGACGTTTCCTTCGGTATTGAAAAAGGCCGGCTGATAGGTCTGCTTGGGCCGTCAGGCAGCGGAAAGACCACTATACTCAGAATGATAGCAGGACTTGAAAAGCAGGACAGCGGCGATATTTTCATCGAGGATAAGCTGGTCAACGACCTGCCCTCCAGCAAAAGGGGCATAGGTTTCGTGTTCCAGAGCTACGCCCTTTTCCCCTATCTGAACGTTTACAGCAACATTGCCTACGGACTGAAGATACAGAAAAAAGACAAGGCGTTCATCGACAACAGGGTCAAAGAGCTGCTGGAGCTTGTGGGCCTGCCGGGACTGGAAAAAAGGTACCCCGACCAGCTTAGCGGCGGCCAGAGACAGCGTGTGGCTCTTGCAAGGGCGTTGGCCCCTAATCCGGAGCTGCTGCTGCTTGACGAACCCTTTGCTGCCATCGACGCAAAGGTCAGGAAAGAGCTGCGGACCTGGCTTAGGGAGACTATCGACAAGATAGGCATTACCAGCATTTTCGTGACCCACGACCAGGACGAGGCCATCGAGGTAGCGGACGAGATAATAATCACCAATAACGGCAGGGTCGAACAGACCGGAGCGCCGGATAAGATATATCTCAACCCAAAGACGCCTTTCGTGGCTCAGTTCATCGGACAGAGCACTGTCATCGAGCATTACAGCAGGCTCAAGGGCTTTGAGCACGTCAAGGGCAAGCATAAGGCTGTCATAAGGCCGGAGTTCATCGAGATACACAAATTCACCGACAACGGCCACCACGATTTTGAGACGGCCATGGAGGACGGCACGGTAGCGGACGTTTCTTTCAGGGGCAGCGCCTACGAGGTCAAGGTAGATATCGGCACTCTGGTGCTGACGGGCAGGATGCCGTTAGGGTCTGAGGCTCCGAAGAAGGGCGACAAGGTGAAGGTGCTGATAAGGCAGCTCTACACCTTCGATGACAGCTCCACCGAGATAGTCGGCAACAGCGCCCTTGTGAGCGGCGAAGTATACTACATCTGAGGAGGGATCTTTATGGAACAGACCAGGAATACAAATCTCCCGGAAAAGATACTGCGCTGCGGCATCATTTCCTGGATAATAGTCGTGACCGTCTGGGGGCTCGGGTCCCTTGGATATGACGAATACTTCCTCCCCAGCCCGAAAGAGACTCTCGACAGCATAAAGACTCTCTGGAAAGACGGCACTTTGCAGGCGGACATCATCGCAAGCGTATGGAGAGTTGTAAGGGGCTGGCTGTTAGCGGTCGTTACGGCGGTCCCGCTGGGCCTGGCGGTAGGCAGTTTCAGGCCCATAAGATGGCTCATCGAACCCATACTGAGCTTTTTCAGGTTCGTGCCGGCCATAGCGCTGACCACATTGTTTCTCATGTGGTTCGGCGTGGGAGACAAGTCGAAGATAGCGCTGATAGTTTACGCATCCTTCTTCCCGATCTTCGTCAACACCATCGCAGGCGTGGCCTCAACGGACCGCTCCCTCATCGAGGCGGCCTCTTGTATGGGAAGCTCGAAGGCAAGGATATTCTTCACGGTAATGGTACCCTCGGCGGTATCGAATATATTCACAGGCGTAAGACTTGGCCTGAGCTCGTCGATAATCTGCATAATCGCCGCAGAGATGCTGGTGGGCAGCGACGGACTGGGCTATCTGATAAACAGCTCAAAGCTTTACTACAAGACCGGCTGGGCATTCGCAGGCATAGTGAGCCTGGCGGTGATAGGCTTTGCGGCAGACAGGCTCCTGCAATTCGCCGGCAGGAAGTCACTGAAGAGATTTGGCGTTAAGTAAATGGATCTAAAAAGATCACAGAAATTTTTGGAGGTAATCTTAAATGAAAAACATAAATGCAAACAAGGGATACAGAAAAATAATCATAGCAGCAGCCGTGGCAGCTTTAGCTGCCGGGACGCTGACAGGCTGCGGAGCCAAAGCGTCGGCTGCCAACAGCCCGGCAGTCACAAAGACTGAGGACGGCAAGGAGCTGAAGACCCTGAGAGTTGCGATCATGACCGGTCAGCCTGACCAGTATGCTGACTTCATCGGGACTGAGGAGGGTATTTTTGAAAAGCACGGCATAAAGCTTGAGACCACAGAATACGTGGCAGGCATAAACACAGTTGATGCCATTGTGAACGGCACCGCTGACACAGGCCTTCTGGCTGATTTCGCAGCCGTCAACAGGATCGGCAACACTCTGCACGACACTGACCTGGACCTGTTCGCTGAGCTGTCTTCATCTAAGGCCACCGACGGCGGCGTATATGTGGCCCCCGAATATGCGGACGACGTTTCAAAGCTTGCCGACAGCGCAGGCTGGATAACCCATATCGGTACTGTTTCCGAGTACTATAACTGGCAGGGCCAGGTAGCCCTTGGCCTTGACCCGGCAACTCAGAAGGCCGTCAACACCGACTCCACCCAGACCGCTCTGGCTGCCGCAGCCAACGGCGAGGCATCCGCAGTGGTAGCCTCCGGCTCGCAGGCAAAGAAATATGAGGAGATAGGCTGGAAGTTAGCCGCTACCTCTGATGAGGTAGGCAGCGTGGTAGGCTCCTACCTTGTAACTACCGACGGTTTCATAGATGCGAACGCCGATCTGCTGGCAGATTATCTCAGTGCCCTTGACGAGAGCGTTCAGTTCATAAACAACGACCTTGACTCCGCCGCAGACAGGATATCCGCTAAGTTCGGTATCGACGCCGAGCAGTTCAAGTCCGACTGGAAGACCCGCACCATAGTCATCGGCTTCACAGAGGAAGGCGCTGCGAACCTGGATAACGTGAACGAATGGGCTTTAGGCCAGAACAAATACCCCGAGGCCTACAACATCAGAGACTTCATAAACACCTCTGCCATCGAGAAGGCTTTCCCTGACAGAGTGACTCTTACAAAATAAGCCGGACGGCGTGGACAAATGAGGAGGAACAGCCATGGCAAGATACAGCTATGAGCAGCTTGAATACAATAAACGCCCCCTGACTCAGGACGCAGCTCTTTACGTCATCACTGACAGGGTGCCTGATAAGGGCGACAAAGACTACGCTGAGCAGGCGCTGCCCTACAAGGCAGGAGAGCTTGCGGCCCAGCAGGACAGCTGCCCGGTGCAGGACCTTGGTCATATCAGAGAACGTGTGGGGTATCTGAAGGGCAGATATCCGGGTTTTCGCATAAGGAACGCACAGTTCTCCGCAGTCCCGGCCACAGCAAAGGTCATCAGGGAGCTTGACGGAGAAACCGCTGACTATCTTATCGCCGCCGGGACTACTGCTGTCATAGCGGCAGGCTACGAAAACGGCACTGACCTTCTGCTGCTCGAAAAAGGCATACTTCCCCTCAGATCAGAGAACGCTCCGTCAACAGGAACTTTCATACTTATAAAAGACATATCCGACGGTCTATCCGGCGGCAGGCTAAATGCCTTCTCGGTAACGGCAGAGGATCAGACTGAACTAGACATCAGCCTTGGGAACTACAGCGATGAGCAGCTCAGGGCAGTTATCAAATAGAGAAATGAGGTACAGATCATGGGTTATCCTACTATTTTCCCCACGGGGACACTGATATACGACAAGGACAAGGCCTGGAACGGCTACACCGTATTCCCTTCCGTCAAGGGTGCGCTGGTCATCGACATGAACGGCAGAGAGGTCCAGCTATGGGCAGGACTGGAAGGCTTTCCCAACAAGCTGCTGCCGGGGGGCTACGTACTTGGCTCCACAGGCAAAAGGGGCGGCAAAAAGTCCTATCAGGACCAGCTGGACTTAGTACAGGTGGACTGGGAAGGCAACATCGTCTGGAAATTCGATCACACCGAATACATCGAGGACGAGGGCGAGGAGCCCCGGTGGATGGCAAGACAGCACCACGATTTCCAGCGTGAAGGCTCCACGGTAGGTTATTACTATCCCGGCGGCGAGCCTAAGACCGACGGCGGCAAGACCCTGATACTGACCCATGAGAACGTGACCGTTCCCGAGATCTCCAGCCACCCTCTCATTGACGACAAGATAATCGAGGTGGACTGGGAGGGCAATATCCTCTGGAGCTGGAAAGCCAGCGACCATTTCGAGGAGCTGGGCTTTGACGAAGCCGCACGCAACACCCTTTACAGAAATCCCGGTATCCACGGCGACGCCGGCGGAGACTGGATGCACATAAACAATTTCTCCACCCTAGGAGAGAACAAGTGGTACGACGGCGGAGATGAGCGTTTCCATCCGGACAATATTATCTTCGACGCCAGAAATTCCAATATCCTGGCCATCATCGAAAAGGCCACCGGCAGGATAGTATGGCGGTTAGGGCCTGATTTCAACGAAAATGAGGCCACCAGAAAGCTCGGCTGGATAATCGGCCAGCACCATCTTCACATGATCCCCAAGGGACTGCCCGGCGAAGGCGATCTGCTTGTATTCGACAACGGCGGCGAGGGCGGCTACGGCGTGCCCAACCCTGCCTCTAAGACCGGCGTCAACAATGCTCACAGGGACTACAGCAGAGTACTTCAGTTCGACCCCGTGACCCTGGAGATAAAGTGGCAGTATACACCTCTGGAGGCCGGTTTCTTCCTTTTCAGCGACGCATCGAAATTCTATTCGTCCTATATAAGCTCAGCCCAGCGTCTGCCCAACGGCAACACCCTCATCACCGAAGGCTCCGACGGCAGGCTCATCGAGGTGACGCCGGACCACAAGATAGTATGGGAATACATAAATCCCTACTTCAAGTCCACCTTTGGCAGGTTCAGGAGCAACATGGTCTACAGGGCCTACAGAGTACCCTATGAATGGATACCCCAGCTGGATAAGCCTGAGGAAGTCAGCGTCGAGCCAATAGACGTAGAGTCTTTCCGTGTTCCCGGCTCGGTAGTGGGCAAGGGACTCGGCAAGTTCACCACTGTAGAGGGCGTTGACCCCAACAAGCGCTCCTCCACCGGCGGCAGCGCCAACGATGACGAAAAGGTGGACTCCTGCGTTTACACTGTGAAAAAGAGCGATGTGACCTGAAAAGGTATCAGAAAAAAGGACGGAGCGGCAGGCTCCGTCCTTTTTATTCTCACTGCTCCGGCAGGCACAGCCCGAAGCACCTTCCTATCTGCATGGCGATGAACTCGCCCCGCTCAAATACATCTCCCGTCAGCTCACACATCATCAGCCCGTATATGAGATCGCCGCAGAATATCGGGAACGCTGCAAAGCCCCTGCACCTGGCAGTCAGCTCGTCCCGGTCAAGGATATCGCTGAGCCTGCACCGCTGACGTTCGCCGGAAAGTATATAAAGCTCCCCGCTCCTGATTATGCACCTCAGCTTTATCTGCTCCGGAAAAACTGTGTCCCTGCCTGCGCTGTAGTCCACCGGGTTGTCGAACACATAAAGCGCTGAATTGTCCAGACCAAGCTTGCCAAAGCCTCTGAAAATGCTCTCCTGACTGCGGTCCGGAGTCAATGCGGTGATGAGCAGATCCTCCAGCCTTTCCCGCTCAAAGGTATACTGCGTTTCCTTTTCCAGCATCTGCTTTGAAAGAGCGATTATGGCCTTGTCCTTCATTCTGGCAAAAAGCCTGTTGACAAGCACCGTGGCCGCCAGGGACCTCTGCGCTCTGTTCATCCCATCCTGGATCCTCTCAATGCTTTTGATGAGCTTTACGGCGTCGGTATATTCCATAGCTCCCTTTTCAAAGAACTTGTCTATCATCACGCAAAGCTCCTCGAAAGTCTCTATACTCATATATCTGCGCTTCATTGCGATCAGCATTCTGGAGATGAACTCGAAGAACAGTCTCTTCAGATCAACCGACTCCCTGTCAACATAGGAGCCTTTGTATCTGTAAAAACAGTCGTCAAACATTCTGTAGATGAAGGCCGGGTCCGCATTGACCATTTCCACTGTGGTATAATCGTACATCTCATAGGGAAAGGACTCCCTGCCATAGAGCCTGGTGGGCACTGTGGCGGAGCTTACTTCCTGCCCGTTCATCTTATCCATCAGCAGCTCAAGGGCCTTCTGCCCCAGAGTCACCTTGTCTGAGCCTATGGAGGTAAGGGTCGGCATAAGCTCGCCGGACATTCTGGTGTTGTCAAAACCGAAGACCAGTATATCTTCCCCCGGAGCAAGCCCCCTTTGGGCCATGGCCTCGTAAAGACCCTTTGCCACAGCGTCATTCACGCAGAATATTGCCTGCACATCAGGGTTGTCGTCCAGCAGTTTCCCCGCCTGGTCTACGCAGCCTGCGGTCATATCCGTATTGATGAAATTCTTCTCTCCCAAAGTCACGCCGTATTCCGAAAGACATCTTTCAAATATCTCTCTCCTTGCCCTTGCGTCCTTATTGTCTTCCCTGCCGCCGAGCATACACAGCTTAATCATACCGCTGGCGTTGACTAAATACTCCACCGCCTCCCTGATGCCTGACTCGTTGTCGTAATTGACCGTTGTGGCCCCCTCCAGGTCCGAGGCCACCAGCACCACAGGCACTCTCCTGTTATTTTTCATCAGGCTCTGATATATCTGGAAATTGTTCATATCCTTCTCGTTGACGCTGCCAAGGTGGATAATGAACCCATCGACCTCGCAAAGCTCACTGAGCCTGAAAACGGAATTATATACCGCCTTGTATTCATGCAGGGTCCTGCCGCCACGGCCGTCGTCATACTTCCCCGGCAGCACCACCAGCCTTATGCTGCGCCCTGTGGGGAGAGCATTGACCACGCTTTTGACCAGCTCCTTCGAGAAGTCGCTGCCAAGGTCCTCCAGCAGCATACATATGAGCTTTTCGTCCTTTTTCCTGTTTCCCATCGTCAGTCCCTCACACCTGTTCCAGCTCCGGCCCGGGCCTTGAGAACAGATAGCCCTGCGAATAGTCAATGCCGAAGTTCAGCAGCAGATCCTGTATCTCCTGGTTTTCCACATACTCAGCGATTATCATGAACTTCTGGCTGCTGAGCGTCTTCCAGCCGGAGATGAGCTTGATGAGATTTGCGCTCTGCTCATCGTCCACACAGTTTTTGACGATGGAGCCGTCTATCTTCAGAAAGTCCGAATGTATATTTGCGATATGCTGAAGATTTGAAAAACCGCTGCCAAAGTCGTCTATAGATATCTGTCCCCCCAGCTCATGGACCTTGTCCACAAAGGCCATCATCATATCATAGTCGTCAATATCCTCGTTTTCCAGTATCTCGAAAACGAAGTTCTCCGGGTGCTCCACTGTAGAAAGGAACTCATAGATGAACTCCACCATATCCCTGTTCTTTATATCCCTCATGCCAATGTTCATGCTGACGCTCCTGCCGCTGATATTGCGGAACTTCTCGAAGACCTTGCTTATCATCATCTTCGACAGAGAGTCGTACAGCAGCCCGTAGGACCTGGCCACATCGAGAAAGCTGCCCGGGTAGTAGATCTTCCCGTTCTCGTCCTGAAGCCTCATCAGGGCCTCATAGTGGTGTATGCTGCCGGTATTGTTGTCATATATCCCCTGGAAATAGGGAATTACCTTATCATGGGAAATGGCATAGTTTATCACATTCACCATGCGGTAGCGCTCTCTTATGCTTTCCTCGTCCAGCTGACCCTGCTTTGCATCCCTGACGCTGAACTGTATATTCTTGTTCGCCATCTCCAGTCTGGCGGAATTATACGCCGGATTCAGGTCCTCCACTGTGCAGTCGTCCAGCACGCAGAATATGGGCACGATGGCTATATAGTCCTCAGCCGTCTCAAAAAGCTCCTTTTGCAGCTGCTCCATATCCGCCACGAACTCGGAGAGCGCAAACATATAAGACGGCGCACCGACAGCAAGGTGCCAGTCGCTTATCACATATACAGAATAGCCCTTCTGCTTGGCAAAGCTCACGCACTTGCTGGTAAAACTCTTATAGGTCAGGTCTATGAGCTGTTCGGGAAAGACCATCTTCATGGCCTCGGTATCTATGACGTTTATCATACATATACGGTCATAGCCCTTGAGCTTTATATCCATATTCATGGCCGCTGCATTGGGTATCTCGTCCTTATCCGAATAAAGCAGCTTGAGCTCACAGTCTCTTACAAAGGCTTTCAGGCTGTCCGCCGCCGGATCCTCCTTCACCGACAGCTCATGCTCGATATTGTAAAGATAATTCAGCAGCTCCCTGTTATCGGCCACCAGAGAATCCGTATGCGAAAAGGCATAAGGATTATACTTCTGCGTCGCCGGCTCCTCTCCTATCACGGCCACCACGAAGGAACAGTTCGCAAAGGTGTTTCGCCCGTCCACATGAGCTATCTCGCCCTCGGTGATACAGCCGCACATATTGGAATTCTCATAGGCCGAAAGCTCCCATTTCACGCAGTTTGAATATATCATTGACCTGGCTATGCAGGAATATCCGAAAATAGTCTCTGCCTTCTCGAAATTCTCGACCCTCCTGAAAAGAGAACGGTTGTCGGTGATGACCTTCCGATCATAGATGAAAGCTCTTTTCAGCTTTTTACCTGCCCTGACATTATGGTTTGCACAGATGAGCTCTCTCTTGCTCTCCACGTCAAGCCCCTGATGGCTCTGGTACCAGACCCTGTTCATAGGCTCGTCCCGGTCAAATATCTCGCTCAGGCTCCGGTCGTCGGAAAACCTTACAAAAATAGGTATATCGCTGGCATCTGAATAAACATAGGGGAAAAGATTTGTCAGCTCCGGCCTGTCCTTCAGCTCATTGCCCACGCCTATACGGTATTCCCTCGCAGCGTCCCTGCCGTTGACGGAGAGCACACAGGTGCCGAAGGTATCCGTGATCTCGGACTCCTCCCCTATGGCCTGAACACCTGTGGCGTATGAGCTGAAGCTCTCCACCTCATCGCCGCTTATGGAGGCAAGTATGATGCCCTTGTCTGAATAGCCTGTCTCATTGAAAACAAAGCCGGAATCCAGGAACCTTCTCAGGTTTATCTCCGAGGTATTGGCTAGGCCTCCTATCATCTGCACCCCTGGGAAAACGTCATTGCACTTTTCCACGAAATTATATACACCCAGATACTTCCCTGTCAGGAAGGTCAGCATCAGCCTGGTGTCCTTCTCCACCACAGCGTCTCTCACCCTCCTGGCCAGCTCCTCCTCAGGCACAGGAAGCCCGTCCTCAGTAAACGTAGGCAGCAGAGCAGTCCTGACGGTGCCCCTTGACATCTGCGTCACAGAGACCACGCACTGGTTCTGTATGAGCTTGCCCCAGCTGATGATAGCCGAGGTACTGGTCCCGAAGATATGGGCCTCAGGCGCCAGCTTTTTGATGAACCTTGCCAGGTCCACCGCCTCTTCCTCCATATGGATAGCCGTATGTATCCTTACAAGTATATCGCCCTTTTTGGAGTCCAGCATGAGCTGACTGAAAGCCTCTGCCAGTCTCGCCTTGGAAACGTACTGAAAATTCCAGGTAAACATTACTTGCGACCCCCTCATAAAAAAGTACACCTTATTAATATAATATCAGAAAATCCCTCGTTTGTCACCCATAGATCACAAATCTCTGAAAAAATCGTGATTATGAACAAATACAAAACTTTTTCTAGTGAGGTTTGAACAAATTAGTGATAGTACTGTTTTAGCCTGCTGTTAAAATATGAAATTTGTTAAAAGTTCACAATAAATGTTGCAGAGCCTGCCCACTGTCTTTTTATGATGAGTCTCCTCCGGGACCTGAAATTTT